>NZ_JAFFQD010000034.1 GCF_016918565.1 Desulfogranum marinum
GTTCTGAGCCAGAATCAAACTCTCCAGTTTATATCCTAGCCACAATCACTTACGATTGGACTTACTTACTTCAAAAAAACCAAAATCAATTGGCCCGCTTGTTTACTGTTCAGTTGTCAAAGATCAAGGTAAAGTGCTGTGACAGCACAAAGCCGCTGTGGTTTTCAGCGGAGCAGCAAATATACAGTAGTTGCTTTTTTGAGTCAAGCAAAAAGACTTTTGTTCGTTCGTTTTTCGGTTTACGGTGCTTTGTACCCAGTTGTAGGGGCAGCCAATTGTGGGAAGAAGCGCGGACTTAGGTATGATCCTCCTCTTATTTGTCGGCTGTCCATTTTGTTAAGGTCGTAATGATCTTTTCAGCTTGTGCAGCGCTTGAGATATTAAATTTTGATTTTGGAATATACTGACCATTTCTTTTTTGATACCTTCTTATCGAGTATTTTTCCGGACCGTATTCTTCTTTGGTTCTATTGTATTCCTGGTAGCAAAAGAGGATAGTAGTCCATGCTCCCTTTGAAAGGACCTCTTTGTCGAGTTCCTTTACTACTACTAAGCCGTCTTCCTCATAGTTGATTGTCAGCTCTTCTATTTCTGATGCCATTTTCTATCCTTTTTTTATCTTGGTGTCCTGGTAGAGTGTTTGCAAAAGCGCTATCTAGTCGAACCCTTTTAAAATGGCAATCTCTGTTTTACTTCTCATTGAGAGAACCATATTAAATTGTTTGCTTGGATAAGGAGACTGGGGATTTTTTATCCGAAATAATCTTCACGGTTGAGTGAAATGTTAAAAAGCCCAGCTTTTCTTCTGTTTAGAAAAGCTGGGAGAGGATTACTTTTTACTGAAATGTAATTGATTGTCGAGGCTCGCTGATACCTGTATATGATCACCGGTTACGAATCTACCTTCAAGGATCTCCAGTGCCAAGGGGTCTTCAATGTAGCGCCTTATTGCTCTTTTGAGTGGTCTTGCGCCGAATGCGGGTTCATAGCCTGCATTGACCAGAAATTGAATTGCATCGTTGCTAAGGGTTATTTCAAATTTTTGGTCTGCCAGCCTTTTCCTCATCCGCTTAATCTGGATGTCCACTATTTGTTCCAGATCTTCTTTACTGAGACTGTGGAATGTTATTAACTCGTCAACTCTATTTAGAAATTCCGGCTTGAACTGCCGGTGAAGCAAATCGTCAATCTGGCGGCGCAGTTCATCCGGGTTTGTTTGGCCCATCTCCATAATTAGCTGGCTGCCAAGGTTGGAGGTCATGATCAGTAAAGTGTTCTTGAAGTCAACTGTACGGCCTTTTCCGTCTGTCATTCGTCCGTCGTCAAGCACCTGGAGCAAGACGTTAAAAATGTCCGGGTGGGCTTTTTCGATCTCATCAAGAAGAATGACAGCATAGGGGCGTCTTCTGACAGCTTCGGTAAGCATGCCCCCTTCATCGTACCCAACATAGCCCGGAGGTGCCCCAATGAGGCGCGCTACCGAATGCTTTTCCATGTACTCAGACATGTCGATTCGGATCATGGCTGATTCCGAGTCGAATAGAAACTCTGCCAGTGAACGAGCCAGCTCTGTTTTTCCCACCCCTGTCGGGCCGAGAAAAATAAATGAGCCCAAGGGTCTGTCTGGATCCTGAAGACCTGCCCTTGCCCGGCGAACCGCGTTGGCAACAGCATGGATGGCTTCTTTTTGACCAATGACTCTTTTGGCGAGCACATTGTCCGCCTGAACCAATTTTTCTTTTTCCCCTTCGAGCAACTTGTCAACAGGAATTCCTGTCCACTTGGCAACAACGGCGGCTACGTCTTCTTCTGAAACCTCCTCTTTGAGCATGGGATTGTTTTCTTGAATATCAGCAAGTTTTTTGTTTGCGGACTCAAGGTCTTGTTCGAGTTGAACAATCTTGCCGTAGCGGATTTCTGCCACTTTGCTGAGTTCGCCGCTGCGCTCAGCACGCTGCTCTTCCATTCTCGCTTCATCTATGTTTGCTTTAATATCCCGAATTGACTGGATAATGTCACGTTCAAGGCTCCACCGACCTTTCATGGCTTTTAATTCGTCATCCAAGTTGGCCAGATATTGTTTGAGTTCTTGCAGGCGCTCTTTAGATGTTTGGTCTTTTTCTTTTTTTAAGGCTTCTTGCTCAATTTCAAGTTTTATTTTTTTTCGCTCCAACTGATCAATTTCAGTCGGCATCGAGTCTATTTCGATACGCAATCGTGATGCAGCTTCGTCGATAAGATCGATTGCTTTGTCCGGTAAAAACCTGTCGGTTATATACCTGCTTGACAAAGATACAGCCGCCACGGTAGCGGAGTCCTGTATCCTGACGCCATGGTGCACTTCGTATTTTTCCTTAATGCCTCGTAAAATAGCTATGGTGTCCTCTTCGCTTGGTTCCTGAACAAGCACTGGTTGAAAGCGCCGTTCAAGAGCCGCATCTTTTTCAATGTATTTTCGGTATTCATCGAGTGTGGTCGCGCCGACACAATGCAGCTCCCCTCTTGCAAGTGCGGGTTTGAGCATGTTAGACGCATCCATGGAGCCCTCTGCTGCTCCTGCCCCCACAAGAGTGTGCATCTCATCGATGAAAAGGATTATTTCGCCTGCTCTTTTTTCTACCTCTTTGATTACAGCTTTGAGTCGGTCTTCAAATTCCCCCCTATATTTAGCCCCGGCAACAAGGGCTCCCAGGTCAAGCGCTATAACCTGTTTGCCCTCAAGGGTTGAAGGGATATCTCCGTTGACTATCCGCTGGGCAAGGCCTTCGATAATAGCGGTTTTACCGACTCCAGGTTCGCCAATCAGGACCGGGTTGTTTTTGGTTCTTCTGGAAAGTACCTGGATGATACGTCGAATCTCTTCATCTCTGCCAATCACAGGGTCAAGTTTTTCCTGTCTTGCCACATCTGTTAGATTGCGAGCGTATTTTTCAAGGGCTTGATACTTTTCTTCAGGGTAGGGGTCAGTCACCCTCTGGTTACCCCTTATTGAGGTTAGGGCTTGCAGGAATTTATCGCTGGTAATTCCCATGCGTTTAAGCATGGATGCTACCTTGAGATTCTGTGTGGCGAGCATGGTCAGGAAGAGGTGTTCCTGTGAGACATATTCGTCCTGCATGTTGGCGGCCGTTTTAAATGCCTGTTCAAGCAGGGTGCGAAATTGTGGCGAAGCATATGATTGATTTGCTCCGGCACCCGTGACTTGGGGTAATTCACTAATTAAGGAATTGGTTTCTTTGAGGATGAGGCTTGGCGTTATTCCCATTTTTTGTAAAACAGGAACGACCACTCCTTCGGGCTGCTCCAGGATTGCCTTGAGTAAGTGTTCCGGCTGTATTTCCTGGTTGCCGCCATTTTGGGCAAGGTTGTGGGCATTTTGAATTGCCTCCTGTGACTTGAGAGTGAATTTATCGAGTTGCATTGTATTTCTCCTTTTTTCCCTATGGGAGGGTTGAGGGTAAAAAATTTTATATCGGAGAAAGTAAGGATGAAAAGTGGTGTGTCAAGATTTTGGCACACCAGGCTTTTGTTTTGTTTTTGCTCATAAAAAAATGCCTTTGTCAAGTGACAAAGGCATTTTAGCGAAATTATATTTTTGCTATGAGCAACACGATCCAGAGGCGCATGACCCGGAACTGCAGCCACCACCGCCAACGGGATTTGTTGAGGTTATTGAAAATCCAGAGCCGTGTTCTGCCTCTACGAAATCAATTTTTACGGCCCCACACGTGGAGAGCAGTTCTTTTTCTATCAAAAATTGAAGAGTGCCCTCTTGAAAGGTGGTATCGTTATCTTTTACATCATCTAGTGCTAAGCCCAATGCGGGACCTGCACAACCACCCTGCATCAGCGCAATGCGGATGGCCGACTCCGTGTTATTTTGCTGCAGGTAAGATGTAAGGTTTTCTAGGGCCGATTCTGTAATTTCAAACATATGTATCTCCTGTGAGTTCTCAAATAATTATTTAACGGGAAACATGATAGTGAGATATGAGTTTGTTGATTTACAAGAATTTTCGTTCAAGGTCGAGGCATGATCAAAAAATAACCACAGGCATATATTTGATATTCCGAGGATTATTTTTTTAACATAACGAAGAGATTGGGCGAAAAGGCAGTAAATCAACGGGCTCGGATATGTACCCCTTGTTTTTAACTGGACAAGCATAATGGCTAAATAAAGTTACCAGTGGTACGACTTTGTTGGCTGCCTCCAGGAGTTACAGGGCTTTCTTTTGATCAAAAAAAAGCCCCTGCCGGGAGGCAGGGGCTTGTGTACAAGAAAATAGTTTCTTGTAATCAACCGCACGATCCTGAAGAGCAGGATCCTGAACTGCAGCCACCACCGCCAATTGGATTTGTTGAGGTTATGGAAAAACCTGATCTATATCCTGCTTCGAGGAAATCGACTTTGATTGCACCGCAGGTAGTCAACAGACTATCTTCAACCAGGAATTTTATAGCGTCTTCTTCAAACGTTTTATCGTTATCTTTTGGCTCATCCAGAGCCAATCCCAAAGATGGGCCAGCTCAACCGCCCTGCATCAAGGCGATGCGGACAGCAGAATCAATGCTGTTTTGCTCCATATAGGATTTGAGATTTTTTATGGCTGATTCCGTTACTTCAAACATTCATACCTCCTAAGTTTCCTTTCTTTATCCCTTACAGGGAATGTGTTCTGACGTAAGTATTACGTTAAGGCAGTTGATATGTAAAGTCAATACAGGGCGACAAGCCAATGTCATCTGCATGAAATTACGTATATCTGAAATGAAAAAGCCCTTTACCATAGAATGTCAAAATAGGGAAGTCCTCTTTGTATACGGAGAGGAGGACGTGAATCGGAAGCAAATGAGAGCGAAGTGTTGAAAGATGTTGTCAAAACTGTTCCCAGTCTCTACACTTTGTTTTTTGTAATGTCGAATATGCATTCTCTCCTTTTCCAAAGTTGAAGTGCATCTAGAAAATAAAAAAATTTTCATATTATCAGAGAGAATGCGTGAAAAAATTTTAATATCCACCGGCGGTGGAGATGCCCCTGGTCTTAATGCGGTAATTTTTGCGGTGGTTAAATCTGCAACCAGAAAGGGATGGGAGGTGTATGGCAGCCGCTCGGGCTATGGCGGCTTATTGGACCGGGATGATTTGGTGCGCCTTTCTCCGGAAGATGTTGAGGGGATTCTTCCAGTGGGGGGGACTATTCTTGGCTCAACCAATAAGGGAAATCCGTTTGCAGTGCCGGTCGAAAATCTTGCAGGTGAAATTAAAATAGTTGATATTTCGGATAAAATTTTGAGCAACTTTAAACGAATGGGCTTTTTTTGTCACGTGGCTATCGGTGGTGATGGAAGCCTGGATATAGCCCACCGTTTTGCTCAGAAAGGGATGCCAGTTATCGGGGTACCCAAAACCATTGATAATGACCTGGAAGCGACTGATCGGACATTTGGTTTTGATACTGCCGTTTCCACCGCTACCGATGCCATTGATAAGCTGCATTCTACTGCAAAATCCCATGATAGAGTGATGGTTGTTGAAGTGATGGGACGAGAATCAGGGTGGATAGCGTTGTATTCAGGTATCTCCGGTGGCGCCGATGTTATTCTTATCCCTGAGATCCCTTTTAGTCTTGATGCAGTTTGCGAAAAGATTGCCGATAATGAATTGCATGACAAGCATTATTCAATCGTAGTGGTTGCTGAAGGAGCTGCCTCCGAAGGGGGGCAGGTAATGAGTAAAGGTAAAGGTGAACTTGGCAGAGATGAGGTGGTGCTCGGTGGTGTCGGTGAGTGGGTTGCAGCCGAGATCCGTGACCGGCTTGGCAAGGATACACGCTCGCTGGTACTGGGGCATCTTCAGCGGGGCGGCTCTCCTACGACCTTTGACAGGCTCCTTGCCCTTCGCTTCGGTGCCGCAGCGGTTCGGATGGCTGAGGCGGAAATGTTTGATCATATGGTAGCCTGGACCCCGCCTACAATGACATCGGTACCCATTGCGGATGCTATCTGCAGGCGAAAAAAGGTGGACTTGAGTAGTGATAAAGTGCTTACCGCTCGTGAAATTGGCATCTGTCTGGGGGATTAAAGAAACCAATGGCCGCAGATGCACTCAGTGAAATGTATACCAGGCTCATGGATCATTTCGGCCCGCAAAGCTGGTGGCCGGGAGAAACACCTTTTGAAGTAATGGTGGGTGCTATATTGACCCAAAATACCAACTGGGGCAATGTGGAAAAGGCCATGCAAAGGCTTAAGGACGCAGGGCTGCTCAGCCTGGAAAAGATGGTCGAATTGCCTTCCGGATTGCTGGCAGAATATATTCGTCCTGCAGGCTACTACAATATCAAGGCTACTCGCCTGCTGAACTTATGTCGCTGCATAGTCACTCATGGAGTTGGGACCGTGGCTGGTTTTTTAGCGCAGCCACTCACACAATTGCGAGCTCAGCTTTTGAGTGTCAAAGGGATTGGTCAGGAAACTGCTGATTGTATTCTTCTTTATGCTGCTCAGTTTCCTGTTTTTGTCGTTGATACGTATACCTATCGCGTTTTGAGTCGGCATAACCTTGTGGGGGAGACAACCAGTTACGAGGAAATGCAGGCATTGTTCATGGATAATTTGAACGCTGATGTCAAGGTGTTCAATGAATATCACGCGTTATTGGTACAGGTCGGCAAGCAGTATTGCCGAAAAAAAAATCCCGCGTGCAGCAGCTGCCCTTTATACGGGATCTGATTTTTTGGTTTGATGCCAGATAAATTTTCTACAGATCCCGCGAATCATGCTGGCCTCTTTTTTCCTCAGTCTGATTCTGCTTAAAAACTGACGAATATTACGCATCCAGTAGGTTTGGTTGGTATCGTGGAGAAAGGTGACCCGAAGGAGGGCCTGTTCTATGTGCTCATACATGCCTTCAAGATCGTATGAGTTGGCATATTCCTGGGTTTTATTGTGAGGGTGGACAACATCGGGCAGGACTGTGTAGAGTTCATAGCAATGTATGGCCACCGCCTGAGCAAGATTGAGCGAGGAAAAATCCGCTGTGGGGATGGTGGAGGTGAACTGGCACAGGTCGACATCTTCGTTGGTGAGGCCGGCATTTTCAGGACCGAACATGATGGCCACCTTGTTCCCCGCCACTAGTGGCGCAAATTCCTGCATCACCCGTCGTGGACTCATCTTTTGCGGCCTTTGCCTCCCCTGTCTGGCCGTGGTTGCTACGATGGAATGAAAGGGACGGGCTGCTTCCGCTGTTGTTGCATATATCTCCATTTCATGGATCATGTGTGCAGCTTTGTGCGTGGCCATCTTAAGCATTTTGTCTTTATCCGGCTGTTCGTCGGTAACAACGATCAGTTTTTGAATGCCGAAGTTATGGGCTATACGTGCTGAAGCGCCTATGTTTTCAGGATATTTCGGTCGTACCAGGATGAGAGCGATCATCGTGTGTTCAGGGCTGTGTTGTGTGTCGTTCATTGTAGGGTAGGGAAGCGAGAGGCAGGTGGTCGTGTTTGCAGGAGCGCAGAAAAAAGATATTGCCGGAACTCCAAGGCGGAGTTCCGGTAAAAAGAGGAAGTTGGTAATGTTAGACTCAGCTACCGGTTGATTCTTCGAGTTCCAGGTGACGTTTGCCGGGTTTTTCTGCTGGTGTTGAAGAGTTGGTGGTCATACGTTTAAAGAAAGGAATAATCCCCCTTTCCGCCCGTTTGATTTCCTCTTCGGCGTCTTTAAGTGTAATCTGCCAGGCAGGAGCAAAGCCTGGTGATTTCTCAAACATGATTTCAATTGCTTTCTGGTAGACCTGTGTCTGGCGGAGTTCCTGTCGGCCAGGTTTTTGATTGAGCACCTGGACCATGTTGCGCAGGTTGTCTCGTTCCTGTTTCAGTTTGTCGGTCTCTATTTTACGGCGCTCGTTTTCTTCAGAGTCAATTTCCAGTTTGGTGTGCAGATGTTCACGCAATTTTTTCAGGTTGCTGTTGAGATCACGTATTTTGAAAAGTGCCTTTACCCAGAGAATAAATGCGATTGCGAGTCCAATGAGAAGGCCCCGTAGGAAAGGGTTACCTAATATGCTGCCTATCCAGCTTGTTTCTTCCATGTTGATACCTCGAAATAAAGCCTTTTTCTTATAAGATGAGAGGGCGACTTGACATTCACTACGCTTATGTTGTCGTTGTCCTCTGTGTAAAATACTACGTGTTTTGTCGAAGAGTTGTGTCTGGGGATAATTGGGTGTCCACAGGATGGAATTTACATTCTTCTCCTTAGAGTTTGTCAGCCATGCGCATAGTCAAGCTGGGTTTTATTTGAAATAGGCTGCTTCGTCAAGAGAAACTGCAGTTGCAATCATCCATGGTCAATGAGCAGAACCTGCTCAGTTGTCTTCTGCCGTAGCAAGGGAAAAGGTAATGCGTTTACTGAGAATGTCCACATGGTCGAGTGTAACCTCCACTGTATCTCCTAGTTGGAAGATACGGTTTGTCCGTTCTCCAATGAGGCGATGCCGTTTTGCATCATGAAGATAATAATCGTCTTTCATGGTTTGAACCGGAATGGCTCCACTGATATACTCTTTCTGTAATTCTACAAAAAGACCAAAAGAGGTGACCCCGGAAATAACGGCCGGGTACTGTTCCCCCACTTTGTCCCTCATGTAGACCGCAGCTAACCGGGCATGGACGTTTCGTTCAACCGTAATGGCTTTACGTTCGCAACCAGAAAGGTTTTTTCCTGCCTCTACAAGAGCGTTGTAGCCGGATGATTGTGGGAGCAGACGAGTGTCACCTGTTTCGCGTCTGAGCAGGGCATGCAGTGCTCGGTGGGCAATCAAATCCGGGTAGCGCCTGATGGGGGAGGTAAAATGGAGGTAGTACTCTGCGGCAAGTCCAAAGTGACCGGTGTTTTCAGCAGCATATCTTGCTTGCTGCATCGTACGGAGCAGGAGATTGTTGATGACATACTCACGGGGGGTGCCGGCAGTAGTTGCAATAACCTCTGCAAACCAGGCTGGAGTTTTAGCGGTTGTTGGTATGATTACGGCCAATGCCTTGCAAACATCGACAAAGCTCTCTACTTTTGTCGGGTCTGGGTTTTCATGTATCCTGAACAATGCCTGGCGGCCATGGGTGGCGAGCGTTTCGGCAACAGCTTCATTGGCCGCAAGCATACACTCTTCAATTAACATGTGTGCTTGATTTCTTTCGCTCAAGGTGATGGTTGTCACCTTACCTTGAGCAACCTGTATGGATGGCTCGGGTATGTTGAAACCGAGGCTGCCGCGTCGAGCTCTTTGCCCTGCGAGTAGGGTGGTGAGCGTTTTCGCATTTTCCAGCATGGGCAGAAGGTCGGCATGTTGCTGGAGAAGAAGCTGGTCCTGTTGGTATAAGAGTTGATAAATCGTTGAGTAGGTGAAACGACGCCTGCTCTTAATCAGGCTTTTTGTATATTGTTCATCAATTCGATGGCCTGTTTTGTCAAAGCGTAATATGGCTGTAAATGCAGGGCGGGGCTTTTCCGGGACCAGGCTGCAGAGATTATTGGATAACCGCTCGGGAAGCATTGGCAGTACCCTGTCTGGGAGATAAACGCTTGTACCACGAGCGTACGCCTCCTGATCTATTGCAGATCCGGGTTTAACATAGTGGCTGACGTCGGCTATGGAAACATACAGGGTAAAACCGGTGGCTGTCTGTTCTACCGCTATGGCATCATCAAAGTCACGGGCATCAGCACCGTCAATGGTTACATGTGGAATATGCTGCAGATCTTGCCGATCATCGCTGCATGTGGTAAGCGGCTGAAGTTTTTCTGCTTGTGCGATAACTGCATCGGGAAAATGATCGCGAAGCTTGGCCTCCAGTATGGCCATCCTTATTTGCACCTCGGTGTTGTAGGGATCGCCGAGGATTTGGGTGATCTTTCCTTGTGGTGATTGCCGTTCGTTACCGTAGTCAATTATTTCCACGACTACAGCCATACCGTCCTCTGCATTAGAGGTGTTATCCTTACCGATAAGCACCGTGTAGGGGAGCCTGTCGTTATCAGGAGTTACATAACCGCTTGTACCGCTTGCATTGAAAATGCCGCAAAGACTTGTGATGGCTCGAGAGAGTACCTGGATAACCCTGCCTTCCCTCCGCCCCCTGGCAAAGTGCGTTATGGCTACCAGTATCGTGTCGCCATGGCTTGCACCGTTGAGGTCTCTGGCAGCAATAAAGATATCTTTTTCTTTGGGGGCCTGGTTTTTTACTGTAGCAAAGCCAAACCCTTTTGCCGTAAGGTCTAATTTTGCACGCACCAGGTCTTTACCGAAGGCAAGGCAGAACCGTTTCCCTTTCTTCTGTAATTTTTTTTTGGTCGTCATCTCTTCAAGCAGCTTAGCCAGGCGAGGTCTCTCCTTTCTGGAAAGGTGTATGGCCGCTGCAATATCTGACAGCGATATCGGCTTTTTCTGGTTGACCAGTATGTTCGTCACTTTTTGCTCAATCAGGGGCATGCTGGAGTCTGTTGAGCGTGATTTTCTATGGTTCTTTCTGGCGGCGGATTTGTTTCGCAGCCGATGATTGTTTTTTCTGGTCATTTTATATCGTTGATGTCGGTCTTCAGGAGCCTGTGGCAGGAGAATTTACTTTGTTGGATAATGACAATCTGCTACACTGCAGGGCAAGCTTGCAGCAAGGCATGAATTTAATCCTACACTATCTGGATGATAAAAACAGAAAAACAGGTCCATTTGGGCAACTATGATGCATAAATCCTCTTTTGATATTCCTGCTTATAAAGAGGTTATGGGGCGCTTTGTCGATCAAAGTGCTGAGGGACAAGTCTTTTGGGATGCATTGGATTTCGCATTTGATGCCCATGGGGATCAATGGCGTCGTTCAGGCGATCCGTACATTATGCATCCGTGCAGTGTTGCCCGTATTCTTGCAGAAGAACTAGATATCACCGATCCGGAGATGCTGGCAGCAGCGCTGTTGCATGATACGGTTGAGGATGTTGAGAGTATTACCAATGAAACGATTCGCCATCACTTTGGTCCCACTGTGGAAGCGATTGTTGACGGATGCACTAAGGTAACCAATTATTCGGGGGACCGGCAGACTTTTAAAAAGCTTGTCCACCGGAAAATTTTTAGTGGTGCGGCAGCGCGGCTTGAGGTGATGCTGGTAAAACTTGCAGACAGGTTGCATAATCTGCGTACCCTTTCTTCCATGCCTCGCCATAAAAGGCAGAAGATAGCAGTAGAAACGTTGGACATTTATGCTCCCCTGGCAACCATTCTTGGGCTGTTTGATATCAAGCGAGAACTGTATAACCTTGCCTTGGCATATAAATATCCGCGTCAGGGAAATAAGCTGCAACTCAAGATAAACAAGCTGAAAAACGATCCTGCTTCTTTGGAAATCATTGCCAATGCCCAGCAGGCATTAAGCAAGGCTGGGATCGAGAGCAAGATAACACTACGAACCAAAGGGTTATGGGGGTACTATGATTTTCGTCACCGTATCCTTATTCAGGAGATTGAGACACCCCAGGAGGTGTTGGTACTTGTTGGCCAGCGGAAAGACTGCTACACTGCCTTGGGCACATTGAATGTCATCTATCCTCCAATCCCGAGAACCATTCGAGATTTTATAGCCAATCCTAAGCCCTCCGGTTATCAAGGGCTTCATGCGCGATGCAATATAGGCGGCCGCAAGTACCTTTTTAAGATCCGCACAGAAAGTATGGCCCGTAGGGCTCAACGAGGACTTGTCCGCGATTGGAATGAGGGCGGTAAGGCTAAAGTTCGTTTTGTTAAAGAAATTCAAGAGATGTTTGATATCCTCGGCAGCGAGGATTCGGTGTCGTATCGCGACCTGATTGCGGCCAGAGGGCGAAAAGAGATCTATACCTACACGCCCCAAGGTGATCTTGTCTGTCTCCCGGTCAACTCAGTTGTGCTTGATTTCGCCTTTCGTGTTCATACAGCCATTGGCCATACTTGTGTCGGAGCCATGATTGGTAATCGTAAGGTCGATGTCCATGCAAAGCTCAGAGATGGCAATGTCGTCAAGGTACTGCGCCAGGACAAGCCTGTTAATTTTGATTATGACACCCAGAGAAAGTGCCAAACTTCACGTGCACGTTCAGAGTTGGCAAAGGCATTTCGGTTACGTCGGGAAAAGGTACTCACGGACATCGGTGCTTCTGTTTTGCGTCAGGAGATGCGGCGTTATGGTGTGCCTTTTGAGGTGATTGAAAAACAGGGGATGACCGATATCTTGGCATACTTTAAGCTTGATTCCCTTGAAGAGCTTTTTCTTCAGCTAGGCGTAGGGCATGTCAGGCTGCGAGAACTTATTTACGAGATTCGCAATGGGTTGTATGTTGGTCGGCCCACTTTGTATCAGCCCACCGGGGTCTTTAACCGGGTCGATCTTACTACTTTGGACCCGGTGGTCATGAAATCTTCTGCCTGTTGTAAACCGACACCGTTGGATAAAGGAGTTATTGGCCTGTTGAGTGAGCGTGGTTTGTCGTTGCACCGTAAAGATTGTGAACAGTTACAACGGATTAAGTTTCAACGGGAAGACGCAGTAGAAGTACGGTGGAAGCTCAAGGAAACAAAAATAGATAAATCACAGAAGCTGATTGTTATGGAAGTCAACCGCCATCGATTGTTCATGTTGCTTTCTGTCGCTCCATTGGAGATGAAAGTGACCGATATTGTCTATTTAGGGCGTGGCGTCTCTCAAGTCGGTGACTGGGAAATCAATTTTACTGTCCCTAACCTGTATGGGCTCAAAAAAATTAACCGTCACTTTGCCCGCTCTTCCCTGCGCTATGATTTTGACTTGGACATGTAATGTATGGGGGGATAAATAATTTTTCTTGACAGGCACATTGTGGTACTTATAATACAAGTCATGGCAGGGAGAGAACAACCTGCTATCGATTGATCATTGTATGGCAGTGCAGGATCAATCAGTACCGGTTGAAGTCTTGAACACGCTTCAATTGGTAATCATGTCCTTCCTGATTGGCGTCTGTTTGCAGGTCCCCTCCTTACCTGTTTCTACAGACGCCATTTTTTTTGCGGTTTGCATGCGTCGATCTGCATCTCCAGCTGTTCCTGAAATTGCTCTCTGGAAATTTCCCTTGCTCCAAAACGAACAAGATGTTCTGTGGTCATTTGACAGTCAATAATGGCAATGTTAAAGGCGTTTGCGCTGTTGGCCAAGGTGGCCAGGGCAACCTTAGATGCATCTGTAATGGTGGTGAACATGGATTCGCCAAAAAAGAAGCTGTCTATACACACCCCATAGAGGCCACCGGCAAGGGTATCCTCATGCCAGCATTCAATGGAATGGGCAAAGCCGAGTTCATGGAGGCGGATATAAGCCTGCTGCATGGCTGCGGTGATCCAGGTTCCTTCCACGTCGCGATGACCGGCCTGGGAGCAGGAGGCGATAACCTCTGCAAAGGCGGTATCTGCAGTGACGGTAAATTTTTTTTTGTTGATGGTGCGGCGAAGGCTGCGTGGCAGGTGAAACTCTTCAGGGAAGAGGACAAGTCTTGGCGCGGGTGACCACCAGAGTAACGGTTCCCCTTCTGCGTACCAGGGAAAGATGCCGTTGGTATAAGCCATTAGTAATCGCTCTGGTGAAAGATCACCCCCAATGGCAAGGAGTCCATCTGGTTCAGCGAGGTCTGTTGCAGGGAAGATCAGGTCATCTATAAGGCGAAAGACTGGCATAGGCAAAAGTGCAGTGAGCATACATGAGCTATTATGAAAGAGTGTATTATTTGTTGAGCACTATACCTGGAATAAATGGAATTTCATCTGAAGAAACGAGGATGTTGGAAAAATTCACGGGGCAGCTCCAGGACCTGCTTTTTTTACATTAAGATGAGATGGTCTGTCACTTTTGTGCTTGTTTTTTAAGAAATGAGGAAAAGGCTTCTGCCCGTGGCTTGTTTGTGAACAATGTCTGGAGCCGATAGAAGGAAAATCGGATATAGTATTTCGGAAAAGAAGCAAAAAGAGTGCATCTTTGCAAAAAAGAGGTTTACAGGAGATGCTAAGTCATTGATAATCGCATGACTTGTGATAAAATTAGGCACTAGAGACTGCTTTTTTCCTAAAATTTACAAAGCATTTATATATATTCCCAATGTATCTGGAACATTTTAACTTACATTACGAGCCGTTTAAGGAAGAGCCTGATGTCAATATCTTCTACCCCGGCGGTCAAAGAGAAGTTGTCTGTAAGGCCTTAATCAGCGATATCATTACCGGCAAACCTTTGGTCAAGTTTATCGGCAGTGAAGGGTCCGGCAAGACGCTCATCTGCCGTATCATTGCCAAGAAAGTTCCAGGCAATACTGATGTTGTCTATATCGATAATCCCATAGGTTCCTTTGATGACCTGTTACGTGTCATCTGTCTGGATCTTGGAATGCATCCTTCGGGCGGACATGAGTCGGTCAACTTTGTGCATGAACTGCATGGGTTGCTGGACAAACGGCGCCAACAGAATAAGAAAGTGCTGATAATCGTTGATGAGGCGGAAAAGCTCTTTCTGGCAACCCTGGAACGCCTGGTGCGATCTATCTGTGAGGCCGAGGAAGGCGACGTGCTGCGTATCGTTCTTGCCGGTCGCCCTGGTCTTGATGCAAACCTTGAACAGCTGGCGATTTATTGTGCCAATGTGGATATCAATGCCGGACATTATCTCGAGCCATTGGACGAAGAAGAGACCAGCGAATACCTCATGTATCGGTTGGAGGCCGCCGGGCTTTCTTTAGACCAGCATGAAGATTTTTTCTCTGATGGTGCTCTTGCTAAGATTTATGCATCTTCCCAAGGTAACATGCGGATGATCAATATCTTAGCTGAGGAGTCACTGCAGAATTCCTGTTCGGTGAAATCGTTCATGGTGCTGTTGGATCATGTAACTGTTGACGACGAGACTGATGAGCATGCGACTCCCCTGGTAACGAGGGTGATGGAGAAGCTGGAAGGTGCAGTTGCTTTTTTCCAGGAGAACAAGTTGCTTGCCGGTGCCGGAGCAGTAGCAATTATTTTGGTGTTTGTGATCGGAATGTTGGTTTCCGGAGGAGAAGAACAACTTGATCCGGTTGCTCCGTCCTTGCCTCCTGAACAGGAAAATACGATCGAAGCGGCAGCCGGCGTGCCGGCTGTTGAGCCGCCGCTGGAAACGGTTCCAGTGCCTGCGGGCGAGCCGGAAAAGGAACTCACAGAAGAGAATAAAGTAGAGGTAGTGCCGCCGCCTGTGGCTGAAATCACCCAGGTGCCCGAAAGCGTTGCCATTGAGGAGGATGTCATTGTTGAACCTCTAGATACGCCTGTTGTTCAGGAAACTCCTCCTGCCTCTACCCAGGAAAAGGCGGAATCAAAAAAAACGGCTATCATTATAGTCCGGCCGGAGGGCAAAAAGCGGGCTCCTGATGCGCCCCCTGTTGTCGCTGCCGAGCCCCCCCCGCCTCCTCCCGAAGTAGCCGCCCAAAAGCCTGTAGAGAGACCTTCGGAAAAGGTGATGTATAAGGGGCGGGATGGTGAGCTGCTTTTCCGTGAGCGTCGTCGAGCAAGTGCAGGCTGGCTGGCAGAGGCTTTTCGTGGAGGGTATACTATTCAATTGATGATGCTGACCTCCAACAACGCAGAGGGCAACCTGAAAAGGATGTTGGTCCAGGATCAGTATCACGACATTAAGGATCAGCTCTATATTCTGCGTAAAAAATCGTCGCCTCCAACTCTGTTCGTTTATTATGGAATTTACGATTCCATGGACCAGGCCCGGAAAGAGCGCAACATTATGCCTGTTTTTTTACGTAAACATCACCCCTATGCTGTGTCGATCAATGATGCCTTGAAGAAAACAGAAGATTAATACTGGTGGCGCCGTAGGAATGTATCTCTTTTGCGGCGCCATCTTGTTCAGTATTACTACCAAAAATTTTGAACCTGCCACCGCCTGAACTGATCAGAAATCCGAGGTAAATACATCACTCGTTTCTTTCTCAGTAGGCCATGTAGCTCAGCGATTTGAGAATGAGCGCAAATCCCATGGCAAACATACCTGTCAATCCCATACCACAGGCAAAGCCTGCCAGCAGAACAGGTGCATACTGTCGCCACATGGAGCCATAGCGTTTGTGGAAATAATAGCGCCCCAGCAGAGCTCCTGCAACTTCCAGGATAATTCCGTGGGGGGTTGATTGACCAAGTCCCCTGACAACCCCGTAAATCAACAACACAGGCAGGCCTAGAACGCTGAGGATCATATACATGACCAAACCCAGCCCCAGGCCGGAAAACACATAGGACGCCTTCAGTGCCTGGAAGAAGAGAGAGTTGCCCTCCAGTGTTGAAGTCTGCATCAGAAGCGTGTTCAGGGCTTGTAAATGCCACAGTTCTTGGGCATACGGATAGCTCGCAGAGGGTATGGGTGCCAGCCGCCAGATAAACTGGGAAAAAAGTAAACTGGAGATCATGACCACCGGGAAAACTACCAGTTCTGCCTTGATGATGCCGCGCAACGAGGTGCCTGTCAGTTCAATTTCCCTGAACCCGACTGTTGCCTCGCCGTAATTATGGATAGGGATCGGCGCATACCAGATCTCAATTCCCTGGTAGCCGAAATATTTAGCCCCGGCGATAAAGCTTGCTTCCCTTACAAGCGGCAGGCTCACAAACTGACCGGCAATACCCTCCATCCTGGCAGTGATGTAAGAAATGATGGGTGTGTAGATAAAGCCATAGCCAAGGAAGAAAATCCAGGGGAAGTTGGGCACCAGCCACATACAGAGCAGCACGTAGGACAGGGTGGAGCAAACATAGATACCAATGGATATCCAGAAGTTGAAATCCCCTCTGCCGGCCGGTGGGTTGAAGAGGTCCTTGAGTGTCCCCCGTTCAGCTCCGCTTTTACTAAAGGAGCGGATGACCGACCAGATGCCGATAACTCCTATGGCGAGTCCAAGCCCGATGCCAAAGCTCATGTAAAAATCAAAATTATTGGCAAACACGGTATCCACCGTACCCATTCCCTGGTGCCAGCGGTGCAAAATGCCCTTGTCCCAGAGGATCGGGTTCAGAAAAATCGTGATAATTAACCCGATCATGCCGCCCATAACCGCCCAGAAAGGGAGCACCATTCCGATGAACACCAGGCCGAGATCTAACTGGATGCCTGTTGCCACCGCAGGCAGGACTTCTTCGGTGTGTCTGGTCAACTCAATCCATGGTATGGGAATCAACCGTATCGGTTCAGTAAAAATTAAGCCGGACACAACCGGCAGCAAAACATAAATGCCGCCAAAGGCCAGCCCTATAACCGCACCAATGGAAAAGACTCGCCATTTCCATCCTGTTTTTTTTTCTTCGGTAGACTCGGCAAGGGCCATGGTTCCCAATGCCCCGACCGGTGCCATGGGAAAAGGGAGCTTTTCCACATCTGAAGTAATTCTGTATAGCGCGTACCCCAGGCCAAATCGGTCGACCCTTTGGATAATCTGTGAACCCACAAGAAGCAGGATGGGGATAAGCCAGTCCCGGTGGAGAAAGGTTCTCTGCAGAAGGGATTCCGAGCCGGCACCAGGTGCAATCCACGTGGGGATAAACTCTGCAACTCCAAGCATCTTGGCTGCATCAGACTGTACGAGGTATTGGCTCCATAACAACCCTTGAAAAGGGGATGCCAATGCAGCCCCGGCCATGTAATAGAGGATGAAAATTTCTTGCTGCCGCAGATTCGTGTGTGCCCTTTTGGCAATTTCTGCAAAAAGAATAATCGTCACCCAGCGGGCAGCAGGGCCAATCCCAGATCCGATAACCAACTGCAGGTACATGGAACCGGGCATCATGAGAAAACCGATGAAAATCGCTCCGACAACGGTTTTCCAATCAAAGCCCTCTTCAAATGTTTCAGGAGTCTTGAGCAGATCCCTGTATTCTTTTAGTTCCTTGTCATCATACATGCGACTGTTTTACCTGTTGACTGGTGTTTGCTATTTTTGTTGCTAATCAGGCAGGACCTGATAACTACCATCAGCGAACAAACCGACTATGGCCCAGGTGCCTCCCATAAAGAGGTCGCCTATGATCAGGCCGATGAAAAAGAATCGTAGTTTTTTAAATAAGACCACCCCGCCATAGCGCATACACAGCGCATTGCACATCCACCCGATAAAAAAAGAAAACCAGAGGATACGCATGGCAGACGAATAGGCGGTGAGGTAGCCAATGGGATGGATGGGCCACCAATAAAAACGGTGATAACAGGTGACCAGGATACCCATCACCACTGCCCCGACGATGGAAAATATTTTTACCCAGTGACCGGCTTCTATCCCGGTATCGTTGAGGCGGACAATATTCTCATAGACTCCCAAAGAGGTTCGGGTTGCCCATTCAAGCTGGAGTTCCCGTATTCCGTATTTATAGCACAGGGCAAGCATGGCCATGAAAGAAACCATGACCGCAGTTGTTAATGTCAGGCCGATTCCGAAGAGCAGTAACCGCCTGTTATGCATATTGTGATGCACTTCACGTGCATGGAGCAACGAGGCCGTCAGGGATTCCCTGAGATCGACAAATAAGACTTTTTGTGCCACCGCCGCAATCAGCAGACCGACCTTGCTGAAAAGTGCTGGGCCAAAGATGACCAGTAATCCGTCAAGAGGGGCAGCGGTAAGGGTAAAATAACCAAGCCCTCCCTGACATATGATCCTGGAGGCAACCAAGGTGATCATAAAAAAGGCGAAAACCGTGAGCAGGGCCGTGGTTGGCTGCATACCGAAAAAAATCGCCCAGCCGACAATGGCTGCCATCCCGGCCACTGCTATCCAGAAAGAGAGACGAATGGAAAACCACTCGGTGTTGACCGCCACCGGTCCTGTGGAAAAGGCCTGTTTAACGATGTGTTGCAGGTGATGCCTTGATAGCCAGACAAGGAAGACAAAAAAAACGCCATAGGCACCGATCATCTGGGTTTCTTCCGGGCGAGCCAGGGTAGGGCCAAAGGTAACCCCTAGAGAAGAGGCCGGTATATTATAACCAAGAACGCCAAGCAGACCGATGAGCAGGCTGCCGACTAGAAAGAAGAGCCAGCAGGAAAGAGAAACCTGGCGGGCAGCCAGAAAGGCAAAACCTATAAACACTGGATAAATATATATCTTAAGTTTTATAAAACCTGAAAGGATTCCCACCTTGGGGAAATAGGGTCCGGCAAGGATCAGGGTGGGGACGGATGGAACAGACGGGAAATAATAATTAAGCCCATTGAGCAGATGCAGGGTAACAGGTATGGACAGTCCCCACAGGAGATAGGGGTTTAATAAAAAGGAACGTAAACTATTGTTGTCAAAATTTTCCGCCATGAGAAGTGGAACCCGTAGCAGTGGAAAATTCATGCGTTCGTTGTGAATCCACTGTCGGGAAAGCAGGTTGATCAGGGCAATCATGACGGTGTAGCAGAGCAGAATAAAAACCCCCCAGGCCAAAAGTGGTTTTATCCAATGTTGCCACGGGATATTGGAAATGACTTCCAGCCAGCCCATACGACGACCATTGGTAAGCCCATTGTAAAGGCCCGTGATGGCGCCTTCTCCTGGGTAGAGGAGGTCGGGTAAAAGTGGTTGAAGCGTTTCCTGCCAGTTGTTTTCAGCGGTGGCAAATTGAAAGGGAACCGTCAGGTTAATGAAAAAGGTTCGAGTGAGCCCGGTGTAGGCAATACCCGAAGCAATGACCATTTGTATCCAGACGACCAAAAGTTCCTGTCCGGTTATGAGTCGTGCTGTGGGCAGGACTCTGGCGATTATTCCGGCCAGCAAGGATGTGGTGAGGAGGATGTAAAACGGCGCAAGGGGAAAGTGGCCTCCTCCTAAGGGTGTGGCCTGGTTATAGATGTTGTTGACCGGGGTGAGCGCACAGATGACTGCGGCCAGCATCGTTCCCAGGAGTACCGCCCGCAGGCGGATAGGTTTAGGGGCTGTTTCGGGAGAAGCATTCATGCTGTTTTCTCGGTAGTAGCGGGTGCTGTTCCTTGATCAAGGACCTTGGCATATTGAGCATGGCCTTCCTTGTCTAGCGATCTCCAGACAAGGAGCTGTTTACGAAGGGTATGGATAAACGCACTGTTGACTCGTCGCCATACCCCGAACTCACCGGCCATTCTGGTCAGGGTAACACTAATTTCAAGAAAATCTTCTCCTTCCTTTGCGTGGCAAAACCTGAGATCAACCCACTGCAAGATACCAAAATCAAAAGGAGCGAGCCAGACTTTGGCTCGCAGATGGAGACAGTCATCGGCCATTGGGAGCCGGTGTTGCCCGTAAGTTTCCATTGTTGAAGCATCAATAATCTCGATCGGGCCAGTGGAAAAGATACCGTGGGAGACATCCTGATGGGCGCTGAAATAGGCATGCAGAAAACCGCAGATGGACCCATGCTCATGAAAGCGCATTAAAAAGGGCAAGGTTACGGTCAGCGCATCTTGCTCGGCTTCGGGCATGACCCAGCTTTTATTGACGTCAGGTATGGCAATGGAGGCTGCAACCTTTGATGGATAGATAACAGACAACAACACAACTCCCATGACCAGGAGCATGGCTGCCACCCCGGCTGTGGAAGAATAATTAACCGTAATCCCTTCCCAGAGGCTTGTACCGGCAAGAAAGCCGGCGCTGGTTTGGGCCAGTAAGTAGCCCAGAACTACAGAGATCACGGCAAAGGCCAGTGCCTCGGCAATGAACAGGAAAGAGACATGGGTGGGAGCAAGCCCTACGGAAGTGTAGACCGCGATTTCTTTTTTTCTTTCATACACCGAACTGATCATTGTATTGAGGACGATAAGAATGGATATAACCAGTGGAATAAGGATGTTGGGCATACCCGAATACTGCATGGTGTCGCTTGCATTATAGACAAAAACCCCATCTGATTCGCTGCTGAACAGGGTCAGGTTGAACCGGTCCGTCAGGGTGGTGAGCATTTCATCACTGATGGGCTGAGGTGTTGTCAGGGCAATGCTTTTTAATTCTCCGCCTAGGCTGAGCAGTGTTTCGGCCGGCAAAATTAATACCTGGTCGGCACTTATATGCCGGTAGCGACCTTGGAAATTATGTACATCCTCTCCTGACTCCAGGGCATCTTTTTCCACTTCCGTCATTTCCCGCATGCTTTCCGAAGGAAAAATAGCCGGAGTCAGGATTTCGCCATCAAGATCAATGAATTCTTGAAGGCGTTTTTCAGAAAAAATACCGGTTACTTTGAGAGACATTCCCCAGAGGTTGAGGGTCGGCTGATCGGCATTATCAGGATCACTATCTATTCGTTCTGCCAGGCTGGCAGGAATAATAACCCCATTCGGTTCGTCACTGTTGAACCAGCGGCCTTGAAGGAGAATGGAATCAATGCCGCTTAGCTTAGGTTCCATGGAGGAGAGTCCGGTAAGCCCCTGAACGAGAAAAGGGGTTTTCTGCCAATTAACCTGAATACGCGCTGCTCGGGTCGGGTCTTCAGCGCTCAGCCATACCCTGGGACCTACCAAAGCCCGGCCATGAAACAGTGATTTGAATGTTGATAAGGTCTCCCTTGGCATTTTTGTCCAGCTGATGTCTTTAAACAGTACCCCCTGATAGGTGCCTTGTTCATCAAAATTGAGTTTGTTTTGCCTGCGCGTGGTGTTGACAGTGGTAAAACTCATGATGGTAAAAGTCAGGATGATCAGGGTCAGACACGTCAAGGCCGTTCTGAGACGTCGCCTGCGCAGGTTGGAAACCCCTAGGTAGAAGGCAGCCATAAAAGCCTTCCAGGCAGAAATTTCCACTGGTCGTTTATGGGAGGCTCTTCGCTGTAACAGGATCATTTCGTTTTCAAACCGGAGGAGAATGATCATGGTGACCAGTAAGGAAAGACCGATGATGAAAAAGGCAAGAATAACAACTGTTGGGCTGTAGGCCAGAGCAAAAGCAGGATGCACCTGGGCAATGAGAGCGATGAGGATGCACAGAATAAGGGTAAAGGCCGTGATTCGTTTGTAAATTGAGACATAGCCGAACAGGAGACGTTCCATGCAAAAAGCAAAGGGCACGAAAAGAGCGATGTAAAACAGCACGCCGAACAAGACATCCTTCTGCGTCTTTTCTACATCCTCATACACTCGGCTGGCAAGCGCCCACGAAGTGTTTGCCGCTTCGCTAAAAAGTTGATATTGATTTTCCTGCAGAGCCTGGCGGGCGGTTTTAAGTGCAGCCACCCCCTGTTGCTGTAAATTTTTGATCCGCTCATTATGAATGCCATGGCGTTCAAGATTGGCTATTCGGGGCGCGAGTAGTGCCCAGTGGTCGCGAGCGGTCAGGTAGTTGGTGTGATAGAGGGAAGGATGGGTGTCAACCAGATACCCTTGTCCCAGCGGATGAAGCGAATCTGAATTGGTAAGGAGCATCTTTTTCTTAAGGATCGTATCTGAAAGGGTCAGTTTTATCTGTGTACCCGGCTCAAGGAAAAGACTGGCAATGATCGAGGACCTGGTGTCAATACGGCTGTACCAGTAGCGTAGCGGTGGTGCCTCCCTGCGGCCGTCAATCAGTTGTAGTTTGGTCATGTAGCGGAGGCTACGTGGCTCAAGAAGATTAAAGAAGGTCACTTGTTTGCAGTTAAACATGACCAGGTCGGTACGCATGGCCTGACGCTGCATCTTAATTCGATAAGAAGCTTTGCCGGTGAGTTTTTTGTCAATGGCCCAGTTGGTGCCGTCATCCACAGGTGAAAATTTATATCCTTCCAGGATAACCTTGTCCTGTACGTGTTTTTTATCTGCCACCCCCTTGAGAAGGAACTGCCCCTGGAGATCTGTAAGCAGGTGGTAGCGGGCAGGTCCCTGGAAGGCGAGCAGCATGGTTTCCGGAGCTGGTTGTTCGGCAAACAGCTCGCCATGGAGGAGCAGACCGGCTTTGCCTGAGACTGTGGAAAAGCCGTCACGAATGTATCCAAGGGGCAGATCCGCCGCTTCGTCCAGGCCCATGATCAGCGACTTGGCCAATTGCCACTGTTGGCTGGCTTTACTCCAGTCAATATGGTCAGCAGTGTCAAAGGGAGTACCCCATTTTGACCTGAGATCACCGGTGGTGACGAGTGACAGACCCGGCAATCCAGCGAGACAGCTCACTTCTCCACCCAAGTGCGGCTTATCGGGCAGCAGGTCCTGCCAGGGATGAAGCCTGTCTGGGCGAAGGGTTGATATGAAAATGGGTGCGGTCGCCGGGGTTGCTGCTGCAACCTGCTGCAGGGCATCATCGATTTCACGAAAGGCACCGGTTCGATTGATTCTAGTGCGAAGCGGGTACATGAAACCGCGTTCAAATGCTCCTAATCCGCTGCCGTGGCTCGATAAGTGAAGAGAAATGATAGCGCGAGGCTCAAATTCAGCAAGCAGAGAACGGAATCGTCTGTTTTTTTTCAGCATTTTTTGCTGGCTGTTGAGTTCAGACAGCACGTTAAGGTGAGTAGCGATTGCCGATTGAGCAAGCGGTATAAGGAGTGTTGTCTCGTTTTTGTTCAGGTCGTTGAAGTTCGTGCGCCAGCTGATTTGACGGAGGAGGAGCCTTTTTTGGGCAAGCACCTTGATGCGTTTTTTTGACGCAGATGTCTCGCCGGCCATGCGAAGGTCCATTAACTCGTTTGAAAGACGGTCAATATCGAGTTTTAGAGTTTCTCGCAACCCAGCTTGCAGGCTCATGCCATCAAGCTCTTCTGTTTTTCCTGCAATAAAACTCTGCAATGTATCAACGTAGCTACTGCGCAGCTTTTGATCAGCCTTGATTTCTTTCCCCATCTTTCGGAGGTCTTTGGAGGCAACCTTGGCTGTCCATATCATTTCCCGCATGCCTGCGAGTTCCTGACTATGACCGCTGGTTGCCACAAGGAGAAAGGGCCTTTGAGGGGGATTGTGATGGAGAAAATCGGCCAGATCGAGCAACGAAGCAATGGAAAGAGCTTCGTCCGCACCAGGGGAAGAACCGGGAATAAAAACTGAAGAGTCGTAAAAAGCTTCGACAATAAGGAGTTGATTTTTTTTGGTTGAATCGGTGCCGGGAAAAAGTGCGTACAGATTACGTCCTGCGCCTCGCCCCCATTGGATGGAACTTGTAAGTGTGACGGCTTGGGCAAGCGGTTGACGTTTGGGGGAAAGCTGTACGGGAAGGAAGCCGGCAAGTTCTGTTTCGTTTACCCAAAAGCAGGGAAACTGAATAGGGGAGAGCTCGATTTTATCTATAAATTGAGGACGCGTTGCTCCGTCGCTCCCAACATATATCAGTGCTTTTGCCCCGAGTGAAGCCGCATTGAGCCAGTTGCGGCCGGAATCAAAATCCATGAGGACAATCGAGCCGACAACTTCCAAACCATTAAAATCGCCAAGCTCGCCTTTGCCGACATAGATTAGATCACCTTGTACGCCTTCTGGAGATAGGTTTTGCGGCGTGATGGCATTGTAGTAAAGTGGATGGATAGGAAGGGAGGTATTGCCAATGCTGAGTTTCGATCCATGGTGACGGCGAAGAGGAAGGGCAAAGTCAATATATCCCGATTCCACCGGGCCAGCTGCAGCCAGTCGTTTTTCAATATACTCAGCTGCGGCAATGGTACCGGGAGTAGCAGTCGATCGATCGCCAAGGGAGGAGAAAAAAGAAACAGCCGTTTGCAAACTGCCTGCTTGCGGCAAAGGGGGGAGAGAGGCGGACGTTGCTCCAGTGTAAAACAGTATAGATATAATGAACGAAGCAATACAGAGTGGCATGGAAAGCGGCACTAACCGTATTTGGCTGTCGCAAGTTTTTGCTGTGCTGTTAACGCTCATCAATGGTGCCTACAGAGATATTTAATTCTTCACGTTTTTCAATTTTGTCAATCCTGCCGTCACGAATCCAGATAACCTCATCGGATACGTTGAGCATTTTAAAATCGTGGGTCGCTGAAATAATAGTGACTCCCCGATCTGAACTCATCTGCTTGAGAAGATCTATGATTTCTTCTCCTGTGGTGAGATCAAGGTTTCCTGTGGGTTCGTCGGCAAGGATTATTGCCGGGTCATTGGCAAGGGCGCGGGCAACGGCTACCCGTTGTTGCTGGCCGCCGGAGAGTTCCGATGGCTTATGGCTGAAACGAGTTTCCAGGCCGACCTGCTTGAGTAGTCCCATACCTCGTTCCACTGCTTCATCATTTCCCGTACCGCCAAAGGTCATGGGCAGCGTCACATTTTCCAGGGCCGTCATTACGGGGATGAGGTTGAAAGTCTGGAAAATGTACCCTATTTTACGGCACCGTAACCAGGCCAGCTCATAGGCGTCCAACTGGGCAATATCAACTTCATCGATAAAGACTTTTCCGGAGGTAGGTTTGTCCAGACCGCCTATCATGTTGAACAGGGTAGACTTGCCGGATCCTGAAGGGCCCATTATGGAGATATAGCGGCCGGTTGAGATGGTCAGGCTGATACCTTTAAGTACCTCCAGCTGGTGTTTGCCAAGCTGAAAACTTTTTTTGACGTCAGTGGTTCGGACGATAGAGTGTTGCATAATACTCGTTACAGGTAAAGGTTACCGGACACTGAGCAAAGCGGGTGTGTACAGTTTAAGTATATTTTTGCAAGAGGTGTCATTGTTCCACCCGCATAGCTTCCACAGGTTCCATACGCGCTGCTTTAATGGCCGGATAAATAACACCAACCAGACTGAGCAGGCAGCCTGTGAGGGTAGCTTTGAGCATGGTGAGCAGCAGTGTTTGCAGTGGAAACGAATCAAACAAGGCGGTTCCCAGAGAAGACAGGGAGCTGAGAATCCCACTAACACAGCCGAGCAATGCTCCTGTCGTGGCTCCAACAAACCCCTGCATGGCTGCTTCAATTAAAAAGAGGAGCAGGACCACGCGGTCCAGAGCTCCGAGGCATTTCATTGTACCTATTTCACGAAAACGCTCTGTGACGGCCATAAGCTGGGCATTGACGATACCTACCACGCAAACCAGGAGGGAAAGGACAACTATCCACTGTTGTTTGGCATCTTCACCTATGGCTGTTGTCTGGGGGGTGATGTCAAAGCCGGCTTTGACAAGGGCCTGGAGGGCCGTAGGCTCGCCGGTCAGAAAAAGAGCATTGGCTAGATTGTTGCAGACTTGAATATAGCAGAGAAAAGCAACCGCCAACACCAGGCTGGTTGTGGTGATTAGGCTGCGAAAAAAACGCACCTTAATCGATTTATAGGCGATCTCAATGGATTTTGATAACGGCAGGGGGGGCAGCCTTTCCATATGTTTCCCTTATTGAATGTTATGCCGTTGCAGTCACATTACCTGGTTGAATAACATGCATTAGAAAAGATTCGGACTGCAGTTTAAAAGGGCTGGCCAAACATGACCCACATGTTTGTTCCTTCGTCTGATACTGCTACATCAAGTCTGGCTACTGAGCCGGCAAACAAACAGCGGAGGCCAACCCCTGCGTCTACATTCCAGTCTTGAAATAATTCTGAGAGATCATATTCATTGGCCACTCTGCCTCCTTCGACAAAGCCAACCAGCTGCATCCAGTCGCTTTGCAGAAAGCGTAACCACGAGATGTTGCCCAGAGGGTTCCAATCCAGAGTGTATCTGTATTCAGCAGTGGTGTAAATCACTGAACGGTCATTAAATCTGTCTTGTGGAAAGCCGCGCATCCGGTAAAAACCACCCAGGCTTGCTCCTTCATAAAAGGGTGGTCGGTTGCTCACTGTGGTAATACCGTCTGCATTGGTTGTTTCCTCCCAGCTGGGTGCATCGCCGGTCCAGAAGTTTAGGGCTATAATACGTTGTCTGGCATACTCTGAGGGGCCAAGAGAAAAATATTTGCTCGCTTCAAACTCTATAAATGTCCAGTCGTCCGGCGATTCAAGCCACCCAAAATCATGGGTAACAGACAGGTATTGTGAGCTCCCCATGGACGGATTAGTGGGGAAGTCTGTGTTATCATAGCTAACAGCTAGCTGAACAGGGTGGGTGGTTGCTTCAAGTTCCCCCTGGTCTGTGTCAAAGCTGCGATAACGATTATATTGTCTGAGCAGGAGAGTTGTGATACCGTTTTCCATCGGGTTCCATGCTTCACCACCCACCGGCGTTGACTGCAGCAGGCCGTTTTTTAACTTGTAGGTGACCATTCCTCTATCCTGACCGCTTCCCAAGGGAAGAACGTACTCGAGCCTAAAGTCGGTCCAGTTGTCATACCCCTTTTCTTCAATATAAGCATCTTTATCAGAGTCGTTACTGCCCGGCCGGGTTTGCCCCTCTTCAAAAAAAGGTGCACTATAGCCTCGCTGCCGCGGATAGTGACCGACCATTCCCTGTGCGCCGAAAAACAATCGCTGTGACCAGGAGGGCCTGTAGTCCCACATGCCGAGAAACAAACCGACTGCGGAATCAAAGCTACCAAATGCGGTTGAGCCCAGCAGCAATTGATCCTGGCCATAGCCTTTCATCATGCCGCCGACACCGATCGTGGTTCCCATGGAATCCGAAGAAAAAGCATAGGGTAAGATGAGGGTAGATTGCTGCTTTTTTGGGTTTTCATCGCGGATGGTCGTGTTTTTTACCGAGGTCATGGGTTTGGCCTGAAGGGTTGTGACCAGGATGGTTGGAAGGCAGAGTGCGAGCAGCAACGTTTTATTGAAAAGGTTCATGAAAGCATATCCTTAAATTGGCATTTTCTATAAAAGTAGGTACTGTCTGAAGGGTAGCATTTTCATCGAAATATGGCTACTTTTCACTGCGTTGAATTGAGAAAAATTATTTATACTAGTGTTGGATAGAAAAATATGAAAATATTCCTTGCAAGGCCACGCGGATTTTGTGCAGGCGTCAACCGGGCAATTGCCATTGTAAATAAAGCTCTTGAGCGTCATGGAGCCCCGGTGTTTGTTCTCCACGAGATAGTACATAATAGCCATGTTATTGATGAGTTGCGAACTAAAGGGGCTGTTTTTGTTGAGCGACTTGAAGACATCCCCCAAGGTGCGGTTGCTATTTTCAGCGCCCATGGTGTTTCTCCAGCGGTTGAAGAAAAAGCCGTCAAGCTTGGCCTGCGGAGTATTGATGCTACCTGTCCCTTGGTGGCAACGGTTCATCGAAGGGTAAGCAGGCTCAATAAAATAGGATATGATGTCCTGGTTATAGGGCACAAGGGACATCCTGAGGTGGAGGGTACTTGCGGCCATGCCACCGGTAATGTGCATGTCGTTTCGACGGTCGAGGAAGTTGCTGAAGTTGTCGTGGCTGATGAGAGTATGGTCGGGTATGTCACTCAAACCACCTTGAGTGTGGATGACACCAAAGATATTTTTGAAGCCATCCACAAGCGATTTCCACTCAGCAGTGCTCCTGAACGTTCAGATATCTGCTATGCAACCACAAATCGGCAGCATGCGGTCCGTAAGTTGGCGGAAAAGGTGGATGTGGTGCTGGTCGTTGGCTCAAAGAACAGCTCAAATTCAAACAGATTGAGGGAGGTTGCCCAGTTGCAGGGAACTCCTGCCTATCTCATCGATCATGCCGGTGAGATAGCGTCAGAATGGCTGGCTGGTGTTGAGCGAGTCGGTATTACGGCCGGTGCTTCAGCTCCTGAACATCTGGTCACGGAGGTTATTCAGCATTTGGCTGGTGAGGAAGATGTCCCTGTTACCGAGCTGGAAGGAGAGGAGGAGAATATACGTTTCCAGATCCCGGATCTTGACGTTTAGTGAAAAAATGATGATCGAATTTCGTTGCTCATATCCTGAAAGGTGCAGGCAGGAAGGTGGTACTCCTGCACAAGCCGGAGCAGCAGATCAAGAAAAGCAAAGCCCTGTCGGTTCATCAGCTGGTGATGCAGCATAATTCCCATGATCCCTGAATCGGCTGCCTGGTTTATTTCTGCATACAGTGCTTCCCACGATGTTGCAGCGTCCTGTTCTTTACGGGTATGCAGGTCTATGTTTATTTGTATATCCGGCAGTTCCGCAGGTGGAAGCGGCGCTGCTTTTTTAGATCGTGAAACTGCGTAAAATCGCTGTTCCGCAAGTGTCTCCAATGTGTGCGAGGAGCATCGGTTCCATGGCGGCGTAAACGCGGGGTGGAAGGCCTCTCCCAGCAGGTTTGCCAGTTTATTTTTGCCGTTTACTATATCCTGTTTCACTTCGTTTTTAGTTCGGGAACGGCCAAATTCCGCCTTTTTGCCGGCCTGCTCATGGTTGGTGTGGCTGTATCCATGCTGGTGCCAGCACCATTGGCTACTTTGCGGTTGGTACTGCTGGTAGTGAGACCAGGTAGCACTATCGATCCAGGTGGGGACTACCGCAAGGCAAAGCGGTATACGGTGGGTGAGAAAAAGCTCCATCAGCGGATGAAAGAGCGGATCTGTTTTTCCACCGATATCATCTGCACGAAAAAAAATAGGCGTGTCTTTATAGGCTGAGAGAATTGTACGCAGGCTTTTTTCGGTGTTCAGCGGAAGAGGGGCTGTCCAAAGCGGTGCCGGGAGATTTTTCATAGGGTTTCTTTTTTGCCTTTGGCCATTGCCAGTAATGTTTGCGCTGTCTGGTTAGCTCCGTCCATTGCCGGTTGTTTTGACGGGGACGATGGAACGTGCAAGGCCTCGTGCATGTGGTGGGCAAGAACAGGCGGCAGCAGATCCTTTGCCTCAAGCAGGGTGATTGGCACATAGTGTTGGAGCCGTTCAGCACGGAGTCGTTGCTCATGGTTTTGGTTGAAAGGATAAATGAGCGCTGGACAACCGGCTGCAACCACATCCATGGTGGTGTTATAGCCGCCCATGGAAACAGAGAGGGCTGCTTGTCGAAGCGCTGCAGGCAGGTCATCACAGAAGGTGGCTATCCGGGCATGGTCGCCCGCCAGTTTTATCAACCTCTGTTGCTTCTCCTGTTCCAGATACGGTCCTGTGTAGAGGTTCAGGATGGATGGAGATTGACTCGCAAGGAGCGTATGCGCCTTGAGTGTTGCTTCCAACAAGGCATAGCCAACACTTCCGCCGCCGGCACTGGCAACTATCAGAGGCAGGGCCGGCGTTGTTTTCTGTACGCTTTTTTCTTGCTTGGGCGGGCGATGCACATACCCAGTATAAACAGTTTGTATCTTGAGATCGGCCATTCGGCTGAAGGTTTCGTTCAGGCGGATGACAGCAGGGTCGCTGTGGATGAGCAGCAAATCAAAAAAATGGTTGAGCCTTTCCACTGCCCGTCGCTCAAATTTCACTCGGTTGTCTCTTTCCACAAGTATATCACGAACGCTTGAAGCTATGAGGCAGGAAGGAAGTTCCTGTTTCGCCTGCTCGAGCAGTGGGGCAATTTCAAAATGAAAACCATTTCTGCCAAAGGGGTAAAGCTCTATGAGGAGGATATCCGGTTGGACTTCACGCAAGCAATTACCGATAATTTTTTGCCGCTGCTTTTTAATTTTCTCAAGTGGTTCACCGGTGGGGGGGGAGAGGGTGGAAAAGGTAGCGTCCATCATCAGCGGTGGGAGCTGAACAGTGGTGACATGCTCAGGAGGGGCCAAGTTTATCTCTGCGCCACCAATAAGCAGGGTGATCTGGTGTCCTTTTAAAGCCTTGAGTATCTCAAAAGTTCGGACAAGATGGCCAATACCGAGCACATGTTGGCAGTATACTAAAATACGCATGGTGCTTCAGGCTGAAAGTGGTAAATGATTAAGGTGGGTAAGGGCAAGCGCTGAATTATGCATTGCAAGGATGTGAAGGTGGTATTTTTTGAGAATAGTCGGTTCTTCAGGCAAAAAGGCGCGGCCGCAAAGGTGATAGAGTAAACATTTTATAACGCCTTCGTGACACACGATAAGCATTCGCTGCCCTGGCCAGGTTTGGCTTGCTTGATTGAGCGCTTCTAAGCTGCGCTTGAGAACTGTTTGGCGTGATTCTCCTCCTGGGGGCCGGAATTGCCATCCCTTTTTTTGAGCTACTTTGAGAAGAGCCTTGTCCTGTTGTTTGATTTCGGCCAAGGTAAGCCCTGTCCATGCACCCCAATCTTGTTCTCTGAGAAGACCGTCAGTACTGCAGGGAATGTGCAATTGTTGATTGATAATTGCGGCAGTGTCTTTGGCTCGACCCAGGTCACTGGAGATGATTCGCTGCCACCCCAAGGCCCCCAGCGTTTCTCCCCATGTCTCGGCCATTGCTCTTCCTCTGGAGGAAAGAGGGCTGTCCAGTTGTCCCTGGATTTTTTTTTCTTCGTTCCAGAGCGTCATGGAATGTCGAATTAAACCTATTTGTGTGGAATCAGTTTTCATGGCGAAGCAAGATGTGGATGGTTTTGCCGGACAACATCCTGGATGCGGGAGCCCATTGTTCCATAATTTTTTTCTTTATCATGATGTTGCCTGACGCGCTGAGCAGCATATTTACCCATCTGTCGGCGCAGCTGCTGGTTTGTCAGCAGGGTTTTGATATTGGCTGTAAACGCATTTTTGTCGGTGACCGGAGAAAGTAAGCCGCTTTTTTTATGGATCACCACTTCTGGAATTCCACCATTGTCGCAGGCTACAACAGGCAGACCACACGACTGTGCTTCTAAAAATACCATGCCCAGCGATTCGCGAAAACCGGGAAAGGCGAAAATGTCACCTCCGGAATAGACTTGATACATCTGCTCGTGTTTGAACGCGCCTGTAAAAACGACGCTATCAGCCAGGTGCTGTCGTGCCAATTGGTGCAGGTACTGTTTCTGCGGGCCATCTCCTGTAATGACGAGTTGAAATGAAAAACCTTGTTTACGAAGCTTGCCGCAGCATTCAATCACCCAGGCTATCCCCTTACTCTTGACATCGGCGCGAAACATGGCCGCTGTTAGAATAACGGGCATTTTGTTGGTTTGCCACTGTGTATGCATTTTGTGCCGGGAATCTCTATCAAAACGAAAACGTGCCGGTTCTAAACCAGGCTTCACATAGGTTAGTCGATGCGGGGGCACTATCCTTTGCAGGTCGACCAGGTTGTGATAGCGATCGCTGATATGGAGATCTGCCTGTAATAATGCTTTTTTGTTGAGGATAAAGCCTGGGATGGTGTGGAACTGTCTGCGAAATTTTGTGGCATAACTCCCCTGGCAGATAATATAGGGCAGACCGAGCTTTTTAGTAACCGTCGGCCCAACGATATCAGGCGCTTTATAGTAGCAATGATAGGTGAGCCAGCAATCCACCGGTTCTTTTTGTAAACGGTGGATAATTTTTTTTATTTCGATAAGGGCTTGGAGGATATGGCTGGGGTTCCAGTAGATCCAGCGGCATCGCAATTTGCTGACAATAAAAACCTGGTGGCCTTGGCTACATAAGCTTGCATATATACCTCTGCCTATCATCTGGTCCCCTGAAGGCGTGGGATGATCCAGCGGTTTAAATGGTGCGTAAAAAGCAATGCGCATTACATGTCAGCTCCAGTAAGCAGGCGTAAACCGTAAATACTACAAAGCGGATAGATTTTAAAAGGTTGTTGCTAAGGTGTTGTACCAAAATAACTGTGACATAACGAAGAGATTGGGCGAAAAGGCAGTCAATCAACCGGCTCATTTATTTCGTTACAGACCCTAACTGCGGCATGGCCTCTCTGTACAGTGCTGCCAGTTGTCTAATCAGGGCTTTATTGTCGAAATGGGCTTGCACATGTTTTTTTCCTTCACGTGTGACGCGGCTACGCAGTTGTGTGTCTTGCAGGATACGTAACAGGGCATCTGCAAGGGCTGTCGAGCTTTTTGCCGGCACTGCCAAGCCTGTTTGTTCAGTGATTAATATCTCAGGCAGGGCCGAAATATCAGTACCCACTGCAGGAACCCCCATTGCCAGGCTCTCGACCAGGACATTGGGAATACCGTCCCTATCACCATTTTTAGCAATTTTGCACCCAAGGACAAAAGCATCAGCAGCTTTGAGTTCTTCAATAACATTTGCATGGGGCATGGTACCAAGCCAGCGAGTTTGCTTGCGCAGGCCGCTTGCGCAGATCTGCTGTATGACCTGCTCTTTGTCGTCTCCATCACCAATTAAGGTGAATGTAAAAGAGATCCCCTTTTTTTTCAGTAGTTGCAGCGCTTCCAGGATATGGGGAATACCTTTTTTTTCGGTCAGTCGGGCAATGGTGAGAATTTTATAGGGAGGGGCAGGGGGAGCCTTTTTTACTGTGGCAGTGAAAAGGTCCAGGTCGATTCCATGGTACACGCAGTGGATTGGTGTGGGCGTCTCTTGCGCAAGGGACCGTAGATAGTCGACATTGTGCCTGGTACAGGTCATGACCATTGAAGCTAGTTCTATTTTTTCCCGCAGCTGATTAGGGTTTGAGGTGTAGATATCCTTGGCATGCGCGGTGAAACTAAACGGCAGGCCACTGAGCATACTGGAAAACAGAGCCACCGAAGAGGGGGAGTGGGCAAAGTGTGCGTGCAGGTGGACCACCTCCGGAGATTTGGCCAACAGGTGATGGGTCAGGTAGCAGCCCTGCATCAAGTGTTTGAGGGTCCCAAGGCTTCGCGTACGCTCAAACCGTTGCCCTGCTTTTTTGAGTACTTCAAGAAAGCGTGCCGGATTGTTGACCGCATACAGGGTTGTCTGCAAAAGTAGCCTCTGAAAATCAAGGAAAAGGTCTGTGGGAAGGTAGTCGACCCTGGCCTTAATTTGTTTTACCGAATCATGGCAAAAAGACTCCCTTGGCAGGCGCATGGAAAATATCCTGATCGGAATACCAAGTTGTTCGAGCAGGAGTATCTCGTTGGAGATAAAGGTCTCTGATATGCGGGGGTACCCCTTGAGTATCATACCAAGGGTTGGTGGGGAAAGAGATGGAGCATTCATAGTTATTGTACCAGATTGTGGGCGCCCACGATGTCAACTGTCGCAAGCAGCTCCCTGTTACATTGGGTCAGTGCGGCGAGAGTGGCTTTGTTGGGGTGGCCAATACCAATGGCCGAACCGTTTTTTTGAGCCAGTTGAATCAGTTTTTTAATCTGCTTGCAGATTTTTTTGGGATCATGGTCGTTATCGAGAAAGACATGACGCCGGTTAGTTGGGATGTTGAGACGTTGAGCTTCGTCCAGTCCTTTTGATTGTGCCGTGGTAAAGGAGTCGATATAAAAGAAGCCCTTTTTTTGCAGTGTTAAGAGTACTGTTTGCATGGCCTCCCTGTTTTCAGAAAACAGGGACCCCATGTGGTTGTTGGCACCAATGGCATGGGGAACAACGCCAATCAATTGCTCGGTTTTGGTCCGTAAAAGGACCTTGTCATCTTTCAGATACAGTGCTCCTTCTCCAGGGTTCCATTGTGGATCCTTGGGCTCCATGGGGATATGAACAAGAATATCACTCCCTTTCTCGTGGGCGATTTGCGCATGCGTGGCAGTAAATGGTGCTAAGGGAAGAAAGGAGTAGGTCAGGTTTAGCTCAAGGGCTAACAGGCGCTCCCCCAATATCTGGTGATGGCCCATATCATCGATGATGATTGCAACCTGGGGACGCTTTTTTTGAAGTACGACGTGTTTGCTCTTTGCGGCTGTTACACTAACGGATGCTTGTTGCTCCGTGTGAGGAGGCGGGTCAGGTTCTTCAAAGACGATGAGCAACGCATTAGGAGCAACCTCCTGCACGTGCGGCAGTTGGGAACTGGGTGCAGCCTCGGTGGCTACCTGGTCTTTTTTTTGTTGATTACCGCAATTGCTCAAAAGAAGAAGAATAGCCAAGAGGGTAAAGCAGGCAAAAAACCGTTGTAAGGAAGTGAGAAAAAGCATTGTGGACGATTATTTTTTTCTTTGCAGTATGTACTGACCAAGCGCCTGGAGTACGGTCAGGCTTTCCTGGTCGGGGTGCTGGTGAAAAAGTTGGAGCGACTGTTCTGCGTCTTCTATCAGAGCTTTTGCCGTTTTTTCTGCAGAAGCGAAGCCGTCATGGGACGCAATCAGTTTATGTGTCTGCTGATAGGCCTGGGGCGAATGCCTATCACCTGTAATCAGTTGTCGCAGCAATGCTCGATGTGGGGCATCGGCCTGGGCATAAGCTCGAATAAAAGGGAGGGTGATTTTCCCTTCAACAAAATCGTTTCCCACTGCTTTTCCTGTTTCCCGGGCCTTTCCTTGATAGTCGAGCAAGTCGTCAACTACTTGAAAAGCAGTGCCTATTTTATCGCCGAACAGAGAGAGAGCCTTTCTTTCATCATCACTGGCTCCGCCATAGAGTGCTCCTATTTCGCAGGTAGAGGAAATGAGGTTACCGGTTTTACATTGAATGATTCGGAAATAGTCTTTTTCCGTTGCCTCCGGATTGGCCACACAGCGAAGCTGAAGAAATTCTCCGTCCACCATGCCTTCGGTTGCTTGGCAAAAAACGGTCAAACCGATTTGGCCGCCCAATTTACCAACCAGGCGCATACTCCTAGAAAGGAGCCAGTCACCAGCCAGGATAGCGGAGGAAAAACCGTATTCGGCAACCAGGGATGCCTTGCCTCGGCGCTGTTGGGCATGATCAATGATGTCATCATGGATGAGGCTGGCTACATGCAGGTACTCAAAGGCCGCAGCCAGCCTGTAGAGATCGTCATCGTCTCGTCCGCACAGTCTTGAACAGAGGATGGCCAATAACGGTCGTATCCGTTTACCGCCGCTAAATACGGCATACTTGACTATCTCTTGCAGTAGGGGATCGCATTTGCTCAAAACATGGGAAAGGTCAGCCTGTATGGCAGACTCCACCCTGATGTTGGCTGCAGCCGCATGTTTCTTGAGGTTTTCAATATAAACTTGTTCAGTGGGCATCATTGTCGTCACGAAAAAAATCAGCAACCTGCTGGTATTCTCTGGTAAGCGGACTCGGCGGCAGGCTTTTTAGAAAGCGGCGGCCATATCCTTTAGTAAAAAGTCGTATGTCCAAAATAGCAATCACCCCTCTGTCATTGGTGGCTCTCATCAGTCGACCAACTCCCTGGCGCAAACCGAGAATGGCCCTGGGGACTTGGAATTCGAAAAAAGGATTGCCACCATTTGCCTTGATGCGGTTAATCCTGGCCATAAGAACAGGGTCACTGGGTACTTCAAACGGCAACTTATCTATGATCACTAAACTCAAGGATTCTCCAGGGATGTCTACCCCTTCCCAAAAACTGGAAACAGCAAAAAGTACGGACCGGATATCCCTGCTGAATTGATTCAGCAATGCATGCCGAGGTGCTTCCCCCTGGATAAGCATCGGATATGGGATGTGTCCTTTGAGACTGTAAAAGGCCGTTTCCATCGCTTTAAAAGAAGTGAACAAGACAAGCGCCCTTCCCTGAGCACTTTCAATGAGTTGTTTTATCTGTTCCTGTACTTTTGCCGTGTAAGCGGGTGAAGCAGGCTCTGGAAAGTTATTTTTCGGAATATAGAGCAACGTTCTGTTGAGATAATCAAAGGGTGACGGGAACGAGAGCGTTTTTGTCTGTTCCGGTAGCCCAAGCCGTTTGCAAAAAAAGTGAAAATCACCGCCGGTGGTCAGCGTTGCAGAGGTGAACACACAGGCTGAGACAGATGCGTAAAGGGTAGACTGTAATTCCTGGGAAACATCAATGGGAGTGGCAAAAAGGGCAATGTTTCTTTCCGTTCTTTCAAACCAGTAGGTATAACGGAGTTCATCAGCCGGGCCGTCGTCAAGTGAGTCGGCAGTAATCAGAGTGAGCCTGGCTGCCAGTTCATGGCAACGATTAGCATACTGCTCCCATGGTTCGTCGCCTCCTCGTATATTGTCCAGGTTGGCACCCAGCTTTTCAAGTGCGTTAAGGATGCTTTGCACTATATTTTCAAGGGTGGAATTATGCTGCAGTACCTGGTCCAAAGGAAACCTGCCCCTTTCCATTGGTAGCTGCAGGTTCAACGATTCAATCGCTGCCGTAAGGGAAGTGGTCTGGGCGAGGGTGAGTTTTTTGTTTGCATCGGCTAATGCAGTGGACGCGCTACGCTCAATATCACCGACTAAATCGGTTATTTGGTATTTAGAAAAAGAGTACCCAAAAAAAGTGGAAGCCACATTTTCGATGTGATGCGCTTCGTCAAAGATAACAGCTTCGTAGCGAGGAAGAACCTCTCCATACCCTGTTTTGCGGATAGCTAAATCAGAAAATAAGAGGTGGTGGTTAACGATAAGCAACTGACTTGCAGCTGCGTCCCGGCGAAGTCTGCTAAGGAAACAGCGGCTGCTTTCCGGGCAGTCACTGCCAAGACAAAAATGGGAGAGGCAGCAAACTTTCTGCCACAGCGGCGAGTTCGAAGGAAGCCAAGAGAGTTCTGAACGGTCACCATACATGGTGTCCTCAACCCATTCATGGATTGTTTGTTTTTCTTCCCCATCCAGCAAGGAAGATTGTTTTTCGGTGTTAAGTTGGTGCCATCGGTACAGGCAAAGGTAGTTTTGCCGACCTTTAACGCACATGGCCTGCAGTTCAGGGGCTATATGTTGCTGAATAAAGGGTATTTCCCTTTTAATAATCTGGTCCTGAAGATTGCGGGTATTGGTGGAAACGACCACCTTGCGACCGCTTACAACTGCCGGTATAAGGTAGGCCAGGGTTTTACCCAGTCCTGTTTCTGCCTCAATGGCCAGGCATTGCGCCTGATCTTGTTCGCCAAAAGGCAAGTCATCGTTGCTTGTAAGGAGATCATAAACCGCTGCTGCCATATCGGCTTGGCCAACTCGAGGCTCAAATCCCGGCATATGTCGAGACAATAGGCCCTTACTGCCGTAGTAGTCATCCATGTGGTGTTGTGTTTATTGTGTCAATTATGTCTGTAACTATTTCAACGACCTGGAAGGAGGGGTCATCGGTCATGGATCGGACAAGTGCTATTGCCTGGTCTGAGCCGATTATACCGAGCAGATTAACTGCTTCCCCCCGAACCCATTCCTTTTCGTTGTTGAGAGCCTCTGCAAGAGAGGGAATCGCTAAATGGACGTCTTGGGGGCATTCAACAACCAGGTGCTCATAGAGCACTGCAAGACCAAGCCGGACGGCAAAACGCTGGTTAGTAAGTAACGTTCCGCTCCACGTATGACAGCGTGGCTCCTGCTTGAACAGAGCAATAATATTATCAACATGTCCCATTTCCAAAAAATCTGCGATAACGATTTGCAGTTCATCGTCACTGACAGTGGATTGGGGCTGCTTGGTAGCGTGAATAGGTTGTGTATGCATAGTAGAGTGATACGTATCAGTTAGCCGGGATCTTTCCTCGGTTCATGCGGTGCCGGGGTGAAAGTTTTTGGTAGTAAATAGGTAAGCGCAGACTCCGGGTAAGCGCAGACTCCTATCCAAGTCTCCAGTCACCTTTTCCTGCCGAAACACGAAAGGTACTGGTGCCGCATGGATTGATCTTTGGTGAGTATATTTTATACATTTTCCATGTGATAGGTTTTAACAATATAAATATGAACTGATTCATATCAGGCAAAGAATGACAAGATGCTCATGAAAAAATCGGATAAGCTGTCTCTGCATACCATGGGACCCTTGATGAGGCAATGTGAGAATGCAATCACGATCCTTGACACACCATATTTTCATGAGTAGAACCAAGGGGTACGCGACTATTTCTGCAAATTATTGAATAAAGGTTGCTACTCACAGGCAGCCCATGAAGTCTTCCGTTGGTCGCTTACCTTTTTCGGCGGTCACGATCTCCCGCATTGATAGGCTGGCAGTGTCTTCGCTTACCTGCCAAAAATTGCGCCTGTTCAAAAACGAGGCACCTGTAACTGGTTACAAATAAAGCACATTTCCAATGAAGAAATCGCAAAACTTGCCTCGTCTAGGGGCGCCGCAAAGTGATGAACTGCTGCAGCGGGATGAAGTTATACTTATCGTTGACGACTTCCCGGACATTGTCGGCTTGTTGCAGGAGTTTTTGGTTAATGAGCAATTCCCCACCATTACTGCAAATTCTGCAGCCGGCCTTTTTCAGGCACTTCGCGAGCATAATGTTGCTTTGGTTTTATTGGATATCGGGCTTCCTGATGCCGATGGAATGGGCTTGCTGCCGGAGCTAAGAGAACAATACCAGGATCTCTCTATTGTGATGTTGACGGCGGTCAGCGATTTGCAAACCGCCCTTTCCTGTATACGCCTTGGAGCTGATGATTATCTTGCCAAGCCCGTTCATTTTACAGACTTGTTGACCACAATACAAAAAGTCCTTGAGAAACGCCGTCTCCAGATAAATAACAGATTATATCAGCAACAATTGGAGCAGGCACGTTTTCGTCTCCAGCTTGCCCATGAACTTGCGATTAAGATGAATACAGCTTTCCTGAGCCTGGTGGAACTCGATGAAATTCTGCAGGCAATTTTAGTCGGTATTACCGCTGAAGAAGGGTTGCAGTTTAATCGGGCGTTTTTAGCCTTGTTTAATGATGAAGGTACTCAGCTCCAAGGACAGATGGCCATAGGGCCCGGCAGCATGGAGGACGGCGGCCGCATCTGGCACAATCTTGAGCAGCTTGACCTGGATTTCCAGGATTTGCTATCCCGCAGTAACGTGCTTGCAAGCGATACAGAAGTAAATCGGATTGTTAAGGCTATTTGTGTTGACGTAAAAGAAGAAGACCACCTATTTGTTCGGGCGGTGCGAACAAGACAATCCATCAGCGTTGTCGACGGAAAATGTGAGTTCCAGGTCCCTGTGGAATTAATAGGTCTGCTGCAGGAAGATTCTTTTGTCGTGGTCCCGCTATTTTCATCCAATCGTTCCTTGGGCGTCATTATCGCAGATCATTATATTTCCAAAAAACCCATTACCTCTGAACGTGTTCAGGCGCTGGAGAGTTTTGCAAGTCAAGCCAGTCTGGCCATTGAGCACTGTCATCTGTACATGGAAATGGACCGGAAGATTAAAGAGCTTGAGGCAATGACCCGTGAACTGGAGAAAAATAAAGACCTGTTGATCGAAACCGAAAGATACTCAGCGGTTGGTCATGTAGCTGCGGAGTTAGCCCATAACATACGTAACCCTATTACTTCCATTGGTGGTACAGCCCGCTTACTTGCAAGAAAAACAGAAGACAGTCAGTGGCTGCAGTTTCTCAATATGATGACCAGTGAGGCTGAAAAAATTGAAGCTATCCTTGAGGATCTCTTTAGTTTTGTGGAAACATCGCAGCCTTCTTTTGCGTCTGTGCCGCTTTTTTCAGTTATTAACAAATCCATGCTCCTTCATTACCCTGGTTTACATGAACATGCTATTACCCACAAACTTATATTTCCAGATAGAGAGCCTGTGCTTTGTATTGATCAGCAACTGATCCAGAAAGTATTGGTACACCTTATCCGCAACAGTATCGAATCAATGCCGGACGGAGGTGAGCTCACTGTAGAGGTAGTAGAGGGGGAAGGCGAGGTGCAAATTATACTAACTGATACTGGCGTTGGGGCTGGTGGGTTCGGCTTTGAGCAGAGGACTGAGTCAGCTGCTTTTACAACCCAAACCGTTGGTACCAGTATGGGGCTGATGCTTGTGCAGCGGATTGTTGAAGACCATCATGGTTCATTAACAATACAGGCCAGGGCAAATGGAGGAACAAGGGCGGTGGTGACTCTACCTGCCTGATAACAGCGCAAGCTGTTTTTTGGTGGGGCTTTTTTTTTTACTGGGACAAAGAAAAAAGGCGAACCCTTTAACAGGGCTCGCCTTTTTTTAATAACAACTGCTATATGATGTTAATCTAATCAGATTAGAAGTTTACATCAAATTTAGCATAGGTACCGAAAGCACCGTCATCTTCTATACCAGCTGCATCAAGACGACCATCGTAGTCAGGCTGGAGGTAACCAGCGTACCAAGAAAAGGTACAACCTTTAGATACAGCATACTTCAGGACACCAGAAATCTCGAGGAGGTCATAAACGCGATTTGTCTGCTCGATAGGAGCGTCATCGTTGCTGTCAGCATCAGCCCATACCAAGTTACCGGTGAGGCTTAAGGCTTCAGTTACAGCATAACCAACTCGCAGGCCAGCCCATACATAGTCCGCGCCATTTGCTCCGATTGCAACAGCATTAATAGGTTCTTCACCACCGATCATTACGAATCCGTAGAATGGGTCAGGTGCAAAGCCATCTTTGGTGAAACCAAGGTCAAGAGCGAGGGTCAGAGCGTCCATATTCCAGCTACCGCGAACATAACCACCATATCCGTCGTCAGTGCCAGCGCCTTGAACATAATCAAGGGCCACACCGTTTTCTGCGTAGGCAAATTCACCTTCAAGACCGAATACTTCAGCAATGGTACCCTTAGCAAATACAGAGCCCCAGAAACCATCAGCATTACCGTTACCGGTAGCTACACCGTCAACGTTTTCAACACGATCGTCGGTGTCGTAAGCAGCGATAGCACCCATTGTCCAGTTTTCAATGCTGGTGACGGCTAAAGCAGCACCAAAACGATAGGAATCGTTGTCTTCTAATACGTCGTTTTCAATGCTTGAGGACTGTCCTTCAGACTGCATCTCGACGAAAGGAATTACCCGGATACCGTCAGCAGCATAGATACCACGGAAACCAGCCAGTCCGATATCGTCGTACATGAAACCGTTACCATAGCTTACACGATACTTACCACCTTCAAGGGTGAAGGCGTCGTTGAAAGGAATACCGATGTACGCTTTATCTACATAGATATTGCTATCCAAAGAACTGTCAGTAGCACCATTAAATTTTTCTTCTGCCAGGCGGATACGACCGTGAATGTATGCGCCGCCGGCTGCGGTGCCGCGTACTTCAAAACGTACACGGGAATCCATGGTGGTGGTGGCCTTTTGTTCGGGGTCGCTGTTGCCGAAATCATAGGAATCTTTGTAGATTACACGGGCACGAGCATTACCGGTAATTTTTACGCCGGACTGGTCGTCCATTTCAGCCGCAGTAGCAATGCTACCAGCCATAAGCAGTGCTGCGCCTGTTGCGAGTACTTTTTTCATCTTGATCTCCTCATTAAAAGGTCTTGTTTAACGCCTCTTCCTCTAGAAGAGGAAAAAACTAAATTTCCGTCATGATTCACTGTCAAAGTATAACGTTGTCTGAGGAGAGTCAAGTTTTTTTTACTTAAAGTTTAATTTTTTTTACTTTTCCTGTTGGCGGGTAGCGATAATGACTAATAAACAGTTGTTTAGACCTTGGAGAGTAGGCTGTTTTGGATGGTTACCATTTAGCCAGATCTCCCGGAGTCTTGTGCTTGCGTTGTTATGTTCAAAATTTTATCCTCGGGGCTATGTGATAGACTTCGATACCAAATAACTGCCGGTGGTGAAATTGATCGCACCCCCCTGGGAATGGCTTACCTGAGCTCGAACTCAATTGCTGCTCATTCAAGTTGCCCTTCATTGTTATTTTTGTATTTATCCGTCGGCGGGTTGCTGCTGATTGTCGCTGTCAACTTTTAATCGCAGGCGATAGCCGTTAATGGTTGCAGAATTGGTCTGCCAGAATGCGAAGGGGTAGCTTGTTTCTGCTTCGCTGAAAACAAGGAAAAAATCCTGTTGCCCCTGTAGTTGCTTGGCAGCACCCATCACCTGATAATTAATTATGTAATCAGGTCGTTTTTGGGTCTCCAGCAATGGGGTGAGCATGTTGGTTTTCCATGTAAGCGCCATTATGGTACCACCGTCAAAATACCTGAGCCTCGGCATAAAACGGACATGCTCTGCCTGGTTGCGGCCGACCAGGACGTCGTTAATACCATCATCGTCCAGATCGGTGATAACAAGCCTTGATTTGATGTAGGTCGGTACGGTTATGGAACGTTCTTCGTTGCTTGAGAGGGTGCCGAAAAAATTGCGTCCTGCACCGAACTGTTCGCTACTTGTCCACATCACACTGCCCGCTTCATTAAGCACTTGTAACCGATTGCCAGGCGTAATCAGTATTGTTTCTTTGCTTTTGTCCCCAGTTATATCGGCTACCGTAAAATCGTATACCTGAACGCCTTTTGGGAGGACGATTTTTTTCACTCGGGTAAAAGCCCCTTGGCTGTCTCTTTGCAATTCGTATATTGCACCGTTGCTTGGCAAGGTGGGCGTGCCAACTTGGCCGTAGAGGATAGGGGGCTGGCCTGGTTGCGAAACCGCACGTAAATAGTAGGGGATATTACGTTGTATTACCTTTGCCTTTTTTTCCTGCCAGGTAATAATGGCAGAAGAAGGCCTGTTGCCGCTATTGCCGCTGATGTACAGTTCTTGTATCCCGTTGTTGTCCATGTCGGCAAAGGTAACCGAATGTAAGCGCAAATGGTTATCCAGTGGGATGTTGCCTATGGTATGAAAGGTATTTTTTTCAAACCGGTACAGTTGAAGTTGAGAATCTGTTAACAGCAGAATCTCGGTAACGCCGTCACCATCAATATCCACTGCGTTTATATCCTTCACATCCTCATGGATTCGCCCGCTGCGATGAGAGCTAACCAGCTCGAATCGGCCACCGATCCCGAGTCCTGCCATTGTGCTGTGCAGTAAACCTTCTCGGTAGGTACGGTCCGGGTGGGCTGTATGGAAAGCTGCTACACCATCTGCAGCAGGCGACTCCTTAGCTTTTGTCGGTTGGGGATGGCCGAATATTTGACCGCTGATTTTCCACGACATGTTGTCTACAGCATCCATGGCCTGGTTTATACTGGCAAGAGGTTCTTCAAACTTGACCGGCCCCCGGCCTGGTGATTTTTGAAAAACATAGCTGGTGAGAGTAAAAAGACTATCCTGACGGTCCAGAGAACCGAATATGAGATAATCGGCATCTGTTTTGGCAAGTAATTTACCAAAAGCATTGTATTGACCGCCCTCCAGGAAGGTAGCCAGTTGTTTGCCGGTACTTTTTCCTGCAATGGGCTGTATCTTTGCGCGGGTGGCCAGTCTGCTTGAGAGTACCGAACTCAGGCCGTTTTCAAGATAAGCGTAGGAGCCTGGAACATTGACGGAAAACGGCATGAAAAGCACCTTGCTCCCTTTAGGGGGAGGATTTTCTGCATAAGCAGTGGAATAGCTTATGAATACCATCACCACCAGTAAGGCTGCAAATGAAAGGCGTAAGGCTTGTATTGGAATGGGAGTGGCAGGGATGAGGTGAAAGGAATTGTGTGTGGACACTGTAGAACTCCTATTGCTGCTTTTTTATAAAAGAAATATTTTTAAATATATAAACAGTGATCTAGCCGGCCTGGTTGTTTCCTTTTCAGCTTTCCCCCAAGGGGAAGAAGGGCGGACCATTGCCTCTGTGACACTGCTCAAGGAGGCGGTTTTTCAGTACTCCTTAAACGGCTTTGGCGGATTACTGGTTACTGCTTGAGGCCTCCGTCAAATATAGCGGTCAGTATACCTGATTTATAGATTGAAGAAAGAGGTATCTTGCAAGAATTTCAGTGATAAGGCACTGCTGTCAGGCCTTTAAGGGCAACTCTTTGTGGGAATATTCAAAATATAGGTAGTGGAAAACCTGCCGGCCCGAATTCCTCATCAGTTGAGGTGGTGCCGGATTCAAAGTTTTTGGTAGTAATACTGAACAAGATGGTGTCGCATGGACTGACTTTGGGTGAGCATATCTTTTTAAAATGATAAAATGCTCACTGAGAAATTCGGGCTGTTGCTTGCCGGTCTGCATTGCTCCTTGCTCAAAGATCATCAAGGCGTCGCCGTCGATCACACATGGAACCGGAAGCAGAGTAGGGGAGGTACACCTCGATAACCCCTGGTTCTGGGGAGTAAATAGTGTTAACTGTTTCTTTTGAATACCATATTCCTGCAATTTGTTGATCAGGAGTGACTATATACCCACCCCGATAGGGACAGTACACACTGAATTCACTTTTGTACCAAGCCAGCCATTCTTTGATGAGTTTTGGGGTAACATCTATTTGAATCCAAAGGTTGGACTGCAATCTATAGGCATTGTCAATGGCAATGATGGCATCGGGACGAGCTTTTTGGCCGGTATAATAATAAGTGTGATTTCGAAGGACTGTGGCCGACGTAAAAAGTTTTTGCGCCTCCTGGTTCTGTTGCCAGTGACCGGTAGGTCCTTTGGCAACGCAGCTAATGGACAGAAAAACAGGTAAAAGAATAGACAGCAGGAGTAAGGGTATACGGTTGATCATGATTTTTTCCTTTGCGCAGGAAGGTTGAAAGCCTCAAGGCATACACAATATATTGACGCATAATATACTGGAATTGATTTTTTATTGAGAGAAAAATGACATATTTGATGACATCGATTTTTGTTGCCCGAACAGCTGGTACACGTTAGGCTAGCCCGGAATTCTCATCAGCTCAGGCGGTGCCTGGTTTCAACTTTATAATGCCGGAATAATGAAGAAGATGGTGCTGTATGGACTGACATTCGGTGAGTATTTTGTCAATTTTATATTTGATTGGTTTTGATAGTATGAATATGAAATTATTCATATTTTCAAAAAACGACAAAATGTTCATGTAAAATGTGAGTTAAACGATTATGAAATGAACACCCTCGTATTGCCTTGTTATCGGTATAGAGGTGTATGGCCAATCAGGTGGAATAACCACCATTGACAAAAGAGCCGTGATGGGAACATCCAACTCCTACAATATCCTTATTTATTCCCATGACACGTACGGTCTGGGTCACATCAGGCGTACCATGGCTATTGCCGGGCACCTGAGAGAGTCAACCGTTAATGTCCTGATCCTGACCGGGTCGCCCATTGCCGGGCGATTTTCGTTTCCCGAAAACGTCGATTTCGTGCGTATTCCCGGGATGATAAAGAAAACAAATGATGAATACCAATCGCTTTCCATTCGGATAGATCCGGAACATGCATTAAATATTCGTCGGTCCATTATTCTTACCACTGCGAAAACCTTTCGCCCAAATTTATTTTTAGTTGATAAAGAGCCTTTGGGGTTAAAAAAAGAGGTACTCCCTACTTTGGAGTGGATTCAGCGTTACTGTCCGCATACAAAAACTGTTCTGGGACTGCGCGATATAATGGATGATCGCGAAACCGTCAGGGCTGATTGGGTGAATAAAGATGTGTATCGTCTTCTCGATCAACTGTATTCGGAAATCTGGATCTACGGGCGAAAATCAATTTATGATGCAGTTAAAGAATATGCTATTCCGGATTCTGTAAAAGAGAAAATTGTTTTTACCGGTTATCTCCCCCGCAGAGTGGCAGGGGAAAAAGCAAAAGTCAAGACCCGTAAAAAATTCTGTGTCGGCAAAAATGAACAGATGATCGTGGTAACCACCGGCGGTGGCGGAGACGGCTACGATGTTATGGATTGTTTTTTGACAATGCAGGAAGAGGGCATCTTTCGCCAAGGGAAGAGTATACTTATCTCCGGTCCTTTTATGCCACTGAGCATGAGGCGCAAGTTAGCAAAGCGTGGTCGAAAACTGCAGATAAAGCTGCTCCCTTTTTATCCGAGAATGGAGGAGATGATCGGTGCCGCAGATCTGGTGATTTCCATGGGAGGATATAACACCATGTGCGAAATTCTGAGTCAGAAAACGCCCTCTCTCATCATCCCTCGTGAGACGCCACGCAAAGAACAGCTTATAAGAGCGCAGGCCTTCCAGCATCAGCAATTGATAGACTATCTTCCCTGGAACGAATTGACACCGCAAAAGCTAGGCGGAAAAATAAATGGAATGCTGGCTAATCTGCAGCCTTATCAGCAGGCGATGGATCAGTTTGAGCTGCGAGGCATAGACTGCATAAAGCAACGGCTACAGGTCTTTCGTGAGGTTGGATAGCAGTTCAGTCTTGCCGTAAATTGTTTTTTATAAGACCAAAAAACAGGCCATTGCCGCTGAACCTCCACCCCATATGTCGATGGCAATTCCTGCAGAGTACCATCTGCCACCTATATCCGGCAAACCAGCTAAATGCATTTGATGGTTTTCCTTCCGGATATACCCCCACTGCTTCATGGAAACAGCGAAGTTCAAACACGATGCCGGCAGGATTGAAAAAGGTGTGTTCGTGGCTGTTGTTAATAACAGCAGTGTGCTTGGAAGTGGTGATGATGGAGCTGCAGACGCTGCAGCGTATTCCATGCTCATCGTTTTCTCCTGGACCACAGTCATCATCTGTCAGGGGCACTCCCTTTTTGACCGGGTCCAGTTGAATACGACAATTAAACGGAAAAGCTCTTCTACTCCTTGTCTTTGGCAGGGCTATTCTTGTAGTGGTCAACAATGGTGTTTACCATGTCGTTAATGGTATAACTCTCGGGTTGTATATCTACTTGCAAGCCGCTTTCTGTGACGGTTTTTGCCGTAATCGGACCGATGGCGGCGATGGTTACCTTGTTCAACAGCTGCTGTAGCTCGTCATTGTCCTTGGCGTCAACCATGGAGAGAAAGTTGGTTACCGTCGAGGAACTGGTAAAGGTCAGTAGGTCGATATCGCCTTCAATCAGCTGGTCGCGGAGTTCTTCTTTTCTGCCTTGCGGCGGTACGTTTTGATACACCGGCACCACGTCGACATCGGCTCCGGCGTCGACCAGTGTCTCTGGTAAAACTTCACTTGCACGCAGGGCGCGCGGAAGAAGTATTTTAGATCCTGCGCCGACCTTTGATTCCAGCAGGGCCTCTGCCAGGCCTTCACCTGTAAATCGTTGCGGGATAAGATCTGCCCGCAGCCCGTATTTGAGCAGCTCCTCTGCCGTTGCTTTCCCAACTGCCGCAATCTTTGGACCGGCAAGGCTGCGGCTATCGAGCCCACTTTGGTACAGTCGTTTGAAAAAATACGTTACCGCGTTAAGACTGGTAAAAAGTATCCACTGATATTGTTTGATATCGGCAAAGGCTTGATCCAGAGGTGTGTAGTCGCTGACCGGCTCTATGTGGATGGTTGAGTATTCAAGGCAATCAGCTCCGTGTTCCTCAAGCTTGGCAACCAGTTCACTGGCCTGTTCCCTGGTTCTGGTGACAACGACTCGCTTGTCAAAAAGAGGCCTTTTTTCGTACCAATCAATGGTCTTGCGCAGCTTGACTACCTCACCGACTATAACCAGGGCAGGGGGCTTAATATCTGCTTTCTGCACGACTTCCGTAATAGTGGCAAGGGTTCCTTCCACCGATCGTTGCTGCGGGGTGGACGCCCAGCGAACAACTGCAACCGGAGTGTCGGGAGATCTACCGTAGTCGATCAGTTTTTTGGTAATAAGCGGCAGGGTTTTTATTCCCATATAGATAACAATGGTTCCCGCCCCTGTGGCGAGTTTGTCCCACTGAATATTGGAATATTTTTTGGTGGGGTCTTCGTGCCCGGTAACAAAGGCAACAGATGCTGTATAGTCTCGATGGGTAATGGGAATGCCGGCGTAGGTGGCAGCAGCTGTAGCGGAAGTGACACCTGGGACCACTTCAAAATCAATCCCTTCGGCAACAATTTCTTCTATTTCCTCGCCGCCACGTCCAAATATAAAAGGGTCGCCACCTTTTAAGCGGACAACTATATTGCCAGCTTTTGCATGGTCCACCAGGAGCTGGTTGATACCTTCCTGGGTGTAGGCATGCAGGCCGCCACCTTTTTTTCCGGCATAAATGAATTTGGCGGTTTTAGGCACATAGTTGAGCAGTTTTTTATTGGCCAGGTAATCGTAGACAACAACCTCGGCTCGTTCGAGCAGGTATTTTCCGCGAAGAGTAATAAGTCCTGGATCGCCGGGGCCGGCTCCAATCAGATAAACTTTGCCGGCAGGTTTTTTCTGGTCTGTTTTTTGTGTGGTCACTGGTTACTGTACCGTTGAATAGTATATCATGAGTAAGGCTGACCCAAAGGAACAATCAATCTTGGGCGCTGTACACTTCATCTAAAATAGCCTTTCCGCCTCGGTCGAGCAGGATCTCTGCCAGTTGAGTGCCGAGTTGAGCCGCTTCTACGGCAGGTCCTTCGATGGAGTCTTTTAAAATGGTGGTACCGTCAACACTTGCCACAAGCCCTGTGAGGCATACCTTGTCGCCCTCAAGGGTTGCATGGGCACCGATAGGAACCTGGCAGCCGCCATCGAGTCGGATGAGAAAGGCTCTTTCCGCAGAGACTGTGGTTGCGGTATGATCGTGGTGAAGAAATTGCAATCCCTGGAGGAGCTCTGTATCATCTTTGCGCAGCTCCAAGCCCAGTGACCCCTGACCAATTGCAGGCAGCATTTGGGTAGGAGTAAAGAGGGCTGCTATACGTTTTTGCATGCCCAGTCTGTTGAGTCCTGCACCGGCAAGAATGATGGCATCGTACTCTCCTTGCTCCATTTTTTTTAACCGGGTGTCAAGGTTGCCTCGCAGGTCAAGTATGCATAAATCAGGACGCATTGCGGCTAGCTGTGATTTTCTGCGTAGGCTGGATGTCCCAATTTTTGCCCCTTGGGGAAGGCCTTCAATGCTTTTGTAGTGGACGGAAACAAAGGCATCGGCTGCAGTTTCTCTTTCAGGAATTATCGCGACATGCAAATCTGCGGGCAGTTCGGTGGGGACGTCCTTCATGGAATGTACAGCAATGTCGACTTCGTCGGCCAGGAGAGCGTCTTCTATCTCTTTGACAAAAAGTCCTTTGCCGCCGACCTTGGCCAGAGGAACATCTAGGATCTTATCACCCTTGGTAGTGATTCGAACGAGTTCAACCTTCGTGTCAGGGTATTGGTTTTCAATCTGATTTTTGACCCAGGTAGATTGGGTGACTGCCAGCAGGCTGGCTCGAGTTCCTATACGTAACAGGGGACGCATGAAGTATCTTCCGGTGTTGAGTTATTATCAGGTGTATGTCACAGGAGCCATATACAGGCTCTACTGAGATTTGTCAATTTCATCGAGTAAGGCCGCAGCAAACAGAGGCAGCATCAGCTCATGATGGCCGGTGAAATTAAATCCCTTGCCGCCTTCCAGGTTGGGACGATGGACAACGTTGGTTGCAGGGCGGTAATGACGAATGAAATCAAAATTAGCAGTGGTGAATTGGGTCACCTGGTGGCCTAGATTGCGGACCACGGTAAGGGCTTTTAAAAAAACCTCCGGTAACAGCACTGCCGAGCCGACATTGAGGTAAACTCCTCCCTGGAGATGACTGATCAGGCTGCAAAATAGCCTGAAATCGTGGTGCCCTGCACTGCCGATGGAGCCACCGTCAACACTGGGGTGAATATGGATAATATCGGTGCCCATGGCAACGTGTACTGTTACCGGTACCTTGAGCTTATAGGCTGCAGCAAGGAGGCTGTGCTTATTGTGGGGGAAGTTTTGCTCACAGAGCATTTTGCCGACTGCTTCACCTATCCCGATCCCTTGTGCTGCTCCCTGGTTGATGGCGGTATTAAGATGTTCTCCCGTCTCTCTGGCAGCACCAAATGCACCTTCGCCGAGTACATCGGCAACTTCCTCTGAGGTGCGTCCGACCATGGCAATTTCCGTATCATGGATAATTCCCGCTCCATTGAGCGCTATGGCGGAGATGATGCCCTGTTCCATAAGTGAGATAAGGATCGGATTAAGACCAACCTTGATTACATGGGCTCCCATGCCAAGAATAATTGGGTGCTGTTGCTGATGTGCCAGTGCTGTCCGGCTGATAAACTCAGGGAAATCAATGCCCATGAGTTGAGTGGGTAAACAGTTTATCAGTTGGCTGACTGTCATTGCCGGGTGAACCGGTCCGGCAAAGTCGTCAACGCTGACCTTGGAGTGCCGGTCATGGACAGAGTAGGTATTCAGTTTGTCAAATTGCAGAGGGTCGATAGTATATCTAGACATTGTCTACAGTGGGAGGAGTGAATTTCTGGAAGAAACTGGAAACTATTACTACTGGTCGGCAAACATTTTCATTTCAACAATTTCGCAAAGCATATGCTCGACCCAAAGATGGGCTTCCTGGATATGCGGGGTCTCGTCTGATGGTACATTCAAGACCATGTCACAGATCTCAGCCAGATCTCCGCCGGGTCTTTTGGTTCCGCCCGTGAGCGCAACGGTTTTCATGCCGATCTTTTCGGCTGCTTCCATTGCTTTGACCACATTGGTAGATGTTCCTGAGGTAGATATCCCAAGGGCCAGGTCTTCGGGTTTGCCAAAGGCCTCAACCTGTTTTGCGAAAATAACGTCAAAGGAAAAATCATTGCCGATGGAGGTGATAACCGAGGTGTCGGTGGTGAGTGCCAAGGCAGGGAGTGGACGGCGGTTAATCAGGAAACGATTGACAAACTCTGCGGCAAGGTGCTGTGCATCTGCTGCGCTGCCACCATTGCCGAAAATCAGCAATTTCCCGCCGGATTCAAGCGTGTTTTGGGTCCACTCGGTCAGCTCAATGATTTTGTCAATGGAGCTTTGTGCAAAGGCTTCTTTAGCTGTGATGGATTGAACAAGATTTGAAACTATAAGTGCTTTCATGACCACCATCAATGATTGAAAAAAGGGCAGCTGTCAAATAAAAAAACGTTTCCGTACAAGTTATGTACGGAAACGTTTTTGTCATGTATGAAATAAGGCTGCTTACGGCAGGTCTTTCATAATAGCATCAGATACTTCTTTGATGGCCATGGAACCATCAACAGAGATCACAGGGATACCATCAAGGTTTTTGAAGTAGTTAACAGCGGCCATGGTGCCTGTTTTGTCATCATAGTAGATGTTATGGCGCTTGTTGATTGCTTCTTCATCCTGGTCATCTGCGCGGGTGGACAATTCTCCGCCACAAACACGGCAAACCAGCTTGCCGTCTTTTTCTACCGGCTTGATGGCGTCAAAAGCGATGTGGTTTGGATGGTTATTGTCGTTGGCACACAGGCGACGACCCATGATGCGCTCTTTAGCAATTTCGCGGTCCAATTCGATCTCAACGACACAGTCGAGTTTCATGCCGGCTTCTTTCAGTGCCTTGTCAAGAGCCTCTGCTTGTGCAAGAGAACGTGGAAAACCGTCAAGGAGCCAGCCATTTTCTTTAGATTTGTTGAGGGTTTCCAGAACCATAGGGATGGTAATGTCGTCCGGTACCAAATCGCCTCGGTCAATATATTCTTTTGCTTTCTTACCAAGTTCAGTGCCGCCTTTGATGTGCTCACGGAAAATTGCTCCGGATTCAATGTGGTCGATACCATATTTCTCTTTTACGATGGCACCTTGGGTACCTTTACCGCTGCCGTTAGGGCCGAAAGTAAGAATGTTCATGCCGGTCTCCTTTGAGTATTTTTCAATGGTAATAAGTGTCTAACGTCTTGAATTCTAATAAGAAAACAAGGCGGAAAAAATGAATAGTCTCTCATTAACTCGCCGAGTATACAGCAAGTCGAAAGCTTTGGCTATGAAAATGATTGGTCAGGTGAGCTTTGGCTTGTCGCCAATTCAACAACATAGAATCCCAGACTGATGTTTAGTGAAGTTATATTCCAGAAAGAGAGAAGCTATATTTTTTGACAACCGATGGTAAAGCGATTAAAAAAACGTGCGAGGTTGTATGTCCCTTAAACTCAAGGCTATCTTGAATAATTGCCATTTCGCCCGACCTCAGCGTTATGCTCAAAATTTTATCCTTGGAATATTAAATATATGCCTGTGGTAAAATTTTTCACATGCCTTGATCTCGAACGAAATTACTAACAATTCAAGATACCCTCAATATAGGTTGATTGACCATGAAAAAAATTCAGGTTGGAATAATTGGTTTTGGTACGGTAGGCAGCGGGCTTGCTGAGGTTTTGTATAGCCAGCAGGAACGGATTATGAAACGAACGGGGATAGATATTTCCTTGACCAAAGTTGCTGACACCTCCTTGACTGTCCTGCCCGATCATTTTAGTGATGTTACCTTGGTCCAAGATGCCAAAGAGATAATCAATGACCCTGATATTGACATTGTTGCGGAATTGATAGGGGGCATAGAACCTGCTAAAACTTTTGTCATGGAAGCCATTAAGGCCGGTAAACACGTGGTTACCGCCAACAAGGCCCTTTTGTCCCAGGAAGGGCATGATATTTTTAGTGCTGCTGCTGAACATGGAGTTGAAATCGGTTTTGAAGCCAGCGTTGGTGGAGGCATACCGGTTATTAAGTCGCTTCGTGAAGGGCTGGTTGCCAACAGGATTTTGTCCATCATGGGTATCATGAATGGGACCGCCAATTATATTTTAACCAGGATGACGGACGAAGGCGTGCCTTTTGACGTCGTGCTTAAGGATGCCCAGGAAAAGGGTTTTGCAGAAGCTGATCCCACCTATGATGTTGAAGGGATAGATACGGCCCATAAACTCGCGATTCTTATGTGCATGGCCTATGGGATGAATATCACCCATAACGAAATCGCCACTGAGGGGATTTCTCAGATAGAGCCGCTGGACATTGAGTTGGCCCGTGAGTTCGGCTGCCGGATCAAGCTGCTCGCGATCAGTCGTAACCATGGCGAACATGTCGAGGCGAGAGTACACCCAACCATGGTGCCGGAGAATCATCTGCTTGCCTCTATTAATGGGGCCTATAATGCCATTCATTTCACCGGTGATACCGTCGGCAACGTGCTGCTGTATGGATTGGGAGCAGGGAAGGTGCCAACCGGCAGTGCTGTGGCTGCAGATGTGGTTGACATTGCGCGTAATATCAACTCCGGTTCAGTGGGCAGAGTCCCACCGCTGGCATATATGCCGGATCAAATTCAGGACCGCCGGATCACACCCATGAACGAACTGTTCGGGCCCTACTATTTCCGCTTTACCGTGCGGGACGAGCCCGGAGTGTTGGCAGCTATTTCCGGCATCCTTGGTCAGCATAATATCAGCATCGAATCGGTGGTGCAGAAGATACGCGAGCAAAACAGTGCCGTACCGTTGGTCATGTTGACGCATACAGCCAAAGAATCATCCGTGGCGGCAGCGTTGGAGGAAATTAAGGCGCTTGATGCTGTTGTGGCACCGATTGTGAAAATTCGTCTTCTTGAAGAAGAACAGGAGTAACCTGAGCCAGGGGAAAAGATATGAAATATATATTACTGATCGGCGACGGCATGGGCGACGTGCCTGTCCCTTTGCTCGGCGATAAGACGCCGATGGAGGCTGCTGCCACCCCGGCCATGGATCGTTTGGCCAAAGAAGGAGAACTGTTGCTTGTGCAGACCGTTCCAGACGGATATCCACCGGGCAGCGATGTTGCCAATCTTTCCCTGCTTGGTTATGAGCCGGAGAAATATTATACCGGCAGAGCGCCGCTTGAAGCAGCCAGTATGGGCGTAGAAATTGAGGCCGATGAGCTGGCTTTTCGCTGTAATCTGGTGAATGTCGAGTGGCTGGGTGATCGGGTGACGATGATCGATTACAGTGCCGGTCATATTTCCACTGAGGAAAGTCGGCAACTGATAGAAGCGGTACAGGAAGCCTGCGGGACTGAGGTTTTACGGCTGTATCCCGGGATCAGTTACCGGCACCTGGTTGTGTATAAGGGCGCTATTCCAAGTGCGCTCCAGACAGTCCCTCCCCATGATCACATGGATCAAGACGTTACTGCGTATTATAATCTCTATAAACATGATGCTGCTTTGTTCAAATTGATGGAACAGGCTGCTGAAGTACTGGCAAATCATCCTGTCAACGCGCAGCGAGCAAAAGAGGGGAAAAAAACAGCCAACTCTCTCTGGCTGTGGGGGGAAGGTAAGCGGCCGGCAATGGAGACTATACCCGCACGTTATAAGGTGAATGGCGGTATGATTTCAGCGGTTGATCTGTTGATGGGGCTTGGCGTTCTCAGTGGTCTGGAAGTGGTAAAAGTCGAAGGCGCAACCGGCTATCTGGATACGAATTATAAAGGTAAGGCTGAGGCTGCCTTGCAGGTACTGGCTGAAAAAGATTTTGTGGTTGTTCATGTCGAGGCACCTGACGAGACCGGCCATCAAGGGTTGGCAGCTGAAAAGGTGCAGGCCATCGAAGACTTTGACCACCAGATTGTAGCGCCCATCATCAAAGGAGTTGAGGCAAGCGAAGAACCATTTCGGGTTGTGGTCACCATGGATCATTATACACCTGTTTATCGCCGGACCCATGAAGACTGGCCTGTGCCCATGCTGATGTATGATAGCCGTGGCCTGGAAAACCCTTCCGGTCGACCCTATACCGAAAAAGAGGTGTTGGCTGCGGTAGAGCAAAATGGCTTGAAGCTGGCTTCCGGCGCAGCATTTTTCAGCCGTTTCATGGAGCGGGTGGTTGATAATGGCTAAATCTTTTTCAGCAAGTCTCCACGAACCGATTTTCAGGACGAACTACCGAGTTATTTACGGTGATACAGATGCCGCAGGCGTGGTGTATAATGCCAACTATCTCCGTTATTTTGAGATAGGGCGCACCGAGATGATGCGGGCATGGGCTATACCGTATAGCCAAGTGGAACAGATGGGGTGTGTGCTGCCCATTACCGAAAGTTATATCCGTTTTAAAGCACCAGCCCGCTATGATGATTTGTTGACCATCGCAACATCACTGGTCGAAGTGAAAAGAGTCTCATGCCGTTTCCACTATGCTATTTATCGCACAGAGGAAGGTGGGCGGGAACAGTTGCTTGTAAGAGGCTTTACAAGCCTTGCCTGCATCAATGCAGAAGGCAGGCTCACTGCCTTTCCCGACGAGTTGATGGAAAAAATTTCAGCCTTGGTACCCCAAAAAGAGGTGTAATGCTAAAAATATTGTTGACAATATCTCAGTCTCTGATATAGTGCCTCGCACGGAACGCGGGGTGGAGCAGTTCGGTAGCTCGTCGGGCTCATAACCCGAAGGTCGCTGGTTCAAATCCGGCCCCCGCTACCAACAGATTCAAGGACTTACAGTATAATTGCTGTGAGTCCTTTTTTTTTTGTAAGCACGTTGAATAAAAACAGCTTAAATGAGCGCCATTCGGTACAGGGTACCTTTTGGAAAGAGAAAACGTGACCTGTTCACTGTTTCCCTTGACAATATCTCAGTCTCTGATATAGTGCCTCGCACGGAACGCGGGGTGGAGCAGTTCGGTAGCTCGTCGGGCTCATAACCCGAAGGTCGCTGGTTCAAATCCGGCCCCCGCTACCAATAGATTCAAGGACTTACGGCTTGTTTGCTGTGAGTCCTTTTTTTTTGTTTTTAAGTGCATTGCCAGCAGACTGATCAATCCAAATAAAAAGGGTTGTAAAAAAAAAATAAACTGTAGAGATAGGCGCACAGTGCCGCCAAATGAAAAAGGGTATGTAGCTTAAAGCTACATACCCTTTTTGGGGGAGGAGTAAATTTTGTCGGCAATACTCTTTCGGTCTATTTTGTCTGATTTGCCTTTGAGAAATCGAAGCCCAAACAACGTGTTTAGTGGTGAAGAAAAATCATTTCTTTTTCCGGAGCCGTTTCATTGCCAGACGAATACTTGTTCCCATACGTTCGATGGCTCGGCTGAGTTGACCAATCTCATCACTTCTTTTTAGGCCGGTTATTTCCAGGTCGAGTTGTCCCTGGCTGTATTTGTCTGCGATATCAGTCAAGTTACGGATTGGCCCGGTCAGCCATTTTGAAACGAGTAATGCACTCACCATAATCATGGCCAGGGTAATCGCGAATAAAATAAGATTTTTTTGGTTTTCCGCTTTAATCAGTTGATAGGCTTCAGCGTAGCTCTGTTGACTTATCATCGTGAATCCTTGCGCTGTTTTCTGGGCAACAGCAACGATTTTCTCTCCATTCAAATTTTCAAAAATCGTTTTGGCCTGTCCGTTTTGCAGAGCGGTAAAGGCGTGATGCTTGCTCAGGTCTACCCTTGCTTCGGTCATTTCAGCATCAGGATGGGCGATGACCTGACCATGTTCGTCAAGCAGGAACGTAAAGCCTGTCACGCCTATTGTATTGTTAACAATTTTTTCAGAGAGCTCTGCCAAGGTCATAGCCTGGGCTAAGACACCTCTTAGATTACTGTCAGCATCAAAAATGCCTGTTGCTAATACCATTGCCGGCTTACCCGATGTCTTCCCGATCAAAACTTGTCTGCCTATCTGTTGGCCTGCTGCAACTTGTTTAAAATATGCGCGGTCACCATAATACTTTAATGGCTTACCATCGCTGCGACTGACATTGTCTCCTTTGATGTCAACGGTAAAGGTGAGATACGACCAATCGTAATATTTGATAATTGATTTTAAAATCGAAGTCTGTTGATAAGCTTCCATGGACTGCATCGAAGCAAGGGACGCATTCTGGATGAGCATCCTTTCGTTCATATCGATCCAGGCATCGACATAGGTAACAAGCTGTTCATTTATAGCTGAAAGCCCTAGATTGACCTTGTCATTGGTAAGTTTCGTAATATTTTTATAACTCAGGAACCAGATAGCCATAAGTGGGACCAATGCCACTATGAGAAGCATAATTGATAACTTTTGCGATATTCCAAATTTTACTTTCGCTTCCATTTCTTTCTCCGCTATAATTTTTCTGGGATAACGAATGAACAGTGCACTCAGGGTATTTTACTTTTTTGAGCTACCAGCTTTAACATGGCTGAGCAGGTGGTTTACCTGGCTGATCACTTTTTCAACCGGGTAACCCGGTTGTTGGATGACTCCGAGATAATATTGCTGGAGCGGGAATATGTGTAATCCTTGCCCCTTGCTCTGCGCAAAGCTAAGGGAACGGAAAAAGGAAAAGCCTGAAGTTTCCATGATGGCTAGAGCCTGTTTGCTGCAAATAGCGATTAAAGAAGAATAGTCAGCAGGGCCATCAACAAGATGGGCAAGGATATGGCCATCATCTTTGACGAGTAAACAGCCTCCAACCCCCTCGATTGTATTAATCCTGGCAAGAAAATCTTTTACGGTGGCCATGCCTTCTACCTCCCGCTTATTTGTGCAGTGACTTGAGCAATGCTTTCTCTGAATCGGCTAATTTGATCAGTATTGTCGATCTCCTCCTCGAGCAATTGGATCAGCACTTTTACGTCTTTGAGCGTAGATTTTCCCTGCTCCCTCCAACTTTCGACAACCTCGTCAAAAATAATATCAGCCATGGGACCAAGGATCTTAGGCAACTGCTCTTGAATTTGTTGTAAAACAGGCGTGACATTTTCGGCGGGGGCGGGAGTTTCTTGAGGGGAAGAAG
>NZ_JAFFQD010000035.1 GCF_016918565.1 Desulfogranum marinum
ACCTCCGCCACGGATTGCAGCAGACAAAGCGGCCTGTAAAAAAGCCGTGTAGTGCCGACCTAAAATTGTCGATTATGGAAAAACAGCAAGTTACACGTCCACATGGTCGCGAATTGCGAAAGTCGGGCTAAGCGTAAACAAACAACAGTAGCTCATGAACATGCACGAACTGTCATGACACAGGTTTCCTTCCATTCTTCCCTTCTTCCTGGGTCATGACAGATTGTGCTTTTTCATTTTTTTCTGATTATGCATGAAACTCAACCATTTTTTTGGCCGGGTAAGCGAAGACTTGGAGAGCTACCTCTATACATTGCCACAATACTCAATATATGTTGCCGGTTGTGGCCTTACCTTTGGTGAACATCGTCTAAATCAGCACGATGTTCATGAAAAATTCCGGCTAAAACCCTACAGAAGAGAGGTATCTTATGGTTATTCAATCTATCAACAACGGACTGCAACGCTTCCCAGGTATAGAAAAAAAGCAAAGTATTAATCTGAACAAACTAAGGGAGGTCCAAGCTATGGAATTCCAAACTGAGCAAATTCTTAAAGAACGGTTGCAACTCAGTCAACTCGGCTGGCTGATTGGACAATATATCCATCAGCTGACGGATATGGAAAAACAGGAATTGATGCGTTTCGGCACTATTGTCTATCAAGACTTACGAAACAGAGATTTTGACCCTGTGTCAGCGGTGGAAAACATCCCATATACTTTACAAAAAATGGCCGAGCAAAAGGGGGTTGACCTCGAAACACTTTTTGTCGATATGCAGGACCAGTTTGAGAATATGAGGCAACTCTTAGGTAGCCACAGCGTCCTAATTGAAAAATCTTTTATGGTACCCGCAGATATGTGGGGGATCTTGTTTCAGCCCGCTGGTCAACATAATCATTGGTGACAGATCAGCATTCCGTTAAATAGCACGCCTATTTTTACTAGAGCATGCAGGTGATTGACAAAATGAGAAAAATACGCTCCCGCAGGGAAAACTTGTTACTGACAAATAACGTAACACCCAAAAACATGCAGCATTGGAACTGTTGGCCGGGTTTGGTCTCGCCGTTTCCACCACTGGAGTATAAAGGAAAAAAGCAAAAATCATTGAAACTTGTCGTCCGCTGTCATCTTTGCGGCAAGGAGTGCGGCCTGGAAGAAATATCAATCATTCAGGGCCGGAATTTATGTCTTTTCCACTCTATTCTTGAAACGTTTTCCCAATTTTGGATCAAAAGGTTCAGAAAGTATTTGGAAAAAAAAGCTGTCAAATTGCCACCCAGACTCTCTTATAGATAGGAAGGAGAATGGACCACACACTATCAGCCTGTTATTTCACTGATAACAGCAGATAGAGACTCAAGCTTAAAGGGTTTTACCAATGCAGCGCAAAATCCATACTCCCGGAAGCGGGCCATGACTGGGTCTGTTGAATAACCACTGGCGACAACAACTTTTGCTTGAGGGTCCATCTTAAGAAGATGCTGTGCCGTCTCCTTTCCACCAATGCCGCCGGGAATCGTCAAATCCAATATAATCAAATCAAAGAGGCTATGGTTATCAAGCGCTTTTTGAAACGTCGCAATTGCTTCCTGCCCATCTTTGGTAAGAATCACCTCGTGACCAAGGTGGTTTAACATGCTCTCGGTCAGGCTGCGCACCATGGAGTCGTCATCCATAACAAGAATTTTCAACGATCTTGAAGAAACTATTTTCGATTGTATTGCTTTAGCAGGCAACTTGCCCACGTTAGAGGCTGGGAGGTAAAAGGTAAAGGCACTGCCTTTACCTGGTTGGGATTCGACCGCTATGTATCCCTTATGCTTGGTGATAACAGACTGGGCAATGGCAAGCCCAAGGCCACTGCCTTCTTTTTTTGTCGAGAAGTAGGGATCAAATATTTTTTCAATGGCTTCTGCATCCATTCCTATCCCTGTATCACGGATAGATATTTCTACATATTTACCACTGCCATCCGGGAAGATCCCTTGGTCAAGAACTGGTACATTTTTCCCTGAAATGGTTACAAGCCCGCCTTTTGGCATGGCAGCAATGGCATTGAGCACGATATTCTGTACAACTTGGCTTATTTGTCCCGTATCAATATCGGTGAGCCAGAAGTCAGAGGGAAAGTTGTAGTGACAGGCCACGGCCCTCCCATGCAGAATAAACTCCGCGGAATCTTTTATCACTTTTTCGAGCGAAGAAAGTTCTTTGACAGGATCCCCACCTTTAGCAAAAGTCAATAACTGTTGGGTCAGTCCCTGGGCCCTGAGTGATGCCTTTTCAGCTTCTGCAAGCAGCTCTTTTGCCCTATCACTGAGACATTTATCCAATGAAACCAAATTAATATTACCGAGAATGGCTGTAAGGATATTGTTGAAATCGTGGGCAATTCCACCGGCGAGTAGACCGACAGATTCTAATTTTTTCATTTTGAGAAGTTCTTTCTTTGTCTTTAATAGTTCTGTAACGTCACGAAAGACAAGAACCACCCCTATAACCTCCGACTGACTGTCACGAATCGGGCTACCGCTATATTCAATACTTTTTGCTGCTCCATTTTTTGTAATTAAAACGGGCTGCGTTTCTATCCCAATTGTCGGGCCGGCATTAATAATGTGATCAACAGAGGGCATACATTTTTTACGTGTTTGCGCGTCTACAAGCTGAAACACTTGTTCCAGTGGCATTCCGATTGCTTCTGCTGTCATCCAACCGCTAATATCTTCTGCCACCTTATTAAGCAGCACAATATTACCGGCAAAATCAGTGGTGATAACACCGTCACCAATACTCTGCATTGTCACTGCCAAGCGTTCTTTTTCTTCTGCAAGCAGGGTTTCCGCACGTTTTTTTTCGGTAATATCTATGGCAACCTGGAGCCGGACGATACGTCCATCCACCCAATAAAGGGTTCTGTCATGAACAAAAAAACACCTGTTAATCCGATTGTTTTCATATTCCCAGGAATAACCTTTGCCTGGCGTACCATCTTCATTCAGCAACGATTTATTGGTGCAGAACGTACAAGGACCAGCTTGTCCTTTTTGCAGACTTTGCCAACATACTTGTCCTGTTATGTCACCCAAAAGTTTTTTCCCATATTCATTTATAAAAAGAATCTCATGGGTATCCATATCCACTACGTTGACAAGTGTTTCCAAGCCATCAAGTAACAGGCGAAACCTGGCTTCATTTTCAATGAGCTTTTTTTGGTTCCTTTCCTGGATATTTGCCATTTCATAAAAGGCTGCAGTCAAAGTGCCTAACTCGTCAGGCCGTAACGCTGGTTTATTGTGCAAATCCAGGGTTCCTGTAGCAAACTTTTTGGTTATTGCAACCAGATTTTTAATGGGAATTAAAAGAGTACGTTGGCCAATAATCCAGGCAACAATGAGTGACAAAACAGAGGTTAAAAACAACAGAAAAAGATTTCTTGCTAAGGCAGCATTTGCAGGCGCAAGCACTGCTTCTTCAGGGATAGCTGCCCAGGCGTACATACTGGGTTTGGCATCAGGATTGAAGCGAACCTGTTGAAAAGCAAAAATCCGTTGTACTCCATCAGCCCCTTGCCCCATAAAAACACCACTGCTATCCCCGCTTTTAGTATGCTCCCAAGATAAAGAGCTAATCGGTTTACCAATGGGGTTGGTCTTCTCTTTTTGAGGGTAATAAAACAACCTGATCCCCTTGTGATCGGTTGCGGCAACAAATGAATTTTGCGGCAATTTTGAAATATCGTGAAGATGAGAGAAATAGCCCAACTTAAGAGCAGTGGTTAAGACGGCTTTCATCTGGTTGTTCTTATCAAACACCGGGTATGCAAAGGGAAAGGCAGGAAGTGCAGGAAAAAACTTACTTATGATAAATTCACCGGCTACAAAAGCCCTCTTTTCCAGGGCCTCACGTACGTGCTTACGATCCTTTAAATTAGTGCCTGAAGGAATGGGCTTACTGGCCGCAAGCACTTCACCATTAAGATCAGTTAGTGTAATATTTAAAAAATCCGGATGAAGGGAAAGGACATTTTGAAAAACCACAGTACAAACATCTATGTCCAATGTTTGAACCGCCGGTATTTGAGACAGGGTGACCAACATCTGCTTAGCGGAACGCGAGGTTTTCATATGCAATTCCGCCATTGCCTGGCTCAGCAAGGAAATTTCCTGCTTGGCTGCTTCTATGGAACGATTCCGCTGCTCAATTCCGGTAAAGATAAGAATCATCATTGCCGGTAAGAGAGCGACAAGAACGAGCATTGCCAAGTTTCTGCTTATTGTGCCAAAACCATAAAATGTATGCTGAACCTTTCTCACGCTGTTCCTTTTCTTTTTAGAATCAGCCGCGTACCATCGTGGCAGATACTAAAAATTAAAAAGCAAACAAGTTACAGAACTCAACACGGAACAAGAAGATACTTTCACTAGCCGATGTTGTGTTCTGCAATTTTCGTTATCCGCAATGTCATAAGATTATTCTAATAATAAGTTCAGACATATACGAAGTTTCCCTGCTTTTCAAGGAAAGAGTCAACTCAATACAATTTACAGGTTAAAATATTTACAATACCTCTGCCCTGTTTTCTCTCCAGCTCTGGCGGTGTCAGATTCAAAATTTTTGCCGATGAATAGGTAAGCGCAGACTCCGGGTAAGAGGAGACTTCGAGTAAGCGTAGACTCCAGGTAAGCGCACAGACTCCGACAGTACCCTATAGTCATTACCAAAATACTGAAAAAAATGATGCCGGATGGACTGACCTTTAGTAAACATTGTGCAAATTTGCAACTCCATGTACTTTCACACTACATGCTGAAAATGTTTACAATTGAACAAATTGACACAATGTTTTTAGCATGGGAAATCTTGGCTAGAATTGTTTTTCCTCTATATGATTAAACATCTGGGCTATATCCAGCCCCAGTGAGACACACTGGGTACCATCAAGACATTTTTCCGCATCATTTAATTCCAAATAATGATTCAACTCATGGTTATCCTTTTTCAGATGGAGCAACCATGCTCTATTCTTCTCATCATAGCGAACATTAAATTCAGCGCCTGCCTGATCAATTTGAGGATACATTGCTCTAATTTTTTGGCGTAACTCTTTGCTTGAATACATAAGGTCACCTCTCTGTATCGTAGGACTAACAAGTCAGCAACATGATTCCATTTTATAGGTTTTCCCGTCCATACTAATAAAATGAAACCCTTCCTGTTTAGGAAGTCCTGCTATTTTCCAAGCAATTTCAGGATTTAAGAATTGTTCGTTAACACATTGTTTAGGTTGGTGGACAATCTTGCACACATTGTTCAGAATTGGAAAAACCTTGTATTTGAAAAAATATTCTCTCATAAAGGTAATTATTTCCAACTGTTCTTTGTTTAAATTGTCCAGCCCTTCTCTAGCTGCTATTTTTTTCGCTATATCTTCGTTCCAGTCTTCCCCTGCTAGAAGAAATCCTTCACTATCAAGTGCTATGTCTTTTCCCATATAACGTACAGAACCCATGGCAGGCCTCCAATATGTGAAATGAGTAATTCATAGAGGCAGTACTAGCGAGTAACCCAAGACACACTGTTTATGTTTTACAACAAATGAAAATTGTTAACTTCACAGTGTATGATGAATGCCGAGTTGTATATACCGGCATGGTTGCGCAAGGTAAACAGGAAGGAAACACTATCACAACAGATTACCAGTCTCTATGAAAACAAAACTGAATGCATATCCTGTTTTTTCCTTAGTATAAAAGATAAGGATGTATGTTCGTTTTACAAGGTGGAACGTCCTGGAGCTCTTGTGGTTACTGAGAAGCGTGGTTTGTAAAAGTGATAAATCAAGCGCCTATTTCCTGTCCACCTTTTTTCCCTCCAAACCTGGTCGCCAAAACGATTGCACCAACGATGATACAGCCGCCTATACCTTCACGTACGGTAGGAATTTCTTTTAACAGTACCATCGCCAGCACTATTCCATATACAGGTTCAAGGGAGGCTATAACACTTGCCAGTTGCGCTTTTACGTACAACAGCCCCCTGATAAAAAAGGAATGAGCCAGTGCTGTAAAAACAACACCCAAAAGAATCAATAACTTCATCTCATGCACCGTTGTTGTAAGAAAAGTCCCACCAACAACAGGAAGTAAAACCAGGCTGGCAATCATGTTCTGATAAAAGGCGATGGTCATCGCCGGATAGTTTGATACAAATGTACGATTAAGGACAGATAAAACAGCGAAAGTAAGCCCGGAAAATACACCCCAAAAGGCACCTAACGTAAGATTATTTTCAAAATTCAGATCAGGGATGACCAAAATAAGGCCAAGGAAGACGACTAGGCAAACAAAGATATCTATCATTTGCAGTCGCTCATTAAAAAAAAACGGCTCAAGGAAAGTGACGAAAATCGGAAAAGTTGAAAAAGTTAGGAGTCCGATTGCCACCGTTGATACCTGGATGGAATGGAAAAAAGCCACCCAATGCAAAGCAAGAATGGTTCCCATGAGAAGGAATCCAAGAGCATCCTTGCCCTCTTTCAGTCGCACATCTACTTTCATCAAAGGGAGGGCAACGAGCAGGGCAAGACACGCAAAAAAAGTACGGCCAAAAACGATTAGTGCCGGTTCAATGGCAAGGAGCTTTGCAAAAATACCTGCTACCCCAAATAACGCGACAGCGATATGGACGGAAAGCAGGCTTTGTAGTTTGTTGTTTAACATCTCCCTTGACCGTTGATTGCGCTAGGGTGTCTTGGAAGAATAGAAAATTCGCTCACATTCAAAGCGCAACCCAAATTTTACCACCGCAGATACTGAATATGGAGGCGACCAAATATCAACGCCAGCTGGAAAGCGCATACTTAACGGCTTTGCTTGCATGAAGAATGGTTGTATCATACAACGCTGTAGCGGTATCTTCCTGTTTGACCAGCATCCCTATTTCAGTGCAACCGAGAATGACTGCCTGTGCACCTTTTTTTGCTAAACTCTCTATGATGCGGAGATATTCTTTTTTTGATTGGCCCGTAATTTTTCCCTGGCATAACTCCCGATAAATTACATCATGAACGATGGCTCTGTCTGCAGGATTGGGAATCACTACATTTACCCCATATTTAGTATGTAACCGCCCCTTATAAAAGTCCTCTTCCATGGTAAATCCGGTACCCAAAAGGCCAACAGTAGAAACACCATCATTAAGGAGAGCCTCTGCTGTAGCATCTGCTATATGAAGCAGTGGAATATTGATTGCCTCTTCTACCTGCTGGGCAACTTTATGCATTGTGTTGGTACAGATAAGCAAAAAGTCCGCACCTCCTGCTTCAATCTTGCTGGCAGCATCAGCAAGAATGCTTGCCGTTGCCGACCAGTTATTCTGATGTTGCAATTTTTCTATGGGGTCAAAATCAACACTATACATGACGATTTTTGCAGAATGTAATCCGCCAAGCGCTGATTTAACGCCCATGTTTATGGCGCGATAATAGCCAACAGTACTTTCCCAGCTCATTCCGCCGAGCAAACCTATTGTTTTCATGAACTTTTTCTACTGCCTTGCGTCTTTAACAAAGATGGAAGTGTTATTGTTTCGCATTTCAACCTCAAACAATTCACTGGCCCTGATAAGCTCACTCAGCTTCTTGTAGCCGTAGTTTATCGGCGAAAAAGAACTGTTATTGGAAATATATTTTCCCACCTTACTGAGATCCGACCATCCGTCTTCTTCAGAAACCTTTTCAAGAGACGTTCTCAGTAGCTTAACCAAAGCAGTGTCACCTCTGAGTTCGTTACGGGATTTTTTTTCTATACCCTTGGTCGTTTCGGTCTTTTCCTCTGGGGTACTTTCCAGATTTTCCGTATAAATAAACTGGGAACAGGCATGGACAAATGGCAATGGTGTCTTCTTTTCCCCAAAACCGTAAACTGCCATACCACTTTCAAGGATGCGTAAAACCAGCGGTGTAAAATCGCTGTCACTTGTCATCAAAGCAAACACATCAATATTATTACTGTACAACAGGTCCATGGCATCGATAATCATGGCCGCATCAGTTGCATTCTTGCCTGTTGTATAAGCAAACTGCTGCACTGGTCGAATGGCATGGGGATGAAGCTTTTCCACCCATCCGGATAATCTGTTGCTCTTCCAGTCTCCATGCGCATGGCGCACATTCACTGTTCCATATTTTGCCAACTCTTCCAGGACCCCTTCCACTGAACTATGACTAACATTATCGCAATCAATTAACAGCGCTATCCGAATATCTTTTTTCATCTATACCCTCCGTGATGAATGTGCGGTAATCAGCAGTTGATGTACGCCCCATCAATTATTCACTTTAACGGCAAACATAAAAGTATCCTGGGTAATGGAGCCATCCTGTTCAACATAATCTTCGGTGAGCACCTCCTGCACCTCAAATAAATTTTGAGAGAGCAGGCGGTGAATCCGGTTGGTTTGATAATAGTTGAAATATATATGTTCTGTTGAGAAACTGGTCCTTTCCAGGCCCTCTCCATCGCCTTCCATGAAACTGAGATAAAGGTAGCCATTCTCAGCCATTCCCTTGGAAAGGGTTGAGAGCAGCGCAGCTGTCTCCTGGTCTGTCAAATGAACTATACAAAAAGAGGCTATGACAACATCAAATAAACGATCAGGCATGAACTGCCGGATATCCTCAACAATAAAATCCCCTTTAGGAGCCAGCTGTCTCGCCAGGGCTATCATCTTTTGGGATACATCGACCCCGGTAACGGAACAAGTTGGGACCCTCTCTCGGATCAACCTGGCGTTACCCCCTGGTCCGCACCCTAAATCAAGAACCTTGGCATGCTTGGGAATATATTTTTGGCTAAACAACTCGATTTTTTCTCTGTATGGTTCAAAATTACCAAATTTTTTGAGATAGTTGTCTGCGTTTTTATTGTATGCATGCAGTGTTGCTCTCGCCAAGTTCTTTCTCATAGTGTTTTCTATTCATTACCTCTTTCAGAAAAACAATTAAGCAATGTTGTCACGAGTAGCATCTACTTGCTCGGTGAGAAGGCGCAATGCCGAGGATATTTCAAGAGTATATGTTGTGGTGGTATCAACCCGCCGAAACGGCTCAGGCAAGCTGGTGAGTTCGGCCTGGGCATGATCCCTTGACGCTCTTAACGATGGAAGTGGCTGAATGAGCTTGCCATTTTCCATTACTGTCTGAATCAATGGTTTTCCTGGAAGTGTGTCGCCGTCAACAGTCAAAATATCCTTGTGCAAAAATCCGTTGTCATCATATTGACGATACACCTGTTTGGGACCAGGCCAGGTTTCTTTTCCAGAAGACCGTTTTCTTCGCCCTTTGCCGGCATATTCAACTAATTTATAGGAGCAATCGAGATACGGGTAATCTGATGAAGTTATCATTCGTGTACCAATGCCATAGCCGTCAACAGGTGCATCAGCAGTCTTGATAGCAGCAAGGACATACTCATCAAGACTGCTACTCAAGAAAATTTTGGTGTTTTCCAAACCTCCTCGGTCTAATATTGCACGTACTTTCCGAGCGGATTCAACAAGGTCACCACTATCAATTCTAACCCCTTTTATGGAAATATTTTGAGCGGATAGCTCCGGGGCCAAGGCAACGACTTTTTCAGCGCCTTTTTCAGTGTCATAGGTGTCGATGAGCAAAACAACATTATCCGGTTGGCTTTTTGCAAAATTACGAAAAGCTTCCATTTCAGATTCATGAGCTTGAACAAAAGAATGTGCCATGGTACCGAATATCGGAAGATCGAACAACAATCCGGCCTGCACGGTAGCTGTCCCATCAAGCCCTGCAAGATAACCTGCTCTGGCTGCCAATAGCCCGGCCTCTTCCCCATGCGCTCTCCGGAGTCCAAAATCGATAAGCACCTCCTCTGGAGCTGTCAGCCGCATTCTAACCGCCTTGGAAGCTATCATGGTCTGAAACATCAAAATATTGATTATTCGTGTTTCCACCAACTGCGCCACTGGAAGAGGAGCTGTTATGCGTACTAATGGCTCGCCCGCAAAAACAACGGTCCCTTCAGTCACACCATGCACATTGCCCTCAAAGGTGACATCTTTGAGGTGGGTCAAAAATTGTTCGTGGAAAAAACCAGTTGAACGTAAATAGTTGATGTCTGCATCTGAAAATGAAAGATTTTCCAGATACTCAACCACTTGCTGTAGCCCGGCAGCGACGAGAAAATTTCTTTGCTCCGGTAACTTGCGGACAAAAAATTCAAAAACAGCGACCTGGTCCATCTGCTGGTCAAAATAGCCCTGCATCATTGTAAACTCGTACAGGTCCGTAAATAAGGGTGAGGTTTTCATTATGGTTTAATATCGGTAAGTTTTGCGGTTTGCGCACCGTTCTCTATCATTTTGGCAATTGCTCGCGCACCATCGCCGCTCTGCACATCAACTGCTCTTATCGCATCCACCAGCAAGACAACCGCAAACCCATTTTTAAGCGCATCCAAAACAGTTTGTAATACGCAGTAATCGGTTGCCAGCCCGCCTATGAAAAGTCGTTTGACTCTGTGTTGTTGGAGGTAGGAGGTTAATTCTGTGCCATCAAATCCTGAATAGGCTTCATGCTCTGCGGTGGTGGCTTTGGAAACAACATAACAAGAGGCGGGAAGGATCAGAGATTGGGAAAAGGCGGCACCAGGAGTATCAGCGACACAATGAGGTGGCCATTGCCCACCATTTTCCACAAAAGAGCAATGTTCGGCCGGGTGCCAATCTCTACTGGCAACGATCTGTAGGGATCGGTCCGCAAAAAGAGCAAGGTACCTGTTAAGCACCGGCAGGATAGCATCAGCATCTGGAACGGCAAGGCTGCCGCCCTCTAAAAAATCATTTTGAACATCGACGAGGAGCAGCGCATCCGATTGGTCTAATGGCGAAATCATAGGTTCACTTTATGTATTTATATTCAGAATGTTAAAAAGTACCTGTTTGTACCCTAAAGAGATGTCTAATAGGTGTCAACTGCTTGCAACGGATTGATCGAAAAAAGTCTCTGTGGCATGTCGCAGGTGTACCTTTTTCTGATTAATGAATATTATACAAACAAGTCGTAACTATTCCGTCGGTTAGCACCGGCAAATTCCCCCTACCAACTACAGTAAATAAAAAAATGCAGAAAACCATTATTTCCACCCCAAAGGCTCCAGCAGCAATAGGTCCATATTCCCAGGCGGTAAAAATCGGCAACGTACTCTATACCTCGGGCCAGATAGCGCTGAATCCGGAAACCATGGAAGTCATCAGCGGCGGTATCACTGAGCAGAGTAAACAGGTGCTTGATAATCTTGTTCACGTTCTTGCTGCCGCGAATGTCGACATGGGGTCCGTAGTAAAAACAACCTGTTTTCTCAGTGACATGAATAACTTTGTTGATTTTAACGAAGTGTATGCGACCTATTTTTCCGATCAACCTCCAGCACGGTCCTGCGTCGAAGTTTCCCGCTTGCCCAAAGACGTTCTGGTGGAAATTGAAGCAATCGCGATAGTCAAAGCATAGTGCGGTTATTGAACCCATATACGACATCTACAATCCGTTTGAATGGTTAAACGGTCAAGCCTGTTACGTGTGATACCTCAATTACGTACTCATCCACAATGAGCAAGCGGAGTCAATCTTTACTTACAGCTCTAAGATGACAAACATAGACCAGAAAGACAAATTTGAACACCTTGTCTTTGACAACAGTTTTACCCGAGAGTTACCAGGCGATCCGGAAACGGCTAATTACCGGAGGCAGGTTACCAATGCACATTATTCCAGGGTCCGGCCTGCAAAGGTTTCAGCCCCTACCCTGCTCTCTTTTTCCGAGGAAACTGCTGAACTGCTGGATCTTTCTGTTAATACTTGTACATCATCTCGGTTCAACGATGTATTTTCCGGCAATGCACTTCTGCAAGGCATGGATCCTTATGCCATGTGTTACGGCGGGCATCAATTTGGCAACTGGGCCGGTCAGCTAGGTGACGGCAGGGCAATCAACCTTGGGGAAATCATCAATAAAAGAAATGAACGTTGGGTACTTCAATTAAAAGGAGCAGGGGCAACGCCTTACTCGCGAAATGCTGACGGATTAGCCGTGCTTCGCTCATCGTTGAGAGAATATGTATGCAGTGAGTCCATGTTTCACTTGGGCGTGCCCACCACCAGAGCATTGAGCCTTATTGTCACAGGGGACCCTGTTGAACGGGATATGTTTTATGACGGACATCCACAAGAAGAACCAGGAGCCATTGTTTGTCGAGTAGCCCCTTCTTTTATCCGTTTCGGCAACTTTGAAATTCACTCGGCAAGAGGAGAACTCGAGGCCTTGAAAAGGCTTGTTGATTATACAATCAAGACTTCCTTTCCCCACCTTGGGGAACCGGCAACAGATACATATATCAGGCTTTTTGAAGAAGTTTGTACCTCTACCCTAGACATGGTCATTCATTGGATGCGAGTCGGCTTTGTCCACGGTGTAATGAACACCGATAATATGTCAATTCTCGGCCAGACCATTGACTATGGGCCATATGGATGGCTGGAAGGATATGACCCAGATTGGACTCCAAACACGACCGATAGGATGGGACGCCGTTATTGCTTTGGCAATCAGCCTAAAATTGCGCAATGGAATCTATCCCAATTAGCCAACGCCCTGTACCCATTGGTAAACGATGCAGCACCGTTTGAAAAGGCGCTACAACGCTATAGTATTAATTTTAAGAAACAATACTTAGCCATGACTGGCGCTAAACTTGGCATCAGAGAAGTTGCTGAACATACCGATCAACCGTTGTTTGACGAGTTGTATACCCTTTTACAGCTGACAGAAACGGATATGACCATCTTTTTCCGCGATCTTGCAGCTTTTGATCGACAAAAAATGGCTACCGGTAAAGCATTTGAACCAACCGCGCTGCCCTTTTACAATGCTTATTATAATCCAACCCAAATTAATGATGACTATTGGCAACGATTACAGAAATGGTTGCAGATGTATGCAAAACGTCTCCAAAATGAAGGAATGCCTTCGAGTGAAAGACACGAACGGATGAACAGGGTTAATCCGAAATATGTCCTTAGAAATTACCTTGCCCAGTTAGCCATTGATGCCGCCGAGCAAGGAGACGGTTCCCTTGTTACCGAATTGCTCGATGTCATGCGGCAACCCTACAAAGACCAGCCGGATAAAGAACAATATGCCCAGAAAAGACCGGAATGGGCTAGAAACAGGCCTGGTTGCTCTATGCTTTCCTGTAGTTCCTGACCAATTTCCATTGCAGTGGTAAAAATTTACTGCTGCTCGGTTATATGGTGATCCAATAAATGGCGATGGACATGGTCGCAAAGGCACAGCAGGTGGAGACAACAATAGCTGCAGAGGCAAGATCCGTGTCTGAGTGCAACTGTGAGGAAAGGACATAAATAGCAGTTGAGGTGGGCAAAGAGAGATACAGCAGACTGACCTGCCAGGGTAGACCGCTAACTCCAAAAATTGCCAGAAAAAATAATCCGAAAAGGGGCAGAAGGACCAATTTAAAACATGCACCTGCCATGGCTAACCAAAAATTTCCCTGAAGCCCACGGAAGGTTAAAGATCCCCCAATGGATAACAGTGCCAGCGGCAAGGTGGTGGAAGCTAGCAGCTGCAGCGTATTGCTTATGTACGAAGGAAATCCTCCAACCAGGCGTGCGTAAGCAAGGCCGCAGAGACAGCCAATGATTAGAGGATTGACCAGGAGACTTTTAATAGTCCCCAGCAGCTTGTCCATTACATTTTGTTCTTTGCCCGAAAACCAGATCAGGACGCTAACAGAAAGAACATTAATGAAGGGAATAACCAGGCCAACAAGAATACCGAAAAGCTGTACGCCTTTTTCGTCAAAAAGATTGATAACCACAGCCATGCCGATATATGTGTTGAAACGATAACAACTTTGGCTAAATGACCCGACCTTAAACGCCTCTACTCCGGCCATACGTACAAAAAAAAGGCTGACGATAAAAACTGCCAGCACTGCGCAGCCAATCGCCGCCAAATAGTGCGTATCCTGAGTTGGATCAAGGGGAGCCGCCCCAATTTTCCAAAATAATAACACTGGAAATAAAACAAAATAGACCAGTCGATCACTGCTCCGAAAAAATGCGGCATCCAGAAAATGTGTTTTTTGGAGTGCGATACCTGCACAGATTATCGCGATGACTGGGAAAAGAGCATTAAGAACCATCATGGGCGTGGGCTATTATTGAATTACTGACCAGGTCAGAGATAAATTGGATTATCGAATGTAGCTTCAGCGAAACTATAAAAACGGTTAATCTACCAAGAGCTGTAACTGTTCAGCAGCGCTCTAAATGTTCATAAGCTGACCGATTGAGCAGGTTGCCCCGACTTCGATACATCGGTATGCTGTACGGGCAGGTCGTGGTGAGTCGGGGTGCTGCCGAACAGTTACTACCGAATAAGATAGAGAGGGCGCTTGATATGGGTCTGTTTACATTTTGGACAATGACTTGGAGGTGAGTAACGCCTCCTGTCCCGAAAGACATACCCGCAATGGAGGCAGGCAGCAGGCTCTATATCCAGTTTTTTATGCGTTGCAGCAAGTGAACGGTTGATATGTATGAGGTGCTCATAGACCTCTTTTTCACTAACATGTACTTCCTGGGAAATCTCACGAGCGCTCATCGGTGAGAAACTAAGCAACTCCCGTATCTGTTGACGAATTGTTTTCTGATCCATACTCTTTACTTAAAAAGCTCACAAACAACTTTAATTCCACAGATGTAACATACTGTTCTTCTGTTCTACCACTTTACGTTCAAAAAAGGCTTCCACCTTCACTTTTTTCATTTTTTCCAATTGCTGCATTAAGGGAAAAGGTATTTTTTCCAATCCATAAGTCTCATAAATTGTATCACACATGGTGATCCAAAGATGCCCTGTCTTTTCAGCGTCTTCTAACGCACGATGAAAAACGTCGTTATTGGCAAGTCCACAATATTCAATCAGGGTGCGCAGTTTATGGTTTGGTGCATTGGGAAATATCCGTCGACTAATGAGCATAGAACATGCCATGGCATTCTCCGGATACAGGTTCAATTGTTCCAATTCACTGTCTAAAAACTGCCGGTCAAAGGAGGCATTGTGGGCGACAAGGGGCGTGGTTCCTATAAAAGCGGCAAACTGTTCCATTACCTCTTCACAGGGAGGGGCATTAAGGAGCATATCATTGCCTATCCCGGTTATGGATTCAATAAATGAAGTGATCGTAAATCCCGGGTTCATCAAACTTTGAAACGTATCGACGATCATGCGATTTTCAATCCTTACAGCACCAACTTCTATCGGACGGTCACCCATCTTGGGAGACGATCCGGTTGTTTCAAAATCAAAAACTATTACTGCTTCTTCCTGCATACTGATTAATCTTATCCTTTCTTTGTTGCTACTAAGGTCTCAGGCTTATGTGAAATGGTTCATAAGTAACAGTTTCCCTTTTCAGCAACAATAACATCTTTTTTTTTAATGATTTCAACAAAAATCGTTGGGATGTCTTTTACGTTTCGGCATCTTCGCTTGAGCTTCTTAGCCGGGATATGCCTTATGTTTTTGTGTGTACATAGCACTACAACCGGTGACCTGGTGCGGTGTTTCTTAATAGTTTCATGCTTTTTTCCCTAAAATACAGTAGGGTTCCAGATTTTCTATTTATTTTTTTAACATGGAGAAAATATGCGGCCGGAGGAAATGAGAGAAAAGGCAAGTGAGCTTTACAAGCAAAGAATGCATTGAAGTCAGGCAGTTCTGGCCGTGGGTCAGGAAAAACTTGGGATAGCAGATCCTAACGTGATCAAGGCATTCGGTGCATTTGGTGGCGGTGTTGCCGGTTCAGGTAATGTTTGCGGGGCAATGCTTGCTGGGGTGGCGGTTATTTCCAGCTTGTATAGTCGGGGTAGTCTTGAGGAAAAGGAAAATCCCCGCATGTGGAAACTCAGCCATCAGTTTATGGCTAGGTTTACAGAACTAACCCTGGAGTATGGGGGCGTCGAATGTAAGCATATTGCCAGAATCAACTGGAACGATAGAAATCAGGCAAGAGATTTTTACAAAAATCCGGAGAGTCGCAGAAAAGAATGTATTAAGCTGGTCGGAGAAACCGCCTCTCTGCTTGGAGAACTTTTAGAACAGGAAACTGCCCGGAACTGAGCCCAAAAAAGGCTGATTTTTACCTGGCAGAGTGAGCATTTTCTCCTCCTGCGCCCTGAAAATAAGCTCTTTTATTGTTTGTGAACGAGGAACCTAATGGAATTTATTAATTTTTCTGAACAAGAAAGTAAAAACATAGAAAAGGGGCTGGGATTTACCTCTAAAAGCGAAATCAACCCATCGCTGATCCCTTCTGATTTACCGGTGACAAAAACCGACCACTACCTGCAAGACTGTGAGGAGTTTCTTGACCCGGAAAGAACGATTGGTACAGAAAACCCATACGCAACAGTCGTCTTTCCCAACAACAGAACCAGTACCCATAAGCTGTTTGTCAACCAGGACCGTATCAAGGGAATTTCCTATATTCATTGCATCACTAATGAATTGGTCCACCTATCCAACTTCATACAGTTTTTTAAAGATAACGGACATCTCTACACCTTTAACCAGGAAAAGATGCTCGCACGCTATTATCATGAGTTTCTACTCTGGTCTAAATTTCAAGCCAAAAAAATAAGTACCCGTACCTATACTCTCATGATGTGGCATGAGGTAAACGGAGATGATCCACCAACTGATGGCCGCTATCAATTTGAAGGTATTTCTATTGGTGATCATGGAGTACATCGTTGCTTGCAGGAAATTGCAGCCTGTGATGCTGTACCGGCTATACGTGATCTCTATTGGACGCTGGTGGGTGAATTGGCCCTCTATTTTGGTTCACTTGCCTTTTATCAGCAGGAAGCTCATCCTGATCAGGTGGATGAACAGTTTCCAGCGGAACAGCTGGATAAGTGGGTTGGGCTTGAAAATGCACTCAACTTCTATCAACTCCTGCTCAGTACTCCTGACTACCAAACATGGCAGGAACAGAACAAAGCCATACGTAAATGCGTCTTACAGATGGAAAACCACTGTAATAAGACTTTTAAAAATCAATTTGACCCTCACAAATAACAGCATTATTTAAATCCATACAAAAGGGGCGTTCTGATCATACAGAACGCCCCTTTCTATTATGATATATGCTCACGCAGATGAAGAAACTCTATATCCCGTTGTATACCACCTTACTTAAGTTCCACTGCCCAATTCTCCATAGCTGGAACATTGGTTACAGTTCCCTGCTGCTTCAAAAAAGCCGCAAAGCGGTTGTAACGTTTGTGGTCCAATGCTCCGGGACGGAGCGCAAAACGTGGCAGGGTATCTTTCCAGGCCAGCCGGTTTAACTCGTCGTCGAGATTTTTTCTGTCTCCCTTGACAAAAAGCTGCCAACTCTCTTGAGGATGATTAACCAAGTATTGGACCCCTTGTTCCAGGGCATCGACAAACAAGCGTAATTTTTTCCGGCTGATATTTTCTTTATGCGCAACCAAAATCAATTCATCATAGGCGGGGATACCAAACTCTTCTACATAGAAGGCACGACCAGGTCGTTTTTCTATGTCCATCTGGTTGAGCTCAAAATTTCTAAATGCACCGATCACGGCATCAACCTGCCCGGAAAAGAGTGACGGCGACAACGAAAAATTGACATTAACCAGTTTCACGTCATCTAGAGTAAGCCCTTCTTTTTCAAGCATGACCTTGAGCAGCACGGTTTCAAAACCACCTACTGAATAGCCGACGGCTTTTCCTTTTAAATCAGCAACAGACTTGATGGGCCCATCTGCCAAAACAACCAGCGAGTTGAGTGGTGTCGCGACCATTGTAGCAATTCGGACTAAAGGCAGCCCCTGGTCGACCTGCATTTGATGCTGATGCTGATAAGATACGGCTATATCTGCTTTGCCGGCCGCGACAAATTTGGGTGGGTCGTTAGGGTTGGATGGCGCAATGATCTCCACCTCCAGGCCTTTGTCTGCAAAATATCCCTTTTCAAGCGCCACAAAGATGGGAGCATGGTCCGGATTGATAAACCAATCCAGCAACAGGGTAATCTTTTCTTTGGCCATGGCTGAACCAGAGGTACCCAGCACAAGCGCTAACAGCAGCAGAGCAGTGGTAATAGTTTTTTTGTTCATTACATAATCCCTTGTTTTGATTCCCAAAAAATAAGTTTATCCAGTAAGTAATCAATCGAAAAATAAAAAAACAACGCCATTATGGAGAGTACAGTCAGGGCAGCAAACATGACATCGATTTGCATTCTCGCATTGGCATGCAGCATGTAAAATCCCAGCCCCTCGCTAGAACCAACCCATTCCCCTACAACGGCACCAATCGGGGCCACAGCCGTAGCCACCCGGATACCCGAGGCAAATGCAGGTAAGGCGGAAGGAATAACTATATAGCGCATAATTGCCAATGGCCGAGCTTCCATAACCCGTGCCAGTTCAAACAAATCAGGATCTGTCCGCTGCATCCCATAATAAAAAGAAGCCGTTACCGGAAAATAAATAATCAGTACAGCCATGGCTACTTTTGACGCCATGCCATAGCCGAACCAGAGGACAAGAATGGGTGCCAGAGCAAACACTGGAATGGCTTGACTGATAACCAGCAGAGGCAACACCCACCGTTTAAGTAAAGGCGACAAAAACATAGTCAGGGCAGTGCCGGTTCCCAAAAAAACACCCAGCAGGAAGCCGAGCATGATTTCAGCACCGGTTATCTGCAGGTGCTGCAGCAAAACGGGAAAGTGGCTAAGTAGTGCCTGAAATACGCGTACAGGATCCGGCAGAATATAATGAGGAGCACCGGTAAGGGTGACAACAACCTGCCATAAGCAGACAAGACCGACAGCGAGGACAACCAGCCGTACCCCTTTCATTGGGAAGATTCATCCAAGAGTTCATTCAACAAAATACTGAAATGTTTTTGCACTTCCGGATCATTGGCTTCTCGCGGTGGATCATCGGCCAAAGCTACCCTACATTGAACCTGAGCCGGTTTCCCGGAAAGAACCATAATGGTATTGCCCATCCGCAGAGCTTCCATGGGATCATGGGTGACCAGAACAACAGTAGCCCCACGAGTGAGCTCCGCTGAAAGATTTTGCAGTTTCATCCTGGTCAGCGCATCCAAGGCTGAAAAAGGTTCATCCATGAGCAGTATTTGACGTTCTTCCATCAAGGTCCGCAGCAAAGCTCCCCTTTGCCTCATACCGCCGGAAAGTGCTGCAGGCAGGGTCTGCTCATATCCGGAAAGCCCTGCGGCAGCAATCAACGCAGAAGCTCTCGCCATAACAGCAGGGGAAACCTGATGACGCAGCTTTGCTCCCAAAATAATATTATCCTGCAGGGAAAACCAGGGAAGCAGTAAGTCATTCTGGCTCATCCAGGCGGTCTTTTTCTCTGCTTCTCCACCCTCAGAGCAAATATTGATAGTCCCCTCGTAAGCAAAAGACGGAGCACCGGACAGCAGACGAAGTAAGGTCGATTTTCCACATCCGCTCGGCCCCAAGAGACAAGTGCACTTGCCGCCCTCGATGGTCATGGAAAGACGCTCAAATACTTTCTCACCGCCTAGGGAAAGAGAAACATCCTTAAAAATAATAGACGGTGCTTTCCCGTTCTCCAGTGACATTACAGAGTGTTGGTGATGAAGAGCGATTTCAATGGTACTTGTAGAAGTGATCGACCGGTCCGTGTCCTCGTCCAATCACATAATCTGCACCGGCAGCAATAGCGCCGTGGATATATTCTTTTGCTTTTTGTACGGCCTCGGCCACGCCATACCCCCTGGCAATATTTGCGGCAATAGCAGAGGATAAGGTACAACCTGTACCATGCGTATTGTTTGTGACAATTCGTTTGGCAGGTAAAAAAATCATTTCATCTGTCTCACTTAAATAAAGACAGTCGTCACTCTCCTGACCTTCCAGGTGACCACCTTTAATCAAAACATTTTTGCAGCCAAGTTGGCAGAGGTCCCTTGCCGCCTGGTTAAGCATCTCCAAGCTGTTGAGCTCACGGCCCAGCAGCACCGAGGCCTCAGGAAGGTTGGGAGTAATGATATCCGCCTTGGGTATCAACGCTGTTTTCAGGGCTTCAATAGCGTCATCCCGGAGTAATTTATCTCCGCTGGTGGCGACCATGACTGGATCCAGTACGATATTATCAACTTGAAATGTATACAGCACTTCGGCAATCATATGGATTAAATCGGGAGAAAAAAGCATACCGATTTTTACAGCATCTGTACCAATATCCGAGAGAACCGCCTCCAGTTGCTGCTCAACAAAGGCAACTGGAACCGGATGAATGCCGCTTACGCCCACAGTATTTTGTGCGGTAAGCGCAGTAATGACACTCATCCCATAACAGCCGTTAGCGGCAATAGTTTTCAAATCAGCTTGAATTCCCGCTCCGCCGCCACTATCAGAACCTGCGATGGTTAAAACACGATGATATTTTTTTCCGGTCTCTACGTTCATAATAATAAGGAAGAATATATAAAAAAAAGAAGAATGAAAATAAATCGGACTCTGGTTTACCCTCGTTGAATGGTTTTTTTCAGCTCTGCTGTTGCCGACTCCGGGCAATCCGCAGATACAATAGCAGATACAACTGCAATTCCATCGGCTCCGGCCTGAAAAACCAGATGGCCGTTATTGGCATTGATACCACCAATACCTACCAACGGTAGACTAACTGCTTCACGGATCTGACGTACCCCTTCCAATCCCAACGGAGGAGCAATATCGTCCTTGGTCGCAGTGGCAAATACAGGACTGATACCAATGTAATCCGCTCCCTGTTGTTCAGCGACAACAGCATCTTCAACACTTTCTGCTGAGATGCCGACGATCATATCGTCACCAACAATCTTTCGGGCATCCCAAAGAGGCATGTCACTTTGGCCGAGATGCACTCCTTCTGCTCTGACAGCAAGGGCAATATCAATACGGTCATTGATGATCAAAGGGATCTTGTGTGGTTCTAATACTGTTTTCAGAAGATATGCTTCTTTAAGAAAATCGCGGGTTGAACAGGTTTTTTCGCGAAGCTGTACACAGGAGACGCCACCACGAATTGCAGCACGAACAATGGTTTCAGAGCTTCGCCCCTTGGAGAGGCAGCGATCAGTTACAAGGTAAAGAGAATAATCCATACGACGGGTATCATCCTTCAGTAATCCGGGCCCCTGATTCCAATTCTTCGGGAGTGATTGCGTATAACTCGTCAAGCAGCAGTGTCATAAACGATCCCGGTCCAGCAGCCGTTTTTCCAGCGTTTTCGCCTGCTAAGCCGAAAAAAGCCAAAGCCGTTGCTGCGGCGGTAACCGGATCTGGATCTACCGCTGCAAAAGCACCAACCAGTGCCGTGGCTGAGCACCCTGTACCAGTAACAAACGGCATGAGCGAATGCCCGTTGGATATATGGAGAACACGATCTCCATCGGTAACCAAATCAACAGGGCCGGTAACGGCCAGTGTTGTCTTCAACTCCTCCGCTAATAAGGCGGCGGTGGCGGCAACTTCTTCCACGGAATGTAGACTGTCCACCCCTTTGGTAACAACCGACTGGGTATTTCGTAAGGCAAGAATTTCAGAGGCATTTCCCCGTACCACATGAACCGCGGTTTCCTGGAGTATTTCTTTGGCAGTAGCTGTCCTAAAAGGAGTGGCTCCTGCTCCAACAGGGTCTAATACGATGGGGGTCTTTAATTCTGTGGCTTTTTTCCCTGCCCTGATCATGGATGCCACCCATTTATCCGTGAGTGTGCCGATATTGAGCACCAGAGAGCCGGCAAAAGCGACCATATCCTCGACTTCATGCTCGGCATGGGCCATCACCGGAGACGCACCTGCGGCAAGCAGCACATTTGCGGTATAGTTCATGACCACAAAATTGGTAATGTTATGAATAAGAGGCTTGCGTTCACGTACTTTGGATAAATTCTCAGCTGCCTGTCTGGAAAATTTGCTCATGAGTACCTCTGTTGGATTGTTGGCCGACACGCCCGTATTTTAGAATACTTAGGGGTTGCAGTAACATCATCTACAGCTCTGCAGTCTATATGAAAATTCAATTATGAAGTCAAGCATTTATGGATTTGAGCGTATTACATCAATTACCTGGTGGAATCCATCGCCAATGCCAGGCCTCCCATGCCGATCCCGGCTCACCATGTTCCGGGTAGCTTTCAAAAAAATGGTACCGCTCCGCATTTTTTTTCAGCCACGCATAGGCCGGCGTACCTGCAAACCGCCAATCGCTGGGATAGAAATCAACAACTGTTCCGAGCGCGTGTTCTGAATATCCGGGAGGCGCAACAAAGCGAACAACCTCTTCGAAACTTTTTCCTTTCTCAAACCGTCGCATGAAAATTTTCCGTTGATACCAAAGTGACCGATACGCAGAATGAACAAGCAGTTGCACCTGATCCTCATCCGCTCCTTCAGCCATCTCCTGCAATGCCTGATTGGCAGCATCCAGCATAAACAGTTTACTTTGTTTGTAGGATAGGCTTTCAGGTATCCTGGTTAACGCGGGAAAGGACAAAGAGGGGGCTATAATTTTGCGTCCCTGCCACTGATCGGGAACCTTATACACTTTACCGCCTATAACGACGGTTTCATATATATTCTCACTTTTCTGTTCTACTTTTTTCGTATCTTGGAGTATCTCTATCTCCGGCTCCTCAGACCGTGTAAAATTCGAAGAGACCGGCGTGCAGGCAAAAGAAAGGGTTACGAATAAACAGATAATACATGTTATGTGCAGTCGCATTTCTTGCCGTTTCCTGATTTTTTTATCGAGCCTGTCGGCTGAGTTATGAACTGTTATTTTCTTGGATACGATTTTTTTTATCGTCCAACTTACCTTTCTTTCCGGCTGTATACCTTATAGCTTTTGTTCCTGCAATCTCCTTTGGTAACGTGCGGTAAAAAGCTCTGAAGTATTGACTATCGTGGCCTCAGGAGACATATTGATTTTTTTAGTACAGACAAGGCATAGACCGCCAACACTCTCCCGGGGTAAGGAAGAAAGACAAGCAGTTCTCTGTCTGCTTAGGTAAAAAAATGATTAGGGTTAAGAACAAGAGGGGAAGCGATGATTACGCGGGGGGACTCACAACCTGAGACAAAAAAAAAGAAGCAAGACCTTAGGGCTAATCAGCCTACTCTTCTACTCTATGACGATCATTATACGTATAAATCCAGTAAGCCAGTATATTATTAACCTCTTCATAACTCAAAAGCGGAAACCTGTGCATAAGGATCTGACTGACCTTAAAAGAAGTCATCTGGCCGGATGCCATTAACTCGTCAAGGAAAATAACGTAATCGTCTTTGAGGTACTCGGGTCTTTTCATAAAAAAGTATAAACCGTCGAGCAAAGAAAACGGCAACCAGTAGCCATGCCTTTTTCGCTTTACATTTAAGTGGGTTAGAAATAAATCAAGGTCTTGCTGAATTGTATAATGTTCAATTGCAATTGTCAAAAAATCTATGCAAGAGAAGTCATTGAAAGACTTTATTATCGATTGACAGTTTTAAAAACACTGAGTAGGTTCGCTTTCCATCTCCAGGCACGGCATTTGCGGAAGCAAAAAGTCGATTTTATTAATCAGCCCACCCACTTGTCATGATAGGGATTTACGCCGGAAGTTATGACCCGCCGACCAACGGACATCTGTGGATGTTTAAACAAGGCATCAGACTTTTTGATACCTTTTTTATCGCTGTAGGTGAAAATGCTCACAAAAAATATTCATTCACCCTTGAGGAAAGGGTTGAGATGATAGAAGAACTCTGTATAGACCAGGAAAACGTCAAAGTGGTGACAATCGAAAATAAGTTTCTGGTCAAATATGCGGAATCTGTCAATGCAGATTATATTTTCAGAGGGATTCGTAACGAAGGTGACTACACCTACGAACGTGGCATGCGCTATGTCAATAGTAACATGAACGCAACTATACAGACCTTATTCATGATGTCTCCCAGAAATCTTGTTGAAGTGAGTTCAAGTCTCGTTAAAGGGTTGGTTGGTGCCGATGGTTGGGAAGATATCATTCAAGAATATGTTCCGCCAACTGTTTGCCAACGGATGCTGAAGAAATTCGGGGAATAGAATAACAGCCGTACTTGTCCCGCACCAAGCAGAATATAGAGAGGAATCCAACCTGTAACCCTACTGTTACTTTTCTCTCGCCCCCTCTTGACTACTCTTATCGCAGTAGCTCTCCCCTTCTTTAAAAAGGTGTCCATGCATACTGTTAGGCCCTACTACGCAGCTCTGCTCGTTGTTTTTATCTGGTCGGGCTGGATAACCATTTCACGCCATGGAGTGCATACTTCCCTGCAACCAGCAGACATCACTCTCTTACGTTATTGCACTGCATTTATTACCATTATCCCTCTTATAGTAAAGCATCAATGGCGCAAATTTCCTCTTTACCAATACCTCATAGTTGGCCTAGGGGTTGGCTTTCCCTATACTCTTTTTTCTTTTTATGGATTGCGACAGATAAAGGCTGCTCAAGCAGGAGTGCTGGTAAATGGCATGCTTCCGGTATTGGGAGCCGTGGTCGCCTATTTTGTTTTTACCCAGAAAATATCTTTTAGGCGATGGGTAGCTGTCATACTCATTTTTCTGGCCAACATTACCATGGCAGGTTCACACCTGCTTGCTCGTGACCATCTTCTTGGAATTTCGCTTTTACTAGGGGCTGCAACTGTTTACACAATGCATATGACAGGTGTTAAAAAATGGGGATTCACCTGGCAAGATACCATTGTCACTGTTGCGGTATCCAATGTTCTTTTGTTTGTACCACTATGGTTTTTACTCCCCTCTAACCTCTTGCAAAGCGCAAGTTCAGATATCATCACCCAAGCTGTGTATCAAGGGATAATCGTTAATGTGATTGCTCTCATGTGTGTGGCATATGCGCTTCGCTACCTTGGCACCATAACAGTGTCTTTATACATGTCTTTTGTTCCTGTTATAACTGCTCTTTTCGCATGGTTATTTTTGGGAGAAGCACTTGTTGCGCGAGAAATCCTAGGAATAGCCGGCTGCTCTACAGGTTTATTAGTTTATGCCCGCAACCCCTGATCAGCCCGGATTTAATATCAGTTCAAGCTATGTCAGGAACAAGGTATTGATCGTTCATCATGTATATCACAACGACCTTCAATTTGACAAAACCGCATCAGCTCGATATGTAAAAGGTCGCGACACCATGGCAACAGCTCGTTTTTTGGCTAACAATGTTCTTATAACTTACGGACTCGAGCTTGTTTGACCCGCTCATAAACAACTTTGCCTTGAAATTCACTCATAACTGTTGGAGAAAAATACCATGTCTCAAGTACCAACAAGAGAAGAAGCCTTTGCTTTGCTGAAACAATACAATCAATCTGAGAGCTTGATTAAACATGCTTTGGCGGTTGAAGGCGTCATGCGATATTTTGCCAGAAAAAGAGGAGCTGACGAGGAACAATGGGGTATCATCGGCTTGATCCATGACCTTGATTATGAACAATTCCCAGAGCAACACTGCACTCAAACAGAAATTATTTTAAAGGAAAATGACTGGCCCGAAGAGTATATACGTGCAGTCGTCAGTCATGGTTATGGAATATGCAGCGATGTGGAACCAAAGAGTGAGATGGAGAAAGTCCTTTATACCATCGACGAATTGACCGGTTTGGTTGCAACCAGTGCTCTTGTCCGCCCATCAAAAAGTGTATTGGACATGAAAGCCAAATCGGTAAAGAAAAAATGGAAGGACAAGCGCTTTGCTGCAGGAGTGGATCGTTCGATTATTGAACGGGGTGCAGACATGCTTGGTGTAGAGCTTGGCGATCTAATAAACGACACTATCATGGGAATGCGGGAAGTTGCAGAATCCATAGGACTAAAAGGAAATATTGACGAGTAAAGGGTAACGCCTCCTTTGACAATATCCCGGAGTGAGTATATTTTTCATAAGTAGCCCACTCAACAGACCTTTTATTGACTCTCTACACAAGGCCCTAAAAGTCTTTTTTGAAAAAAAAAAAGCCCCGCATCTTTTGATGCGGGGCTTTTTGGTAAATATATACTACTGGGTCAGTGGAAATCTTGCTTAAGCGAAGCTTACCAGCGCTCAGTGCCGACTATCTGACTGACGTCCATACATTTGGCCTTTTCTTCTTCGCTAAGGTCTTCTTTGGCCTTGATGCCTTTAACATCTTTTAGGTAACAGGCGTATTCTTTTCCATCCTTATCTCTGATCCAAACCATTGATTCATACCCACCCCATTCGCTTTTCATATCTTGATAATCTTTTTCTACGTCGGCCATGGTATTCACTCCTTGGTTAAGTTAGAAATGATACATCCTATGCAATAACAATATAAAATTATTGCGATTAAAGTCAACCGTTAAGGCATTTTTTATGCATTATTATTTAAAAACAGCTTGAAGCTCTGCAATGGCCAGCTCTTTTGCCTTGGCTTCTATATCCACCGTGATTGTCTTGCCGAACCAGCATTGTGGAAAATCATCTGGATCAATCATGTTACTGTGCGGGCGAGGATTGTCCGATTGCCAACCCTGCTTAGGGCTGGACAGGTGAAAAAGCGGCTCTCTGTTCCAAGTTTGCAGTGACATTTCAGTCGCCCTTTCCTCGGACAACCCGTCAGAGTAACAGCGGTGATGATGAACATCATACACAAGAGGTATCCCGAGAGCCCTGCATACAGGCAAAAGATCCTTCGGGGAATACGTTCGATCATCATTTTCCAATGTTAAACGTGAACGCAACGATTCCGGCAGACTTTGTATATTCGCCTGTAGCCTGGCAAGGGCGGCAGGCTTATCACCATAACCGCCACCACCGTGTATGTTGATTACATCAGCACCTATCAACTCTGCCATTTCGTCGTGGTAGAGTAACTCTTCGATAGAGCGCTGGAGGACATCACTTTTTGGGGTAGAAAGCAGGGTAAACTGGTCAGGGTGAAACGTAAGCCGAATATCGTGCTGCTCTGCATACATCTGCACCCTGCCGAGATTTGCCAAAATATCTTCATGGTCAGGAAGTTCTTCGAGTCCATACCCCACCTCGGGATGCGTTTTTAACGGAAAAAACCTGCTGTTTACCCGAAAACTGCCGATATTATGCTGTCGGCAATAGGTAACTGATGCAAACAATGACCGACTGTTTTCAAGTATGGTTGCAGAAATTTTTTCCAGCTGCTCTTCTCTGTCGAACTTCATGATATATGCAGCCTGTTTAATCCGAAAACGTATGGGTTGTTTTCTAAACATGCAACAGAGACCAAGTCGAATATTTTTCATTGCTGTGGCTCTACTCTATGCTGATTTCTTTACCACCTACAAGCTGCAGAGCCTTTGTTATCTTGAAAGTCACCAGATATCTTGGGCCGAGCGCTTCGTTTTGTTCCGCACTGATATTTCTGCGGGATAGTGACTCTATCGCCTCTTTGTCCGTTGATTCCTCAATCATTTGCAGAAATAATCGCATGCCTTTGAATCCATGGCTGTGCTCGATGTACATATAGTTTGCCCGTGGATTAGTCTGCAGGTTAGCCCTGGTGAGTCTATCTCTCATGATAAAGGCGATGGTATCATCGCTGATAAAATGAGGTGAGGCATACAGGGCAGTGTCTACTTCCCCCGATGCATTGGCGGTTGCCATTACTCCAGTGCCTATTGTTGTTGTAAAATAATCTCTCAATTGCATACAAAATCTCCTTAAATGATATCTATCCTAACAGACAATACGATGGGAGTTGAGCCTGATACACAAGTCCTTAACTCATCCATGCCTAGCATTTTAACCATTAGACAAAAACATGCAATAAGGGTTCATCAACTGCTAAACAATAACAAAGACTACTATTTATTTGAGTTGTGACAACTATTAAAGAAGATTAATTGTAAAACATTACAGCTTATTTTCATCACTAAAACAGGAGGTAATAGGTGAGCAAGTACAGCAGAAATACCTTCACTGTATTGAGCACACCAGTTAATATCGAATATTTTTAAAGGGGACTTTTTTTCCTGAGAATGCCCCCTGTTATTCCTTACTCATCTACACTCAATGGGGCGATTATGACAACTTTGGACACTGAAGTTATTATTGTTGGCGGTGGACTGGCAGGGCTTGCATGCGCCAAAAATTTACATGCTCAAGGCATCAAGTTCCTTCTGCTCGAAGCTGAAAACCGTTTTGGCGGACGAATCAAGACAGACAAACAAAATGGCTATCTTCTGGACAGGGGATTTCAGGTGCTACAGACAGCCTACCCTGAAGCGAGCCGTGCATTTGATTACTCCGGGCTTGATCTGCAACCATTTGCGCCTGGCGTAAAGATTAGGATAGGAAGACAATTTCATACTGTTGCAGATCCATTGCGAAAGCCGCAAAAAATGCTGCAAACCTTACGAGCTCCAATCGGCACACTGGGCGATCGATTGCGACTTGTTCGGTTAGCCGGTCAAGTTCGCAGTGTTCCGCTGGAAGCACTTTTTCAGGAAAAAGAGACTACCACCATTGATTTTTTGCGGGAGCAGGGCTTTTCAGAAACCATGATCAACCGATTCTTTGTACCATTTTTTGGCGGTGCTTGTCTTGACCGGCAAATTCGAGCCTCCAGTCGTGTCTTCAAATATATATTGCGCATGTTTGCTGCCGGGGATGCGGCCCTACCCAAAAAAGGCATGGAACAGTTGCCCAGTCAACTTGCTCAGGGACTGCCTGCAGAGACTATCCAGGCCTCCACCCGTGTCAGTAGAATCGACAAGGGACTGGTAACCCTTGAAAATAACACCAGTCTCTCTGCACGTGCTGTCGTCGTCGCCACCGAGGGACCGGAAACGCAGCGTTTACTTGGTCTTTCTCCACAAGGCGGTTCTGTTGGCGAGACGTGCTTCTATTTTTCCAGTGACAAGGAAGCTTGGCATACGCCGTTTTTGATGCTCAACGGTACAGGAAAAGGACCAATCAACAACATCGCCATTCCCAGTATGGTTTCGTCGGAATATGCACCACCTGGAAAATCGCTGATCAGTGTTGTTGCCCTTGATAACCTAGGCAACGAACCGGAACACTTGCTCTCTGCAGTCAATACACAGCTGGTTGAGTGGTATGGTGATACGGCTAAGCAGTGGGAGCACCTTGCAACCTACACCATCAACTATGCCTTACCCGAACAACTGCCGCCAACCGTAGACCCCACCCGAACCGACCCCAGGCATACAGACGGAATCTTTGTTTGTGGTGAACACAGCAGCCTACCGGCAATTCAGTGGGCCTTGTATTCAGGTCGGCAGGCAGCAGAATCGATTGGCCATTATCTGCAAGAAGAGAGAAAAAGCACGGATTGATCTGGGGCTATGCCCAGGTGTTCTTCTCTTTTGCTCAACACGAGAGGTGATAAAACATGAAGAAAAAATCCTATGTCGTTGTCGGTGGCAGTTCAGGGATCGGATGGTCCCTACTCCAACAGCTTAGTGCTGCCGGAGCCCAGGTGTATCATTACTCGCGTTCTGCATCACTGCCCGCACATATTGCCGGGGTAAAACATCACCCCTACGATGTCTGTAGTGACCTTTTCCCTACAGAGACCCTTCCCGAGCAAATAGACGGTCTTGTCTACTGTCCGGGAACCATCAAGTTGGTCCCTTTTTCTCGATTGACAGCCAACGATTTTAACAAAGATTATACATTAAATCTGCTAGGTGCAGTCGCGGCTATTCAAGCGTGCCTCAAACCGATGCGCAAAACGAAAACCGGGGTTTCCATCGTTTTGTTCAGCTCTGTCGCAGCTCAAACCGGAATGCCGTTTCATGCCTTAACAGCTAGCTCAAAAGCAGCGGTAGAAGGCTTAACACGCTCTCTAGCGGCTGAGCTTGCCCCCGGAATCAGAGTCAATGCGGTGGCCCCTTCTCTGACTGATACCCCCTTGGCTGCCGGACTGCTCGCCGATGAGCAAAAGCGTAAGGCGGCGGCTGATCGTCATCCGCTTAAACGTATAGGAACCCCGACGACATTTCTGCGACGGTGATGTTCTTGCTAAGCGATACTTCTGCCTGGATGACCGGTCAGATCCTTCATCCTGACGGCGGCATGGGCGATCTCAGGCTTTTCCGCTAGCCCGCCTTTCTCATGAACATTGTGATCATTTTTTATAGTTTTAAGATTTTAAGCAGTTGCAATGTCGATTGGATTTATTCAAATTCACATAATGTCCACCAGAGGTCAGCCCAAGTGTCGCCATCTTCTGCAGTGTTTTGACAGTAAAAGGTAAGCGCAGACTCCGATAGCCTACTATAGTTCACTACCAAAAACTTTGAACCTGGCGCCACCTGAACTGATGAGAAATGCGGGCTGGCCCTGCCCTTTTGGCCTGGCTAGCATACTCGGACGCAGGCGCTGATATATTTCTCAACTAGAAGCGTTTACAGTATAATTATAACAGATTAGGGTAAATCAAGAACGGGGAAAGGTGCCTGTTCCAGCATCGTTTCCCTTAACTGCATCACGAAAACTTCTCTTTAACCCTGCCTCTGCGCTGACTGCCACGCCATACCCAGCAAGAGGCAACTCGCCGCAAAGGAGGTGCTGTTATGGACGTTGTTTTGCTGTCCCGTTTGCAGTTTGCTTTCACCATCATGTTCCACTACATTTTTCCACCACTGACCATCGGGCTTGGACTTATTCTTGCCTACCTCGAAACCAGATTTTTTTTCACCAAAAAGCCCATTTTTTCGATTGCTTCCCAATTTTGGACCAGGATTTTTGTTCTTAATTTTGCCATTGGTGTTGCCAGCGGCATTGTTATGGAATTTCAGTTTGGTACAAACTGGGCGACCTACTCACGATTTGTAGGTGATGTTTTTGGCAGTGCCCTTGCTGCTGAAGGTATTTTTGCTTTTTTTCTAGAATCCGGCTTCCTCGCTGTTGTTGCTTTTGGCCGGCACAGAGTCCGTGCAGGGTTGTACTTGTTCAGCGTGTACATGGTTGCGCTCGGATCGGTGTTTTCATCAATATGGATTGTAGTCGCCAACAGTTGGCAACAGACGCCTGCCGGGCACCACATTGTTGATGTGCTGCGTCCAACAACCATGGCCGATGGAAGCAGTGGGGTTCTTCCCTGGGTCGTTGACGGTGTTGTGCAGCGTCGTGCAGAAATTGTTGATTTTATGGGCATGGTCTTCAACCCATCTACCGTGTACCGACTAACCCATGTTCTATTGGGGTGTGCAGCTGTGGGTGCCTTTTTTGTATTAAGCATTTCTGCCTACTACATCCTTACCAACAAACACCGGGAATTTGCCAAACATTCATTCAATGGTGCGGTCATCTTTGGTCTTGTTGCCGCCCTTGGACTTGCTGCCAATGGTCATTCCCAAGCCCAGAATGTCTATGCATATCAACCGGCAAAACTGGCAGCATTTGAAGGTCATTTTGAAACCGGCCGAGGTGACCTCAATCTCATAGGCTGGCCAAATGCAGAACAGGAACGTATCGATTTTGCGATCAATATTCCAGGTGGTCTCAGTTTTATGGTTTTTGATGATTTAAGCTTCAGCAAAACCGTTGTCGGACTGGATCGCTTTCACGTCGAGGACAGACCTCCACTGGTGATCCCCTTTTTCTCGTGGCGCATCATGGTTGGTTTAGGCGGTTTAATGATTGTTGTCTGTAGCCTGGGACTCTGGTTCAGTATCAAAAAAACACTTGCTGAAAAAAAATGGCTTCTCTGGACCTTTGTTTTTGGGATAGGGTTTGTAATACTTGCCAATCAATCGGGTTGGATTGCAGCAGAGGTAGGCAGGCAACCTTGGACAGTCCATCCGCCGGTTGAATGGAATGCAGAAGGGACAGATCTTATCACGGCAGCAGACGGACGTTATCAATACGACGAGTCACTTGGGCTGCGGACCAAAGATTCAGTGAGCGCCGCTGTTTCCACAACCGAAGCCAAGAGTTCTCTCGTGCTTTTTTCGATTCTTTACCTGGCATTGCTTGCCGTCTGGATCATGGTTCTTGATCGAAAAATACGCACAGGACCCAAGCTTGAAGATGGTACGGATGCACATGGACCAGGCGGTATACAACAGGCAACGAGTGATCGCCAGCATGCGCGGCTTAACGATGACAGCATCGTAAAAGGAGGTGCCTAATGAACCCCGAACTCTTGTCCATTACTTGGTTTATCCTCCTCAATGTTTTGCTCATAGGGTATGCGATTCTCGACGGGTTTGACCTGGGGGTTGGTATTCTTCATCCGTTTGTGGCCAGGTCGGATAATGAAAGACGTTTAGTCATGAACAGTATCGGCCCATTATGGGACGGCAATGAAGTGTGGCTGGTTACCTTTGGCGGCGCGCTTTTTGCCATGTTTCCCGATGCCTATGCCTCGATCTTCAGTGCCTTTTACCTTCCCTTTGTCTTGCTTTTGTTTGCGCTCATTTTTCGCGCGGTTTCGCTCGAATTTCGATCAAAAAAGGTGAGCGCAGTTTGGCGGACTTTTTGGGATATCCTGTTTTTTATTGGATCTACCCTGGCTGCACTCCTTTTTGGCGTAGCCATAGGCGCACTCATGCAGGGACTCGAGCTTTCAGAACGGGGCGATTATCTTGGTACCTTTTGGGACATGATCTCCGGCTTCAGTCTTGCTGTCGGTTTTTTTACGGTATCCCTTTTAGCCATGCATGGTGCTATCTATCTCTACTTGAAAACAGAAGGCCCCCTTCAGCAACGGCTTTTGGGGTGGATGAAGGGGACATTTTATGTGTACGTGAGCTTATTCATTCTGGTAACCGCCTGGTCAACTTTTTTTATACCGGCATCGCTCCAGCATTTTAGCAGCTATCCTGTTTTATGGGTTGTGCCGCTACTCAATGTCCTTGCTATCGCAAATATCCCCAGAGCAATACAGCAGGAACGCCCTTTTTATGCGTTTATCAGCAGTTGCTGTACAATAGCAGCCCTTGTGTTTCTTTTTAGCGCAGCTATTTTTCCGGATTTGGTTCCGGCTGTAAACAATGCCGCACACAGTATCACCATTTTCAATGGTGCTTCCAGCCCTCTTACCCTGAAAATAGGATTAGTGATCGTTGCCATTGGTATGCCGCTGGTGCTTTCATACACGGTTTTGATCTACTGGACCTTTAGGGGGAAGGTGCAGCTGGATGAGCATAGCTATTAATGATGGCGTCGTAAAAAGTCCGATCTACGGTGTTGCAGGTTTTGCTCGAGGCTTTGACATACCATATGTATAGTCAAAACCTCGGGTAAAACACTGCGCCTTGTATATCGAACTTTTGTACTTAGCCATTTTTAGTGTGTGATGGACTTTTTACGAGCCCATCATTAATGAGCAACTTAAAAGAAAGATCGGCATGTTGACTGGCACCACTGGATAATCTCGTCCATTTTTTTCAAAAGTCCTTACTGTTTAACTGGAGTAAGGAATACAAATAAAGATGGAGATAAAAAGTGATGAAAAGCGCACATGATTTTGATATTGGTAGTTTTGGCACCCTACCCGTTCTTGATGCTCAGGGAAAAAGCCATAAACTTCTGTCCTTTTGGGCAGAACAACGGGCTGCAATGGTTTTTGTCCGTCATTTTGGCTGAATATTTTGCCGTCAGCAGGTAGCTGACTTGGCAAAGTATCAGCAACAATTTACAGCAGCCAACGCGGCACTGATCGTTATCGGCAATGGGCAACCCACTGATTTACCAGGATTTTCAGAGTTGACGGGGTATAGCGGCAAGCTCTTCACCGATCCAACGCTCAAGAGTTTCAAGGCTCTTGGATTTACCCGTAAAGTTTCCGGTATTTTTGCAACCAGTGCTCTTGTCGGTGGATTAAAAGCGTTAAAGGATGGCTATCGGCCGGGAACAATGCAAGGGGATGCTTTGCAATTAGGAGGCGCAGTGGTTGTTGGCCCAGGTGCGCTACTCTATTATTACTTTCGTGGTCAACAGGCTGCTGATCATCCCCCAGTCGAAGAAATTCTCCATAGCTGCAGGGACGACCATCCTCCACTGCACAATTAGCTATAGTTAGCTAGAGTAGCCAGACCAGGCACATACGGATTCGGATTCGGATTATAGCGGTCAGGTAGGAAATTATTGGTCTGACGACTGGCTGCGTTGGCCGGCAATACGCTCTATTCGTCGAAGCGCGAGTGCGCAGACTACCAAGTACGGACTTGCCCACCAGGGCATTGTAAAAGTGAGTTCACAGCACCCGTCCCCTTGTGCTGTAATACGATGCCCTGTGGCCGTAATCCTGCCAATACGCCAACTCCAGAAACTAAGGTTTTCAAATTCTGTTATGGTAAAAGGCAGCCACAGGCCAAAAATCGTCTTGACCCTACCGTAACTGTTCCTGTGGATAAACCTATCACTACATTGCACTGCAGTCAGGGAAGGTCCCCATCGTGGCCATAAATGGGTGTCGGTTACTATTTCCCAGGCTTTTTCTCGGCTGACGCCGAGATGCACGCTTACCATGGCTTGACCATTTGCAAAGCTGATCATTGTTTTCCTCAGGGCTTGACTGCTCGGTTGGCCCGAATTTCTCATGAACTTTTTGATTTCAAACTCAATCAATTGATATTATTGTTAAAAAAATAACTGCACAATTAACAATCTGTTTTTCGTTTTCAATCAAAAAGTTCCCCCTTCGGGTTGGCGGTGTGGGGATTGCCACACATAAATCTATAACTAGACTGTATTCAATAGCAGCATGACACACCACTTTTCAATCCTTTTCGGCTGGTTACCCTCTCACTACGTATTGGTATGAATATTCTCACTCTTTGCTACTCTAATCATCGACCGGAAACCTTGGCAATGGTATCTGCTCTTATGCAGCAGCATGAGGCAATTTTTCTGGAAGAGCCGCCCCATGATTGTTTTCAAGACATGCTGCGCGGTAATTATGCCATTGACGACCTCTTGCTGGAACTTGATGTGGAATATCCACTTTTTATCCATCAATACTACCAGATATTGCAAAAGATGAAGGTACAAGGAAAAGACATTATGCAGCTCGAACCTTTCTTGGCTTATCTACTACGGATTCACTTTTTTTTTGCAGAAGGACACGCTCCGCAAGAACTGGACCAAGGCACGGTTCTCTATGATGTGTATATCGCAGAGCGCAATGCGACCGGTTGCCTGATTGCATACTACAAGGCTTCACAAGCAGATGATTTCGATAGGCTACTTCTGGCTATGCAGGCATTTGCCAAGGCCGATGCGCAACGTTTCAAACTACGAGATACGCTCAGGGCTGATGCAATAGTCAGTGCATTAAAAAAAGGCTGCAATACCTTTGTCGAGGCCGGCACGATGCATCAATACCTGCAGACCGAACTCAAAAAAAATATTCCACCAAGATGGACGCTCAAAGTTCGCTGGATCGAAAATGAGATTGCTTCAGGTTTGGAGCTGAAAGGCAACATGATAAGTCCAGGGGATGAGCTTACTTTTGCCTATATTTTTAACAAAACACTCAACAGAGCGCAAGAAAACCTCCTGTGCGCACGGTCACTGATTTACGCAAAAATCATCCATAAAGAAGAAATTGATGGCGGTGATCAGTTATTTCCCCATGTTCATGATGAGTTCAAGGCCATCAAAACCGTCAACATGCTCTCGTTCAATGACTGCAGAAAAATATACAATAATATTTCTCCCCTCGTCACCCATGAAGCTCAAGAGGCTGTCCAAAGATACTTAGACCGTAAATGTTAAGGAAATATTCATGCCTCGGGAAGCATGTCTTCGCTCATACAATATCAGCTACCTGTTGCTTATCATTGAGCACGGGTTGGGCTTATTGACGGTCTGCAGAGCATCAGACGTACGTTTCTTTTAAAAAAGGATACCGTAACGAATCCCCAGCGTATCCAGTCCATCGTTAGGATCGGCTAGGTATCCGTTGGAAACGTGATCAAACATAACAGAAAGGCGATGGCGTTTGGCCATGGTAAACCCAGTTTCAAAGCTGACGCGAAAGAGGACCGGAGAGCCGAGCTGTTTTTTATTTATCTTATTCGCATCATCGGTTTCCCCGTTGTGTACGGCGAGTCCACCGCCAATGACCACAAAAAAACCGTTATTCCATGAGTACTCCCACAAACCACCTCCATACACCTTGCTGGTATCTCCAGAGTCGTTAATCGTGATACCAAAATTTGGCCGAACCTGCCCTCCCCAAAGAGGCCAAGAGGGAGAAAAAACCAACTCTGCATTAAAATCTGTGCCTTTCTCATAACGACTGCCGCTCCAGAGGCCGTCCACGTCATGGCCCAGCAACCCAATACGGACCTCACTGATCAGCGGCTCTGCATAAGTGACCATGGGCATAAGGATGAGCAACAGAAAAATAAAAAACAAACTGAGTTGACTGACAGGTAACACTACTTTCACCTAAATCCTGCAATTGCCAAGTTTGCCGAAGGTGCGATGCTGCGTACACGCAGACGTACTGTAGTACTTCAAGTGTGCGCAAACAAAGCAGATTCGGTAAAATCGGCAATCCCGAAGGGTGGCAAGCATGAGAAAAATGCTCTTAAATGTAACTCACATAAAAAGTGAACTGATTTCTTGTTGATAAAACCGACAACAGTCTGGAAAAACATAACTAAAAGCATTTTTGTCATGTTTGACATGCAAGATTTAGGTTTCATTATATTTCTCGGAAGTAATTCATCAAAAAAATCTGACTAATCGTTCACTGGCTCTCCATGGAGTCTGCGCTTACCTTTTCGCCTGCGATCCTCCTATTATGCTTATCCATCCTCACCTAGGGCCAATGAGCATATAAACTCCTCCAGCACAGCAGGTTTGCTGCAGATACCGGGAAGCCACGTTGTGGTCTTGTAAGCAAGATATTGATTTTGATAGAATATGAGTAATAGATGAGTCATTACAGAAGCAGACAAAAGCAAACCAGTGGTAAGACGGGGACGGACATCAACGGACCTCATCTGTTAAACGCGAAGTCGTACCACCATACAAGGGATAAAAATCCCTCAACAAGATTGACCTTACAACTTTAGCAACTGTTTCTTGCGCGATATCGAGATGATGCCATGTGATTAACAGAGGAGAATCTGTCTTGAAAAAGCTCGTTGTGCTGTTCAGTCTCGCTCTTGGTATCTTTTTTCTCAACCTTTGTTTTGGTGCGGCAATCTTTGCGGAAAACATGACAGACTCCCAAGAAATCTCTTCTCCCCAAAAAACATCCTCACACACTCTTGCAAAATTGCAGGCCAGATCAAATTTTGTAGAAAAATTCCCGGATATAACCGACACAGAACGTCGGGACACGATCCTTGGCCAAACCGCCCGTGCGTTTCTCGGTGACCAGATCGAGTCATTATCATCTGATCCCCTCTTTTTTAAAGAGATTGACACGGAGGGACCATGGTTTAAAGGATGGTATACTCGTATTACCGGGACCGACGGCACTTCCATTGCCGTGGTCGGTGCCTCCCAGTACCTGCCTGGACAAAAGTTTACGACACCATACGAGATGCATATCCCAGGGTATCTAGCAGTTATTGTCAGTGACCATGGTCGAACAAAAATTTACGAGACCTTTCCCAAAAAGACCATACTTTGGAGCAATCGTGAGCTCGCACTTGATGCCCCGGATTCACCTGCCTGGGAGAGTTTTTTATGGCATTCAGAAAATGGCTTCATCACTAATGAGTCCATAGAAATAGCAATACCAGGTAAAATTGAACTAACCGCAACGCTAGGTGCCCGGCTCCCGTATAATTCAAATACCCAGTGGTTAGGTCCAGAAGGATTGGTAGAGTTTCTCCCTATTGTACCCTTACACTGGTTTGTCTACACTCTCGGCTCGAATTCCACCTACCACTATACTCTGCTCGATGAAAAGAGCGCTTCCGTTAAAGGTCATGGTTACGCCCACCAAGAATCCAACTGGGGAAATGTTTTTCCACCTGCCTGGATCTGGTCCGAGGGAATCAATTCGTCAAACACGCGACAATTAGCCCTCTCCGGAGGAGAACTATCAATAAATGGTTCGCTTCTCACCACATGGCTGGTTGCCTATCACTCTCCTGTGATCCAGTGGCAGTTTCGGCCGACGCTTCCTGGAACCGATTATTTGGCGAACATAGACGCTTGCTCAGGCAAGTTTGCCATCACAGCTAAAGATGTGCTGCGAAAAATAGTTATCGAGGTAAATGCGCCGCTTGCTAGCTTTATTGATGTTTCAGTGCCAACAGAAACAGGGTTTACACACGGCGCAAAAGAATCTTTCTCGGCAAATGTGACGGTCAATGGCTACATCAAACTACCGTGGCTAGGTTATATATTGATAGACCGATATCAATTCACAGGGGCAGCCTTGGAGTTCGGCGCAGACTACATGTGCGGGCAAGATTGACAAAACGCTGCGGCAAAAAAGCCTCCACTTGGAACAGACCCGGTTTTGTACTGGATAACAGCACTAACATCCTGATCTGTCCCGTAAAGTGCTCATCTTGAATCATGCCCAATTTTCTTGCCGGCAAAACAAGAACCGCTTTTCAGGCCGCACTCAGCGGATCTGCCTGGGAGTTATTCAACTGATAATCGTCTATTCTGCCCCACCAATCATTTGTTCATAGGATCAAGCATTTATTTGGGAGGGGCCTGTTTCTGCAAGCCACGGAGCAGCAACAAATGTTCGCGCATTTTCTGCAGATTTTTATGCTGCCACCAGCGGCCATTGTCAAATACTCCGTAATCAGTACCGCCCATGGCGCTGGCTAACCGGGTTGAGTTACCGTAAAAAAGCCACTGTTCAATCCACTCTATCTCAATCGCTTCGTCAAAGGGGTTATCATCGTTGGACAGCCCTTCTTCCCACGCCTCGGTTACCATTCGTGTAGCCTGAAGAGTCATATGATTTGTGCTGGCAATCGATGTGTCGAGACGGTTGAAATGGCCATCTACCCATTGACGACCATGACAGCCAAGACAAACATTAGCCATGGTCTCTTTTCTGACAGTCATCTCTTCGGCATCGATCAGAAATTTGCTCACAGGTTCTCCACTTAGTTCCGTTGGCAGATGCAACCCATCCTGATTGACGATCGTTGTAGTATCAGCGGCAATCGGATGCGGGTGCGCATATGGCAACCCGAAAAGGCGCCATGGCAGACGGTCATTCATTCGATGTGACCGCTCGGCCAACACCTCGCCTTCCTCGTCAACAACCAATGAGATGTGACAGGTTGCACAGGTTGGAGCTGTGAAATCAGTACCTACAGTCCATGGTACGGATTCGAAGTTCCATTGTTTATCAATCGATTTCTGGATATTGCCGTGTACACTGACAGCATAAACCTTGGCAGCGGGCACATCAGGCCCTTTATGGCACTGTGCGCAGGTGTACGGCTTTCGTGCAACCTCGATCGAATAATGATGTCTGGCATGACAAGGAGAGCAGGAACCGACCGAGCCATCCGGATTCAATCGCCCAACCCCGATGTTAGGCCAATTTGCCAGGGTTGGAAAATCCATTTCCCCCATAATCGTATCTCGGGTCTCAAGACCGGTTATCCTCACCTCGGTCCCATGGCACGATAGACATGAATCAGCATTGTTCGCCTCATCAGTCCCATGATAATTGATGTCGCCGTTGCTATATTCGTGGAGACCGTTGGTGACATCGACCATCTTTAAGTAGAGCGGATTTCCCATCAGGTTGCCATATGCCTGGCTCATCAGGTTTTCACTGTATTCCTCAACCTCAACGGGATGACAGGTTGCACAATCAGCAGGCGAAACCACAGTATGAACAGCGTAGCCGTTATGGTCGAAGCTGCCCGGATGTGCGCTTGCATTCATGGTGTGGCATTCCGCGCAGCCAACTGCTGTTTCTAATAGATTATCGGCAACTTTCAGTGCCGACATTCTCTTTTCTTGAATTTGCTTGGCCATTGCTATGGAAGGACTCACCTGGGAATGCCGGCTCTTCTTCCAGTCGGCAACAATTCCCGGAGTCACCAATTCATGGCAGCCGATACATCCCTCAGTGTCCTCACTGATATTCACAGCCGGCAATTGAGATGAAAAAACTATGGACGCGATGATGATTACCAAGGTAGTTCTCATAAATGCCTCCCAATAAATAGATTATCTTATAACCAACTGTAGCTAGGCTTTTTTTTATGAGTACCATTCTCATCTAAATAAATCCAGGCCGCTCTGTATATACACAACCGACTGCAAAGAAAAATTACCTGGGGTCCACCCTCAGAGACAGAGAACCGCCTCACCTCTGGGCGAAAAGACCGAGATACCCCAAATGTATCAGGCCAGAGTCGAAGCTACTGTTTGGTGGTACGTCAGAACAGCTCATTGTCCAAAATTAACGAAGAAAGGGATATAAGGCCAACCAATTCCCCTTTTTCTTCCACCGGAGCTCTTCTGATTCCGGCTCTATACAATAACCGCGCTACATAGCGCACATCCATCTCGGCAGGCACAGTGATGACAGGCTTGCTCATAATCTCATAGACATTAACCTCTTCCGAAGTTCGTCCCGGTATCATCACTCCCTTTATAAAATCCTGGTAAACCAGGATCCCCCAGGCGTCGTCTGCATTGCGCTTGTCGACCAAAAGGGCATACACGTTTTCCGAACGCATTTTCGCTGCGGCTTCTTTTGCCGTTGCCATTCCGTCAACCGAGACAATTTTCTTTTGCATTACGTCTTTAGCCCGAACTATAGTGGCGTTGATTTCCATGTTGCGTTTCTCCATGCAGTATATGATTCTTATCCGTTAGAAATAGCTGTTACGCACGTCTTCTTTAAATTTTTCCATCTGGCTCTCAAGTCCGACTACATGCTCCACGGGAAGCACAAAGGCTATACCTGTTCCCGGTTTACCAAACTCGCCTGCTTTTTTTACCGAATCGAGAATTTTTGCAACGAGATGCTCCTCAACCAACATCATAATGATGTCAGTCTGTGCCTCCAGGGTGAGACCGAAAAATGTTTTTGCCTCATGGATACCTGTCCCCCTCGCCGGAATAATCGTTGCCCCTGTAGCACCAGCCTCTTTTCCAGCATCAACAACCTGGTCGGTTATATCCGCTTTGACCGATGCTAAAATAAGTTTAAAGCGCATGCGTTTTCTCCAATTTTTGTATTCTTTTTTTTCGTTTAACGCTCCACTCCATCAACTGAGCGTAGCCCATAACGCTTATGATCGGAAAGAGACTGGCAAAGGCAATCAGGCCAAAACCATCTAAGGCAGGATTCCTCCCCGGCACAGTAGACGCCAGGCCAAGGCCAAGAGCCGCTACTAATGGGACTGTAACAGTTGAGGTTGTCACCCCACCCGAATCATAGGCCAGAGGGATGATATTTTTGGGAGCAAAAAGGGTCTGCACAATAACAATCAGGTAACCGACCAGTACATAAATATAAAGTGGAGTTCCTGTGATAATACGAAAACAGCCAAGGCTGATTCCGAACGCAACACCGATGGCCACAGTGATGCGCAACCCCCACTGACTTAATGTTCCTGCTGAAGCTTCATTTGCCTTAAACGCCACAGCAATCAAGGATGGCTCGGCAATGGTTGTTGCAAAACCAATCATGGCCGCAAAAAGATATATCCATCCGTATTCTTTCCAGTCAGCTTTGGTAACAACGGCACCTGCTTCGTAAATAAAGTCTGGATCAGAGAGTTGGGTAGCCATTATCTGCCCCAGCGGAAAAAGTGCTTTTTCAAGACCTGCCAGAAAAAGCGCAAGGCCGATAACAACAAAAACACCGCCGACTACTAGACGTCGCAGGTGCGGAATAGGCTCACGTAGCACTAGCACTTGAAACCCGACAATTAAAATCACAATAGGGATGACATCCCTGCAGGTGGTAAGAAATATACTTCCAAAATCAACAAGAAATACCATGTCAATACGCTCCGTAGTCAGTGTTTCTTATCAAAAAACGACAAGGCCATAGCCCATGACAAAAATCATCGGCAAAAGGGAGGCCAGAGCAATAAGGCCAAAACCATCAAGAAGAGGACTCCGTCCCTTAATGGATGAAGCCAGGCCTACTCCTAAAGCTGCAACCAGGGGGACGGTGATGGTCGAGGTCGTAACCCCGCCAGCATCGTAGGCAATGCCGATGATTTCCTTTGGGGCGATGACAGTCATCAACATAACCACCGCGTACCCGCAAATAATCAGGTAATGCAGGGGCCAGCCAAGGAGGATACGCATGACGCCGATAAGAATAGAAAGTCCAACTGAAAATGCGACAACCATCCGAAGCCAAAAAGCATATTGCTCAAGCGAGTCCATTCCCGGATCAATCAGACCGCCCTGGCCGGCTATTTCCGCGGCCTTGTCTGCAACAGCAATCAGAGAAGGTTCCGCAACCGTGGTGGAGAAACCCAACGTAAAAGCAAAGGTAAGGAGCCAGAAAAGGCTCCCCTTTCTGGCCAGGCCGCGTGCCATCGATTCACCGATGGGAAACAGCCCCATTTCCAGTCCTTGGACAAACAGACTGAGACCGACAACCACTAAAAGAGCCCCAAACAGCACTTCTCCTATTTGAGGCAATGGTTGCCGAATGACAACAATCTGAAAAAAACCGATAACCAGAATAATTGGCAGCAAATCAGTGAAGGCATCTCTCAATTTTTTCCAGATTATCGAAGCAATCATTGTTAGTAAAAACCCTTATGGGAATCATGATTAACGAACCAAATAACGAACATAACTCTCTCTTAAAATAAAGAAGTCAGGATGTAAGGCAGTATAAACCACTCATGGAATCAACCTGCTGCATTTTATGAGCATGCCTACCGTATAAGTATCCCACGAAGGTCTAAAAACTGCCAATCTACCCCGAACTGTAGCTGTTCCGCAATACTCCAAATGGTCACACGCTGACCAATTAGCTCTACACCGGTACGCTGGGTGGGCAAATCGTGAAGAGTTGGGATGGTGCTGAATAACTACTTCCTCCCTTTTATTTTCAGCTATAATCGTTATATTTTATCATGCAAAATACAAAGATACCTCTTTTGACAATATCGCCTAATAATTAATTCAATTTAATTACATGGTAGGGGTTGAAGTGTGCGCTTATTTTCGGTGAATAAAAGGCGATATTAGCAGGCCCTATAAAACCTACTAACTGTATGATGGAAACTATTGGGAGCTGTATACAAAGGAAGAAGGACTGCAGGGAATTGGAGACGCAAAAAGCCCACCAGCAAGAATTGTTCGGCTTTTTAAACATGAATGGTCAGGCGGCAGGAGTTGAACTCCGATCGCAGAACTAAGGTCACCGAAATAGTGGACTTGTACGGCAAGGATAACATATTACCCCTGACCTCTGATGAACAATGTTCCATTTCTCTTAGGTCTTACTTTTTTTTGTGATCCCTCCCTATTATTCGTAAAAATTGAATTAGAAAAATATTCACTAGATTATGTATAAAAATATTGGTGCGTACTATATCATCGATGGCCAAATCATGTCCTCTGAAACATTTAAACCGTTAAAGGGTGATACTGTTATTTATGAAGTGTTGCGGGTTATTAATGGTCATATTCTATTTTTAGAAGATCATATGGAGAGGTTGCAACACTCACTTGGCAAGGCAGCAGTTCAAGCAGATGTGAAATACATACAAGAACAACTTCTTCGTTTGGTATCCATTAACAAGCAAATGGATAAAAATATTAAGTTGGATGTTACGACTGGAAAGTACCAGCTTTATTTCATAGAAAGTACTTATCCCAAAAGAAAATTTTATGAGGATGGGGTAGAGACAGCTGCCGTTCACTTAGAACGTAACAACCCAACAATAAAGCAACTTGACATGGAGTACAAACATAAGATTGAGCGAATTAAAGGCGATACTTTTTTTGAAGTGCTTCTAGTCAATCAACAGCATAAAATTATAGAAGGAAGTAGTTCTAATTTGCTTTTTTTCAAAAAAAACACCCTTTATAGTGCACCACTTGATGAAATATTAACCGGCATTACATTCCAAAACGTAATAAAAATAAGCGAAACGCTAGGTCTTGAAGTTACGTATAAAGGAGTTGATATCAATCAGCTGGATCAAATGGACGGTTGTTTTTTAACTGGTACATCCCTAGGCGTCCTGCCGATAAAATCAATTGATCACCATGTGTATGATTCAGCCAAACAGCCCGTAGTGTTGAAATTAATGCAGGCTTATAATGCTCTATCAAGATCGATGCAGTAACGCTTGGCAGACCAATCTTACCGGCTTGTTTTGAAAAACTTGAAACCCCGCTGAGTAGGCAAACAACGCAGGGAGCGTGATCACCCCAAACAGTGTGGTACCTGTAGGGGAAGGAAGGAGGAAGAAAGAGACATTGATGTGGTTTATAATTTTACACCGCAGCCTGCCCTCTATTGTAAAAAACCAATTGTTTTCAATTATTTAATCACACAATTCAAGAAAATCAATCCTATAATTAAGCCTAAAACAATGTTAACCGAGATACCGATACAAAACGGTTTCGTCAATCTATGAGAAAGGGAAAGCCTGGTTAATGGTATTCTTTTTGTAGAACCGTGTTTTTGAAAAGAGCATTTATTGCATTGATATCTTATCGGTTTTCCAAAAAGAATAAAACCAATGGGCGTAGAAATAAGCAAAGTATATTGCCACCAACGAAAAACCGGCTCTAGAACCCCCCATTCACATTTCGGACAACCTGTATACTTTGCACCATCAAGTTTTTGCTTGTTCGGGTCGTTCCCCAAGCCAAGCAAGCCCGGTTTCTTTTTTCTTATATACCTCCATATTGCAGTTACAATACATATCCAAATTATGATGAGAAAATAAGGATGTTCCATTTATTTCGTTGATGAGCCCGAAGGGGGAACTTTTTGATTGAAAACAAAAAATAGACTGGTAATTGTGCAATTACTCTTTACGTTATAATATCAATTAATTGCGTTTAAAATTAAAAAATTCATGGGAAATTCGGGTCGCGAAAAATCGCGCCTGTCCAAACAGGAGGAGCTGTAAGCAATTACAGCTTTTAAGCATACTAAATCAAAGAGTTCCCCCCCCCCGTGCGTAGTTACGGACAAACTATGATTACAGTTTTCCCCAACAAAATTATGCACCAGATAAACCGGTGATCAGCACATTATGTGCAGGAAAGTTATTAATGAAAAAGAAAATTAGAAAAATATTTTCGCCTCTTCTGAATATGTTTGAGTCCGGTGGAACTGAATATATTTATCGAAAATCACATAGGAATATACTCAAAATTTTGGGTTTTCTGTTTCTCATCCTCTCCTCAGGCTCTATCTATGCTACTATCAAGACATCCCAGTTGGGCGGTGTTCTTCCTGCCATTGTTTTTCTGTTATTAGGTTTTGTCTGTGAAATTGTAGCTTTTCTTGGCAGTGAACGAGCTGTAGCTAACATATGGAAAAGCACATGATCTATCTTCACACGTTGGTAGGTTGAACTATAAATCAACCAAGAACTATGAATCTATAGGGGACACCCAGAATAGTGCTAGTTTAAGCTAGTTGCTTTATATTTGTTACGGTGTGCAGCATTGACACGAGAATAGAAATCTTGAAAAACAAACAAACACCACAAAAATCGAATCAAAAAACGTAGCCTTACATTGGCAATAATCAAGCAGAGGGCTGCCCTTTTTTTACTGGTTAATTCAACTACTCCACACCAAAAGGACTGAAACATGACAACAGCACAAAAAGCAATGTTAGAAAAAATAAAAAGCGCACCGGGTTTTATTGCAGCCCTTGATCAAAGTGGCGGTAGTACGCCGAAGGCTTTAAAGCTTTATGGTGTAGATGAGTCTGCCTATAGCAATGATGAAGAAATGTTTGCCTGTGTACATGCCATGCGCACTCGCATAATCACCAGTCCGGCTTTTGATGGCAATCGGATACTTGGCGCTATCTTATTTGAAAATACTTTGGACAGAGAGATTGAAGATAAATCTTCGTCGCATTACTTGTGGCAGAACAAAAAGGTAGTGCCTTTTTTGAAAGTTGACAAAGGGTTAGCTGATGAAGAAAATGGCGCACAAATCATGAAGCCTATGCCCGACCTTGAGGCATTGCTGGCAAAAGCCAATGCCCAAGATGTGTTTGGTACCAAAATGCGTTCGGTCGTCAAATTAGCAAACAAAGCTGGTATTGATGCGGTTGTTGAACAGCAATTTGCAGTAGGGAAACAAATTATAGCAGCTGGTTTAGTGCCGATTATTGAGCCGGAAATAGACATTAACAGCCCTGAAAAAGCAGAGGCCGAGGTTTTGTTGAAAGCAGCAATATTAGCTCAACTTGACGAATTAGAGGGCGATCAATACGTGATGTTAAAATTAACATTACCCGAGCAAACTAATTTCTATACTGAATGCGTAAACCATCCACAAGTACTTAAAGTAGTAGCTTTATCAGGTGGCTATAGCCGCGAAGTGGCAAACAAGCGTTTAAGCGAAAATGTCGGCATGATTGCGAGTTTCTCGCGTGCGTTGACAGAGGGGTTGAGTGTCCAACAATCAAATGAGAATTTCGATAGCACGTTAGATGCCACTATTCAGTCTATTTTTGATGCTTCAAACACCTAATAGAGGCGCCTGCTTCAAGAGGAGTCGCCCTATGCAGAGGCATCTTTGGTTTCAACTATAATACGGTGAAAATAAAAATCGGCGGACTCCCTTTATTCGAAGACCTGGCCCGAATCGAAGCCGTATTGGAGGTCGCCGGCAACGGTCAAACCCTGGCCATAGATGCCAATGGCCGGATTCAGTGGAATACGCAGTGGAGAACCCATTAGCCCTGCACATTGCTGCAGGGCTAATCGAATTGTATTGTTTCGTGTTTGAGCCCTTTGGCGACGTTGTTGATATCCCCTGTTCAAAAAAAAGGCAAAAGGTTATTGCTTGACTCATCGTAGGGTAACAACACCCTCTTTCTCTCATAACCAGACCTTTTTTCTTCGGCAAAAAACATATATTTTGGGGACAGATCACGAAAAAGGCCATAGGCCATCTTGCATAATTGCCTTTTCACTCAATCTTTTCGCTATGCTTTAAAATTATCCTCTGAATATTAGGTACCTGCCTGTGGTAATTTTTTAAGCATGCCTCAAGCTTGAACGAAAATTCTGAACATCCAAGATACCCTACACTTATTCAATCTCAACCCAGGCGTCAACTGTAGCATAGGGGCTACCCTCTACAGTGTATTTGATTACCACACCATCAGCACTTTTCCACCCATGCCATTTTTTTTCGGCAAGGATAATTTTTTTACCATCAATTACCGTTTGGAGATAATCATCCACTTTTTCTACTGTACAATTTAAGCGAAAAAAAATTGTTTCAAGGCTTCTTTCGCCTTCTTCGCTCCTTGTATCAACATATATATAAATTCCATATTCTCCGGTTGAACGTAGTTTTCCAAATGATCCGCGAACCATGGTTGGGATATCATAGATGGTATTTCGCTTTGCTGTAGCATCAATGGTAAATGCGGCGAGATTAGATGCTGCAAATAAAAGAACAATAATGGCAGGTATAATCTTTTTCATAGGTCTTCTCCTTGTTGATTTGTAACGGTTCAACAGTACTCCACATGTTCACAAGCTGACAGATTAGGAGATAAGCACCGATTTCGATACATCGGGATGCCGGCCGGGCAGATCATAAAGAGTTGAGCTGCTGCTGAAGTTACGTTGATTCTTCTATTTCGCCCTTTTATTTTACTGTAAAAACTTCTTTTCCCGTATTTTTTCATTAAAATAACTTCATTTTTCCTGTCAGTATTTTCAAACATCATCGGGGTACGGGCAGTTCACGTAAGAATATACATACATTCCACATACCGGCAGTATACAGCCCGCAACTGTTATCCTTGGTGATTGTAGCACGTGTGGTATACCAAACAAAGCCAGGTAAAGGCATGCATCTAGAACCTGAAAAAGAGTGATGCTCTGGTGGCGTTAAAAAATAGAATCTAAATCCTGCAATTGCCAAGTTTGCCGAAGGTGCGAGGCTGCGTACACGCAGACGTACTGTAGTACTTCAAGTGTGCGCAAACAAAGCAGATTCGGTAAAATCGGCAATCCCGAAGGGTGGCAAGCATGAGAAAAATGCTCTTAAATGTAACTCACATAAAAAGTGAACTGATTTCTTGTTGATAATACCGACAACAGTCTGAAAAAACATAATTAAAAGTATTTTTGTCATGTTTGACATGCAAGATTTAGATAGAAAGGCTTATATTAATACATCATCTTTTTTCATTCGAACCTACAGACCTTGATGACTATGAAATTTTACTCATTGCCCGTGCGGCCTCTTATTTTAGGGTTTTTTCTTCTCTGTTTCTCCTCCTTCCAGACAGTACACGCAGCAACGGTCGAGGAGTCAGCGCTATCCAAGGCCGCAAAAGCGGAAGCGAGTCAAGAAAAAGAACCTTCCATAGATGAACGTTTTTTTGCTGAAATAAAGGAATTCAAAACGAAACTTACAGTAATGCGCAAGGAGATGAAAAGGTTAACAGGTGAGCAACAATTGGCCTTGGGCATGCAAGTGCGTGAAACAGAGATACAACTGCGAAAGATATTTGGGGATGTACTCAATCACATCGCCGAAGAAAAGAAGAAAAATACCCTCAAGCCTTACATCCTTCCTCAAATAAAATCTCTGTTGCAAGAAGAATCCAAGATCATCCAACGTGAATTAACCTATGCAAATAATCATATTGCATCCCTGGTCAAAGACCAGAAAAATCTTGATTCGTTGCAGCTCTTTGCCAGAAAACAGGAGATCAGTAATTACTACGGGATCTACGATGCTTTATTGAAAGACTTATATGAGAATGCGCAACGGCTGGAACTGCTTGAACTCTCTGTTACCGATGATCTGGCGGTGCTTGACAACCTATTAAAGCAACGATCATTGACGGTTTCCAGTGAAATCAAACTGGTACTCAATACGTTATCTGACTTGCACGAACAGTATAAAACTGCTGCTGAAGGCGACAAGGAAAAACTTAATACCAAAATATTGGCCCTGGAAGAATTCAAGGAAGGACTTACAGACAGCCTGACAGCGCTGGTTAAGCTTCTTCATAAGCGAGAAATCGATGCACTTGAATACAGCGAACTCCTGATCAAAGCTACCGGGCAAATATCAACTGAAATTTTTGATAAACAGGTTGCTTTTTCCCTGTTCTCTCACACCATGAGTGACGCGAAAATTTGGCTTCAAGAAAATGGCCTGAGGCTTTCCTTAAACCTGCTCTTTGTATTGTTTATACTGGCCTTTTTTAAGCTGCTGGCGTGGTTGACTAAACGTCTGTTGAAAAGGATAGTTATAGCTAAAAATTCGAGGATGTCACAACTTGCCGGTAATTTTCTGGTTTCCATGTCCGGCAAGATCGTCATGGTATTAGGAGTATTGGTGGCCTTGTCCCAACTGGGAGTTAAAATAGGGCCACTTCTCGCAGGCCTTGGTATTGCAGGGTTTATTATTGGTTTTGCCTTACAGGATGTTTTGTCCAATTTTGCTTCCGGGGTGATGATCCTTATGTATCGGCCATTTGATGTCGGTGACGTCATCGAGGTTCCGGAAGTAAGCGGTAAAGTGCAGAGCATGAACTTGGTCTCCAGCATTATTCTGACCTTTGACAACCAAAAGCTTATTGTACCCAATAACAAAATTTGGGGTAACATTATCCGTAACGTCCACTCAGAAAGTGTTCGAAGGGTTGACCTGGTATTTGGAATTGCCTATGAAGCTGATATTGATCAGGCAGAGCGAATATTTCAGGAAATTTTAGATGGTCATGAACTAGTGCTCACTCGTCCGGAATCCGTCATCAAACTCCACAATCTTGGTGAATCATCTGTGGATTTTATTGTTCGCCCCTGGGTCATGAGCGAGGACTACTGGACCGTGTATTGGGACATAACCAGAACAGTTAAAAAACGGTTGGACGAAGAGGGTATCTCCATCCCATACCCCCAGCGGGATGTTCACATTTATCATACGGACTCTACCTCATAAGAATATTTCACCTGGACGTTTACGACGCGACCATAGGTTTGGTTATGCTTTCATTCCATTACCGTTTGGTTGCCTTGCTGCGACGATTATAAACGCCCCAGCTATCCATTAACAAAACCATAAAAAATGCAATGATAGCAAAACATAATAGAAAAATAGTAAGGGGAAGATTTTAGTTTGGGGAAAAATCGGCAAACAGTGAAAATGAAAATAGCTATAAGATACGCCCGCAATCCGACAAGATGAGTTACTATTCCTACGCCATCGGCATAAGTGTTTTCCTTCTGCTGCAAGTGGAGCAGGTTCTATGATCTATTTTGTGTTTTGATACGGGGTATTGAAAACCTCGATACTGTCCTGGTTGAACATGTTTTTTCTGATTCGTTCTGATTTGTTCCTAGCTCGCTCTACACTGGAGGCGGTAATGTGATTTTCCTCGTACCACGCATCCGGATTTTGGCAGAATCGCAGCAGCTCGGCATGAGCGGTATCGGCATCGCGGCATGACTTGACCAGGTATGGAACAAATGCCGGACCATAGTTTTTTCCTGCAATTGCAGCCACCTGCTGCTGGGTGTGGCCCCATAGGTTATCCTGGTCCAGCAGGATGATGGGCGCAAGGGGATTTTCATGAATTTTCATTGAAGTGATGGTGATGCACAACTCCTCAGCAGTGCCGTAGCCGCCTGTGTTGATGACAGGGAGATTGCTCAGTTTCTGCAGGTGGTCCTGGCGAGAAAGACGGAGCCCTTCTCTGTACTTGATCAGGCCGTCACAGGTGGTGAGCGAAGTCTGTTGTTCACCTTCCAGGTTGATGGCCACCCCGATGCTCATGATATTGTGCTGCCTGGCAAGGTCATTGGCCTCCTTCATCAGACCCGGTCCCCCGCCGTGAACAATCCCCATCTCGTTACCGAAGGACAAGGCCAGCTTGTTGATCAGGTCAATGGTCAAGCGGTTGTCCGCCTCGTTGGTGTGGGAGCCGTAGAAAGCAAACCAGTACCTGACCAAATCAAAACGCTCTCGGTCATCCGGTTCCATGAAGCAGCCGTGATAAAAAGAGTAAAGCTTGTCCGTGGCTGCATCATAACGAAGAAATTCACAGCCTGAAGTGGCCGCGTGGGTCAGTTTGAGCATTTGTTTGATGTAGTCGTCTGCAAATGCCGGGTCTTCCATATTGATAAGAAAAGTCCTGACTCCGCTTCTACGTAGTGTGTCAATCACTTCGGTGGAAGGAAACCTGTCACCGATAAATACCCTGCTGTTAATCCCCCCGAGCACGGAAAGTTTTTCCAGGGTTTGCGCAAAGTCGCTGTGTCTTTCCGTTAGCTGGATGTTTTCGGGGTGACGAATGGTGCTTTTCTGGACTGCGTTGCGAATGATTTCCAGCTGTGCCCGCCCCAGAGCATCTTTAGCATTGGCAATTTGGGAAAAATTATTTTTGTTGAGAATCATACCAAGCGAATCGTCTTCAACGAAGTCAAACAAGCTGCTGACATCGCCGGTGGTGAGCAGATCGTAGAGTCGATAACCATACTTGACCTTGTGCTTGGAAAGCGGGACGGTCAACGGATTTTCGGCTCTGAAAAAGCGAACTCTCACCTTTACCTGGTGCAGCGGAACTTTTTCTTTGCCAAAGTGAAAAAGCTCAACCTGGCGGTCACGAAATGTCCTGAATGGATCCAGAACCCTGGCAGGCAAGTGTTCTATACCATTCGTTTCAGGTTCAGTCACTGCATCTATAATACCGTAGATGTCTCCAAGCGATATCTTGATCGCACCGATAAAGAGGTTCCCAGGACTGAGCGTGGCCTTGTGCAGGTCCAGAGGCACACGTGAGCGGATTTTTGTCAGGGCCATCCGCCCTTTCTTGATCACTTCATTGACGCTGGATTCATTAATGGCGTCGGATTCGAAACAGTATTGATAGGGTTCGAGATCAGCAAGGATATAGTCGCTTTCCTTGCCGGTGAGCGTATCCCTCTCCCGTTTGATCTGAAAACCGTCATAGCGTCCCTTGCCGCTGCTTCGTCCTACAAAAAGCCTTTTGTGCAGGTAATGGCGAACATCATGGATGCGCAGTTCAGGGTCCATAACCACCAGCCGGCCTATTTCATCTCCTATCTTAAACTGACCAAGTACGTCGCCGAGCAGTGGATTGAGGTTTTCCACCTTACCGTCCAGGTGTACCTCTCTGCCATTGATCTGCGGCAGGGTATCAGGGGAAAGCAGGTCGGTCTTGATTCCAAGCTGGGTGTTTCCACTCCGAGCCGAAAAAAGAAAAGGTTTCTGCTCCTGGAGGGCACCACAAATATAATCAGATACATCGACAAAGGAAAAACGTGCTTGCAGGATGTCGCCCCCTTCGAGCTTACCCGGTATTTCACTGATATGTCCGTCTGAACTGACGATTTGCGCTATTTTCATGGCAACTGTGTTAAAAGTGTGATGTAATTTATTTCCTGAACCGTTTTACGTTCCGGAGTGGAGCAGGTTGCTGCTTCTCAATTTGCTCCTGCTATAAGTACGTTTTTGCCAATAAATACTTTACCTAGGCCCCGGACTCTAAGCCGTCACCGACTCAATCGCCAGTGCAGCAGCTGCACCCAATGAATAAAATTTTTGCAGGGTTGTACATTGTGATTTGGTTTGGCAGGCAAAAGAAGGAGTGTACTTCAGTCGAGCAAAGCAGTCATCAGTTTTGCAACCTTTTTCCGCGATTTTTCAGGAAGACTTGCATTGGCCTGTTTACTGATAAGACCGGTAAAAATGGTGCCGACAACCTCTGCGCCTATGGTTTTTGCCGTCAACTTCAATTGTCTACGGGTGCCGTAGACCACCTTGCCCATAAATCCAGGGGCTGCGCAGGAAGAAACGAGTACAGCTTTTTTGCCTGTACTTTTCTTTTTCCTATTTTCAGGCGCATTCATATCCCAGGGCCAGTAGCCGTAAGGGATAAGTCTTTCCAGGAATCTCTTGTAGAGGGCCGTGACTGTGTAAAAATTTGTGGGTGATGCAAGAATGTACCCGTCAGCTAGCTCTAGCTTTTCGACAAGAGAGGCCATGCCGTCTTCAAATACGCATTTCCCTGGATTTTCGCCCGGCATCTGGCAGCAGTCACGACAGTTTCGACAAAATTCAATGGGATAGTCGCGCAAATATACCACTTCAATTTCTGCGTTGTACCGCTCGGTTAGCAGGACAAACTCCTCCAGAGTTTGATCGGTAATACCACCCTCCCGGTAGGAGCCATTGATAGCCAATATTTTTTTTGTTGTCTGCATGTCTGGGATAAAGTTTTGTTGCAATCCGTCGCTGCAATTATCAGAAGGGGATTCCTGAGGTTCTGGTCGGATGATGTTTTGAGAAAAAGATTAGTGACTACTCACAGGCACCCTACGGATGGCACCTGTAAGCAATTACAGGTTTTAGGTATAATACCTCAAGGAGTAATCCCCCCCGTGCGTAGCAACTAGTATTTCCTGTTTCTGATAATTGTAACCACAATCCAGAGGCCAAGGACCACCGAGATTAAATAGCCGACAACTCCCAAGGCCGGAAAACCGAACAGAAAGGGTTTAACGCCTGTTGTTATTATCATGGATGATCCGATTATAATCGAACCTGTGACGATACCAATCGTCAGCCGATTAGAAGCATTTTCCAGGGTATTTATTATTCGTTCCAGTTTATCTAATTTAAAAGTAACTCCAATATCATCACTTTCTATTTTTTCGATGATCTTAACGAATTTCTCAGGTAAGTCTCTTTTAAATGCGATAAAACGGGCAAACGACCTGTTGACACTTTTCCATATATTTTCAGGGGAATATCTTTTTCGGGAAATCGCCTCCACCTGCCCTTTAATTTCATCAACGACATTTAATTTGGGATATGCGATCCGTGCCGTACCGTCAGCAGTGATCAATGCCTTTATCATGATGCTATATTCAATCGGCAAGCTTAGACGGTGGTCGCGCAAAAGCGTAAGGATACCAAATAAAAAATCACCAATATTCATTTTGTATATTGGGATTGAATGATACCTGTCCAGTAATTCGGCCAAGGCTCTTTCAATATCTCTTTCCCCGTCAGCTCTCTCCTGTTTTCTACATATTCGCAAGAATGAATCTGTCAGTTTTCCTACATCCTTATCAACTATGGAACCAAGCAGCTCAATTAACGACAACCGCTCCTGCTCCGTAAGCCTGCCTGTCATCCCCCAATCAATGAAGCAAAGCTGCATGCCGTCGCCGATTAACAGATTACCGGGATGCGGATCCGCGTGAAAAAAACCATCCTCCAAAATTTGCTTTGTCGCTGCGTAGAGTCCGTTTTGGGCAACTTTTTTTCTGTCATCATCACTGCACGATAAAATTTCCGTAAACCTTTTGCCCTCATAATATTCCATCACCAAAAGAGTCTTTGAACAGTATTCCTCGTATACTTTGGGGATATACACCTTCCGGTTCTCCAAATGAGCACGAGCAATACTCATATTGCTGACTTCATTGTTGAAATCGAGTTCTCTTAAAAGAGTATACCTGATTGTTTCAACCAACCCCGGAAAATCATAACATTTCAAATCATCAAATTGCTGATCAATAAAAGATGCGATAGATTTTAAAAGATCCAGATCCGAGTGGACATTCTCCTCGACTCCGGGGCGCTGTACTTTTACAGCAACTTTATCGCCATTACTCAACAATACGCCAACATGGACCTGAGAGAGAGATGCGGCAGCTACCGGTTCGATATGAAACTGAGAAAAATGTTTGTTTAAAGGCCCTCCTATGCACGCAATAATTTCCTTTTCAATCTCATTGAATTCAACTGCCGGGACATTATCCTGCAGTTTCTCCAATTCATGAAGCAGTTTTCCCGGCAACAGGTCCGGTCGAAGACTCATTATTTGGCCGAATTTTATAAAAGTTGGCCCAAGTTCTTCGATAGACAGCCTGATACGCTCAAAGACACCCAGATCTTCTTTAATAGGATTGATCTTCTGCAACAGCACTGAACCATTGAGTTCGAAGCGATCGATAATTTCATCAAAACCGTACTTCGCCAGTACTGCCGCAATTTCATTAAATCTCTTCAGCTTCTTTAAGTCTTCAAATTTAACCATGTATACACTCAAGAAATAGGGTTATGTAATATCAAGCAAATCAATGCAGTCATCGTATCTCCTCTTGAGATCCTGCATATCATGCTCACAGTCTATATTGCATGCGCCGGCAGCCAGCAACATTTCCACATGCCTTCGCAAGGCTGCTTTATTTGCAACGTCTTTAAGGGAAAATGCAATACGATGATAAGCATCCATCAACCTGATGGTTACCGCGACACTTGTTTTGCTGTTTTGACGTATTTGATTGAAAGCAGCCTCCAGTAACATGCTGTATTCAACTGGTTTGGCGAGTACCCTCAGGCACCCTTCGTCATCATGATGCCACGCTGCTGGAGGCCGTTTTTGCGCCAATATGGTAAAAACCGAACTCAGACAGTCTATACAGCTTATCGCCGTGAACGGGTCGTTTATGCCTGGTGAAAGCGACCTGACCGCGATCTCTACCAGCTGATGGATCCCGGACTCAGTGTCCTGTTCTCCCGTCCTCTGGTGACCGCAAAGAAAAACGTCGCTCAACCCCGTCACAAATTCGCCCTGGATTCTAGATTTACTCCTTATGGTCGCCACCGGGAAGCCGGGAACAAAATAGTCGCCTGCCTTTGTTTCCAGTTGCACGACCAAGTCCTTTTCGACAGACAACTCCATCAGCTTATCGTAGTCGATCGCTTGCAGATAACCTGTTTTTGGGGAATACATAGCACTTTTTGCCGGGTACTCTTCAGCTAGTTCAGGGCTATTGAAATCAGTTTGCTTAATGGAATCGTCATCGCTTTTTTCATGATCGCCGTCGATAAACATGCGATCAATGTCCAATTTGAGTTGTTTGTAGACGGAATCGATAACACACTCAGCCTTGATGGAAATGGAAATATGATGAATGAAAAAAACCAGGACGCCAACGTTGAAAAAAGCCAACAGCACGGCGCAATTGACTGAAAATGTAGGCACAAATAGGTTCTCGTAATCGGAATGAACCGACCTGAGTACAAGCAGGCAATACACATATGTGGACACAAAGGTACCAAGTACGAACTGTGTGCTTTTATCCTGCATAAAATTTACTAACAGCCTGGAACCAAACTGAGAAGCAGCCATCGTTAACGAAACGATTGTTATGGAAAAAGTAACACCGGCGACCGTGATCATCGACCCGGAAACAGTCGTTAACACCGACCGGGCGCCATCCGCACCGACAAAAACAAAATACTTTAGAATATTTTGCGTGTATTCGTAGCTTTGGAAAAGCTCCTCCTTGTATAAAACCTGATCAATAAAAAGGGTGAAAAGAGAAAAAATAAATGAAGAAAATATCATCAATAGGGGGATGAACCAAAAGCTGCTTTTGATATCATACCACATATTAAACAGTCTTATTTTTCTCATATTTTTCAAATAGTTAAACAAATTGATATATTATTGGGTTTCTCGAATAATTACTACAGCAAAACAAGCGCAAATAGTGTTTTAACTGTCTGAAATATTGATATTATGTTATACTTTTCCATCATCTTCTAAGCCGTTTTTTACTTGATGGAGCCGATATGTTTCAGCCAGGATTCTTCGACCTTGATAATCGGATGCGTAAAATCGACAGCAACGGTGACCCTCTTACCAAAATTAATC
>NZ_JAFFQD010000036.1 GCF_016918565.1 Desulfogranum marinum
GCAGATCGTTTATGCTGTTTTTTCTTCATGGAAATGGTGACTCCTTATTGTGGTAATTTGGTCGTTAACACTTTAAGGATATTGCCATTTTCATGATTTCTTTTCAACTATCTGCAGGATTTAGGTAGTAGGCTATATTCACTAGCAAAATACTGAAGAAGATGGCGCCGCGTAGACTGACCTGCATTGAGCATTTTGTCAATTTTGAAGCATAGCTCTGAAATGATTTGTTTTTCAACAAATGGCAAAATGCTCATGAGAAATTCGGGTTAAACGGAAACGATCATACTGGGAGTTCTCTTTTTGTCAACTTTTTCTTGGTGACGGAGGTCTGCCATATCTTGAGTGTAAGTTGTTTTTCCTTCCTTGCGAAGGGGTACGCGATGGCAAATGGTGCTGGGAGGATTGCGGGTGTTGCCTCTAAGGAAACTTTTGCCGCGATACTACACTTCAATGAAGCAAGGTAACCGGGTTTTGGCGGATAACTGATCGGGTGGCAAGGGCAGCCGTGAAAATGCAGGTGAGGGTCGTACAGAGAACAATCCATATGCTGGAGAACATATCCAGGCCCCATATTCTATCAAAAAAATACCAGGAAACCACGTAGGAGAGGCTGGTGCTGATAAAAACAGAAAAAACGCCGGCAGTGCAGCCGAGCAGCCCAAACTGAAGAACAGTCAGCAGCCGGATATCAGAAAAGCGTGTTCCCAGTACTTTGAGCAGGTTAATCTCCGGGGCATGGCGAAATGCCTCATTGCCTGCGATGGAGTAAAGCGCCATCAGACCGGCACCAATGGCCAGCAGTGCTATGGATTTGATAGCAAAAATAAGCCGCTCGGTCAGCTCGATGATGCTGGTAATGGTTGAGGCGACGTCAATCACGGAAATATTTGGAAATCGGTTAACGATCTGCTCCTTGAGTGGTTGCTTGTCTGTTTGACTAACCTGGCTGATAGATGCCAGGTAGGTTTTGGGGGCATTTTCCAACACCCCTTTTTGGAAAAGCAGGAAGAAATTAGGCTGAAAACTGTTCCACCGTACTTTGCGTATGTTGGCGACCATTCCTTCAACCTCAATGCCTTGGATGTCAAAGACTATCCTGTCGCCTAATTGGAGATCGTATCGTTTGCTAAAACGTTGAGCAACGGAAATTTCAAAAGGAATACCGCTTTGAAAAGACCAGGTGCTTGTACTCAGCTCCTTGCCCTCGATCACGGTCTCTGATGGGTCCAGCTCATCGCGGCTTGAGAAGTTAAATTCGGTTCTTCGTAAACTGCCCCTTCCTTCCTGATCTGCCTGGATACGGCGTTGGTGAAAAGAGGTTCCGTTTATCGAGCGTATGCGTCCCCTGACCATGGGCGAGATATTGGAAAGGTGGCTTGGTTGCTGTTTAAAAAAATCTTGGAGCCCATTTATTTGCTCTTCTTGAATATCAACCAAAAAGAAAATCGGTATTTTCAAGCCGATCGGGTGGCTGAATTCCTGTTCGAGTCCTTTCTGGAGTTGGGGGATGAGATTTATTAGAAATACACCGGTTGCAATGGTAATAAAGATGGAGAGTGAAGGGAAACGGTTGCGGTACAGGTTGCGCAGAGCGATTTTTGGTAGCCCGTGGAAGGTATTTGAAAGATGTTTGCACCATGTAAGAAGGAGCCTGCCGATAATACCGAAAAAGAGCATGGTGACGGCCACCCCCCCGGTAAAAAGAACACCCTGGACCATTGATGAGGTCAGAAAAACGGTAAGAAGCAGGAATGTTAATATTGCCGGCACAAGGCTGAGCCACCACAGTAACCTGCTGGAGGCCGTTACAGGCATATTCCATACGGAACCTTCATGGAGGAGGTGAAGTGGCTGGATCGCTCTCAGTTTGGTCAATTCAGGGAGGCAGAAGAGGAAACTGCATGAAATCCCAAGAGCAAGGGCCATTACCATGCTGCCGCTATGCAGCGTAATGTGCAGGCCTTCCGGGAGCAGACCGGCAAAAAGGAGAGGGATGAGCGGGAGCATGCACGAAGTGATAAGTATGGCCAACACAGCGGACAGCGCTCCCATGACCGCAAGCTGGAACAGAAAAAGGAGTATGCAGTAGCGGCGTTGCGCGCCGAGGCTCACCAGGATGGCAATTTCTTTTACTCTGCTTTGAAAATAGCCCCTGAAAAGATATGATGCTGCTATCCCGGCCAAAAAGAGTGCTACGGTTCCCACAAGTCCCATGTATCCAAAAAAATGACCAGCAATGCTCCCGAGGCGGCTGTTGATATTATGGGTATCAAGTACTCTGAGGGTGGAGGCTCCATCAGCATGCTGGTCCAGGGTTTTTCGCAGCACGTCTGCCAGATGCTTTGCATCAACGTTATTCGCGGTACGGTAATACGTACTGTAGCTTAGTCGACTGCCAAATTGAAGCAGGCCTGTTTTGTTGAGTTGGGAGAGGCCTATGAAAATTTTTGGGGCCAGCTCAATGGTGGTTATATCGCTACCTGGGGCCTTGTCAAAAAAAGGCGCAACCTGGAAGCTGGTCCGGCCAATCTGTACGCTGTCTCCTTCGTTCAAATACAACGTTCCGGCAGTCTGTTGCGACATTGTTGTCAGCGGTGACCCGAGCAAGGCCTGCCGTATTTTTTGAAAAGGCTGATCACCCGGATAATGGAATGCCCCGTAGAGGGGGTAGTTTTCGTCTATCGCAACAATCCGCGCCAGCACCGATTTCTTGGTACCTTTTACCATGCTATAAAAGGCTACCTGCCTGGAAACTGTGACCTGATCGCCGAGAACTGTGTCGATAATTTCCTGTTCCTGTTGCTCGATCGGCCTGCTGCTGTAGATCATCAGGTCGGCGGTAAGGATTTCCTGGAGACTCTGTTTAAGATAGGAGATATAGGAGTTTTCCAAGGAGCCTATGGTTATCAGGCCGATCAGGCCTATTGCCAGGTTGCCTATAAACAGCAATGTCACCCGTTTATGGCGGAAAAGATCCTGCCATCCCAGTTTGAGCCAGTGGGTCATACCAGCTTCCCCTGGGAAAGAGTGACGCTTCTTGCACATCGTTTGGCAAGGGACGGGTTGTGGGTGACGACGACCATGGTCATGCCGATTTCCTCCACCAATTGAAACAGGAGTTCTGTAATGGCCGCTCCGGTTGTTGTATCCAGGTTGCCGGTTGGCTCATCGGCAAGGAGGAGGTTTGGTTCTATGGCCAGGGCTCTGGCAATGGCTACCCGTTGGCATTCGCCGCCACTCAATTGCCGGGGAAGATGATGTTTCCTGTCTGTCAGACCGGTTTTATCCAGTATGGATGCTACCTTTTGCTCCACCTTGTCGCTTTTGTGGATTTCAAGGGGAAGGCTGATGTTTTCTGCAGCACTCAAATGGGGCATGAGGTGGAATTGTTGAAAAATAATACCAATATTTTTTCCCCTGAACGTTGTCAGGCTCTCTTGGTCCATCTTGGTGATATCATTGCCGTCAATAGAGATGGTTCCCTTATCGGGCCGATCCAAGCCCGCTAACAAGGCTAGCAGCGTTGATTTACCGCTTCCGGAAGGTCCGGTTATGGCGACTGTCTCGCCTGCGTCAAGGGTGAAGTCAGTACCGGTAAGCACTTGCAGATCGGGCTTCCCTGGCTGGCGGTATGCTTTGTGGAGCTGAGTCGCGTTGAGTATCATTGGCGGATGGCTTGAGAAGCCGTAGGGGCTATGGGGGGAAGGGAAAGGTGCTGGAGTGCCTGCTGGATGTATGGGTAGACGAGTTGGGCGATGTGTTGGTGGCCTGCAGCATTAGGGTGAATCCCGTCGGCCTGGTTTAATGTTGCCTTGCCGGCAACACCGTCGAGGAGAAATGGAACAAAAATGAGGTGAAATTTCTCTGCTATCTGCGGGTACACGTTTTTGAAGGCTGCTGTGTATTCAACGCCGTAATTTGGAGGCATCTGCATGCCGGCCAGGATGACGATCATGTCATTTTGGTGTGCAACTGTGACTACTTTCTCCAGATTTGCAGTCAACTGCTTAACGTCAAGGCCTCGAAGTCCGTCATTTGCTCCCAGGGCGAGAAACAGAATCTCAGGCTGCCTCTGCTGGTACCAGCGGAGGCGCGATAACGCACTGGCGGATGTGGAGCCGCTGATACTGCCATTAATAACCTGAGCCGGTGTCGGGTAATCATGTTTCATTTTTTTTTCGATAAGACTCGGATAAGCCTGCTCGCTTGTTACTCCATAGCCTGCTGTAAGTGAGTCGCCAAGAAAAAGGATGGTCGTTGCCTGGATATGTACGGGGACAAAGGCGACAAGAATAAATGCGGTAAGGAAAAAGTATCTGGTCATTGTTGTCCTGGCCAAGAAGGAATTAAACGGTTGAGATATACATACATAGTATTGACATAATTCTTTATCAGGCAAGGTGCGGTGCGTAAAAAAAGAGCTCTTAATGCTAACGCGGTAATCAAAATGTCGAGTGCGGAAAGAGTTCAGCACTCGACATGGAAAATATGGGAAGAAAGGTTACCTGTAATAATGGTGTGGACGGTGGTAGTTGTGGGGCCGGTGGTGACGGTGATGTTGCTTTCGCCAATTTGCCTTGCGGAAGTGATGTCCATGTTTATGCTGTTTTTCATAAACATGGACCCGATGAGACACGACAGGTTGTCCGTGTCTGTCTCGAACGTAGTGGACACGGCGGTCAACCACGCGATGTTTAGGAGAGGACCAACCTGGGTTGAGGAACGTAATCCCTATATTCAAGGTGGAGTTGTCCCCACCTCCCTGTCTACCGTGACCTGCTGTGGCCATGTGTGGTGATACCAGTAAAAAGCTCAACAGAGCAGATGCCAGTAATGTTGTATATCGTCTGTTTTTCATGATTTACACCTTGCGTTCTGATAATTGAAGAGCATCTTTAACGTTTAACAACCTTCTATGGCCTTCTTTTTCGAAGTGGTTTTTATTTTTACTGTGTCCCCTTCTGTTAACCCGTCAACGCTTTTACATTGCAGGGTCACAATGTCGTCTCCTACCTCGACAACGGTACAAGATAGCTTTTTGGCAACGGCTATACCTGTCCCCATTGTAAGCGTAAGACTGATGATTAATGCTGTGAGAGTAGTTTTCATGAAATGTGCCTCCTTGGTTATTGTTCATGTCGATCATGCGAACTGGGCTTCTTCTGTTCAACACCTTAAGGGACTGAAAAAAAGCTGTCAGTCGACATATATGGACATTCGGGGCGATATAGGGTGATGTCGACCCGACATCGTGATAAAAACGGGAACTATCAAGGAGGAAATGGTATAGGTGAGAAAAAGACGTAAAGAGAAGAAATGCCTGCGCCTCAGCGGCATACCTGTGCATCGAAAGAGCTAACTATGAGCATTGTTTTTCAAGCAGTTCCGGGTAGGTTGGTAGCCGTATTTTTACAACGTCACTATTAATGATTGTAAGACTGGAATCATGAGCAGCGTCAACATCAACGGCAGTGCCATCAGAGAGTTTCGGGAACAAAAGGAACTGACGCAGCTTTACCTGGCGACGGTGGTCGGTGTTACTACGGATACGATTTCCCGTTGGGAAAATAAAAGATACCCATCCATAAAATTTGAAAATGCACAGCGATTAGCTGAGGCTCTGGGAGTTGAACTGGAGGCTATCCTTGAGCATGCTGATTCAGATCAAGTGGAAGCAGATGCTATCCGTACCGGCCAGCAAGAACGGAGAACTGAAAAGGGTAAAACGCTTTTTATTTCTCAAAAAGGGGTGTTTGCTGGTGCACTTTTTGTCATCCTGATGGTGCTGTTTGGTGGATATTATTGGATGAAAATCAGTCGGCAACCCACTGTTGCCGCCACCAGAATCCTGCCACCTCATACCGCTCCTAACCTCTCTTTTCCTGTTATTATCAGGCTTAAAGCAAGCACCTCGGTAGATACCCCGATTTTGCTCCGGGAAACTATTACCGGCAGAGCAACTGCTACAGCCATAAAAACAATCATGCCTTCGACTATGCAGGAGTATGGTAAAAATCCTCGCTGGATTGGTCGGCTTGTTCAGGGTGAGGCTGCTTTCTTGTACATGGTGCATCCTGATCAAGGGATGCAGCTGGGAGAACTGTTGAGCTTTGCAGGTGATTGTGTTTCCGGCAAGGTGAATAAGAAAGGAACCCGGATTGTCGGTCTGCAGTCGGTGCGCATTGAAATGGCTCACTGGGCAGATACAGATAAGGATTTTACTCTTACCGATAATGAAATTCTGGATGCATATGAGCACTACTCATTGCCTGGGAATATTGATGTCGATTTCAGTGATCTGGAAAGCCTGTGGCTTGCAGGAAAATATCGCTGGGATGAACATAAACAAACATTTGTTCCCGATCCGGGAAGTCGTCAATCACAAGGAGACAACCAATGATCAGGCGAATATTTTTCCTTGTTTTCATAGGGCTTTTACTGACCCCACTTGTGCTGCATGCAAAAACTGATGTGTCAGGATCATACATGCATGGGGGGGGGCAGCATGTCACAATAAAGATCAAGGTTTCGGAGCCACCACCCATGGCGTTTATCGTGCTCCAGCATTTGCCCCAAGGGATAGAACTCCTCTCCGCCAATCCTCGTCCTTCCGGCAAAGGACAAGGAGCGTCCTCCGTAAAATGGCTTTTTAAGCATGCCGGCCCAGGAAACCATATATTGAAGATGCACTTTTCCAAACCTGTAAATCCAAAGCAACTTCGGGGAGAAATTCGTTTTCGACATCCGGAAAGTGGTGTTATGATAACAACAAAGATAAGGTAATAAGCAATTTTGGATTTGGTTAGAAGAAGTATTTTTTTGTAGTGTAGGTATGAGTCTGTTGATTTACTAGGGTTTTCGTTCAAGGTCAAGGCATGCTTAAAAAATAACCACAGGCATATAGTTGATATTCCGAGGATTATTTTTTCAGCATAACGAAAAGATTGGGCGAAAAGACAGTAAATCAACGGGCTCAGGTATAACGTTTAATCTAGCTCAGGCTCGCCACCACTAATAATCAAGGAGACTACTATGTATATTGGCAGAATAATGCACACAGACCTGGTGACTGTTACCCCGGAAACCACCCTGGTTGAAGCTCGTGATCTTATTGCTGAACGATCCATAGATCACTTATTGGTGGTCAATAAAAAAGGGCAGCTGGTTGGAATCCTGTCCGACAGGGATTTAAAACAGAACTGGGCATCCCCTGCAACCGCGCTATCCACCCATGAGTTGAACTATCTGCTGCAGAAAGTAGAGGTAGGCATGATCATGGTGAAAACCGTTATAACTGTTGAGCCGGATACAACCATTGAACGAGCTGCCTATATCATGCAGACCAATAATATAAGTGCGCTGCCGGTAACGGATTATGGCGAACTGATTGGTATTATTACCAGTACCGATGTCATGGAGGTTTTGCTCAGGGCCATCGGGATGAGCGATGATAGTGTGCGTTTAGGGGTTTTTGTCGACGACAGCATTGGCAGGCTGGCTGAGGTGACGAATATTCTGAGTCAGGAACATATCAATATTCAGAGTCTTTTCTGCTGGCCCACCAAAGATCATCCAGGGGTGACCCATCTGGTTCTTCGTATAGCTGGAGACGAAGGTGCAAAAGCTGTACTGGCGTTGGAAAAGGGTGGATTTAAGGTGCTTACCAAGTATGAAAAAGACTTGACCCCTTATTTACCAAAGTCAGCTATGGGCTAAAAGAAACTGTGTTGTCGGTTTTTTCTTATGATACTTACGGTCGGTTGATCCCGGCCGTTTTTTTTTTGCTGAGAGCGGTCGTCATCTATGAATAATCAATGGAACATGTCTGGGTTAATCCGAACAGAACAAGCAATGTCGGTTATTTTTTTGGATGTAGAGCAAATACCCGTTTGGGGCTTTGCCCAGCCCGGCCCTAATGATTCATTGCCTACTCGTGGTAGAGCCTGATGCTTTTCTGGACAGCGGTGGCATTGGGGTCGGCACTCTCTATCCTGATTTATTCCTGGATTTGCAGTCGAAAATTACTGCGGCTGGAAAACGTTGTCCCTTGCGGCAAAGCCGGCAGTGACGAGACACCCACAGTATCGGTCATCATCCCTGCATGCAACGAAGGTGAACATATTGGCACGACTCTTTCTACGCTGCTGGCTCAGGACTATCCGAGCCTTGAGCTTGTGGTCATTAATGATCGCTCCACTGATAGGACCGGTGAGGTAATAGAGCAGTTTGCCGTTTTGCATCCCCAGGTAAAGACCCTGCATGTCGAGACGCTGCCAGGCGGCTGGCTGGGGAAGAATCACGCTTTGCAGCTTGGGGCCTCTCAGGCATCTGGAGAGTATTTCCTTTTCACGGATGGAGATATTCGGTTTGAAAAAACAACCATTGCAAGGGGAGTGTGCTGGATGAAAGCGCAACAGCTTGACCACTTGACCCTCCTTTTTAGAAATACTACACCTGGTGGTTTGTTGAATGCGGTGATAGTCGAGGCTATGACCGGCCTGCTGCTTGTATTGCAGCCATGGAAGGTCTCAGATCCTCGGAGTAAATATTTTATAGGGATTGGTGCTTTTAATCTAGTCCGCAGGGATGCCTATCTGGCTGTTGGTGGGCATGCGCGCAACCCTATGCATCCCATAGACGATATTATTTTAGGAAAAATTATCAAGCAGGCTGGATTCAGGCAGGGGTGCCTGCGCGGAGAACGCTTTGTTTCGGTCAACTGGTACGCTGATCTCGGGGAAATGGTAGAGGGGTTGATGAAGAATGTTTTTGCCTTCTATAATTACAATATTTTCTTCTCCCTTGCCGGAGCAGCCGTTATCATCGGGTTCAGTATTCTGCCTTTTTGGGGAATGTTCGTGTTAAACGGGCCTGCGCAAATACTGTGCGTGGCTGCAGTCTGTTGCCGCTGGTGCGCGTTTGTCATGAATGCTCGGGGGATGCTGGTTTCTCTTGGTTGCAGCCTGTTCGCGTTCCTTGCCCCGTATATTTTATTGTATATTTCACTGAAGGCAACTGTCGTAACCCTTAAGGACAAAGGAATATGGTGGCGCGGTACCCACTATCCGTTGCAGGTCCTGCGAAGCATTGAACCGATCATTACCCTTCGCTGGCTACTCCGCTGGTAGCCAGGCTTTCAACTAATCCGAAGGGGGCACTTTTTGATCTAAACCGAAAAACAGACTGTTAATTGTGCAATCACTTTTAAAGTAATAATATCAATTGATTGAGTTCAGAGTCAAAAGGTTCATGAGACATTCGGACTCACCCGTTTTAAGTCTTTGGTCAGTTCGCGCAATTCTTCCTCAACCAGGGTTTCCTTAGTCAGAAGCTCCTGGGCGCATTTTTCAAGAATGTCTCTGTTGTTTTCAAGGAGTTCAATGGTTTTGGTGAAGGTTGCATCTATAATGGTTCGCACTGAAGTGTCGATCTGCTCCGCTGTCTGGTTGCTGCAGTTCATGCTGGTCCCCAAATGCCCCTGCTGATCAAGATAGGTTTGTTTACTCTCCTCGTACACCACATGTCCAAGAGTTTCGTCCATGCCGTATTTGGTGACCATGCTGCGGGCAATATCTGTTACCCGCTGAAGGTCATCGGAAGCACCGGTGGAAAGATGATGAAATACGATCTGTTCTGCTGCTCTCCCGCCAAGAAGGACAGAGATTTTGTATTCCAGTTCTTCTTTGGTCATTAAAAAACGATCTTCGGTGGGACGTTGTAGAGTGTAGCCTAATGCGCCTATACCCCTTGGAATGATAGAGATTTTATGAACAGGGTCCATGTCTGGTAAGGCCAAGGCTGCAAGGGCATGGCCAACTTCGTGGTAGGCGACGATTTTCCGCTCTTTTGGGTTGAGCAGTCGGTTTTTCTTTTCAAGGCCTGCTACTATTCGTTCAATGGCCTGGGTAAAATCGACCATGCATACATCTTCAGCATGGCGTCTTGTGGCAAGCAAGGCAGCTTCATTGACAAGGTTGGCAAGGTCTGCTCCTGAGAAGCCGGTTGTCAGGTCTGCAATCTGCCCGGCATCCACATCTTTGGCTAACTGGATTTTTTTCATGTGCACATTCAGGATGGCTACTCGGCCTGTTTTGTCAGGCCGGTCGACCAGGACTTGACGATCAAAACGTCCGGCACGAAGTAATGCCTGGTCAAGCACTTCGGGCCTGTTGGTAGCAGCCAGCAAAACGACTCCGCTGGTTGGGTCAAACCCGTCAAGTTCCACCAGCAACTGGTTTAAGGTCTGCTCCCTTTCATCATTGCCGCCCATGCCTGCAGCCGTTCTGGATCTACCAAGAGCATCCAGCTCATCTATAAAGATGATCGCCGGTGCCGATTTTCTGGCCTGTTCAAACAGATCGCGGACGCGTGCTGCTCCAACTCCAACAAACATCTCCACAAACTCGGAGCCACTGATGGAAAAAAAAGGAACACTAGCCTCCCCGGCAACAGCGCGCGCAAGAAGCGTTTTTCCTGTACCCGGAGGGCCAACCAGCAAGATGCCTTTGGGCATTCGGGCCCCAAGTTTGCCGTAATCAGCCGGTGCTTTGAGAAAGTTGATAATTTCTTCAAGCTCTTCTTTGCTCTCCTCTACCCCTGCAACATCTTCAAAGGTGACCCCTGTTTCCTGCTCAACATAGATCTTGGCCTTTGATTTACCAATGTTCATAAAGCCGCCACCCATGCCTTGTTTCTCAGCAAATTTGCGCATGATAAAGAGCCAGATGCCTACAAAAACAAGGGCAGGGACAATCCAGGAGAGCAGGGTCACGAGCACTTTACTTTCGTTAACCTGCGTGTAAGGAACTTGGTATTTGGAAAGGTGCTCTGCAAGGCGAGGGTCGACTCGGTTGGCGACAACGATTTTTTTACCGTGTTCGTCAGGTTCGTAGAGTTGACCGGTTATAAATTTCTCGCGGACAGTCAGTTCGGCAACCTTCCCCTGTTCGAGCAGCGTTTCCAGTTCACTGTAAGGAACCGGCTGTATGGTTTGTTGTTGGACCCAGAGTTCGTGAAGAAGAAGAATGCCGAAAACAGCAATGATGGTGTAAACAAAATTAAATTTGTGTTTATTATCCATGGTAAGCTATCCTGTAGCAGAAAGGGATGCGCTCTACAGCGTATGTTTTCTCTGCAGTTTTAAAGATAAAGTGGCAAACTGTCATGACGTGCGCTATATGAAAAGCTGCCATCAATAAAAAGTTTAAAAAATCTACGCAGACACACAACTAGGGAGAGGTGTATGGATCAATTTACACGCTACATGGAAAGTATTAATGCCTATATTGAAAACCCATTTGGCATGGTCACGGTCTGCACTGCTCCCATTATTGTCTACTTTGTGTTCAAATTGTACATAAAACCTTTGTTTCAGAAGAAAGAGCAATCTCCTGAAACAAAGAGAGAATAAAGGCGGAAAGTACCGTTGGCTAGTTATCCATATGGGTCTCGTCCAGTTCTCTATACAGCGCAAGTATGCCTGAGCGGGTAAGCTTTTTGATACCCAAGGGGCGCAATATTTTTATCATGGCATCAATTTTTCCTTCAGTGCCGGTCACCTCTACAATATAAGAATCAGTGCCGGCACTTACCACTTTGGCGTCAAAGATTTCAACAGTCTGCACCAGCTCTGTTCTGTTTTTTGGAGTGACGGCAACACTTATCAACGCCATTTCTCTTCTTACCGCTTCGTCATGGGTCATGTCGCGGAGCTTGATGACATCAATAAGGCGGTTGAGCTGCTTCATAATCTCGTCAAGCTGGGGCGGGGTTGCATTGGTTTTAATGGTTATCCTGGATACCGCCGGATCATGGGTCGGTGCTCCGCAGATACTCTGGATGTTGTAGCCCCTTCCTGAAAATAATCCTGTTATTCGGGCAGTTACAGACGGCTTGTTGGCTACCAGCATCGTTAATATATAGGATTGTTCTTCCATACATGCCTCGTTTGTGGTTGTTGCGCTTTATTAAATGCTCTTGCTTGATGGACGTAATAAAATCCCATCGCACTCTTCAAAATGACGAAATAAAAATACAAATATAGCAGGAGTGAAATTTTTTATGGTGTAAAGGCATATGTTTGATATGTCGAGTACCATCAAAAATACCACGGCGCCGCAGGTAGAAGTTATTATGACGCCATCATTGCTGAATAAGAGGCGCTACACATCTTCCATATACGGCCCCAGGATCATGTCCTGGTAACCTGATCCAGCATGAATGCGCGGGTATAAAACTTCATCCTCGTCACAGACAACCTCAAGAAATGCCGGCCCTGTGGCGGCCATAAATTCTGCCAGGCCTGCTTTGAGCTCATCTCGCTCTGTAATGCGTTGCTGGAAGGCAAAACCGAGCTCTTTGGCTACATTGGCATAATTGACTGTAGAATGTTTCAGTGTTCCCACGTAATCCCCAGCATAAAGAAAGTCCTGAATATTTCTTACCATACCGTCGCCGTGGTTATTGAGCAATAATACTTTTATGGGGATTTGGTTTCTGCCGATGGTAAATAATTCTCCGAGGTTCATGAGGAGGCTGCCGTCCCCATCAATCGCAATAACTGTAGACTGCGGGGCAGCATAATATGCACCGATTGCTGAAGGCAGGGAAAAACCCATGGGGCCGAAACCGCCGGCAGTTAAAAAAGATTTTGGCTTAAACATGGTCAGGTACTGGGCGGCAAGCATCTGATGGTTGCCGACTCCGGTCGTGACTTTCGTCTCGTCGGTGATAAAATGTGCAAGACGGTCCATGACTTCCGCCTGCTGAATGGCTTTGGCCCGGCGGTTATAGTTGAGCGGGTATTGCTGCTTGAGTCCTTTTATATGTTCCTGCCATGGAGCAATGTCCAGTTGGATGTCGTGTTTGACGGCATAATCGAGAAGGTCTTCAATGACTCTTTCTGCATCGCCGATAAAAGAGAATTTTGGTTCCCGGGTAAAGCGGACTTCCTGTACTTTTTCAGGGTTAATATCGAAGTAAGCTATATCAGCATCCAGTCCGGATTCCCCTACCTTCTGGTTTACCCTGTCGTCCCAGCGAATACCAAAAGCAACAAAGAGATCGGTTTCCTGGATTGCTTTATTTGCAGCAGGAACTCCGAACATGCCAAGCATGCCGACCGACCAGAATTGGGTTTCATCAAGGATACCCTTTCCCATAAGGCTGTTGATGGAAGGGACGGCAAAGCGGCGGTTGAATGCACGAATTTGATCACTGGCTGCCTGTGAGTTGAGGCCGCCGCCAACATACAGCAAGGGCTTTTTCGCACTTTTAAGCAGTTCAAAAAATTGTCGGCACTGGTTTTTACCTAAGTGGTGCTCTTCGTCGTATTTGTGGGCGAACTTTTCACTGGCAATGCCCTGGTACTCGCCCTCTGTTTTTTGAATGTCATAAGGAAAATCGATCACTACCGGTCCAGGCTTACCGGATTTCGCATAAAAGTAGGCGTCTTTGACGACTTCTTCTATTTTGTGCATCTCATTAACCAGTATGACCTTTTTAGCGGCATCTTCGAAAACACTTTTTACATTAATATGTTGAAACTCATCGGTATCCATTTTTGTCTGGGCAACCTGTCCGGCAAAAACCAGCATGGGGATGGAGTCAGCGTGGGCATCAGCAACAGCTGTGAGAGTGTTGGTAATTGCCGGTCCTGAAGTAACCACCGCAATACCGACTTTGTCACCGGCTCTGGAGTAGCCTCCAGCTGCAAAAGCGGACGATTGTTCGTTTGAGCTGACGGTAATTTTTATGGGTGTGGAGCCGATGGCGTGGAATACGGGTAAAATAGTTGCTCCGGAAAAACCAAAAATTCTATCAACTCCCAGGTCAAGCAGACTCTTGGCCAGGATTTCTGCGTTGTTCATCTGTCAATCCTCATCATTTGATTCGTAATCTCTGAAAAAATATTTCTGTTTCGGTGTCTTGAATTTATGGGTGTCTCTATGGGATATTTGTCTTTGGATATATCAAGTGGAATTACGGCGAAATGTACTTGTCGTGCTCATTTGGTCGTTCACGGATAGTATCGTTAAAACAGAAGGTTGTGTTGTTTTTTTTCGTCGAACGGGGATGCTCCTGTTCGATAGAGAAAATTTCCCTTTTTTGAAGCTGCGGTGTCGGCGATGTTTGTAATGAGTTGAGTTGTACTGCGTTGCACTTTTCTCTCCACGGCACATGAAAAAAGGGTCTCGTAAAAGTGATAATATATCACCTGAATCCTGCAATTGCCAAGTTTGCCGAAGGTGCGAGGCTGCGTACACGTAGACGTAATGTAGTACTTCAAGTGTGCGCAAACAAGGCAGATTCGGTAAAATCGGACATGCAAGATTTAGGTATCAGGCTAAAACAAGCAAACGTGACCACTTACAATTAACACACCGTCAAGGGGAGGTAAAGAGGAAGGAAAAAAGGAGTATTGTTGCTGGAGGTGGCGAGTCGATGGAGAGTTCTTTTAACCCATCGTAAACCTCTTTGCGGAGTCCGTAAAAGTTATACGTATTTTAAGCAAAAAAGTATGGGGAAGCCCCACCAAAAAATAATTTTGCTGAGGCGTGAGGAGGTTTATTTGACAAGGTCAAGCAGCAGGTCACCAAGTTAAACCGCTACTCGATTCTTTGATCACAAAAGTCATTCAGAACAGATTAAAGAGCTCCAGCCCATTCAATGGTAATAGTTGATAAAGAAACGGCGGACGTTCGAAATAGCTGCCGGCTAAACAACAACAACCTCCGGTAATGGTTTGATGAAATTTTGCATGAGGCTATAAGTATAAGCCCCCTGGGTCGGTATCAACAGGATATCTCCGATCTCGATTCCTTCACCCCAGTATGAGTATCCCCAGGCATCATGGGGCGTGCAGAGAGAACCTAAAACATTGCAGGGTTTTTCCGACAACGCAGGTCTGCTGAGATTGAGAACCGGGAAGTAGTCCGTCTCAAAACGCTCCCAGCCAACCGCATTGGTTCCCGCATCGGTAATCACTACATTGTCACTTTTTTTATCAATCACAGTCATCAGGAGATGCATGGCATCGTTACAAAGCCAGCGACCTGGTTCAAAACAGATGCGGCAGTCAGGTATAAGTGGAAAGATATGGTTTTTTATGGCCCAACCCAAGTGCCCTGCAAAATCCTCTATTGAACAGGCGCTTTGAAAGTAGTGGTTATTGTCATTTTCCGGGCTTAATTCCATCGCCTTTCTGAGCAATCCTGCCTTTGTTGCTGCAGGCTGAAGCCATTCCCCCTGTTCAGGCCAATATCCGCCGCCGACGTCAATAAATGTTATTCGGCGAAGATCTTCATCTGTGAATTGCGCTAAAACTTTTTTCAGAAGGAGGATAAAATCGAGCTGCGCCTGGGCATTAAGGTTCCAACTTGTATGGAACTGAAGTCCTTGGAAATGTATATATGGAAAGCACTTGACCTCTTTCATAAAGCGAGCCAATGTTTCCGGAGGAATGCCGAATTTACGCCATAGCCCATCAACCCTGGTGGTAAGTCTCACTCCGACCCGTATATCTTGCTGCCGGGAACAGGCTATCTCTCCAAGGATTTGCAACTCATGGAAGCTGTCAATGAGCACCGTGACTCGTTCAGAGGCGGTAACAGCCATTTCCAGTTCTGCTCTGGTTTTTCCGGGCCCACTGAAAATGATACTTTGCGTATCCAGCCCAAGTGCCATTTTCAGTTCAAGACCGCTCGACACATCAAGCCCAAATCCTGTTGTGGTAAGCACTCGGGCAACCTCAGGATAGTTGTTACTTTTGACCGCATAATAAAAAACGGTATTTTTAAAATGTTTCTGAAATGCTACCTGAAATCGCTCTGAACGCCGGCGCAGTACCTCTGGCTCAAAAAGATAGAGTGGCGTCTCCTGCTTTTCAAAAGGTGCAAGAAATTCATCCCGACGCAAAAAAAAAGGTTCAACAAAACCTCGGAGAACCGAATCTGACAGAAGTGGGGTCTGTTCATGCAAAAGAGCCTCTACTCTTTCCGGACTATATCCTTGTTGCGAATCAATTGTCGGCATTGTACATCTCCACTTCAAGTAGGCACCTCAGTTCACGGCACTGCTGCTCAACAGGTAGCCCCGGAGCGGGTTGAAAGAGGATGTAGCCGAGGTACCAGGAATCATAATCAGAAGGTGGCATGGTAATCCGATGACCAGCCTCTCCGACCAGGTTTATTTCACGTGTGCGAGGATCCAGAGAGAGGCGATCAGTCTTTATTTTCGCAACCTCTCCGCTCCTTTCTGCATGAAGCCGTAATGCAACTAGCTCTTTACCTGATACACAGGTAACAGGAGATGCTGCCGTCCGATTTCCGGCAAACTCAACGAAATAACTTAATACATCAAACCCAGCTGCTTTATGAAGAAGAAAGGGGATGCAGTCTCCACCAGGTCGAGGTGTCATTTCCAGCAATAAAATTTTATCGTGGTCAACAATGAAATCCACCATACAGATGACATCGGAAAGTCCCAGTGCTTCGGCACCCAGTTTGAAAATGAGGGACAGCTGTTCCTGATTAATGCCGGCTCGCTGCCAGTCTGTTATGATGTAGCCGTTGATTGTTCCAAAAGGTTTTTCAGTGTACTTCAATTTCCTGGTGAGCCGCAAAATTTCTATTCGCCCCCTCTTGATGGTAAAATCACAGCTAAACTCATTACCGGCAACAAACTCTTCAGCTACAAAACTGGTAGTTGCATGACTGTAAAGCGGCATTTCTTTTCTCTCCGCGAGGCCATCCAGTATCATATGCGTTGCCCTTTCACACTCTTTGCGGCTCGAACAAAGGAAAACCAGTTCACTCCCGCTCCCGCTTAACGGTTTTACCACAACAGGACCACCGACTTCCTGCCAAAAGTCCATAACGTCTTCGGCTGACAGGGCAAGTTTATGGTGAGGACAAGGGATCCCTTTCGCCTGCCAGATAGTTTTTGTGACGAACTTGTCCCGGCAGAGACGGATACTGTCAGGAGGAGGATAGGATAAGGATAACTCCCTTGCCAGTAGAGCGGCGAGCTCCATAGACTCGCAATCAAAACTGACAACACCCTCCAGCGAAATGTCCCAACGATCTAGATGTACACGTATTTTCTGCAAAATAAGCGCTACATCCTCTTCAAGGTCGCAGACTATCTCCTCATACTCCAATGGCCTGGATTCACCGGCCTTGTCTCTTTCCGATTGATCGGTCAGGTAAAGAACACGACCTGGATTCGACTTTCGGAGCAAATCAACATAATCAGAGGTTGTACCGACCACCAATACCTTAGATCCACCAGTCTCACACTGAAGTCGCCGATGCTCCCTCTGTAAAAAAAGATTTTTGGTGGATGAAGGAAAATCCAGTGTACATGGAGTGGAATTAATGCTCATGAGTCACTTGGGCCATCCTGCATTCAGCTTCTGAAGAGAGTATAGACCCAGACTTCCGATAAATTTCATAAAGGGGGCGGCTCGAAAGGTGAAAGCGCCTCTTCCAGCCAAAATCTCCACAAAGAAAATCAACAACCTGCATCCGCTTCCGGCATGCCCATTCCAGATGGTGCATATTGATCATTTTAGCCACCCCCTGGAACTCTGCATTGGTGCCACCTGCCAAAATTGTATATCCTCTATTCCAGATCGTGCCGATATCTACCGCCGCAATCTCCCCGCCAAGTAAGACCGTGGTAGTCCGTAAAAGATTATTATCAAAGAGCCATGCGACAAGTTTTTCATAGGAGGCAAGGAATCCAGGGTCATTGAAATAGGACAACTCACCAAAAGATTCCAGGTTCCGTTGAAACATCCAATCAATGTCGGCACAATGATCATAACGATATGCGACACCACCACTTTGCAGACGAGCGATCTCCCTGCCTAGATTTTTTCTCGATTTACCGGAAAATTCGAGCATATACTTATCAAAAGAATAGTCATAACCGCCCGGAAAAAAGAGATAACCAACCTCATCCACCGCCAAGGGAAAGCTTCCCTCCGGCATGCAGTCAGGTGTGAGATAACGCAAATGAAGTGGACCTGGTATACTTTCGAGCATGGCATCAAGCACCTGCCTGGATGCAGCCGGCATTTTATTTTGTTCCAGCCAGGTCTTTCCCTGCCAGATCTCACCGGGGAAATGTCCGTAACTTCCGCTTTCTTCAATCCAACTAAGAGCCAGCATCCCTTTCACTTCACCGAATTCTTCAGCAACAACAAAGTAAGGTTTGTTATTAAAACATGCAGCAAAGCTTGCCCGGACTTCCCACAGATCAAAAATGCAGAGTTTCGGCCAGGTCTTGGTCCAAATTCGTGCGCATTCGTCGAAATCTTCACACGAGCTGATCTTCAACATATCAGTACCTCAAACTGACATTAAGATTACTGTGACTTCCCTCAAAATATTCCTGGGCAAATTGCTGTACCGTTTCGGGCAAATACGGCTTACAACTGAACACGTCAAGATAGACGGCGTTGGTCTGGTTGGCGAAATGTCCGGAAATCAATGATGTCTCAATAAGCTGAACCATCGAGTAACCAGCCACTCGTTCGTCTTCTCCAAAATGTACCACCTGGGTCTCTCCAAACCGTTTCATTTCAATCAGATCACACAATTCAACGACAAAACGGCGTATAGCATCGGCGTCGCGAATTGTGGAAGGATCACAGTTATATATATCTACAGATGAAGCTATCCCCCAGGCGTTACGTTCGATGGCCTCGTTCATAGCATGAATTCCTTCATAACCTGTTCTGACCGGCAGCGGTTCCGGGGTGTGAAGCGTTACAGTCTGCATTGTTGTCTCCTGTTGAGTTATAATTTTTTTCATTGTTTAAACCTGGGAAGGTTTTTCTCGGAGTCTATGGGACTAAACTTTTTTCAAATTATTGTTATTGTTATAAAAAATAACGCTTACAGGTGAGCGCAGATTCCAATGTGAAGTGTATGGCTGTGCTTCATTTTCCAACAATGCCTTGATTTGATAAAAAAAGTGTTCTATCCGACAAGACTCCTAGTCTTCCCACTTTTTATGAACCGGTCGGTGGCGCTTAGACTTTTTCAAGTAAAGTCTATCTTTTTCTGCCTGGGAGTAGAACGTGTCTTCCATGGCGAGAGATTTATAGGTATCCCGCCAATCATTTTCCGATCTCTTACATTCTCTTTTTTTCATTTAGACACCCTGCTGCCGAGTAGGCATGATCTGCTAAATTCACTATAAATGTTCAATCCAAACGAGTTACGACACCGCACTAAAGGCAAAATAGATGCCAAACAGCGAAAAGAAGCATGAGTAGGCTTTTTTTATCACAAAAACAATATCTTAAGCAAAAAAGAAGCCGCCTGCCTGAAAATTACGAAAACAATAAAAGAGTAAAATGTTACTGATTTTTTTTTCGCCTGGTGCAGCTCTTTTTGATGGAAATTCGTTATTCAAAAAATATGTCTCTTTTTTACAGGTATTTATTTGCGAATTTTTCATTTAGACATAAGCTCGGGCCTTATTTTTTCCCGTAGAACCTAGGTGTTCAAGTAAACAAGTAATTCATTGCTGATTTGTATGTTTCCAGGTAGAATCAGTCGTTAATTCAGTAATTTTTTACCTTTTTAGTCAAAAAAATATTTGAGCGAAGGAACCACATGCTGACACGGCTTATTTTGGCGTTGGAAAACAAGGAGCTGGAAGCGAGTATTGAACAAAATTTTGCGCCGTCCGACATTCAAGTGGAGTGCCATGGACAACAGAAGAATCCATGGCATAATGCTGTGCAGAGTTGTGGCGATATCATTGTTATCAGCGAATCCTTTATTCCGCGTCCTGTTGATTCAAGCATCAACCAACTCAACAACCTTCCGGAAGCGCCGACAACCGTGGTTGTTCATGATGTTGACTCGTCGGAGAAACACGCTAGGCTGATGGCCGCCGGTGCTGATGTCGTTTTGTATTCAAGAGTTTCTTTGAACAACCTTATTGACACTGTCCAGGCTACCCTTGAATCTCGCCTTCAACTTGTGGAATTCAACCATCTTGCTCGAAAAAAAGGTCCCCAGCCAAAACTGAACGACTTCATCTCAAATAGCGAGACGATGCAACTCTTTATCAATGAAGTCCAGCTGGTGGCACCCAGTGATTCTATAATTTTACTGCTTGGAGAGACAGGGGTGGGCAAGGAACATCTCGCAAAAGCCATACACGCTGAAAGTCCCAGGTCTTCTGGGCCATTTATTGCGCTGAACACTGCCGCATTACCGGAACAGCTGCTTGAAAGCGAACTTTTTGGTCATACCAGTGGAGCTTTTACCGGCGCCACACGGGCACGCCGAGGGGCTTTTGAGCTCGCCCACGGTGGTACGATATTTTTAGATGAAATAGGTGAAATGCCCCTGCATTTACAAACCAAACTATTGCGAGTTTTGCAGGATTTCGAAGTGAGACCATTAGGGGGAGAAAAACAGATATGGGTTGATGTCCGAGTGATTGCCGCCACAAATCGGGATCTGCAGAAAGAGGTCGAATTGGGGAATTTTCGCAAGGATCTCTACTTTCGGCTCAATGTGATGTCCTTAATGATACCACCACTGCGTGAACGAAGAGAGGATGTTCCATCCCTGTCTCGACGTTTTCTTTCCTTATATAAATTTAAAATTGCCAAGAACATCAACCACATCTCAAAACCTGCCATGACCGCGCTCAGCAACTATGAGTGGCCGGGTAATGTGAGAGAGCTGATGAATGTTATTGAACGAGCTATCCTGCTCTGTAAAACAGAGCAAATAACACTGGATGACCTGCCAAGCGTTTTTAATACAACGAGTAGGCAGATCAGTCCTTTCATGGCTCCAGTTATTGAGAATGTCGCTTTTTGGGAAGGGAAAACGCTCCCGGAAGTTCAGAAAATTGTCATGGAACAGGTGGAAGGAGCTTACCTGAGGATGGTGCTTACCAAGACTTGCGGAAGGGTAGGAGAAGCCGCCAAGATTGCAGGCATCCACTCAAGGGGCCTGTATGGCAAGATGAAACATCTTGGTATACGCAAGGAAGATTTTAAGTAACTCTTCAGCCGTACAACCGATGCCCCATCATGCTGCTGAAGAGTGACGACTTTAAAGCGTTTGTTCAAAAAAGTTTAACAAACATACTTTTCCGGCCGATTACCAGCTACTTCACCGAATACATCCTCGCCGGAGCAACGATCGGCATCAAAGCATTACTGATTAATTTTTCAGGTCTGTTTTTGTACAGCAGAAAAATAGAAAGAAAAAAGGTGCACAGTTCGGACAGAGGCAGAACGATGAGAATACCATCCCCACCTATTAATATGTGAATAATAAATAGAAAAAAAACAGGAAGGAAGATATTCCTCGACAAAATTATCAAGGTGGAATCAACGCATCTGTTCATTGCAGTTAAATAAGCCGCGAGCACGATATTTATTCCATTAACAATAAAAACAGGCCATATTTTTGAGATAAAATGATTCGTCAACTGTACCGTTTCTCTTTCTCCAGACGGGATGAATAGTCCGGAAACCGCCTGGGGGCTGGTAACCAGCAGGCTACTTATAGCAACACCGAGAGCAAAAACTGATAGCATCGAAATGATAATAAAGCTCTTGATGCGTTTATGCTTCAAAGCTCCACGATTCTGACTAATAATCGGGTGCATTGAATCACTAATGCCATAACTGATGACCAGTACTGTAATGACCATATAATTTATGATTGAAAAAGCAGCGACACCACTTGCTCCTAATTTTCTCATAATGATCCAGTTAAAAACGAACACAAATATTCCAAAAGAAAACTCATCAACAAACTCCGGCAGCCCAGCCATGGCACCTTTTATTACCTCCGAAATATCTTTTGTACGCCAGCAAAACTTAAGCCTGGTTCGGTTTGTGAAAAAAGGAGCGCATAAAAGAAAAAATGTAACAGCTGCAGAGAGACCGGTACCTAAAGCCGCGCCCTGATGTCCCATGTGAAACTGAGCAATAAACAGCCAGTCTAGAAAAACATTAATAAAACATCCAATGATCATTGTTGCAGAAGCCCAGAGCGGCTGGCCGGCAACACGGAGAAAATACGACAGACAGAGAGCTCCCAGCTGAAAAACGGTGAAACAGAGAAGTATTTCCAGATACTCCGCCACTACAGGTGCCAGTGCACTATCCGTGGTGAGGAGGAAAACAAGCTGATCCATAAAAACCTTCCCAAGTATGGTCAGGACCAGTGAGAGAAGAGAAATAAAAACAATAGACTGTGAAAAACTGCTGTTGGCTGCCTTGAGGTTCCCTGACCCAATAAATTTTCCGCAGCGGATGGCCCCACCTACAGAGAACATGAGCGCCAGGCCAAACAAGAGGCCACTCGCCGGTATGGTAAGATTTACGGAAGTGAGGGAGGTCATACCTGCATAGTTTCCCAAAAAAAATCCATCTACAACAACCGCGCAGGACATCGCTAGCAAGCCAATGACAGAAGGGACAGTATAAAAGAAAAAAACAGGAAATATTTTTCCGGTTACGGGGTTAATATCAGTATTCATTGGTCACCTGAAAAATTTGACTTGATAAAGCGTACTCGAAATACATCCGGCGCTTATTTGTCTTTTTTGCGCCTATTCTGAATGAGTGGTCTTGCGGGTGTGTTCAGATACTGCTGAAAAAGTTAAAGCAGGAGGCCGTATGGTGGACACTTGGGTCTCACCACAGAATTGTGAAATGGGTTCCCTGCAGAAAATACAGGAAATCGCCAGAACTGTTTTGCCGGAAAAGCTAACGCGGGGAAAAGCCGTTCAGGAACGAAGTAAGTACAAGTGCTGGAGCATCGTTTGGCGCAATGTCACCCTTCAGAACGGTTTCCCACGCTGTGTATATCAGGTTATCTAAAACCGCAGCGACCCAAGCGAGAGGGATTTCGGAAGAGACAACGTTTTCAGCCCGTAATCTTTTAGAAAGTTCCCGTAATCGCATTAATTGATTTTTATATAAATCATCAATACCTGAATCTTCCGCGTATATCTGGTTGGAATTTAAAAAATGAAAACTGGCGCCAAGGGGAACGAGAACTTTTATGAATTCTTCAAGAGTATCTCCGGCATTGAGGTTTTTCTCGATAATCGGCTTTATTGCAGTTTCAAGTTTAGTGTCAGCCTCCACTATAAGCTCGCTGACAAGCTGTTTTCTCGACTTGAAATAGCGAAAAATAGTAGCCCTGCCGACTTCCGCCACCTCTGCAATCTCGCTCAAGGAGGCTTTAGGATTTTTGGCAAGAACATGCATTGCTAGATTCAGGACCTTCTCTCTTGTCCGTGTTTGCCGACTATTGCTCTTGTTGACACTTGCCTGATCGAACAGTTCCATATCTCATCTCATCTCATCTCATCTCAATGTTTTACTTAAGCAGTCGTTAGAAAACAGACAGTATTAGCTCAAGTGAGACACCAGAGTATCATTAGAGACTGAAAAAATCAATACATTGTTTTTTAACGAAGTATCCTTATCAAAAGTAAATGGTAAAGCAGAGAGGTTTAAACAGGATTGTTCAACAAGGTTGCTGAAGGCGGCAATGGAAAAAAGTGAAGAAAACGATCCCGGATGGTCTGTCCGTAGGCGAACATTGTGGAAATTTGTACCTCCATTTAGCTTCGTTTAACATAATGAAATTATATACAATTGAACAAATTGACACAATGTTCAGAAGAAATTCGGGCTAAAGTGGCAGGCTCAGTATGGGAGGTAGTAGGTAGGTGCTTGACGTATATCGTGCGTATTGAGCGCCTCTGAAAAGCGGTGAAATATGAAGATATCTACTTTTATGCATATGACGCAGTCAAGGAGGCTGAAAATTCAATCAGCGAATATCTGGATTGGTAACAACTACTCCTGGCCAGGCTCAAGGTTAAGTAAAAGGTAACTGTTGAGCAATACAGCCGGGGGCCCGGTTGTACTGCTCAATATAGTGTAGAACTATGGGGTGGTGAGTTGGCGCTCCGGTTGAGTCGTCAGGATACGTTCGGTAAGATATTTGAGAAATATGCCGTACAGCGGCAGGAGCAATACCATGCTGACAATGAGTTTGAAGCAGTAATCACCGGTTCCAATCTCTATCCAGTGGGTTGCCATGAACGGGTCGGAACTTGCCCAAAAAGCAAATGAGTAAAAAATGAGTGTATCGAGCAGGTTACCGAAAATGGTTGAGGCACCGGGTGCGAGCCACCATTGCACATGTTGCCTGAGGCGAGAGAAAATTTTGACGTCCGCCAATTGGCCAAGGGTGTAGGCGGCAAAACTGGCAAAGGCTATGCGGAGGACAAAGGTGTTGAGCGTGTACAGATTTGCAACGCCCTGAAAGACCGCCTCAAAAAAAAGCACGGAAATGAGGTAGGAAAGGATGAGTGCCGGGAGCATGGCACGGAAAATAATCTTTCGCGCCTCGGCAGCTCCAAAAATACGGACCGTAAGATCAGTGGCCAAGTAGACAAAAGGGAAGCTGAATGTGCCCCAGGTGGTATGGAAGCCGAAAACCTGTATCGGCAGCTGAACCAGATAGTTACTTGCCGCAATGATGAGGATATGAAAGGTGGCCAGGATAAAGACGGCACGTTGTATCTGCGATTGGGTGAGGGTGAGCATGTTCTTCCTTTTTGGTTGTCGGGGTGAGGGAACCCGAGGTGAGTATAAAAGCTGATGTATCAGCGTGCATTGTAGCGAAAATGATTTATACCCGATTTTTTAATGAAGGCAAGCGGAAATCGTAAAATTAGTTATGCCGGTAGGCGCTGTGCATTATATTTTCAAGATCGATTTGGAAAGAGGTGGCGGAAGGTATGCAAGCGGCTTATTTTTTGCTCTTTGCTCTTTGCTCTTTGCGCTTTGTACCGAGGAGCAGGTGTAATGCTGAGAGACGTAATCTTCAAAGCTGTGTGTCACGCTGTGGCGCATAGTACATAAACTGCATGTCGTGCCCTGTTCTTTTTGTTTGCACTTTGTCTTGCTTGGTTTTATCTCGCTGAAATATATAGTTTTTTTTGGATGTTTACCGCTTGCCGGTTAGCCGGGGAGGTACATTGAGCCATGAAATATGTCGTTAACAGGCAACTTAGCCCAGGGTGCGCCATTGTCACTCTTAATCTTGATGGGTTTGGTAAGGTGCAGGTTGGAAATCTTGCCATGGACAATCCTGAGCTCGTAAAAGCATATAAAGAGGCCCTGCAAGGCTATCTCGGTCTGTCCCAGGGCTATTGTCAGTATTATGCTGCAGAGAGGTTAGTTCGGCGATTTGGAGGAAATATCGAGAAAATGGAAATCGGCGAAAATGTGGGGGCCACTATGTAGTGACGGACTTCCATCGCACGTATACAGAAAATGAGATCAAAGCTGACGGGCCACTTGCAAACATACAAGCTGTTTCTTTGGGAAAAGGTTTGTATGCAAGAGGAAATTATTCAAGATAGCCTCACAAAGCGTTTAGTCTCGTTTTCTGCTTACAGCCGCAACGCCGGCACCGAAAAGGAGCAGAGTTCTTGGTTCCGGTACAGGGGTGCCGGAGACTACAACATTGTCGATATATGCAGTTTTACAAGCCTTGCTGAAAGCAGTGCAAATTTTTAATCTGAAATTACTGTTTTTGGTTACTAACCCGAAGGGGGAACTTTTTGATTGAAAACGAAAAACTGACTGTTAATCGTGCAGTTATTCATTAAGTAATAATATCAATTAGTTGAGTTTAAAATCAAAAAGTTCATGAGGAATTCGGGCTAATACCCAACGCGTCAAGGTGGACATGGGCATAGCGACTACCTCTCTGTAGCATCTCCCAGAGCCCATGAAGCATTTCATTGTGAGTGATCACAATAAATAATGGAAAATAAAAAAAGGCTGCAATCCGAAGAAGATTGCAGCCTTATATGTAAATGGTGGCGATGCAGGGACTTGAACCCCGGACACCACGGATATGAGCCGTGCGCTCTAACCAGCTGAGCTACATCGCCAAAGTGTTCTATGTGAACGGTCGCTTTGGACCGGGACAATATTCAAAATTTCTCTTCATTTGTCAATAAGAAAGAACAGGAAAAGATCATTTTTTGTTCTTTTCAGTCTTTGCTACAAATAAAAGCGTTTTATTCTCCGTACAAGACTGAAGAATAAAACGCTTTGGTACTTCTAAAAACCTTGCGGGGAAGGGCTTACATCATGCCGCCCATGCCACCCATGCCGCCCATGCCACCAGGAGGCATTCCACCCATGGCGCCGGCATCGTCGGAAGGTTCTTCAGCAATCATGCATTCGGTGGTGAGAAGCAGACCGGACACAGAAGCAGCGTTCTGCAGTGCAGAACGGGTTACCTTGGCAGGGTCAATTACACCTGCTGCAATCAGGTCTTCGTACTCTTCGCTGGCAGCGTTGAATCCGTTAGCACCTTCGAGGTTTTTCACGTGCTCAACAATCACAGACTCTTCGCGGCCGGCATTGGCAGCGATCTGGCGTACAGGCTCTTCCAGGGCACGGCGAATGATGTTTTTACCCAGGCTTTGCTCACCCGGCAGTTCAAGCTTATCAAGCACTTTGAGACAGCGGAGGTAAGCTACGCCACCACCAGGAACAACTCCTTCCTCTACGGCAGCGCGGGTAGCGTTGAGTGCATCTTCAACGCGGGCTTTTTTCTCTTTCATTTCGACTTCTGTAGCAGCACCAACGTTGATTACTGCAACACCGCCGATAAGTTTTGCAAGGCGTTCCTGCAGCTTTTCACGGTCGTAGTCAGAAGTTGAGTCTTCTGCCTGGGTGCGAATCTGCTTTACACGTGCAGCAAGCTGCTCTTTGTCGCCGGCACCGTCAACGATGGTGGTGTTGTCTTTGTCGACAACAATGCGCTTGGCAGTACCAAGATCGTTTACAGTGATGTTTTCAAGCTTGATGCCAAGGTCTTCTGTGATGACCTGACCGCCGGTGAGGATGGCGATATCTTCTAGCATTGCCTTACGACGATCACCAAAACCAGGAGCTTTCACAGCAGCGATGTTCAGGGTGCCGCGCAGTTTGTTGACAACCAAAGTCGCCAGTGCTTCACCATCTACATCTTCAGCGATAATAAACAGTGGCTTGCCCATTTTCGCTACAGATTCCAGGATAGGCAGAAGGTCTTTCATGTTAGAGATCTTTTTCTCGTTGATGAGAATAAGAGGATCTTCCATGTTGACTTCCATTCGCTCTGGATCGGTAACAAAGTAAGGAGAAAGGTAACCGCGATCAAACTGCATACCTTCAACAACGTCCAAAGAGGTTTCCATGGACTTTGCTTCTTCAACAGTGATAACGCCTTCTTTGCCGACTTTGTCCATTGCTTCAGCAATGATGTTGCCGATGGTGTTGTCGTTGTTAGCGGAAATGGTTCCAACTTGAGCGATTTCTTTTTGCTCTTTGGTTGGGTTGGCGATGGAGCGGAGTTCTGCAACAACAGCTTCAACGCTGGCATCAATACCACGCTTGATTTCCATCGGATTGGATCCGGCAGCTACCAGCTTAGCACCTTCTTTGTAAATGGCCTGAGCAAGAACGGTGGCAGTGGTGGTACCGTCACCAGCTACATCAGAGGTCTTGGAAGCAACTTCCTTAACCATCTGTGCGCCCATGTTCTCAAATTTGTCTGCAACTTCGATTTCTTTGGCAACTGTAACACCGTCTTTGGTGATAACAGGAGCGCCAAATGATTTCTCGATCAGAACATTTCTGCCTTTAGGACCAAGGGTAACTTTTACTGCATCTGCAAGGGTGTTAACGCCGGCAAGCATCTTTTCGCGAGCTTTAGCACCATATTTTAATTCTTTTGCGGACATCTTATATATCTCCTAGGGTTACAATAATAACTGTGAGTTGTTTAGGCTTCTACTACGCCAAGAATGTCATCTTCGCGCATGATCAGGAAGTCTTCACCATCAAGCTTGACATCGGTGCCGCCGTATTTGGAAAAGAGCACACGATCGCCAACAGCAACATCCATGGCAACACGCTCACCAGCGTCACTGAGTTTACCTGGACCGACAGCTACGATTTCACCTTCAGCAGGCTTTTCTTTAGCAGAGTCTGGAATGATGATTCCACCAGCGGTTTTCTCTTCTTCTTCCAGTCTTTTGACCAGAATACGATCATTCAATGGACGAATTTTCATTAATACTCCTCCTGTTACTGAGTTATTTTGTATTGTAAAATGAAAGCTTAAAAATGCGCCATACCTAACGACACATCTTGCGCTGTTATGTGTATAGGACTAAAACGCAGCTCCTGATTTCAAACTGCGCCATACATTAGTGATGGTTTTTGAAAAATCAAGGGGATAAGGGCGGAAAAAAATATCCGCCCAACATGTTGAAATTATGGATAAAGGCAGGTGGCGTGTGGTTGGTCTTGTTTTTTTTTAGCTTACCGGGACTACCCATCCGTGGTTGTCTTCCTGCTCACCAAACTGGATGGCTTGCAACTCGTTGTACAGCTTTTGTGCCACAGGACCGGTGTTGCCACCGTTAATTGTAAACTCTTTTTCTCGATAACAAAATTCTCCCACTGGAGCAATAACGGCTGCTGTCCCGGTACCGAAACTTTCCTGAAGCGATCCATCTTCACAGGCTTTGACGATTTCGTCGATGGAAATCCGTCTTTCCTCCACTTGCATTCCCCAGTCTTCAGCCAGCTGAAGCACTGAATCGCGCGTTATTCCAGGAAGAATCGAACCTTTGAGTGGTGGAGTGATGAGCACATTGTCAATCACGAAAAAAATATTGGAAGTGCCGACTTCTTCAATGTATTTTCGTTGTTTGGCATCAAGCCACAGAACCTGAGTGTACCCTTTCTTTTGTGCTCCTATTTGCGCTTTGAGGCTGGCCGCATAGTTTCCGGCTGTTTTGGCATCACCCACACCTCCCGGTACTGCCCGGATATATTCGTCTTCGATGTAGATTTTGGTGGGATTAAAGCCTTCTGAATAATAAGCACCAACTGGGCAGTTAATGATGAAAAATTGGTATTCTTCAGCCGCGCGCAGGCCAAGCATTGGCTCGGTTGCAATCATGGTGGGGCGAATATAGAGGGTTGCTCCCTTTGCGTGAGGGACCCATTCTTTGTCAAGATAGATAAGAGCACGGAGCGCTTGGAGTACTCTTTCGGCAGGGAAGCGTGGCATGCACATCCTTATGGCGGACTTGTTCATTCGTGCAAAATTATCCTGGGGCCGGAAGAGTAAGATTCGGTTATCTTTGGTGCGGTATGCCTTGAGTCCTTCAAAGATGGCCTGGCCGTAATGCAGAACCATGGCCGCCGGATCCAGTTGGAGTTGCTGGAAAGGGTGTATCTTTGCTTCGTGCCAACCCTGTTGTCTGTTCCAATGCATGGAAAACATATGGTCGGTAAAGAAATTGCCAAACCCCAGGTTGTTTTGATCCGGTTTGGTTTTTAATTGATCTTCGGGTACTTTTTGTACCGCTATTTCAATATCATTGTTTATCATTGTGTCCTCTTCTAAATTGCCATTCGTATCCGGTTTCGTAGAGTGTACGATGAGATAACCTAGCATTAATTTGAGCCATGCTTTATTGTCTTCCCTTATGGTACGTAAGAAATCGAATAAAAAAAATGTTGTTGTAGAAAAGCCTGGTGCCCCCGATATCGGGCAGGAGCACAGAGTGCTAACTCCTGTTCAAGCCAAATTTTTTACTGTAATTTTTCTGCTGTCTACCCTTATGCTCGGCTGGGTTCTCTGGCCGTTTGGTCAGTTTTTAATCCTTGCATTTTTGTTGGCCGGTATCTTTCGGCCAATCTATACTTGGCTCAGCAGGTGGGTGTCATCATGGATGGCCTCCTGCATGACATGTGGGCTTATAACGCTGATCGTTTTTATTCCGCTCACATTCTGCGTTGGTGCACTTTCCTCGGAAGCGTTGAACCTGTATCACCTCGGCAAGGACAGTAATGTACTGCTCAAACTGCCGCAAGTCATCCAAAATAATACATGGGTGCAGCAGGTTCAAGAGATCCTTGTCGGCTATGGTGTCAACTTCGAACCGCCTGACATTACGGAGCTTGTCTCTAATATCAGTAAAACCGTGGGCATGTTTATTTACAATAAGGCGTCTGCATGGGCTGCCAATGTGATGAGTTTTGCCTGGCAGTTTTGCATTTTGATTCTGGTTGTCTTTTTCCTGTTGATTGAAATGGATAAGCTGATTGCTTTCCTGACCAAACTCTCACCGCTGCCTGATGATCAGAACCGATTGTTGATGCACAAATTTATGGAGATAGCAGGAGTCATTCTGGTGGGGAATGGATTAAGCGGACTGTTTCAGGGTACTCTGGGAGGAATTTTCTTTTCTCTGCTTGGGTTAAAATCACCTGTCCTGTGGGGGGCGGTGATGGCAGTGGTTGCCTTTTTGCCTATTTTCGGCATCGGGCTTGTGCTGGTGCCGACAGCCGTCATTTTACTGCTCAATGGGTTAACGGCCAAAGCCCTGATTACTCTCTTGTTTTATGTGGTGTTGTCTTTTTCTGTAGAATATGTGGTAAAACCGAAATTTGTCGGCAGTCAGGTGAAAATGCATACCTTGCTTGTCTTTTTGGCGATCATCGGCGGGATGAGTCTGTTTGGTGTACTTGGAATTATTTATGGGCCGCTGATTGTGACCGCTTTTCTGACTCTTTCTGATATGTATTTAAACGAATATAGCGTGGTGCTGGATAATGGGACCCCAACAACTCAGGGCAGACATGAAGGCGCGAGTGTCCCGCCAGCTGCAGGCCCTATAAGTGAGGAGCACTCTGTTGCGACTTGCAACGAGGGGAATAGCTCCATGAAGGACCATTCGACCTGATCGCATCTTTGCCTATTGGACGTGAAATGATGAGCACGGCTGTTTCTGCCGGAGTTGTTTGTTGGTCGGTCCTTCTGAAAACCTCAGCCTGATACCTTCCAGGTTGACTGTTTCTTCCAGAAATTGTCGTTTTTTTGTTTCGCCGGTATAGAGGACGGTTGTGAGTGGTTTTATTTCGTGTTGGTCAACATTTTCCTGAAGGATCTGGATAAGCTTATAAATTTTATACAGTGAATAGTTCTCAAGCAGTCGAGTTGATCGTAAATCAATAACAAGACACTGGCAGGAAGGGTCCGCCAGTTCTGCTTTTCCGGTACGGAAAAGAGCATCAGCCTGATCGTGATCGATTTCTTGGGCTGCTCGTATCTCGACTGTTCCGTTATCCGATCTTCGTATTTCTATATTTTTCATATCATCTGCTCTGTGTATGAAAGGTTACCTTTAAGCAATAATATTAATTAATTGAGTTTAAAGACCAAAAAGGTCATGAGAAATTTGGGTTGTAATCCTTCTTCTGTCTTACTTGCAATGTAAAACAAAATGTCGGCGGAGGACAGTAAACTTCCGGTAAGTCTTTTTGTAACCACTCTGCGAATACCTGAAAATTGTCAATCTACCCCGTACCGTAGCTGTTCAGCAGTGCCCCAAATGTTCACACGCATGCCGATTAACAGATAAGCCCCGACTTCGATACATAAGTATGTTGGGCAGGCAGGTGGTGAAGAGTTGGGTGCCGGTATAGTGCCCTTTTTTGTGAAATAGAGTCCGCTAAGATCGCTTTGGAGTAATTCCTGGGTGGAGTCTGCATTGCTCTCTGGAAGAGAATTTTTTTGACGATGTGCAACTATAGGTTGCTTATATTGTTGTTTTGTGGTTGTACTGGACATGTTTTTCGGTTATTGGTACTACCAATAACATTGGTTTTTGTTTAATTTTATTTGGACCCGCACCAGTTAATGCATACAATGAAAGGGAATATTTGGCCCTTGCTTGTATTGTTCATCCGTTCAGACGGCGCTAGGTTCAAATTTTTTGGTCATGAATAGGTAAGCGAAGACTCCGGGTAAGCGAAGACTCCGGGTAAGCGAAGACTCCGGGTAAGCGAAGACTTCAGGTAAGCGTGGAAAACCGTCGCTGTCTATATTCATTGCCGAAAGAGTGGTGAAAATGATGGTCGTTGGACTGACCTTTGTAAAAGAAAAAGGAATTGTGTGCAACCGGATACATTATCACCGTGTTGATAAGGGAACCGGGAGCATCGCTTAGAAATCGAAGGTACTTACGTAAGACACGTTACCAAGAGGCTACAAATGTCGAATAATCTATACATCACAGCTGCTGAAGAGAGAAGCGGCAAATCAGCCATCGTACTTGGCGTCATGCAGATCATTCTTAAACAGGTCGGTCGTGTTGCTTTCTTCAGACCTATCATCAATGATCAAGGGTTTGGGCGCAATGACCATGACCTGGATTTGATTCTGAAATATTTCAAACTGGATATTCCCTATGAAGACAGCTATGCCTTCACTATAACCCAGGCCAGACAGTTGATTACGTCAGGTCAGGAGGATATTCTGTTTGAGAAAATTCTCATGAAATATAAAGAACTGGAGAAAAAATACGATTTTGTCCTCTGCGAAGGGACTGATTTTCGAGGTAAGGACGCCAACTTTGAGTTTGACCTGAATGCAGATATTGCTGTCAATCTAGGTGCCTCCGTACTTGCCGTTGCCTCTGGAAGAAATAAAAGTACCGACGATATATGTGCCTATACAGCCATTACAATCGACACGCTTGAAGAGAAAGGTGTTGAACTGGCAGGGTGCATCATTAATCGTGCTCCAGAAGGGTTTCTTGAAGAAACTGCCGGCAATATCAAATGTATGGCCCAGTTTAACCGCTCTATTCCCCTCTATGTTATTCCTGAACATAAAGCGCTTGGCAACCCGTCTGTTGAGGATGTGAAACGGTGGTTGGGGGCCGAGGTACTCTACGGTGAATCCAGTTTGCTGACGTTGGTCGACAATTACCTGGTGGCGGCAATGCAGATCGGTAATTTCCTTGATTACCTGAAGCCGGGGAGCTTGGTCATTACGCCCGGCGACCGTTCCGATATCATCATCGCCAGTTTAGCTTCCCGAATATCCAGCGCTTATCCGAACATTGCCGGCATTGTCATCACCGGTGGTATTGATCTGCGGCCCAGTGTACAGAAATTAATAGAAGGATGGACGGGGATTCCCGTTCCGGTCTTGTTTGTTGAAGCGCATACCTACGATACGGTGCAAAGTGTAAATGAGTTGTATGGGCGGATAGAGGCAAGCGATGATAAGCGAATCGCAACAGCCATGGGCTGGTTTAACAAGCATGTAGATATTCGGGAACTGGGCGAGCGGGTTGTTTCCCGGACCTCTACTCGTATTACGCCACGTATGTTTGAGTATTCGCTTGTAGAGAAGGCGTCGAATCCGCGGCAGCATATTGTACTGCCTGAAGGGCATGGCGAGCGTGTACTTCAAGCGGCTGATATTATACTTCGGCGAGGTATTGCAGATTTGACCCTGCTGGGGCGTGAAAATGAATTGAGCATTAAGGCCGCCAGCCTGGGAATCAATATTGAGGGGGCAAGAATTATTGACCCGGTTGGATCAGAATATTTCGATGAATTTGTTGAAACTTATTTTGACGCCCGCAAACACAAGGGAATCGTCCTTGATGTGGCGCGCGACCGCATGTCTGATCCCACCTATTTTGGAACCATGATGGTACATAAGGGGCTGGCCGACGGCATGGTGTCGGGGTCGATCACAACAACGGCGCAAACCATCAGGCCTGCCTTTGAGTTTGTTAAGACCAAGCCCGGCGTTTCAGTGGTTTCCTCGATTTTTATTATGTGTTTTCAAAGCAAGGTCCTAGCATTTGGAGACTGTGCCGTCGTACCGAATCCCAATGCGCGTGAACTGGCGGAAATTGCCATTTCCTCTGCGGAAACCGCCAAGATTTTTAATATTGAACCACGGGTGGCGCTTTTGAGTTATTCAACCGGTGGCTCTGGAAGCGGGCAGGATGTTGAGAAGGTTGTCGAGGCTACTGCCATTGCCAAGCAACTCATGAAAGAGCGTGGACTCGATTATCCGTTAGAAGGGCCGTTGCAGTATGATGCTGCTTTTGACCTTGGAGTCGCCAAGCTAAAATCGCCGGATTCTGTTGTTGCCGGAAGGGCCACGGTTTTTATTTTTCCAGATCTTAATACCGGAAACAATACCTATAAAGCTGTGCAGCGTGCAGCCAATGCGGTTGCCATGGGGCCTGTTCTCCAAGGGTTGAACAAACCAGTTAATGATCTGTCGCGTGGTTGTTCGGCCCATGATATTGTTGATACTGTTGCTCTTACTGCTATTCAGGCTCAGGAGGCAGCAAAATCTTAATGTTCTGAAACCGGACGGGCTTTTTGCATGTTCGTCGGTTATCACGATATTTATTTGTTGGAGTAGAAATGAAAATACTTGTAATTAATTCAGGAAGTTCTTCGATCAAGTACCAAGTGCTTGATATGGAATCAGAAAGCGTGCTGGCTTCCGGGCTTGTTGAGCGGATTGGGGAGCCGGTGGGCAATCTGGTGACCAAGTTTCATCCGGATACAGACCAGGAAAATAAGGTGACCCGCGAGCAGCGTATTGCAGACCATAAGCAAGGTATGCTTGCCGCAATTTCCCTGTTAACCGATAGTGAGGTCGGCGTTATTGAAGATGCCTCTGAAATTGGCGCTGTTGGGCACCGCGTGGTACATGGGGGGGAAGATTTTCATGAGCCCACGGTTATTACTCCTGAAGTGCTGGAGGCAATTACAGCCAATATCCCACTTGCACCACTTCATAATCCGGCCAATCTGGATGGTATTACGGTTGCTATGGATATTTTTGCTGATGTTAAGCAGGTCGCTGTTTTTGATACAGCTTTTCATCAAACCATGCCGGAGCGTGCCTATATGTATGCTCTGCCCTATGCATACTATGCAGAAGACCGCATTCGCCGCTACGGATTCCATGGTACGTCCCATAAATTTATTGCCGCAGAGACAGCCAAGTTACTGCGTAAACCGTTGGCTGAATGTAATCTGATAACAGTCCACCTTGGCAACGGTTGTTCGATGACAGCCATTGAAAATGGACAGAGTGTAGATACTTCTCTTGGAATGACTCCTCTGGAAGGGTTGGTCATGGGAACCAGGTCAGGTGATGTCGATCCTGCCATTCATACCTTTCTTCACCGGAACAAAGGGATGGATATAGAGGAAATTGATGCTGTACTCAACAAAGAGTCAGGCCTCAAAGGGTTGTGCGGTATGAATGACATGCGTGACATCCATGATGCCATTGCAGAGGGCAATAAGCAGGCAAAAATAGCCCTGGATGTGCAGACCTATCGGAACAAAAAATATATAGGTGCGTATATGGCAGTGCTTGGCAGGGTAGATGCCATTGTTTTTACCGCCGGTATTGGTGAAAATGATCCTAAGGTACGTGAATTGTCACTGCAGGGAATGGAGGTCTTCGGGATTCAGTTGGATCTGGAAGCCAATGCCCAGCGTGTTAAGCAGCCGACCTGTATCAGCAGCAAAGAGAGTACTATTCCTGTTTTTGTGATTCCTACCAATGAGGAATTGGCCATTGCCAGAGAAACGTTGCAGGTCGTACAGGGCTAATTAATCGAATTTTTTCCTACGCAGTAACACAAGATTCGCGGGGAGCTCAAGTTAGAAAATTCTGAACAGCTTCCAGGGCAGCAGCATGGGTACTTGCTTGCAATATGCAATATAGGGCTGTCCCAATTCCTTTTTTAATCGCCTCTCTTCCAGTATGGTCCCAATTATGAAATAGCCGGTAAGGAGCATCCTTACCGGCAGGGATACCGTTGTCAGCGTACTTGTTACCCATACTAATGCAATCCCGCCCACTGTACCAGGGGTGGCGAACATATCGTAAAATGCCGCTGTGGTGAAATTCAATTGCCCTCTGCGCTCTCCCGTCACGAAAATCTTTCCATTGTCGTAACCCAAGGAAAAAAGGCATGTCATAGGCCTGACTTCCCAAAGAAAACATCAGTGCTGCATAGCAGAGCAGGAGTATTTGCAAGATTCTCCAGGCTCCGGAAAAGGCAAAGAGTACGGTTTGTTCTTGGGCAAGGGTGTAACCAACGACCGGTGCCAGGGTTATGAGGGAAAACAGGATGTAGCACAGCCGGTAGGTTCCTGGCGAAAGTTTGCTACTCCATGTATACAGCTTGTTTTGCACCGTTGGATGGATGAGCAGGCTATGCAGCAGGCACCAGAAGGCCCAGAGGAGAATTGTGATAAGCATGCCCTTGCCGTCCCTGGTGCGCGTGTGTAGAGGTTGTTTCGGTGGTGCAATGTTCTGCACCACCGGAGAAGCGTTTATTGGTTACGAAATTCGCGTAACATATTGGGATGGTGCATCTCGTCTTCCATCTCCACCGTGTGACAGACTGCACAGTTGAAATTTGAACCAATGGGCAAGGTATTGCCTTGGTACTGTAATGGTTGGATAGTATGCACCTGCTCACCATATCCGTTGGCTGCAGGGTATATTCCATGGGGGCTGGAGTGACAGGCCGCACAAAACAGTGAGCCGCTTTCATCGGTCCTGTTGCTGTACAGCTCTTCTGCTGATGCTGTCCACTGATTAAAGGTTGAATCACTTTCCGGTGCTTCAAATTCCAGGTGGCAGTTGAGGCAGTCCGGTTGGTTTACCCACGGTTGGCGAGCTGTAATCTCGTCGGGCGGTGTTACCACGTAGGGCTGCAAGTACTGCGCAAGCGCAGAGGCCTTGGGTTGGCCCTTGTCTGCTTCGCCTTTGAGGAGGCTCATGGCATGTTCTTCAATAGATCCGTGACAACTGGTACAATCAAGGCCTATTTCATTATGTATGCCCCGCAGAGACTGGGTCGCTCCGGTCGGAGATGAAGGGTGGCAAAGGCTGCAAGACTCTGCACCCTGACCCTTGAGAAAAGCTGAGTGAAAGCCGTGCATGGAAGCAGAAAGGTTAAGGGGTGCGGAGCTTCCATCTGTTTCGGTTGCCTGGCCACTGTGACAGCTTTGGCACCGTTGTGGTTTACCCGCTTCGGCCTGCGCCAGCAACTGGGTGCCGCTCATCCTATCGTGTACGGCAAGAATATTGCGGGCAGTCGTCTGGGTAAAGCCGGCTTTATTCTCAACCCGCCATTGGCCTCCGTGGCATTGATAACATCCCATCTCGGTTGACACCGGTGCAGCGACCTTGGTGGTGGCCAGCAGGGTGCCGTCGGCAGATTTCGCTTCTATGGTAACAATGGGGTAAGGATCGTAGCCATCTTTGGTATAGGGAACAACCGGAATCTGGTCGGCCAGGAAGAAACCGTCTTCCTGGGTCATGGTACCCTGCATTTTGGAACCGCTCAGGCCTGTGTTGGGTTCAAGCTTGTTGCCGAAAAGGATGGCGGAGCTGTCCCAGAAATGTACATGATCTGCAGGCGTTGAAAAGGCTGACTCCACGCGATAGTTGAGCACCACCTCATCGGTAACGACTTCCGGGGTCTCGCCACGCAGGATCAGTTGGGCATAAACATTGTTGCCGGGTGCCTGCAGGGACCAGTGTTCATAGGTGTCACTGATGGTATGCATGCCCAATGTATTCCATGCAAGCAGCACATGGGTAGATTCGTCATTGTTAAACGTCGGCACAGCTATTCTTTTTTTGCTGACCGGAACGGTCGTTTCCGGGTCCAGTCTCCCGTTCAGTCCATAAGCTATATAATAAGCCAGAGCGTATCGTTCTTCATCTGTGCCTGCATAGGGTGGCATGTATGGATGAAAAATGTCCATACCGCTGATCATCGCGTCTAGGCCGGAAGGAGTAAATCCGGCAGTCAATTTTTCAATACCATGCATTGGGCCGCCTACGGCATGGCAGGAGAGACAGAGAACGTTGTAGAGCTCTCGTCCTGTTTCCAGTCGATTATCATCGGTAATGGATTTGTTCTTAATCCATTTGGCATTGGCAAGGAGGCCCTGCTGGTTGATTTGCTCCATGTCATTGGTGAAAATCGAATTGGAGTACATATGGTCGTAAATAATATAGGGCTTGCGACCGCCTTCACGCATGAATTCAAAACATCCCATATACAGCAGACCAATGATGAGCATCGTCAAGGCGATAGGCCTGGTCACTGCCCTCGGCATACGGATGGCAAGCAGGAGGCCACCCAGTACCAGGAGAGGAGATATCCAGATAAACCCGCTGATATAGGGGGTCATGGCGGGCATTCGTTCAAACAGCATTTCCTGGATATCTGCAGGCAAGGCTGCCTTGTACCAATAGGCGGAAAAGATGAACAAGACAAAAGGAATAAGCAGCCATAAGGCGGCAAAACGGGTCATGGAAACACGGAGTGTTTCCTTTTTTATCCAGGTTGCAGTGACAAAGCCGAACAGCCCGGCGATGAGCAGCGCAAAAAAGGTCCTGAATGCCAGTGCCGGCCAGAATGTGGGGTTGAAAAAACCTGACCAGAAATTCTGATTTTCGATCCAGCTGCCCGGAGTGAGCATAAAGTCAATGATGCCGTTAATGATAAAAAGCGACATCCATGCTGCACCAAAATAAATCCAGCCAATGATAAGGTGATACTTCCGCTGCATTTTGCCGAAGCTGTAATAGTAAATAAACAGGGCAACTATTTCGATGACAAAGAAGACCCATTCTGCTGCCCAGCCAAAAACAAAGGTATGGATCAGCACTGATGTTGCGGCCGGATTGAGCAGGGCAATGGTAAACCAGATACCGACTCCGGTAATACCGCCGGCAACCATCGTTACCAGCAGGAAAAATTGAGCATGTTTGCGGACGTATTCAAGGATGGCGTTGTCTTCATCCCTGTACGCCTTCATCTCTGTAAGGACAAGGAACAGGCCGCCTCCCACGGCAAAGTGGGAGATATATACATGGAAGACAGCTATGGCTGCTATCAGGAACCCGCCACCGAAAAAATCAAGTTGCCAGACAGGGTAGTTCACGACTGCACCTCCTGGTTGTCGGTATTTTGAAAGGTAATTTTCAGCATCCAGCCGATAAGAGCCATTCCGCCGATAAAAAAGAGGAGAAAAACCAGCAGAGGAGAGTAGGATGCCTGCACTGTTAGCTCGGACCGGGAAAACCACGGTTGGAGATAAAGGGTTCGGAGCATGTCCCGAGCCAGTATCATCAAGACGATGGCTGTGAGCAAGCTGTAGAGAGCCGGCATAACCCTTTCTTTGAGTGCAAGCAGTGCTGCAAACACAGCGGCGATGATACCGCAGATAAGAAAGATCACAAAAAAGACGCCTGCAGCGGTGTGCATCGAAACAAGTCCCCGGGGCAGTGAGCCGAGGAACCATGCACCGATTCCAAAGTTTATAAAAGTCGCATACGCAAACCATTTACACCCATATTTAATCCATGGTGCCGCCTCCGGATCGCCGGTATGTTTTTTATAGGTAAAAAAGAGCGCGATACTCATACCGCCAACTGCAATCGCCGAGATTATAAAATGCAGGTACCTTGGCCATATGGTTGGATCGGCCAGATTAAGGAGTAACCCGCCGGGGCTGTCAAAATAACGCGGCCAAGATTCGGGATGAAGCATGAGCGTCAAATTGTTGCTAAACAAAAAAGCGATGAAAAGCAGCATGATGCAGATCGATCCGGTGAGCAGGGCTCTGCCCTTTTCCAACTGGAGGTATTTGTACTTATAGATATAAGCAAGATAGTAAGCAGCTATGAGTATGCCGATTATGGAGAGCCAGAAGGTTCCCATCAGGATGGAGCTGGTATAGATAAGGTGCCCATACAGAACCTGGACAAACAGCAGGGGGGCAACGCCGAAATTAACGGCAAAGGCTATGGTAAAGGGAAGTTTTTCGGCAACCGCCTTGGTTGGCGGGGAGCCGGCTCCATCACGGGTGAAGTGGTTTGCTGCTGCAATAAAGACCGTACCCAACATGATATTCATGAGCAGGATATGCAGAGTAAAGGTGACGAGGAGCAGGATATGGAACCAGCCCCAGTGTACAGGTATGGCATCCGGGGTGGGAATAAGGGTCGTGGGATCCATGGGGCCTCCTTTTGTGAATCCAGACATACATAGGACAAGAAGAGGCTGGAATGCTACAGCAAGGATGAGTAGCAGAGCCTCTCATTTTCCAATTTGCTTTAACGCCGTTGTCGGGCCTAAAGACCATTTACAGAAGAACAGTAGCTATGGAATCGACTCCTGTATTTCAATACATTTTTCCGGACAGTAGGCAGCTGCCTCACGTATGGCATCAGTTACTTTCTGGTCCGAATGAATTAACGCTGCTTTGCCTGTTAATTCATTGAGTTCGAATACATCAGGGCACATTTCAATGCAGGTCTTGCAGGCATTGCATAGATAAGTGTCGATAATGATTTCATGCATAGCGTCACCACTTCCCAGGTTGTTTCCTTCCGTATGGCGAACAGATGAACAGCATGTCCTCAGTATAATACGTTATGTTGCCTCGGACAATCAACTGTTTTACTGGTGTCCTGATAATGCATCTTTGGTGAAGTTTTTGTCAGGCAGGATCGGGTAGTTACCAGTGAAGCAAGCCAGGCAGAAGTGGTCTTTGCTCAAGCCGGTGGCTTCAACCAGTCCATCCACACTGAGGTAGGAGAGGGAGTCCAGGCCAAGATAATCCCGAATGCCTTCTATAGTGTTGTCGGCAGCAACGAGTTGGTGGTTGGAGGGAAAGTCTATCCCATAGTAACAACCATGGCGGGTTGGTGGACAGCTGACGACCATGTGGACCTCTTTTGCCCCGGCCTGTCTCAGACTTTGGACGCGGCTGCGACCGGTAGTCCCTCTGATGATAGAGTCCTCGACAATAATGACCCTTCTACCTCTGAGAAGGCAGCGGACAGGGTTGAGTTTGACCCGCACTGAAAAGTCGCGCATGGATTGAGTCGGCTGGATAAATGTTCTGCCGACATAGTGGTTTCTGATCATTCCCATTTCCATGGGAATTCCAGAGGCGTTTGAGTAGCCGATGGCAGCGTAGTTGCCTGAGTCGGGAAACGGCATAACAAAGTCTGCATCGATATTTGTTTCTCGAGCCAGGATTTCGCCCATCCGTTTACGGGCTCGGTAAACATTGAATCCAAAGACATCACTGTCCGGCCGCGCAAAATAAACATGTTCAAAGATGCAGAAGCTAGGCTGACACTGTTCCCAGGGAAAGAGAGAGTCTATACCTTCTTTGTTGATGATAAGGACCTCGCCAGGCTCTATCTCGCGGATATATTCAGCTTCTATAAGATCAAGAGCACAGGTCTCTGAGGCTACTACCCATGCGCCGTTTCCGAGTTTACCCAGGCAAAGCGGTCTGAACCCACGGGGGTCGCGAACGGCGATCATGGTGTCTTGGGTCATCAGCAGCAGCGAGTAAGCTCCCTGGATGTCGGTAAAGGTGTGCTTGATAGCCTCGTTGAGTCCTTGGTCAAGATATCTGGCCATCAGGTGGACAACGATCTCACTGTCCATGGATGTCTGGAAAATAGAGCCCTGTTGTTCCAGTGTTTTGCGGAGCGAGATGGAGTTGGTGAGGTTGCCGTTATGGGCTACGCTTAAAGGGAGCCCTTTATGGTGGACCAAAAATGGTTGAGTGTTGATGACGTTTGATTCCCCGGTCGTGGAATAGCGAACATGGCCGACAGCCATATGGCCGGAAAGTTTTTGCAGGTTTTGTTCGCTGAAAACCTCGGGCACAAGGCCCATGTTTTTATGAATTGTTACCTGCTCGCCATTAGAGGCAACAATGCCGGCGCTTTCCTGGCCGCGGTGTTGCAGAGCGTAAAGGCCGAAATAGGCAAGCTTGGCTGCGTCTTCATGGCCGTATATACCGCAGATGCCGCATTCGTGACGTGGTTTATCTGGATTTTGGCCTTCGGAAAGTTGTGTTTCTATTTTACTCATGACGTGAGGATCTACTGGTGCAGGGAGGCAGGTGGAGCAAAATTGAAAGGCACAAAGAACAATTCCTTGTGCCTCAATAGCAGTGCATGAATGAACATCTGCCTCAAAGCACTATTTACAAACAGATTACAGATTTTTTTTCAAGGTAATATAGAGTATTTTTGTTCAAATAATGCTGATCAGGTAATAAAACGTTCGATTTTATCGATATGAACCATGTTTTTTGTTGAAAGATAGACTGTTTTACCATTCGTTCCAATTTTACGATGCTATTTAGCTTTTTTTGGACTATGCATTTTTGTACCTAACGGCTATTTTGAAAAATTGCTAATTGATCCAACTCTTTTGTTGCATCCAAAATTTACTGAATAAACAACCTCATCGACATTGTAATTTTTTCTATAAAACTGACAAATGACCAGACTGACCCAGACAGTACAAGCAGCCGGTTGAGCTGCTAAGCTGGGCCCAGGGGACCTGGGCCGTATATTATGTGGGCTTGACCTGCCCAAGGACGCAAAATTAATTGTTGGTTGCGAAACCAATGAAGATGCCGGGGTGTATCAACTCAACGAGACAACCGCCTTAATCCTGACCCTGGATTTTTTCACCCCCATTGTTGACGATCCTTTCAGCTTTGGCCAGATAGCTGCCGCCAATGCCCTGTCGGATGTGTATGCCATGGGCGGTAAACCGCTTTTGTGCATGAATATCCTTGCCTGTCCTGTCAAGACCATGGCCGACGAGATATTCAGACAGGTTGTTGAGGGCGGCTTGTCTAAGGTCAAGGAGGCTGGTGCACTGTTGGTGGGAGGACATTCCATTGAAGATCAGGAATTAAAATATGGTCTGTCGGTTACCGGTACTGTCCATCCGCAAAATATCTTACTCAACAGCGGCGCCAGGGTCGGCGATCTACTGGTGCTGACCAAACCTCTTGGTACAGGAATTCTTTCGACTGCTATCAAAGGTGGGCTGGGGTCGGCGGCCATTGAAAAGAAAATGGTGGATACCATGGCGATGCTGAATCGGCAGCCCATGGAGTATGTTGGTGGAGACGGAGAGGAGAGGGTTAGCGTGCATGCCGCAACCGATATTACAGGTTTTGGTCTGTTCGGTCATGTGCATGAAGTGGCCGAAGCCTCTGGAGTGAACATCAGGATAGACTCAGGAAGCCTGCCGATATTATCTGAGGCGATTGAATTTGCTGATATGGGCATTATTCCCGAAGGTGCGTATACCAATCGCAGTTTTTACAGTAAGTGGGTCTCATCCACCCTTCCTGAAATGGACTCGTTGGAAATGGTGGGATATGATCCCCAGACATCCGGCGGTTTGTTGTTGTCCATGGAGCCGGATGCTGCCCATAGGCTGATATCATTGCTGCAGAGTAATGGCTACCCTTTGCCGTGTGCGGTGATCGGTGAGGTCATTACCGGTGATGTTCCTGGACGGATTTTTTTTACCTGACCCGGACTGATGAGCAATCCGGGCTGATATTTTATCATATTGTGGTTGCTGTGCTTAAACTGATCAGCAGTCTGGTCAGGTCAACCATATCCTGCAGATCACAGCATTCGTTTGTTGAGTGAACATTGGTCATGCCGGTGGCAATAATGGCTGTGGGTAATCCATAGCCATTGAATATATTGGCATCACTGCCGCCGCCGGCCTTCTCGTAGGTCAGGTCCAAACCAATACGTTTAGCCGCCTCTTCAACACGGTGGATCGTCTTGCTTTCCCGTTCCAGACGCATGGCGGGAAAATCATTGTGAACCGTGACATCAATGGTCGGGCTACCTTTTGCTTGTCCGGTGGGGTCGTTCCACTCCGCAGCCACAGCTGCACAGGCCTGCTCTATCTCCTGCGTTACTTGGTGCAGTTTGTCTAGCTGGTGGCTGCGCACCTCTCCTTCGATAACCACTTTTTCCGGAACAATATTTGAGGCCGCTCCCCCGGTGATGGTACCAAAGTTGGCGGTGGTCTCTGCATCTATTCTGCCGGTGGGGCACCTTGATAAGGCTGTGGCTGCAACGGTTATTGCATTGACGCCCCACTCCGGGTGGAGTCCGGCATGGGCGGCAACACCATAAACTGTAATGGTCAAACGGTTGGCAGCAGGTGCCTGGGTAACAACCTTGGCAAACCCGGTGGAGTCAAGCGCGTATCCCTCTTTGGCCTGTATATATGCCGGATCTAATGCTTTTGCGCCGAGCAGTCCGATCTCTTCGCAGGTGGTGATGACAAATTCCAGCGGGCGATGGGCGATACGGTTTTCCCGCAAAGTTTCTATAAGTTCGATACAGGCCGCAATACCTGATTTGTCATCACTGCCGAGGACGGTTTCCCCGGCACTGGTAAACATGTCGCCGTCTCTTTTTACCTGTATCCCACAGGCAGGTTCAACCGTATCCATATGGCAGCTGAAAAAAATCGGTTCCAGGTCCAGGCTGCCGTCAAAGCGAATAATGAGATTGCCGCATTGAGAGCCGGTTTGGGCTGCAGAGTTATCTTCTGTAACTTCGGTTGCGCCCAGTTGGCTAAATTTATCCTTGAGCAGTTTTGCCATCCTGCCTTCCTGCCGGGATGGACTGTCGGTTTCGCATAAAAGGACGAAGGTTTCTGCCAGGCGTTCTCTGTTAATATTCATTTGTAACCATTTGGCGAAGATAAGAAAATGGTCAATCTACCCCGAACTACAACTGTTCAGCAGTGCTCCAAATGTTCACAAGCTGACCGATTAGCCATACATATCGGTATGCTGAGCGGGCAGATCGTGGAGAGTTGGGGTGCTGCTGAATAGTTAATATCCATTGTATGTTGACCCCATGAGGACAACGGCATGAGCGGATATACCCTCACCGCGGCCGGTAAATCCCATTTTTTCGGTTGTTGTTGCCTTTATGTTGACCGCTTGCGGACTCACGGCGCATCCTCCGGCAAGGTTCTGTTGCATATCGTTTAAATAGCCGGCCAGTTTTGGTTGCTGGCAGACGATGGTTATATCAGCATTGGCGAGCTGGAGTCCAGCCTGTTGTGCTTTTTCAATGACCTGTTCCAGAAGAAAGATACTTGAGATGTTTTTATACTGGGCATCACTGTCAGGGAAGTGGCGTCCAATGTCTCCTGCCCCCATTGCTCCCAATACGGCATCGGTGAGTGCGTGACAGACCACATCGGCATCGGAGTGGCCATCCAGTCCAAGGTGATATGGTATCTCCACTCCTCCGAGGATGAGTTTTCGGTCCTTAACAAGTCGGTGGGCGTCGTAGCCGTGGCCAATTTTCATGATCTTCTCATGGGCGAGCAGTTTTTCAGCAAGCTGCAGGTCCCCTGGATGGGTTATCTTTACATTTTCCTCGTTTCCCAGCACCACCTGCACTTCCACTCCCAGGTGTTCGAGCAGAGAGGCTTCGTCAGTGCCTTGAAAATCTGTGGCAGAGGCATTGGCAAAAGCGGAGAGAAGTAATTGCTTGTCTGCAGCCTGTGGGGTCTGCGCCTGCCAGAGATCAGACCTGTCAACAGTAGTGGTGATGATGCAGGTATCTGCAATGACTTTTTTTAACGTGTCTTTGACCGGCACTGCGGCAATGACTGCTCCATGTGTGCGTGCGCCATCCATGGTGCGAGCAATTGTATCCTCGTCAACAAAAGGACGTGCCGCGTCGTGAACCAGAACTATTTCTATTGCTGCAGGGAGAAGGTGGAGACCGGCATGAACGGAATCCTGCCTGCGTGCACCTCCTTGGGCGAAAAGGAGCTTATGGTGAATATGTTGAGGGAGATGAGTAAAAAGCATCTCTTTTGTTTCCAGTTCATGGTCTGGATGAGCAACGATGACAATGGATGTGATTGCTTCCAGGGTAAGAAATTGCCTGCAGGTGCGGACAAGCAAGGGCCGGCCGCAGAGGTCGAGAAACTGTTTAGGCCGGTCACCTCCCATTCGGGAGCCAGTCCCTGCTGCTGGAATGATGACGGCTGTCGGCGGGAATGAGGAAGATATATTCGATTTCACTGCGTCGTAATAAAAATTGGGGGTGAGCTATAAGCCGAATTCTGTATCCATCAATGATGGACCATGATCATTTGACTGGGACAACAGTCGCCCGTTGCCTCGTGCAACCTACCCGGAAGTTTCGGACGGGTAGCCCTCAAACACTTCCCTATTTGGTCTTGCACCCGGTGTGGTTTACCGTGCCTTCCATGTCACCATGGAAGCGGTGAGCTCTTACCTCACCATTTCAACCTTACCTGTGAATGCCGGGCATTCCATCGGCGGTGTATTTTCTGTGGCACTTTCCTTCAGTTACCTGAAGTTCGCGTTACGAACCACCGTACCCTATGGTGTTCGGACTTTCCTCTCCGTATTCAACGAAACGGAGCGATCATGCGCTCACCCCCAAAAGGTGTGTCAAGCTTTGCATGACATGATTATCTGTAACTATTCCGCAGTGCTCCAGATGCGTACAAGCAGGCTGGATAACCATAGTAATGCTATGTTTTCCTGCCGGATCGTGCGGATATGGGGTGTTGCTGAATAGTTACTTATTTTTGGTCGATACCTTGGTTAGCCAAGGCGTCTGCCCTGGCATTTTGCGACCTGGGCACATGGTTGACGCTCCAGGTTGTAAAATGCTTAAGCACTGCCATCACATCTGTGTAGAGCAATTTGAGCGCTTCGTTTTTTACTTTGTAGCGACCCTGGATTTGGCGGACAATCAACTCTGAGTCCAGGTTAATCTCCAGGCAAACACAGCCAAGGTCAAGAGCTTTTTTCAGACCAAGCAGCAATGCTTTATACTCTGCCACATTATTAGTGCAAATACCAAGATAATCGGAACATGTGGCCAGTTCGTGACCGTCCAGGCTAAAAAGAACTGCCCCCGCTCCTGCCTGACCTGGATTGCCTCTCGAGGCACCATCAGTGAAAAGTCGACACAGCCCGTCCTGCTTTGCTGGACTGGATTGGGGCAAGCCGTTTGTGGCCGGAGTCTTTTCCTGTTTACCAGGCTGGTTGCCGGTGAGGAGAGATCTTACTTCCTGGGGAGAAGAGCCTGGGAAAAGTTGGGTCAGAAGAGCATCGTCAAGTTTTTCTGCCAGGGTGTCTAGGATTTGCTTTTTGGTCAGCAAATTATTTTTCAACAGCTACTTCCTCTTCTTTTACCTTATAGTAGAGAATGCGCTGACAGTTGGGGCAGAGATTAAGTTTGTCGCCTTTGCGGATTTCATTGAACTGCTGAGGGGGGACAGCCATAAAGCAGCCCTGGCAGACTCTTTCAATAGCTGGTACAACCGCCAGGCCATCACGCTTTTTGAGGAGCATGTTGTATCGTTTGAGTGATTTTGCCTGGAGGTCTTCAGAAAGGGTATCGCGTTGGCTCGCGACTTTTTTTCTGGTGGTGTCGATTTTTTTGATCTCTTTTTCGACCGCCGCTGTTTCCTCTTCAAGAAGTTCTTTTTCACCTGAGCAGAGGTTTTCCAGTTCTGTTGCTTCAAGTTTTACTGCTTCAATCTGCTCCATGATGTTTAAAACCTTTTCATCGGTCTCTTTGAGCAGTTTTTTGTTCTCTTCAATTTCTTTTAGCAGTGCCTGGTGTTCGCGACTTGTCTGGACCTGCATCATTTTATTCTGCCGATCCTTGATTCTTGTGCCTGCGTCTTCGTTTTCGGCATTGGTGTCACGCTGCTGCTGCAGGAGTGCCTCGGTCTTTTCCAGGCAGGCGGCGATGGCCTCTTTTTTCTCCTGGATAGACTTTTCCCGGTCTGTTATAATTTGTTGTTTTTCTGCAATATCTGTGTCAAATCCGGCAATTTCAGAGTCTATTGCCTGGAGGTTGATCAGTTTTTCTATTTCTTCTTTCAATGTGTTCTCCTTGATTGCCTGTCAAAGGGCCTTGCTTTGGTTCTGTGGGTGGGATATATCTCGTTGTCTTATGCGGGGTTCAGCCCAGCCTAAGAGCAGTGTCGATTGATTGTTTTATTATTCGTAGCGGTGCCTGCTGCTGCGCGGTTGTAATGGTGATGGGGGTATTCGTTGCTGCAAGGTGTTGTTGCAGTTGTTGTTGCAGGGCGGCCATTGCCGGGTTTTCTGTTGCAAAGTGACCGCCATCGATAATCCAGAAACCTGCATCTTCCGCCCATCGGGCAACAGAGTGTTTAATTTCTGCGGTTACAAAAACGTCAGCCCCTTGGGCAAGGGCACGTTCGGCAAAATCTCCGCATGATCCGCCGCAGACCGCCACCGTCTTTACTCGCTGCGGCCTTTTGCCGGCTTCAAGCAGCCATGGGGGGCTACAGGTCTGGAGGAGTCTGCTGATAAAATCATCCGGTTGCAATGCGGTGCTGTATGTACCTATTCTGCCGAGGCCGCAACGTTTTTCGGTGGTGCAGTCGCTCCGGCCGGCTACTAGGGGGCTTGTGTTTATTAGTCCCAATCCCTGGGCAAGAACATCACTCACACCACCTAATGCAGCATCAAGATTTGTGTGGCAACCAATTACGGCAATGTTATGCTGCAGCGCCGATGCTATAAATCGGCCTGTGGGATGATCGGTACGTAATGATGTAAGCGGACGAAATATGATTGGGTGGTGGGTCAGGATGAGATCGCAATCGTTGGCAACTGCGTCATTAACAAGCGCGGGGGAGGGATCAAGTGCCAGTAATACTTTGTGTATCGGTTGGCTTGGCTTGCCGACGAGTAATCCGACATTATCCCAGTCTTCGGCAAGAGCTTCCGGGGCGATTTTTTGTAGGATATTAATTAGTTCTTGAACCGTTGGCGCCATGTATTACTCTATAAAGAAAAAGAGGCACACCCTGTGGGGGTGCACCTCTTTATAGACTATTGGGGTACAATGCTTTGCTGAAGGTGTCAGCAAAATTTTTCGCAAGCCGATGAATATATTCAAATGCTAAAAAAAAATGTAGCTTTTCGAAAAATGGTGGGCCTACCTGGACTCGAACCAGGGACCGACCGGTTATGAGCCGGTGGCTCTAGCCAACTGAGCTATAGGCCCCAAAAAAGTCAGTAAACAAACAATATTATCAAGAAAAACAATTCCGTCAAGCTTTTTTTCTTTTAGCACCGGAAAAAAGAGCGACGACAAGGGATCTGGATGCTTTACAATAACCTTATTTACTTCCTGGTGGCCATCTTTACTTTTTCCACCAATACACCGGTTGAGGTCCCGCTGATCCCCTGGTGGGGGGCATTTATAGCCTCTGCCTTACTCCTTGCAGGCTTCAGTCTTGTCGCAAGGAGGTTATACGCTTCGGCTCTAACCGAAAAGGCGGTTCGGTATTTTTCCATCGAACGAAAACTTTCTATAGTTGCAGTTGTTTGCTTTATCATCTGGGTGTATGTGCTGGACCTCAAGTATTATTTGCAGCCGTTATCTCTGGGCGGCAAATTGCCTGTTTTAGAGAATCTGGGAGGCTTGGGTGCTTTTTTTCTTTTGTTCTGCGTAATATGGTATCGGGCGAGGCCTCTCTATCAGCAGCTCTTTCATCGCGAATACACCTCGTTTGGCTTTTTGGTGAGCAACGTGAAAATCAATCTGCCTATTGTTTTGCCGTGGCTGCTGCTTTCCTTTACCTTTGATATCCTGGTTTTGCTTCCCTTTCCAGGATTAAAAAAAATCTTGGTGTCACCGTGGGGAGATTTGATTCTCTTTGCGGTCTTTGTGTTTTTTCTGGTTCTTTTTTTTCCACCGCTGATACGGAGATTATGGGACTGCAGGCCCATGCCCGAGGGGCGGATGCGAGACAAGATAGTTGCTTTTTGTCGTGACCAGGGCTTTAGTTCCGAGATTCTTTGCTGGCCTCTTTTTGAAGGGCAGGTGATCACCGCCGGGATTATGGGGATTGTCCCAGGGTTTCGGTATTTACTGATAACGCCTGCATTGCTGGAGGCACTCAGTGAAAAAGAGCTGGAGAGTGTATTGGCCCATGAGATAGGGCATGTAAAAAATAAACACCTGGTGCTTTATGTGCTGCTCTTTCTTGGGTTCAGTGTTCTTGCAGGTGCACTAGCTAGGCCCATGCCTCATTTTATTCTGTCCAGTGATACCTATTACTGGTTACTCGGTAAGGTCAACCTTGCTCCCGATACCTTGCTGGGTATTCTTGGCGCGATACCGCTCTTGATACTGTTGATTGTTTATTTTCGGTTTATTTTTGGTTTTTTTATCAGAAATTTTGAGCGGCAGGCAGATGCGTCGGTTTTTCGTGCGCAGGGTACAGGGGTTCATTTGATCTCTTCGTTTGAAAAAATCGCAGTGCTGACCGGTACCAGAAGGGAGCAAAAGAACTGGCACCATTTCGGCCTTGGGGAACGTATCGGTTTTCTGGAGCAATGTGAACAGAACAGGCAGGCCATTGGTCGCCAGGATCGCAAGGTCTATGCTTCTTTGCTGTTCTACTTTTGTTGTATAGCAGGGTTGTCTTTTTCGGTGCAGCAGCTTGATTTGCAGAAAATTTCCGCTGGCTATGAAGTGAAATACGCTGAGGCTGTTTTACTCCAAAAGTCTCGTCAAGAGCCGGGCAACAGTTTGTGGCCTGTTTTGCTTGGTGATTTGATGCAGAGTGAGCAGATGGAAGGTAAGGCTGTGGAGGCCTATGAGCAAGCAGTCAAGCTGAGACCAACCAGCGTTGAGGTCAATAACAACCTGGCCTGGCTGCTGCTCACAGCAAAAGATAAAAAACTGCGTGATCCTGTCAGGGCGTTAACGCTTGCGAGGACAGCAGCGTTGCTCGATGAAAAAGGCTTTGTGTTGGATACACTGGCTACTGCTTTCTGGGCCAACGGACTGATCGAAAATGCCATAGAAACCGAGGTGCGCGCTATCCGGTTGGACCCTGGCAATCGTCGCTATTATCTGGAGCAGATACGGCGCTTTCAAAATAGCCGCTGGGGCGAAGAAACGGAAAAGGCAAAGAATCTATAGCACAGGCACGAGATAACTCCATAACCTCGATCAGTAACTGTTCAGCAGTGCTCCAGATGCGTACAAGCAGGCTGGATAACAATAGTACAGCTATGTTTTCCAGCCTGATCGTGCGCAGAGGTAAGCGCAGGCTCCGTGGGGTGCTGCTGGATAGTTACTCTTAAACAATAATATCCGGGATTACCATCTCGCCTTTGTCAAAGGCCGCTGCAAAGGCTTTAACAACTTCCGGGTCAAACTCTTTTCCTGTACCGCTGATAATTGCATCACGTGCGCTTTGCTCGGGACTGGGCTTTTCATGAAATTCTTCATGGACCAGGTTGTCATACCTGTCTGCCACGGCCAGGATTGAAGCACCTCTGGCCTGTTCCAGGTTTTCTTGTGTTTGGTGGTTGGCAAGGTAGCCTTGGCGTTGGCCAATAAGCATGGGCAGGATTTTTTTCAGTGGTCCCCTGGAGCAGTCTGGGAGATTTTCCGTTTCTTTGTCGACCTGTTTTATTGGGTCGTCCGCGTTTTTTTGAATAAGGGTTGAAGCCTTTTCTAAAATCTCCCGTTTAATCTGCAGGTTGCCAAGATCGTGCAGAAGGGCGGCTGAGCGAATATCTTCAAGCTGCTCCTCAGGCAGCCCCATGGTTGATGCGATTTTCACTGCATAGATTGAAACCCGGAAGCAGTGGTTTTCAGCGTACTCATCCTGGGAGATGAAGTGTCTGAGGATAAAAAGTATCCCCTGGTAGGTGTGCCGCAGTTCAGCTATTTTCTCCTGGATTTTTTCGTAAAGACTTCCCATGGTATAGGCTGTTATAAGCAGAATACAACCCCAGCAGGCAAGGTGGTACCACTGATCGACTCCGCCCAGACCGACAACGTCGGATCCTGTGAACCTGGAAGGGTTTATGACGTAGATCAGGCTGACCAGTAAAATGCTTGCAAAGGCAGTCAGCACGGCATGGCGCCTGCCGAAAAAATAGGCCGCTATCACAGGGGGAAGGCTGTAAAAACCAAGCAGTAAGTATTGCGAAGCCACAGTGTAGTTGAGCAACCACGCAATGCCGAGCATGGAGAGGATTATCAGCGACTCTGTGCATTTTTTTTTGCTGTCAGCCGAAAGAAGTTGGTTGAACCTTGTTGTTATTTGCCTTAATGAGGGCTTGGGTGTTGCAGGCAGCGATCGTTGGTCGGCTTTTTGTCCGTGTTGCTCTTTGTCCTGTGTATCTTTTTGTTGTTCTTGTCTGGCTGGGATAAAGGTCAGGTCGGCACTGAGTCTGCGCATCTCTGCCATCACTCTTCTGGCAGTGAGTTCGGGAACATTTCTGGCTAAAACAACCGGCAGCTCCTGCAGTAGTTCGGGGATTTCGTCACTCGGGATATTTTTGGCGTATTTTCGGAGATAGGCAGTAATTTCGCCTTGAGCTGTATCCGTATTGACGGATTTAAGAATGATTGAGCCTTTGTTTTCGATCATTTTTTGGTAGGTCTGGCGCGTTGCAATGCGATTATAGTGTTCTGAATTGGTTGCCGTACGTTTGTACACGAAGGCCCTTTTAGTATGGATTATAGTTAGCGAAAGATCTGGTTGCAAGAAAACAACATTTTTTTCGATACAGCTCCTGTGTCCGTGACATAGATGGCAAGCGCAGGAAATCAGAATTTTTACGATGCCGTCATAAATAATTCTGATTACGTACAAAACTCAGCCAATTATCTACCGAAACAGACAGGGGACTGATATTATTTCTCTTTAAATCCGGGAGACAGATCGAAGTCTACGCTATCTAATTTTCATAAAAAACCATGAAAAAAAATCAGTCCCCTACCTCAGTACTGAGAAATTTAGGTAAGCGAAGACTCCGATCTGTCTCCCGAGTCCAAAAAAAACGGCCGAGTTTCATGGATAATCAGATAAATAATGAGTTCAAAGGTGGATAAAATGGTTGAGAATAACGGCAGGTCGCGGGGGCATTGGCTGGTGGCGTGCCAGTGCGTGTTACTGGTCGGAATATTTTTCTGTTTTGCCGGGTTAAGATATGCATTCCTTCCCTGGCGTACAGCGCTTATAAGTGTCGCCATCGCAAGCCTGATCATGGCAAGCATAGGTTTTTTCAGTCTGCTTTTTGCGTATCTGCAGTTTAAAAGAGGGCGACAGGCAGGGGGGAGAAGTGCTTTTTTAGCGGTTGGCCTTTCTCTGTTGCCGGTTATGGCTATCCTGGTCTTGGGGGTGAAAAGCAAGGGGGTGCCACCGATCCACGATATAACAACAGATACTGGTAATCCGCCTGCTTTTACAGTGCTTGCACAACAGCGCCGGCAGGGGGAAAACAGTGCTCAGTACGCTGGGCAGGTCGTTGCTGAGCAACAGGCTGCTGCATATCCTGAGATTGTGCCCTTGGTGAGCACTAAGGGGACCGACATAGTGTATGCTGCCTGTCTCAAGGCGGTGCAGGAAAAAGGGTGGCGAATTGTAGAGCAAGACCCGGGTAAAGGGCGGATTGAAGCTGTAAGCGTAACTGCCTTTTTTCGATTTATAGATGACGTGGTTATACGGGTCACCGCAACAGCAGCTGGTAGTCGGGTTGATATTCGGTCTGCTTCCAGGGTTGGGGTGAGTGATTTTGGCAAGAATGCGGCACGGGTAAAGGATTTGTTAACAATCGTGGAAAACGAACTGGCAGAGTGAAAGAATGACCAAACCTCTTATTTTAGTCACCAATGATGACGGAGTGCATGCACCCGGTTTGCAGGCATTGCACGACGCTGTCGCCACGCTGGGTGAGGCAGTAGTGGTTGCACCGGAACGCGACAATTCGGCGGTGAGTCATTCGATCACCATGAATAGACCGCTACGGGTGGTGCGGCTGGACGAGCACATTTATACTCTTGATGGGACTCCGACAGACTGTGTAACCATAGCCTTGAACAAGATATTGGACAGGCGACCGGCATTGATCGTTTCCGGTATTAATCCCGGGGCCAATCTTGGGGATGACATCAGTTATTCCGGGACCGTTTCCGCAGCCATTGAAGGCACCATGTACGATATCCCCTCTCTGGCGTTTTCCCTGGAAGGGAGTCAGCCGTTTAATTTTGAGGTTGCTGCAGGGGTTGCCTGGAAGCTTGCCTCTATGGCGCTTGCCTTTAAACTGCCTCCCGGGAGTTTACTTAATATTAATGTTCCGCCTCTTGCGGCGGATAAAATACATGGGATACGTTTTACCTGTCAGGGGCGAAGAGTGTATAAGGATGCTATCCAGGAAACGTTTGATCCAGGGGGGAGGAAACATTACTGGATCGGTGGGGGAACGGTGCACTGGTCAGGAGGAAGTAACACCGATGAGCAGGCGGTCCGTCAGGGATACATTTCAGTGACGCCGATTCAGTTGGATGTGACCAACCACAGCGGCCTGGATTACCTTGAGCAACGTTGGAAAATGTAGGAGAGGAGCGAATGCCGTTATTGGGAGCCCATGAATCGGTAGCTGGGGGGATTCAGCTGGCGTTTGACCGGATTGTAGAAGTCGGGGGGGAGGCGTTGCAGATTTTTACCCGCAACCAGAGGCAGTGGCAGGCACCGCCAATGCAAAAGGAGGAAATCGCCTTGTTCCGTAGCGCCTGGGAAAAAACCGGTTGGATGCCGGTCGCTTCCCACGCTTCTTATCTGATTAATCTTGCCAGCTCTGATGCTGCAAAAGCTGAACGAGCGGTCAAGGCGCTGGCTGCGGAACTGCTCCGGTGCCGGCAGTTGGGCGTAGAATATGTTGTTATTCATCCCGGCAGCCATGGTGGTGACGGGGTTGAGCAGGGCCTGGAAAATGTGGCGAAGAATCTTGATGCTGCGTTTGTGGAGGCAGACATTGCCGGTCATAAAACAAGGTTGCTGCTTGAAACCACTGCAGGCCAAGGAACAGGGCTGGGAAGCAGATTTGAGGAACTGGGCTGGCTGTTGCAACGCAGTCGGTATGGGGCTCACCTGGGGGTTTGTGTTGATACCTGCCACATCTTTGCCGCTGGTTACGATTTGCGTGATGCTGCGAGCTACCAGCAAACATTTGCAGCGCTGGAGGATGCCGTGGGGCTGGAACATGTTTATTTTTTTCATCTCAATGATTCGAAAAAGGAATGCGGCAGCAGGGTCGATCGCCATGAGCATATCGGCAAGGGGTGTATTGGACTGGAGGGATTTCGTCAGCTCGTCAATGATACCAGGTTCAAGGACCTGCCGATGACTCTGGAAACTCCCAAAGGCAAAGACCTGAAAGAGGATAAGGAAAACCTGCAGCTGCTGCGCTCACTTATTACGCAGGCCAGCCGATGACTAACCCGAAGGGGGAACTTTTTGATTTCTGATTACCCATGAAACTCAGCCATTTTTTTGGGGACTCGGGAGACAGATCGGAGTCTTCGCTTACCTAAATTTCTCGGTAATGAGGTAGGGGACTGATTTTTTTTCATGGTTTTTTATGAAAATTAATCTGTCTCCCGGGTTTAAAAGAGAAATAAAATCAGTCCCCTGTCTGTTTCGATGACTAACTCGAAGGGGGAACTTTTTGATTTAAAGAAAAAAACAGACTTTTCATTGAGTTTGAAATCAAAAAGTTAATGAGAATTTGAACTAACGGTTGAAGTGCACAGCTCTCCTATGTCTGGTTACTTTTCTCCGCCAATCGGAGGGGTGCGGATGGAGACAATTGTTGATTTCCCACTCTCCAGCTCGTCTTTGTCTACTGCCACTATTTGAAACCTGTATTCCCTGTCTGCCTGGATATCTTGCCTGAAAAGAAACCGATTGGTAAAGGTGCGTCCGATCTCTTTGTCGAGAAATCCGACAGTCATTACCTTGTAGTACACAATATCCGGTTCGCTGTTTTTGTCCCAGGTAAGCAGGATGCTTTGCCCATTGGCAGAGGCTTGGAGACTGGTAGGAGGTGCTGGTCGTGGCTTGGTCGTCTTTTTAATAGGGGCGGAAAATGTACCTTTGAGACTGTCGCGGTCAATGGCGCGGATTGCGTACCAGTAGGTGCGACCGTCGGCAAGCCCGGTATCTGTAAATTTGTATCGACCGGCAGGGATCGTGGCTACTTTTTTTGATATATTGTCTGCCTGGTTGCCACGAAAAATTTCATACTGGTAAATGTCTTTTTCTGGATTTGGCTGCCATCCGATTTCGGCTTTTTTGACAAGATTTTGAGAGAGGGCCAAGGCTTTTACGGCCTTGGGGACGGGCTTGGTTGTGGCTGCAGCAATTTTTGAATCCTGTGAGTGGTTATCCACCACATTAACAGCCTGCAGTTTGTAGTAATAGCGAGTGTTGTCCTGTAGCGGGCTGTTGAAAGAACCCTGGTCAACTGTTTCTTTGCTCTGCCGCCCATCTATAAAATCGATCTGGGAAAAAGGACCGTTTGTGTTAGTGGCCCTGAACAGAGCGTAGCCTCGAGTATGTGGATCGCTGTCCTCTTTCCATGATAGAGAAACCCTGCGCGGCTGGTTATCAATAGCTGTTAGTTGGGAG
>NZ_JAFFQD010000037.1 GCF_016918565.1 Desulfogranum marinum
TGAAAAAATAACAGCGTCGCTTCGCTCCGACCACCTGGCCAGTTTCACTGGAATAGGTGGCCGGAATCACGTGGACTGACTGGCCGGTTTCGACTGGAATGGGTGGCCGGATTCAGTGGAATACGCAGCTATCTACGATTGAATGAAGGTAGAGGGTATTGGAAGTAAAGATGTGAAGGGCAAATGGCTATACTGGGTTGATCACAGTATAGCCATTTTTTTATGGCCTTGGCAGGCAGCAGTTTAAATCTCTCCCCCCCCTCTAATAGTTCGGGGGTGATAATTGGCTGAGTGTTATATAATCAGGCCTTGTTAAGGCTCTGGTTTGATGGTTTGGACGAGGTATGGTTTTGCCTAAAATGAATCTAGCGCTTTTTTCTGCTTTTTGAGCTTGTCGTCAACGGGGTTGATGAGCCCGTATTTTTTTATTTTTCTTCGCAGGGTATCCTTGGATATTTTGAGCTCATCACAAGTGCGCATTTTGCGCCATTTGTTTCGGTCTAAAGCGATAATGATCGCTTGCTTTTCGATTTCCTCCAGTGATTGTGCGTTGCTATTGCTTGCTTTCCCTGTTGTTTGTGCCTCCGGCGCGGTAGAAAACGGCTCCGGCAGGTGATGTGATTGTATATAGCCACCCTCGCAGAGGATGAACGAATATTCAACAATGTTTTCAAGCTCTCGGATGTTGCCGGGGTAATCGTAGCGCATAAGGATGGATAAGGCGCCGCTGGACATGCCAACTATATCCTTGCCCTGCTCTGCGCTGTATTTTCTGATAAAATGATCAATGAGTAAGGGGATATCTTCCTTGCGATCGCGTAGTGGCGGTAAATTGATCTTGACTACGTTGAGTCGGTAAAAAAGGTCGTCACGAAAGAGCCCCTCTCTCACCAGGCTCTGTAAGTCGCGATTGGTTGCGGTGATGATTCGTACGTCGGCCTTGACCGGAGTATTAGAACCAAGGGGTTCGTATATCTTTTCTTGGAGCACTCTAAGCAATTTTACCTGGACGCTTGTTGGGATATCTCCTATTTCGTCCAGAAAAAGAGTGCCGCCCTCAGCTGCTGCAAATCTTCCCGCCTTATCTTTGCGCGCGTCGGTGAAGGCCCCGGCTTTATATCCGAACAGTTCTGATTCAAGCAGTGTTTCCGGCAGTGCTCCACAGTTTACAACGATAAAAGGTTTTTCTCTTCGTGAGCTTGCATTGAACAGGGCTCTGGCTATAAGTTCTTTGCCTGTCCCACTTTCTCCCAGGATGAGCACGGTGCTTGGGCTGCGGGCGATGTCCGGCATGATGTTGAAAAGCCGTTGCATCGCCTTGGATTTGGAGATAATTTCGTCAAAGGTATATTTCTGTTTGAGCTGATTTCTCAGGGCAGTGATGGTGGTCAGGTCGCGAAATGTTTCAACTCCACCGATAATGTTGCCTTCATGGTCAGTGAGGGGGGCAGCGCTAATGCTTATCGGGATTTTTTCTCCAGCTTTGTTAAGGATGGTAATGGAGCGGTTAGAGGCGGCCTTGCCTGTGTAGAGGCTCTCCGCAATGGCACAGTTTTTTCCACATATGGATGAGTGGAATATGTCGGAGCAGGATTTCCCCATGGCATCTTCTTTATCCCAGCCGGTGATCTCCTCGGCTGCGCTATTAAATGAGGTGATTTTCCAGTTCCGGTCAACTGTAAAGACCCCGTCTGCGACAGAATCAAGGATGAGGCTTTCCCTTATGGACGAGGTGTTGTCGCGGAACGTTTCAATTCCACCTATAATATTACCAAAATCATCAAGAAGAGGAGAGGAGCTGATGGTAACCGGGATAGAGTTACCTGCTTTGCCTTTGATGAAAATGGACCGGTCTATAAAAGAGTTATTGAGGTCAATCGCCTTCTGCAGCAGGCAGGCTGAACCGCAAACACTGGAGTGAAAGATGGTATGGCAGGGTTTGCCGATTACCTCTTCTCTGGTCCATCCTGTAATTCCTTCCGCTGCAGCATTGAAGGACGTGATGAGGCGGTTTTTATCGATGGTAAAGACTCCATCGGCAACCGAAGACAGGATCAAGTCGCTGTATAGCTCGTCTGTGCAGTCGTGGAAGGTCTGTACTCCGCCAATGACCAACCCGTTTTGGTCAAACAGCGGGGAGGATTTAAGTGAAAGTGGAAAGGACTTGCCGTCTTTTCTGGGCATGGAAACCGTGTGTACTGCTATGGGGCGCTCTTCTGTAATTGATCGTTGAATCAGACAGCTGTTGCCGCAGATTTCCGGCGGAAAGACCTGGTTACATTTTTTACCGATGACTTCTTCACGGCTCCAGCCTGTGAGCTTTTCTGCGCTGCTGTTGAATGTCGTAATTTCAAGTTGTTTGTTGACGGTTAACACGCCTTCTTCGACCGAGTTGAGAAGGAGCTGATGATGAACGGACTGATTGGTGATGTCCAAGGTGAGCAGGGTGTTGCCCGGCTTATTGGTTGCACCGTGCAGTGGTATGATAGAGGTAAGAACCGTTTGTGCCGGTGCGCCAAGTTCGGTGCCGGCAAGCAGTATCGAATGTTTTGAAATGGGGTGCCCGTTTTCTGTCTGTTGTATCAGGTTGTCCAGTGAGGATGTCTCTTTGTGTTGTGGAAATAGTTCATCGAGGTTTTTCCCCTGCATTTCAGCTATTTTTTTGCTGGTGAGCTGTTCGGCGTCCTTGTTGGCACTGATCACCCGGCGCTGTTTGTCGAGAATAAAAACAGCTAAAGGGGAATGTAGGTTTTCAAGTGATTGCGACATATTTTTTATGTGCCTCGCGTGCGACGTTCTGGGAGTGCTGAATGGTTGTGAGTGGCTTGCTTGCAAATTGTGCGCTGCTGCAAAGTCCTTCAATAATATTCATCTTTCTTTTTGCGGTCAATGGGATTGCATCTCCGGGTGCGGAAAGCGTTGAAGCTTTTACAGGGTAGGACTACCACCTTGTTCGCTATGAGATCTCTTGCCTTTTTCGTGTTTTTAGGTATATTGGCCGTTTTATTTCTCTGCTTTTTGCGGAGGTTTAGACTTAAATATACTTTTTTAAGCGTTACACATTGTAGTATAGTGTATCTTGAAATGCGGTTCTTTCGTCAAGGTAAAGGCACATGGGTAATTTTATCATAGGCATGTAGTTAATATTCCGAGTGTAAAATTTTACTCGTAATGAGGAAAGCGAGCATCGTGATACCTCGCCGGGTTGGAAGAAAGGGTCAAATTATAAATGAGTTAGCCTACAGTGGCTTAACGTCTTTTCTCATATTTTTATTGGGGGCGTGTAATGAATGTCGATGAACTTGAAAAAATGGAAAATGAAGGGGTGGAGAGGCTGCCTTCATTGGAGCGTAGAACTTTTCTCCGTGCCGGTTTAGCGGTTACCGGGCTTTTTATGGGTGGCACTGTGCTGTCGCTAACCTCGGCGGAAAAAGTACTGGGAGCTATTGGAGGGCAGGAGACGGTCGCTAAATATCCATATAGCCCTCATTACAGTATGGTCATGCGTCAGAATCTTTGTGTTGACTGTCAGCTTTGTATGGAAGCCTGTGTGCGTACAAATCATGTCCCTTCCTATGGATACAGGACCACTATTCTCGAACGCTATCGAAAGACAGGGCCGTCCAGTCAAGAGCGCATATTTACACCGGTTCTTTGTAACCAGTGTAATCGTCCGCCCTGTGTGCGGGTTTGCCCCACTGTGGCGACCTACAAGGACAAAACAACCGGCATTATCATGATGGATGAAAAGAAATGTATTGGCTGTAAAACATGTATGGCGGCTTGTCCATACAATGCCCGTTATTTTAACGAGGAAACACGGGCTGTGGATAAATGTAATTTTTGTTATGATACCCGCCTCTCAAAAGGGTTGAAAGATACTGCCTGTGTGGAAGCCTGTCCGGCTGGGGTCAGGGTATTCGGGGATTTGAGCGATCCCGCCAGCGAAGTGTATAGCCTGGTGCATAAGCCTGGAACAGTTGTCTGGGTGCTCCGGCCTGAAACCGGTGCTTTGCCGAATGTATTTTATATGAACGCCTAACCCATAAAAGGAGGGATACGATGAAGATGGCATTAAAGTTGGCAGCAGTTCTGGGGGTAGCGATAGTGGCTGGTGGGTTTGTGTTGGACAGGGCTGCGCAAGCCACGGCCGAACCGGAAAAGCAACCTGCTGAAGATAAGGTGCTTCATGCATACGGCGACACACTGATCTTGAAAAAAGAACCAGTTGGAGGGATGTTTAGTCACAAGTCCCATGTCATAGAATATGAGTTTTCTTGCGATACCTGTCATCCTGATCTTTTTGAAAGAAAGCGCGGTGCAGCAAAGGCTAGTGGTGATTACAATCATCCCTCTATGGAAGAAGGGATGTATTGTGGCGCATGCCATGATGGTGATACGGCATTTGACACTGTGGAAGAAGGTAACTGTATTTCGTGCCATGGAAGCGATATGGTAGAACCGGAAACAATAGTTTTTGTTAAACCGGTAAAAGCGGTTATTTTCAACCATACGGAACATACGGAAATGGGCTTTGACTGCGCAAGTTGTCATGATGAACTTTTTGAGATGAGAGTCGGCGCCGCTGAAGAAAAGCCTGAGGAGTTTACCATGGCTGCTCTGTACGATGGAAAATATTGCGGTGCCTGTCACAATGGGGACGATGCCTTTGCCTCGGATACACTCTGTACCACCTGTCATATCGGGGTGCAGGGCTTTGAGCGGATCCATGGCGGCGAAGGAAAAGCAGCTGCCGAGGAGCATTGATAAGGCGCTGCAGTTATGCGTATATGTCGGATTTGAAAAAGCTATACCGGAAGCATAATGCTTCCGGTATAGCTTTTTCTGTAAGTGCAAAATATATTTTAATTTACCGCTATCGTTATCCTATAAGTTGTAAATAGTAAAACAACGGTAGATCCTTTTCGAAATTTTTCATTTCTTCTGTTTTTTCCTTCTTTAAACGTGCTGGTGCCGTTCCGGTACCCTTTTTTCACCCTCCCTGTTGTTCCTTCCTTGCTGTAAATTAGCCCCTTTTTCTAGAAATGTTACAGATTAATCAAGTGGTTATGCTTTAACGTGGCGTGGTTTTGTCAAGTGTTACCGTGGTAACCCTCAGTTTTTTGCTTAGGACCTATTTGTCCTCTGTAAAGAAAAAAACGGCTGTGAGGTAACGTGTTGTTGGTGAGAGAATTTGTTTTTTGGGCGTATAATGCGCTCTTTTGATGCGCAGTAGCTTTTAACATTTTGTAATATCGTTTTTTTTAAGATTGTCGTGTGCCGGTGTTCACCACTGGTTCGGCTGTGAGCAAGTTAGTGGTTTTATGAATAGCTATCTTTTTTTTGTTCTTTTTTTAGATAGTTAACTGCTTATTGGTCGGTTTTAGAGCTAAGAGGGGTGCTAGGGTTTATTTTGAGCTATGGGCATTGTCTTAAGGGGCTCGTTGTGCGCCATGAAAGTAATATATCTATAAATTGTGACTGCCTGGAAAGTGTATAAGTTTTCATTTGTATGACTTTATAGTTACCTTTTTACAGGGAGTTAGTATTTTTTTTGGTCCTCTGTGCAGCAGAAGTGTGGTTTTGGCACAGCCCTTGCGATAGTAAGGGTAAAGATTCGCAACCACCTGCGAACAACGAGAAAGAGGAAGACGATGAATACTCTCCAGCAAAGCCCGATGAAAGAGATCAATAATGATGGCGGTCATTTTTTGATCACTTGGCTCAAAGCCCATAAGGGCCAAATTGGTGAATGGTTTTGGTTTAGCCTTTCTTTTCTGCTTTTTCTTGCTCTAGGACCTTTTTCCGCGATAGTTGCCTTGATCGGATTGAAGTCCCTGGCCAGTGAAGAACATCGGCAGAAAATGGTTGAACCGGCTCGGTTATAGAAAAAAATTGTACAAAAAGATGAGGAGGTACACAATGGTAAACAGTTTCCCTTTTGCAGCCACTGCAGAACCCGAAGTGGCGAGTCCGTCAGTAAATTATTTGTCCGGAGCTTTCGCTCTTTTGCTTTTTGTTGGCGTGCTAACCGGACTATATGGATTTTTTGTCGGTCACGAACATGTCTATAATGTAAGTCGCGAAGTGCCATGGGGCTTGCTTATATCCACATATGCCTTTTTTGCAATTACTTCTACCGGGCTCTGCCTGTTGGCAGCAATCAGCCATGTTTTTGGCGGTAATAAGTTGGCGCCATTGGCAAACAGGATGGTCTGGATTTCGCTCGTTACCATTGTGAGCGCCTTCGTTGTGATTGGCATGGAAATAGCCAACCCTTGGCGGATGGTGATTTATAATGTTATCTCTCCCAATATAACCTCTAATATTTGGTGGATGGGTACTCTTTATGGTATGGCTTTGGGGTTTATCCTTCTTGAGTTCTGGCTCATTCTTAATAAGCAGTATAAGTTAGCTTTATTCTTAGGAATTCTTGGGGGACTTGCAGAAGTTGCTGCCAATACCTGTCTTGGCGGTGTGTTTGCGACACTCGCTGCCCGTCCTTTCTGGTATGGAGCACAATTGCCTGTTTATTTTCTTGCCTGTGCGTTCCTCTCAGGTTCAGCTGCAGCCATTATCTTTACACATTTTGCTTATGCAATCCGGAATAAACGGATGGAAGACTGTGTTTTTGAAGGTGTACAGGCTGCCGGTAAAGTGCTGCTGCTTATGCTGATTTTAGTAAGTGTGTCCACCTTCTGGAAAATGGCCTCCTTTTATGTTGGTGGATCTTCAGCTGGTAGAACCGCTGCCGATGCCCTGTATACCGGGCCGTTGTCCACTAATTTTTGGATGCTTGAAGTTGGTGTTGGGCTGATTGCTCCGATCCTTTTGCTCAGTTTAACAAGAATGAAAAGTCTGATGGCGCTGACTGCATCCGGTCTGATGGCCCTTGTTGGAATGTTTATTGGGCGCTTGAATATGGTAACTGCAGGGCAGATAGTACCGCAGCTTGCAGAATTTGATGGCAACGCTCCTCTGTATATTGACTACGTTCCTTCCGGTCCTGAATGGATTGTAGCCATGGCTGGTATTGGTCTGACCGGCATGCTTTTTCTCCAGGGTGAACGGTTCTTCGGTAAGCGATTTTCCGGGCAGGACAGTCACTGATTTCTTAAGCAATATCAGAGAATGCGGTCATAGTCTTCAAGGCTCTGGCCGCATCATCAAAAGAGGCATGAGATGATTGACGAGAAAAAGGCAATCTTCACCATAGGCGTTGCAGCTCAGATGCTTTCTGTTCATCCTAGGACACTGAGGATATATGAGGAAGAGGGGCTGGTAACTCCGATGCGCAAGGGTAAGTGGCGTTACTACACAATGAATGACATAAAGTGGATAGAATGCCTGAGAGAAATGATCCACGAGCATGGTGTGTCTATTGCTGCTGTGAAAAAATTGCTGCAATATACACCCTGCTGGAATATTACTGATTGCCCTTTTGAAAAGCGGAAACAGTGCACGGCTTTTATGTCAAACGGCCTTATTCCGAAAAAGATTGATAAACAAAAGTCCAAAAAAGTACAAAATTTGCAGTAGATGAAAACTATCACCGTCCTTAACGGTGCAGCTAGCCCGCTTTGAAGTCTATCTTCAGGGTGGGCTTTTTTTTTGTTCATCAGTCGTCAGGCGGCATACAGGTGCGGGGAGATGAGTTGTGTTTGATAGGCAGGCAGAAGCAGCCCGTTACGAACTCAAAGACGGCTAAGCAAAATTCAGGTATGTAGGTCGCGAAGACTCCGGGTAGCGAAGACCGAGTGTGCCAAGTGTCATGAAGAACTCCATGACTTTGTGGTCATAGGGTGGAATGCCGTCATATTTGGCGTCTATGAAAAATAGAATAGTACCGAAATGTAGCAGTGCCATGGGAAATGAGACCGGAGGCAAAGATAATCCACAGTACCGGCCATATCGGATTAATAGTTGAATGGTGCAGTATCCCTAGAATCAATATTTTGATTATGATCAGGAAACCACGATTTTGAAAAATCCATTTTCCGTTACTGTAAATGTCAGCGCCCATCATGAGCAGTCCACTTGCTGCGGTTGCTATGTACCATGGAGTCAAAAGTGGTGCTGCCACGTCAAAATAAAGCCCCCCTGTATAGACCGCCATGCCACAGAGATGAAGGCTTCTGAAGATAACATTACCCCAGCGTTTACCGGGGAAACCTCTCGATTCTTCAGGGAAAAAAATATTGGACAGACGCATTGTTGAATAAGTGTATGGTGTGAATAGGAGGAACTGCGGCCTCGGAGTATAGAGGAATAAACAGCAATCGATATACCCGCATAGGTCGTTATGCGTCAACTGCTTTTTGCGTCATCGCTCAAGTTGATAGACGTGTAAAAGCTCCCCCTGTGTGAGGGCGGATAGGAGTAGCGTATATCCACCATTACCAGGTTTTGAATACACAGTGAGTGTGCTTTTTTTAATTACCCTGCACGCTGGACGGATTAAAACTGAAAAGAGTAAAGGTGAACTGTTTGCGTATTACAAATGGTGTAAAAACAATACCACGCTGGTAAATGTTGGGTGGCAATGATCTCTAAGCTGCATTATATGTTGTTAGCAATAAAAGAAAACAGCGAGAGAAGAACTCGCTGGTCACTGTTTTAGCGTGGTATCCGGTTTTTCCGCGGTGATTGAAGGTTGTGCCGATTACCGGGGCAGGGGGAGACTCGCTTTTTATAAATATCCTTATGGGTCGTCTTTATGAAACTTTTTTTAACGTCTGTTTCTTGCTTGGCGGTTAGCTGCTGCGTAGTGCTGTCAAGTGCTGCCTCGCCCCTTGGTTCTCCTCGTCCGGAAGCCCAGGCGAATTTTCAACAATTGCTCAAAACAAAAAGTTGTCCAGGCTGTGATCTCGCCGGTGCAACAATGATTCGTTTGGACCTGCATGGAGCAAATCTCGAGGGCGCCAATCTTGCCGGAGCTAAATTGTTTCTCGCGGATCTGTCCGGTGCAAATTTGAAAAATGCGAATTTGCAGGGCGCATCTCTTGGCGGGGCTGATTTGGCCGATGCCGATCTTCGAGGTGCCAATTTGACTGGCGCTGTTCTCGAAGGTGCCTTTCTTGAGACAGCAAAAATTAACGGCGACTTTATCACTCGGCCGCCTGTTGAGGAGGAAGCATTTTCAGGCTCAGGGGAAAAGGTATATGTGCCGACAGAAGATCAGTCTAAACAGGTGCCTTATACTCATGATGTGGCAGTCGGAGAAAGGCAGGATTTAGAGTCACCTCCTCCTGTTATTCAAAATGAGGATCCAGCGGTTAGCGAACAAACTGTGACGTCCAGCACGTCAACTCCTTCTTCTCAACCGATACAACGTTCCGAACCGTCTGTTACGCCAAAGGTCACATCCAAAAAGATGGTACCTATGGCTGAGGCAGTGGTTTCAGAGTCGGAAATTCAGTCAGTGGAAAGTGTTCCGCCTGTACAGGAACTGTCTGAGCAGAGCAAGAAAGTGGAATCGCCAAAAGAGTTACCGGTCATTGAGCCGGTGGCCGAAAGAGACGTGATTGAAAAACAGGCGGTGAAGCCATTAGAGGCGACAACTGTAGCCCAAGTAGAAAAAGAGAGTGTCGCTGACCAGGCCGATAATGCGTCGCTCCCACAAACCGTCAATGATTTTGCGGACAAAATTGAGGAAGCAGATGTCCGCGAGGGAGATATACAGGTAGATAAGCCCTCTGCAGTTGGAGAGGATATCGTGACAGGGTCGATAGCCGGTGCAGGGACACTCCAAGCTGTTGCAGTGCCAGAGGGTGCCCCGCCGGTAAAGCCTTCCGGAGAGCTTGACGGCAGCATACCCAAGGAAGCATCATTGGCTGAGGTCGCGACAGCATCTGCTCAAAAAACAGAAATCGCCCCTCCTGCTCTTCCGCAAGATGAACCTGTGTCCGTCAAGGAAGTCGTAACCGCGCAAAAGCCGGAGGAAGAGGTGGAGGCGGATCAGAATGTTTCGTCTATGATTGCCCAAATTGAAGATAATGCCCAGCAACAGACTGAAGCAATTACATCGCCAATGTACACTGTTGAAACGCCTGAGCAGGCCGTTGCCAGGCAGGAACTCATCCTTGAAAAACTGTTCGATAACCAGCGCTGCGTTGGTTGTGATTTGTCAGGGATGGACCTTGCCGGAGAAAATTTTAAAAAGATTGATCTTGAGCGGGTCAACTTTGAAGAGTGTAATTTACAAGGGGCTGATTTTGAAGAAGCTAATTTAAAGGGAGCTAATTTTCGCGGTGCTGATTTGCAAAACGCCGATTTTAGTGAAGCCGATATCTACCGTGCCGATTTTACCAACGCCAACTTAACCGGCGCACGCTTTGATCAGACACTCATGGATTCTGCAGATTTCACAGGAGCCAAGGGACTGGTGCTCGGAGATGAGAATACGGTAGAATGAGACAAATCGTATTATCCCCTCTATTATTCTTGACAAAGAGCACGTGATTCGTTAAAAAGCGTGGTTTAAATTTAATTATTTCATCTGAGATGTACACTATAAAGAGTTAGGAGTAATTCATGGCCAATCATAAGTCCGCCCTCAAGAGAGACCGTCAGTCAAAAGTTCGTCGTCTGCGTAACCGCATGAACAAATCTACAATGAAAACTGCTATTCGCAAGGTAGAGGAAGCTCTTGTTGCCGGATCAGAAGAACAAGCCAAGGAAGCTCTGCAGGTTGCCATTCCGGTAATCCAGAAAACAGCGGCCAAAGGTACTATTCACAAAAACAATGCATCGAGAAAGGTTTCTCGTCTTACTAGACGAGTAAACAAAATGCAGCCACTTGGATAAGGTGGAAACTGTAAAACCCTCTGCATAGTTTTGAGATGATTTAAAGCCATGGAAGCAGTTTGCTTCCATGGCTTTTTTTGTTGTATGCACTGTTCTTTACCGTCGGTTATACATTGTATAATTGGTGGTAGTTGCCTGCTCAATAAAGAACTGTTGTTTCCTTTTTTAGAAATCACGAGATACCTGTATCATGTATTTTCCAGAGCAAAAAGATTTTGTTCGCTTGATGGGGCAAGCCGGGCTTGTACCTGTATATAAAACCATTGTTGCCGACCTTGATACTCCTTTGACCATTTTTGCCAAAGTAGCCGGTAAAGATGAACATGCCTTTCTTTTTGAGTCGATGGAAGGAGGGGAAAAGTGGGGACGGTTTTCTTTTATAGGCATGGATCCGTTGGTGACCTTTGAAAGCCTTCGCGATTCAGTGAGCTATATCTATCCGGATAGCGCTGAGAAAAACAGCGTTAAAAAAGGGGTGAACCCACTTGACGAACTGCGGCAGTTAATTGGTTCTTTTGACGTGGTTGATGCTCCAGGACTTCCAAAGTTTTACGGTGGCGCGGTAGGTTTTCTTGGGTATGATATGGTTCGATTTGTGGAAGACATCCCGGATTGTCACCCGCCCTCAAACGTCCCAGACAGTTCGTTCCAGATACCTGGTATGGTGCTTATCCATGATGCTGTACAGCAAACCCTGACCATTGTGTGTAACTTGTGGAAGGGGAACGGGAAAACAGCAGAAGAGTTGTATCAGGATGGTTGTCGGCGAATCGATCAGATTATTAAAAAGATCAAAAATCCTGTGCCGGTTGATGTGGTTGACCAGAAGCAGCCGGTTGAGCCACATACGTTTGTCTCCAACATGGATGCTGTCACTTTCGGTGGTATGGTCGAGCAGGCCAAGGAATATATTCTTGCCGGTGACATTATTCAGGTTGTTTTGTCACAGCGATTTCATGCGCAGTCCAGCCTGAATCCATTTAATCTCTATCGAGCCTTACGCCATATCAACCCCAGTCCCTACCTCTTTTATTTACGAACCGGCAATATGGTGCTCATCGGATCTTCTCCGGAGATTCTTGTTCGTCTCGAAAATGATGATATAGAATTACGACCCATTGCAGGGACCAGGAAGCGAGGGGCAACCAAAGAGGAAGACCTGGCGCTGGAAAGAGAACTGCTTGCTGATCCCAAAGAGTGTGCCGAGCACCTCATGCTGGTTGATCTCGGCCGTAATGATGTCGGACGAGTGGCTGAATATGGGTCTGTGTCGGTCAAGGATTTGCTGGTTGTCGAGCGATACAGTCATGTGATGCATATTGTTTCCGGTGTGCACGGCAAACTTGCCCAAGGAAAAGACCAGTTTGATGTGCTTAAAGCCTGTTTTCCTGCCGGGACGGTGAGCGGTGCACCCAAGATAAGGGCAATGGAGATTATTGATGAGCTGGAAACCGAGCGCAGAGGTCCTTATGCGGGCGCTGTCGGTTATTTCGGTTTTTCCGGCAATATGGATTTTTGTATAACCATTCGCACCTTTGTTTTTCGAGATGATAATCTATGGATTCAGGCAGGTGCCGGTATTGTAGCTGATTCCGACCCGGTCAAGGAACATGAGGAAACCATTAACAAGTCCATGGGGCTGCGTCGGGCAGTAGAACTGGCTGAAAAGGGATTTTAACCGTGATTGTTATAATTGATAACTACGATTCTTTTACCTATAATATCGTTCAAACCTTGACGACCGCTCCGCCGGATGCATCTGTATCATGGCAGGCTCCGGAAATAAAAGTCTTTCGTAACGATAAGATCAGTGTCGACGAGATCAAAGCGCTGCAGCCCGAGCGCTTACTGGTCTCACCCGGCCCTAAAAATCCTAAGCAAGCTGGTATCTCCATGGAAGCTATCAAGGCCTTCTGCGGCAGGATACCCATCCTTGGCGTTTGTCTTGGGCACCAGTCTATTGGAGAGGCATTTGGCGGACAGGTGGTGCGTGCCCAGCGGCTGATGCATGGCAAAACAAGCCCTATGCATCACGATAATCGTGGAGTATTTACCGGGCTGGAAAATCCTTTTCAGGGCATGCGGTATCATTCCCTGATTGTTGACGAGCAAAGCCTGCCTGATTGCCTTATGGCTACCGCCCATAGCGATCAGGGAGAACTCATGGGCATCCGGCACAGAGAATTTGCCATCGAAGGGGTACAGTTTCATCCCGAATCCATAATGACTGGAGGGCAGGGGTTGCAGCTACTGCATACCTTTTTACGTCCAGACTATGAACAATTACTCAGGTAGATTAGGCGCATTCCAACAAAGTAACTAATGGTCAAGCTATGATAAAAAAGGCTATCAGCAAAATTGTTGATAAAATTGATCTCTCCGAACAGGAGATGATCATGGTTATGGAAGAAATTATGGGCGGAGAAGCAACTGAGGCCCAGATTGGCAGCTTTATCACCGCCCTGCGGATGAAAGGCGAAACCATTGACGAAATAGTCGGTGCTGTCAAGGTTATGCGCGATAAGGCAACTTTTGTTGATACCGGCGTGGATACCAGCTCCGGCAATCTGTTGATGGATATTGTGGGAACCGGCGGAGACGGTTCAGGGAGTTTTAATGTTTCCACCACCACCAGCTTTGTGGTTGCTGCGGCAGGCATACCTGTTGCCAAGCATGGAAACAGAGCGGTGTCGTCAAGCTGTGGCAGTGCCGATGTGCTTGAGGCCCTTGGCGTCGATCTGTCCATGAGCCCGGAAGCGGTTGGCCGATGTGTGAGTTCTGTTGGCATCGGGTTTCTTTTTGCTCCCATGCTCCATCGCGCAATGAAGTATGCCATTAACCCTCGCCGGGAGATAGGCATCCGGACCATTTTTAATATTTTAGGACCACTTACCAATCCTGCCGGGGCAAATGTGCAGCTCACCGGTGTTTTTGCCAAAGAACTGACCTCGATACTTGCCGAAGTACTTGTTCGACTGGGGATGCAGCGTACCTTGGTAGTGTGGGGCGAAGGCAATATAGACGAATTGACCATCAGCGGGACTTCATATATTGCCGACGGGCATGGTGGGGGTGTTGCAACAATGGCTGTAACCCCTGAACAATTCGGTCTCAAAAGGGCCGAAATGGATGCCGTGCGAGGCGGCAGCACTGCAGAAGAATCTGCAGAGCAGGTTCGTTCTGTCCTCAAAGGCACTGCCGGGCCAAAGCTCGATATGGTTTTGCTCAACGCTGGAGCAGCGCTTATGGCTGCAGGCCAAGTGGACAATATGCAGCAGGGCGTTGACAGAGCTAGAGATATCATTTTGTCAGGCGCTGCCCTTAAAAAACTCGATCAACTGGTTGCCTTTTGCGACCATTAATACTATTCGTTAATCATGATACTTGACACAATTGTTGCTAGAAAAAAGGAAGAAGTAGCAGAGTTGTACCGAAAAGGAGTGATGTCACCTCCTGAAGATCTTGATCCACCACGTGGTTTTATCGATGCTCTTCAAAATGCCTCCGGTGTGGCAATTATTGCCGAGGCCAAAAAGGCCTCCCCTTCCAAGGGGGTTATCCAGCCTGTTTTCGACCCCATGGCCATTGCTACCCACTATCAAGCCAATGGCGCGCACGCAATATCAGTATTAACCGACGTGGACTTTTTTCAGGGCGCACTGGCCTATATTCCTTTGGTGCGCAATGTGGTTGATCTGCCTGTGCTGCGTAAGGATTTTATCATAGATCCCATGCAGATTAGCGAGGCACGCATGGTCGGAGCCGATGCAATCCTTTTGATTGCAGCGATCCTGGAAACAGAACAGCTGCGCGAGTACCGGTTGATTGCGGAAGGTTTCAATATGGATGTACTGGTCGAAGTGCATGATGAAAAAGAACTGGAATCTGCGCTTGCTGCAGAGAGTAAATTGATCGGCATTAATAATCGCAACCTTAATGATTTTTCCGTAAATCTTGATACCACCTTTCGGCTGCTGGAGTTGATTCCGGATTCTATCCCGGTGGTCAGTGAATCCGGAATTGCCACTGTTGAAGATATGCGGCGTTTAAAAGAACATGGCGTGACAGCAGCGCTCATCGGCGAGAGTCTTATGCGTAGTGGAACAGATGGGAGCCTGCTCAAGGAGCTTGCATCACTATGATACATCAGCAAAGATTCAGGATTAAAATATGTGGTACCACCAGGTATGACGATGCTGTTACAGCCGTGCAGGCAGGCGTTGATGCTTTGGGCTTTATCTTTTTTGAGTCCAGCCCGCGGCATATAGATCCGGAAGAGGCAAAATTAATCATAGAACAGCTTCCCCCTTTTGTTGATATAGTAGGGGTTTTTGTTGATAAAAAAAGAAAGGAAGTCGAGGAGATTATCGATTACTGCCGTCTTGATTACGTGCAACTCCATGGAACTGAGTCCCCAAAATATTGCGAACGGTTGACCAGGATAGCTGCCCCGTGTGAGGTGATCAAGGCTTTTCGAGTAGGCCCGCAATTAACGGCAGAAAGAATTGAACCCTATAAGCCCCATGTAAAAGGTTTTCTGCTGGATACCTATAACAAAAATGCTGTGGGGGGAACTGGCGAAGTTTTTGACTGGTCGATGATTGACAAGCTGTACCTGCAAAAGCCCTATCTCCTGGCAGGCGGTCTTGATGTTGATAATATTACCCAGGCCCTGGAGAGTGTCTGCCCTTACGGGATAGACGCTAATTCGGGCCTTGAAAAAGAGCCCGGCAGAAAAGATCATAATCTTGTCAGAGCCTTTGTGAGAAAGGTTCGAAATTATGAATACTCGCTTTTCGCCAACACGGTATAAGGTGTTTTCATTAACGGGCAAGCACTAACGCATCCGGAAATCCGTTTTGTTCCAAATGTTTTTCATACACCTTAACCTTTGCAAGTGAAGTTCCGGCAAAGACCATAACTCGGTAGAGTTGCATTCCCGCTGCCGGGTATTGCTGTATGGTCACATTGCGCCCTTTAAGGGCAAAATTCTTGGCCAGCTTTCTTGCGTTTTCCAGCTCTATAAAAGCGCCCACCTGTACGTAAAAATTACCCTGGTCGAACTTGTTGGCAACAAGAGGCTGCAGCTCTCTTTTGCTTTGCTCATCCTGATGCTGCGGCTGCGCTGGTTGTGGCTGCTCATCACTAAGAGCGACTATTCTTACCCTTGCCGTGCCGTTTTTTATCATCCCCAGTGACTCGGCACCTGTATAAGTAAGGTCGATAATTCTGTTTTTGACAAAAGGGCCTCTGTCGTTTACCCGAGCGACAATTTGCTTATTGTTTTCAAGGTTGGTTACCAGGAGCATGGTTCCCATGGGCAGGGTCTTGTGGGCGGCTGTCTCGGCATACATGTCGTAGGTCTCACCGTTGGCTGTCTTCCGGCCATGGAACTTCTTTCCATACCAGGAGGCTTTTCCCTGTTCACTATATCCTTCAGCAGAAGGAATGGGGTAATACCTGATGCCGTTTATGACGTAGGGTCGCTGGGTAGGCTTGCTATACGTTTTTTTGTTTTCCTGTTTATGCCCTTGCTTTTGCGGGGAATAGGTTGGTGTCTTAGAGCTGCAGCCAAAGGTGAGCACACCAAGAAAAAGACAGACTGCAAAAGAAAAGGTATATGAAAATTCGGTACGTTTCATTGTGTTTAGCTGTCAGGAGGTATGTCGGGAAGAAGATGCCGAAAGCGATCTTTGTAGTATAAACCAGCCTTGCCTGTGGTATGGGGTGTATAGGGCAACAATCCTTTGCCAGGTCCTTTTTCATTGTCAAAGACGAGCTCATCATCTTCTGTGACCATGGAAAGGCGAAGATCGAGTACAGGACGAAATACCCTGATTCTGCCGTCAATATCTATATCAATAATCATCTGTTCCCACCTGCGTTGGGTAAAGCCTTTGTACCATATTCCGGAACGTAGTTCGCCGGTAATACCATCACGCATGGCAAGGGGGTATTCCTCGTCATCACTGTAAAGATTATGCTCAAGCAGGGTTTCTACCTCTTCGCTGCCTTGGACTGTTAAACGTTCCCATATGTCATAGTCTTCTGATTCGGAACGGAACAGGTGGGTGGTCTGGTCATTAAAGCTCCACTGTGCATGGCAGACCTGGCAATTCACTTTGTCTGCGTATTGTGCATGGACAGGATTGCGGAGCGTTGGCACAGAGTGCTGTTTGTTAGAAGTTGTTCCCGTTAATATCAGGGCCTCACCTTGTTGCTCAAGATGGAGAGAGGGAGGCACCGGCAAGCCGGGCTGCCACCCGTGGCAGGTGGTGCAGCGAACGCGTTCCTGTCTGCCATGGCCGCTCATTGGGTGGCAATCTATGCAGACCAGTCCTTTCTGCTGGTGGATGTCAGGAGCCAGGTTAAGTTGCTCCACGCCATAAGGCCGTAAAAAAGGATTACGGGTGGCATAGGGTGTTCTGTATTCCCAGTTATAATCGTTTTCAAATTTTCCATAGTAATCACTGCCCACATAGTTCCCATAATGGCAACTCAAGCAATTGTGATCCGCAGGTTTGGTAAATGTGTGAGAAGTGAGTGTGGTGTTATTAAAAGAGAGGTGGCAGGCAGCGCAGCCCGTGCCGTGCGAAACATAAGGATACGGATCACCGGAAGAATATACATGGCAGCGAAGACAGCGTCTGCGAAGCATGTCATCACCAAGTTCCACCACGGTGGAAATATTCTCCGGAACAGGTACGGCGGTAAGCGTTGCAAGCTCGTCCTGTGCTCCAAGGTGAGTCCGGATTGTGTTTATCTTGTTGCGCAGCGTAAAATGAATGCTTGCTTGAGCTTGCTGCACCTCTTGTGCATGGCAATTACCGCAGGTTTGCGCCATGGTAGAAGGATGAGCAGGGTGCGCGATCAGCCCTTGATGGGCCTGGCTTTCGTCTGCGACCGTATTGTCACCCTTATGGCACTGGGTACAGGGAAAAGAGTGGTTGCTATCAAGTGCAACCTCTGGATGGCAACTTTTGCACCCTGGCTGAAGTACAGGCTGTATACGATTAGTAGTAGAGGAAGACGCAGGCATTTCAGCTTGCTCTTCGGTGCGGCATCCAGCGACCACGAAAAAAATGATGAGGAGAATGGTAAAATAACTTTTCATAAACTTGACACCTTACCATAAAATTGCTACATCAATAAACCTCAAAATTCCTATGGTAATTTTCATATTCTACATGGGAGCCGATATAGCTCAGCTTGGTAGAGCGGCTGATTCGTAATCAGTAGGTCTCCGGTTCAAGTCCGGATATCGGCTCCATTATTTTAAGCACTTAGCCTTTTTTGGTTAGGTGCTTTTCTTTTTGGTGACACCCTCAGCGGAGAGCATTCCTTTACTTAAAGGATGGTTCTTCAATTTGCACTCCCCAGTTTTGGTGAAAAGACTGCATGCACAAGGCTCTGTTATTAAACTGAAGTTCTCAGGAGTCTGTCGGTTTCATAACGTCCTATAATTATAAAATAACCGCGCAGATGATCAAAGTTTATTTTTTGTAAAACCGTTAAGACCGTTTTTGTTAACGGAACGGTCCTGGCTTCATATTTGGCGACATATAGTATGAGCAAACGACGATCAAAATCTATCCGCTCCCACCGTAACCCTGCCGGGTCGCTGGGGCATATAGCTGTCTGGGATAAAACCAAAACGTAGGGAAAGGCTATTTTATTACGGCTCACAAACATTCTTTAAGTAACAGTACAGTTTCATCTTCTTTCAGAAAAAGTATTCTGCCCTTTGGAACATTCTGACGCTCAATGGATTTAACAGGGTTTTCTAATGGGAGTTCCCATTCTTTACGGGCCTTGGTGAATAAGTGAGAAAGGAGCGCTAGTTCTAGTCGAACAGCGTATGCGGATACATTTTCTAAACGTCTATTCTCGATATTTTGAAACAACAGACGCGGTGATTTCAGGCAACAATGTATTCCTGCCAAAATTTTCTTTTAGAATTTTTGCAATTCTTCTTTCTCGCTCTTGTGTGGTCAGAGCTTTTTGAGGGGGTAATTGTCTTGAGGTATTTATCCAGTGCATCATTAAAAGTTATTTGAGCATGGCGAGGATCTTTAAATCTATTATTTTTTATCTCAGTTTCGACTTCACCAGCCCATGTTCGTGCTTCACCCTTTGTGTCGAAGGATCTGGTAATGGATTTTTCCCCTTTAAGGTGAATAGTCACGGAGTATGATATTTTTTTCTTTCTTTTTCCTGCGACAATCCTGGCCGTTTTTTTCTCAATTTTATCCCGCAAAATAGAGTAAAAAAGAGCAGAAAAAAGCAAAGTAAAATTAAAGAGAGGTGTGATGTGAAAAAGAAAAGGGTTAAAAAGCTGCTTAATTTTAGCTTTTTAACCCTTTTTGTGTTTGGTGCCCGGAGCGAGAATCGAACTCGCACAGTCATACGACCGAGGGATTTTAAGTGTGTTGTTTGTTTGTTTATAACTACATGAAAAATATATACTAAATTTTGAGGTATATCTTTTTTGCTCCATTTTTGCTCCATTTGAATAAGCAGGAAGTTTTGCTAGGTTGATAACCCAATCTGGGGTAGAGAACGATTTCTTTCCCAAATGGTTGCAGCCGATTCGTAAACCAAGCATTATCATATTGAATAATTTGATTTTGAACACGTGAGGACAAATCAGGAAAACCTAAGAAGGTCCAACATGGGTGGTAAGTTTGAATTATATACAGACAAGAGTGGTCCGTTTCGGTTTCGTTTGAAAGCAGGTAATGGAGAAAATATAGGTGCTTCTGAAGCGTATACTACGAAAGCTGCTGCTCAGAAGGGTATTGAATAGGTCAAGAAAAATGCGGCAGAAGAAGACCTGTATGAATTTAAAGAGGGCAAAAACGGTAAAATTTATTTCAATCTAAAAGCCAAAAATCATCAAGCTATTCTCAGCTCACAGAGGTATGCGTCAGCTAGTGGAGCAAAGTCAGGGGCTAAGGCGGTTGAGAAAGCTGCTCCAGCTGCTCAGGTGTTTGAGATTTAGCCATCCCCAATCAACAACAGGGCGTTAATGATTACCTTAAATCCCAAATTTACCATTACCAATAGGATGACCGCGGCGATCACGCACATTGAACGGGCGCGCGGTTTTCTGGAGGCAGCCCGGCTGTCAGATGACTGGGTGCGGGATATGGGTAGCAAGGCACTCATCAAGGAGGCACATCACACGACCCACATTGAAGGGACCCACCTGACGCTGGATCAGGCCGAACGTTTGTGGAAAGGTGAAGTGGTGCCGGAAGCTGATCCAGATGATACCCGGGAACTGCTCAATTATCGTTTCGCCTTTGATTTTGTCTCTCAATGTCTGGACAGCGGTGATCCGATCACGGAAGGACTAATTCGGGAAATACACCGCAAGTTGGTGGAAGGTGTTCGCGGTGGCAAAGCCGACCCAGGCAATTATCGGCGATTTCAGAACTATGTAGCCAACTCGACTACCGGTGAAGTTATCTACACTCCGCCATCTGCCATTGAAATACCGATCATGATGTCAGAAATGGTCAAATGGTTGAACTGTGACCTGGATATCCATCCTGTACTGGTAAGCGGCATTGCTCAGTTTCAACTGGTGCATATTCATCCTTTTCTCGACGGCAACGGCCGCGTGTCTCGCTTGCTTTCCACCCTCTGCCTCTATAAGGCTGGATACGACTTCAAGCGACTGTTCACCATCAGCGAATATTATGATCGCGATCGCCCAACATTTTACAGATCGATTCAGAGTGTGCGTGAAAATAATATGGATATGACCGGCTGGCTCGATTACTTCATTACTGGCTTAGAAATCCAGATGATCGAAGTCAAAAAGCGTGGTGAGCAGGTCATCCGCCGGGATGTTATGGTACAAAAACACAGCTTAAATGACCGCCAAAGCAAAGCTTGTGGCTTCCTACTGGAGCATAAGAAACTAACCATTCAGGATTATGAAAAACTCTGCCCGGAGGTAAACCGTCGTAGCCTACAGCGTGATTTGAAGGCGATGCAGGACAAAGAAATTGTAAAATCCGCAGGAGCAACGAACCAGCTTATCTATACGCTTCGAAGTTGAACTTGCGACATGTTGTGACAATAACTTGCGACAAACTCGCGACACATCTTACGACATGGGCCTATACACTGCTGTAATACAAAAACCTTCTTTTTTTTGCTGCGTGAGCACCGGTTGTTAATTGAATTTGCCAATATAAGACCGCATTTTCTTTTTTGAAATCTAGGATTACAGGTAGGTGAATTTGAAAGAGGGGATGCTATTTTTTCATGCAGCTGTTTTCTCATGAAAATTTCATGTCCTTACTTCCCCCTGGGGAGCCTTAACCGCTTTGAGCTCCTCAGGTGTATAGTATCGAAAGTCAACCTTCTTACTGAGCTCTTTGGTTAATTCAGAAAACTCCATCGTAATCTCCCGGGCCTTTTCCATCAGCTCGGCACCTTCCTCATACGAAATTCCACCGGGTTCGCCCAATCGTCCTTTAAAATTCGCATATGCCTGGTCAAATTGCCGCAACACGTTGAACATTATACTGCCCAAGGGGGAATTGATTTTAATCACCCTTGCCCCTCTTTCTTTGGCCATATTGACCTTTTTTTCAAAGATCTCTTCCCTGGTTAATTTGGCCCGCTTTTTTACTGGTGTAGTAGTATTCCCCTCTCTATTGGACTGGTCTTTTTGGTTTGTCATGTTTTTCCTTGTTGGTTTTGGTTTCATTTGATTTTTTTCATATTTTGTTGAGCCTTACGTTGCCGCCATCGATCCAGTAAATACGCTACAATATAGGGCGCAATAGCTGCTAAACACATTCCGATCGCAATCTCTGTAGCCAGAGGTACCAACCGTGGAACAATGGCCATATAGCCATAGTACATTTTTTCTGGATTACTGAATTTCTGAGCAACAGCCCACACATAGCCAGGAGTGCTCAACTTGAACAAGATCTGGTAGAACACATAGATCAGAAATCCTTTGAGGAGTAAAATCACTCCCCTACCAATAAACAGCGAATTAATGGCTCTTCTGGTGATATTACCGACGTAATACCGACTGATATAGACACACAGAAACGTATTGATAACCAAAGCAAGATAGGGGACCAGGGTGACCATTGCCTTAACAAAGGGATCAGATGTATCGAGGACAAAAGGAAGTAGGTAAAAGGAAAAAACAGGGAAAAGCAGGATAATGAAAAGGCCTTCATTAAACCCACTGCGCATGCCGATTCTAAAGAGATCAAGCGACCCCTCAAGCGTCAAGAAATCAGCTGGAATGTCCTGCCCCTGGCTCTCTATCACATGAAATTGCTGAATCTCAGATATGGCACTGATAATATTGCGTGGCCGATAGCCACCACTGCCGCCAAGAGGGATAATGGTTGTATTGGTGCTATAATCGCCTTTTCCCGGCATCGCGTCACCTATTGATCACCTTGATACATTGCAACTGAACTAAAATTTTTGATGATCCCTTTTTTTTCGCTCTCCATGGCAGCAAGAGAACCAAATGGCTCCGCCAAAAAGGGCGTGTAATAGCCTTTCATGGTTGTTTTTCCGTTGTTGATGTTGATTGTGAAATACCCACCAAAATAGCCCTCTTTCATCAAATCCGTCGCAATTACTCCGCGTTGCCGAAATTGTTCAACGATAGCTTGGAGAATGACCTGCATGGTCTTGTCTTTTTCGCCCATGGTCGCAATATCCATTGCGCCGGCACGTTCAGCCATTTTTCGTGCTATTTCTTCCATGGCTTTAGGCTGGCAATAGACAAAGCTATCAGGCATGGAAAAGGCTTTAAACCGCCTTCCCTGGACCTGATTAATGTATGGTTTGAGTGCATCAAGAAACCGCTCTGCATCAAACCAGCTGGAGATATTTATCGTTTGCTTACTATGTGCAACTTTTCCACTGGAACGTGCGGCACACCTCTCTTCGCCGTAAATATCGGTATCGGCTTGTCGTGCAAGAGCGTTTTGGGGCGTAACTGAGGGGCAAGGCAATGATTGCTTGTCTTCCGCTGGTTTGAAATATTGGGCAGCTACCGCATGGCCAGCAGTTTCGTTTGCATGCGGTTCCTCTTCTGGCTGCACAGCAACAGCCTGTTCAAGCTCCTGCTGTCTGGCCTTTTGGTCTGCTTTCTTCAGGGTTTTGCCTAACAGACCTTCCGGCCGCATGTGATGTTGTTTGATTGCTCGTGTGATTTCTTCTTTACGGGAGATGGTTGTGAACAGTTCAATCTCAGCCAACACTCGGCCTGCAGCAAGGGGATGCTCACCAAGGCTGTAGAGATGGGTATGATTGGAGGGGAGTTTACCTAGGTCATGGCCTAAAGCTGCTACCATGGCATCGGGTATGACGTGCTGTGCTTCTGCCTCTACCAAGAGGGCAACAGTGTGCTCACCAACATGCAGGGTGTGATCGAGCAGACTGGTTCTGCCAAGCATGGCATAGGTATTGGTGTCCCAGGATGCTTCCACGTCATTGGCAGGATTCACAACCGATGGACAGGGATCTTCCTGCTCAAGCATCCGCAGAAGTTGATAACAGATCTCTATATGGGCTTCAGCCGTGTTAAACCAGGGCTGGTTGACAATATAGGCCTCAAACCACTGCTGGACACCGGTATAGGCAAACACATACTCTGATTTTTCTTTGGCGGTGATAACGCTTTTACGCCATAACGGAGCAATATCCTTAATATGCAGCTGTCCCGTTTGTTGACTGGTGATCCATAGCTGTGCAATAGCACTGAGTGGGATCTGTTGTTGCGCTTTGCGCTTCCTCTTCTTGCCGCCAAAAACAACAACCGTGAAGATGTATATCAGCAGGCTCAGGATGGCTACAACGAACAGGGTGTTGAGGTGCATCATCGGTGGATCACCTCGTTGATGTCAGGAAAAACAACCTTGATGGAGGCGTCTGATACATTTTTGGTTACGCCTCGGTAGATCCCGGAATAGGTGGTGAAAAAGAACTGCCTGGGGGCTAAATTCAACACTTCGGTATGCTTGATCCGGGTTTCTTCTGTCTCCCGGATGGAAAGACCGCCACCTAGGGATATGATCGGGCTGTAGGTGCGTTTTTCGCCTAGATGAGTGGCAACATATTTGGCGGTTTTGGTATCAGGTACGCGCATGAACAGCTTGGTGTTGCAGTTATCAAGGATGGTATTGGCGCGATCCTGGCCTATTTCCGCATATAGCTGACTGATGGATTGACAATAGCCATGAATGAAAATTCCGGCCCCACCGGCCTTTGCGAACAGATCCTCAATGCCATGGTAAAGCACGGATTGGGCCTCATCTATGTGCAGTGCCAACGGCGGGGTCACCTGTTTATCGCTGGAATACCGGCGACCGACAAAGGCCTGGATCATAGAGATGAGGACTTTTCCAGCGGAATAGGCTGCCCTTTTGGTCAACAGCGATCCCAGCTGCACCACCAAAATAACCCCTTTGTTTTGTTCTAATCGTTCAATAAATCGATCCTCTTCCGCATGACCGATAATCTTGCCGATATTGCCGGAGGTAAGTTCCGTCAGGGCAACCCGCAGCGAGCTGCCTACTTTGGAGTTAAATTCAGCCGGGGTGATCAGGATCTTTGCCAGGTCTCTTGCCAGTTGATCCGCTTCCGGAGTATCGATGTAATCAAGTTTTTCCTTGAGTTCTGCCAGGTTCTCATGGCCGATATTGTTTTTGATGTCACTCAGATTAAAGGAAGGCTCCTGACCGGTGGCTCTGGCAAGCATGATCAGCGATTGCACCACCAAGAGGCTGACCTCGTAGGCCACACTGTAATAATAGGGTTCCCTGCCAACGGTGACGCCGGCGGTAATATGGGCAACTAACTCCTCGACCATGTAATAGGAGGAAAGAGGGTCAAGGGTGGCACTGTACTCAGGAAAAACCGGATTGATGAGCATCAGATCCTCATGCCTGCCGGTCTCAAACGCAACTTGCACGATTTTGGAAAACAGATCTGCATCGCCTTTAGGATCAATGGCCACCACGGAATAGCCTTTGCGGATATCCTGCTCAATGATGTTCTCCATTGCCCTGGTCTTACCAACTCGGGTTGTGCCAAAGCACCAGAAATGCCCTTTGCGATCACTGTCCGGATAACGGATGGGCTGGATGGATTCCGGTGTTTCCAGGTTGATGCCGGTCCCCAAGTCAACCTTGCTTACTATGTTTTTGTTAGGTCTAAAAAGCATACTTTTTTTCTTTTTTTCTTTTTATAATTTTTACTTGTATATGCTCTCCTAACTCCTCTGCGGTTTCGAGGATCGCTTGCTTGGAGACAAATCTGTCTGATTCAACGAAACTTTTTTTGCCGACATAACGGGCCTGGCAGCGGATTTTTGTTTGCCTGTACTTGGGGCTTAACTTGTCTTTGATGAGCAGTTCCACCAAAGCCTTTGATACCCGGTCAACCGTGAATTGTGTCCGTGGCGTGTTGCCAATGAGAATGGACTCGACCCGGCGCAGATGAAAAGCGCGCCTGTCTCCAATCAGTAACTGATGACGTTCATGTTGCCCCAGGTAGGGCAGGGGGCAGTGGGCATAAAGAGGTATGCCAAACTCCATTTCCAGTTCGACGTGCAGTTCTTTTTCGTTGCGGGAGATCACTTTTCCCCACACGATACTTTTTTCCTTCCGCTTGTATGTGCTGACCTCATCCATGCAGGCCGCTGTACTGAGGTTGGTATCGAGTATTCGCTTGATGGTGTTCCAGCCGCGCATGCTTTTCAGATCAATGGGTGTCTGCACAGGGCCGGTGGGATGATCATGATAGCCAATCGCAGAAAGCTGTCCATCGGCAAAGACCACCACCACATTTTTCTGGTGCCAACGTGAGAGCATGGAGGAGAAGGTTCGCTCGATTTCCGCAATCACCTGGCCTCTGCTCAAGCCGTGTTTATCGACAAATGCACGTATGATGTGGTCGTATCCTGTTTCCATATTTTTCAGCTCAAAAAAATCCCTCCTATATACTCTTTTCCGGGGGCGGAACATTTTCAGTTGATTTTTTTCAAAAAAAGGATAATTTTTTATATATTATTCCACTTGATGCATTCAAGTAATCCCGCAAAGTCGGGAACTAGCTGGACTCCAGACAAAATGTTTCATCACTGCTGTGAACCTCTTTTGTTTTGTGGATGATCCTTGGAACCTACGTAGAGCCGAATGGCACGTTCAGGCGCATAGTTTAATCGCAGAGGCGAACTTCTTTGCAGACGACCTGGGCAAATTCCCCTGCAGAAGTGCTGTATTCATTCTGCACATTCTTTTTTTCTTAGAAAAACGTCCAGGAGCATTGCGTCTTTTTGACGCTGCACAGTTTGTATATCTGTGCCTCATCAGGACTTTTTCCTCATAGAAAACCACAAACCCCAAACCAGGGAGTGAAATTACATGCTCCCGACAGGGGTGGTGTTGTTTCACTCCACACGAGGAGGAAACAACACATGGCAGAAAAATTTTCAGAGAAAGTCGAACAGATTAATGCGGTACTTCGAAGCTATGGCAGTGAGGCGGTGCAAGAGATCAAGATGATGAAGGATGGTCAGGTGATCGGCCAAATTCGTTATGGGTACAAAGCCCAGTATGTTTTTGATGCTGTCAATGAGATCCTGCAGCCGGAAAACTGGCGCCATGAGATCGTCAGCAAAGAGATTTTTGACTTCCAGGCCGTGGTCGAAGTGAAGCTGTTTATTCGTATTGCTGGTGAGTGGCTTTGTAAGGGCTCCCAGACAGGACAGATGAACATTGTAAAAAAGAACGTTGGCGATGCCTATAAAGGGGCTGTAACTGATGCTATTCAAAAATGTTTTTCCCTAGTCTCCATCGGCTCTGATGCCTATCGAGGCTTGCTCAAAGCAGTGTATTTCAGCGATGCCAACAACAAGCCATCAGCTCAGCCGAGACAACCTCAACCACAGCGACAACGACCCGCGCAAAATACGCAACCACGTTCCCATCAATCAAATCCGCCACCTCCCACAAGACCCCAACCGTCTCGCCAGCCGCATAACCAGGCCCAGAGACGTCCGCCTCAAAATCATCAAAGGCAGGCATTAGGCCCTGTCATTGATGGACTCAGCTATGATGTGAAAGGAAATTTCATCGTAGTGAAGGGTAAAACATGGGGAAAAACAGAGCTGTTGAAAGCAGATGGGTTCAGGTGGAACCCGGATGCCAAGCAATGGTGGAAGGAAGCGGCTGTGCATTAAGTGCACGGTAGAGGTTGATGTAATAACAACCCACTGAGGGAGTGATACACTTTTCCCTCATAGGGGAAATCCGTGTGCACTTCCGGTGGTGTATTGAAGGAGAAAGCACATGGATACTATGAAAAAAATACTGCATCAAAGTTTGCAAAAACTTTCAGAGCAACACACCAAACAAACGCTTGGAGATCGCAGAAACTACCTGGGCGCCTCAGACGTAGGTGCTTGCCCTCGCAAGGTCATCCTTGATCGGATCAATCAACCTGAGCATGATTTGGCTACTCTGCTTCGCTTTCAGCGAGGACACAAGGCCGAAGATATTCTCGCCGAGGCATATACTGCAGGTGGTTACAGTAACTTTGAGCGACAAGTGGAAATTGATATTTCAACCGATAACGTTCCCTGCTTAGTCCATATTGACTTTGTTTTTACGTCAGCAGCAAAAAAAGAAAAAACCATCGTCGAAGTAAAATCCGGCAAAATTCCGGAAACCGTCTACAGCTCCTGGGAGTCGCAGTTGTATTTGCAGATGGGAGCCCTGGCGAAAAAGTATCCTGCGTATACGATCAAGGGTGCTATTTTGTCATTGGATCTGAGTGAAGGAGATGCCGAGATATTTAACAGCTATACCCCAAATGATCGACTCTTTACCGCGTTGGTACAACGGTGTGAGCACATCTGGCATGACTATCAGCAGACGCTCAACGGGCAAGAGGTTGAATTACAAACCAATGTGAGCCCGCTGTGCGGTTTTTGCAGTCATATCCAAACGTGCCCTCGGTTTCAAGCTGATGATCTGGATTATCCAGAAATGATACACTATGTGCAGGAATTTGAAGGGTATCGGCAGGCGGAGAAGGAGAGCAAAAAGCGAGTTGCCAACCATAAAAATGCGCTGTTGGGGATGGTAAATGCCAGAGGGAGCTTTCGCTCAGGCGGCTACCTGTTCAAAAAGGTTACCCGTACACGGCAAACCTTGGACAAGGATCGTTTAAGCAGGTTTTTGGCTGATAACGGTGTCGCTATGTCCGAATTTGAGCGATCTTCCACCTTTTCATTTTTAGATATCAAGAAGGCGCCCAAAGAGAAACAACCACAATAACCCAACCCATCTTAGCTGATGAGATGACCTCAGCCCAACCAGGGGAACAGACTTCCCCATGGTGGGGATTTCTCTATTCTCCTGGCAATCTTTTTTATTATTTTCAAGGAGAACACTCATGCAAAAGACATTTCTGATCGGCAATCTTGGCAACGATCCTGAACTTCGAGACTCGAACGGCACACCTGTCTGTAACTTTTCAATGGCTACCACTGAGCGCTGGAAAGATCGGCAGGGCAATAAGCAGGAAAAAACCGAGTGGCATAAGATCGTTGCTTGGGGCGACCTGGCTCACATTTGTGCGCAGTATCTTCGTAAAGGATCGAAGGTCCATATTGAAGGCAAAAACAGAACGCGTAAGTGGACCGATCAACAAGGCATGGAACGGTATGTCACTGAGGTTCACGCAAAGGAAATGGAGATGCTGGGGCATGCTTCCTCTGATGATTGTCCATTTTAGGGGGTGAAGCATGGCACGATTAGCATCCCAGGCAAAAGCAGGTTTTTATCCAACACCGGATACGGTCTGCGACCTCCTCATACAAAAAATAGAGTTTGCAGATGGAGCGCGGTGCTGCGATCCGTGTTGTGGCGAGGGCAAGACACTCTCCCGTCTAACGCAGAGCGCTGCCACCATGACCTTACGGTGTTGAGTTGGATCATCAACGAGCACAAACAGCCAGAACCAGGCTGCAGAACGTTATCTGGGGCGACGCCTTAACAGAAGTACGGGTCAGCTCCGATTGTTTCAATCTGCTGTACCTGAACCCACCATACGACAAGGCTCTTGCCGGAGACGGCAAGGCAAAGCGTGTGGAGGAACAGTTTCTCAGGCGTTATGGTGGTACGGTGAAGCACGGTAGCTATCTGCTGTTGGTTATTCCGTATTATGTGCTCAAACACTGCGCAAAACCGCTGTCCCGTCATTTTCAGGATATACAGGTTTTTTGCTTTCCTGAAAGCGAGTTTGCAGCATTTAGGCAATGCGTGGTTATTGGCCGGAAAAGAAGGCTGGCCCTCAAAAAAGAAGCGCAACAGATTCAACAGACCCTTGAATCCTATGCAAGCCTGTTGCCGGCTGTTTTTCTGACCATGGTGCCTCCTTTGGAGGAAGCGCCAGTGATGAAGATCCCTGCCGCAGACGGTCCTGTAAGAACGTTTCAAGGAACAAAAATAGATCCTCTGCAGGCGCTGCCTGTTATCAAAAAAGCTGAGATTCTGTCCGGCGTATTGGCAGAATTAGCACCAAAGAAGAAAAACTCCATTCGTCCACTTACCCCTCTTGAAAATGGTCACCTGGCTCTGCTATTGGCCGGCGGCTTTATGAATGGTGCTGTCGAAAAAGACGGGCGGCAATTGGTCATCAAGGGTGTGGTCAGTAAAGCTGAACAGGTCATCAAATCAAGCGGTGACGGATCAGGTACAGGCTCGATCACGACCAGGGACCAATATAAACCGACTGTCAAGGTCATCGACCTGCAGACAGCAGAGTTGTTTACCATTCAATAGGAGGAACTTTTAAGTTTTTTTGGCACGATAAACTCAGCAACCTGGCGTTCCCGTAGCGTATCAATTCGTGTGGAGCCAACAGGTTATACTCAAAAAATACTACAACCCATGTTCGCGGGAGAGACATCCTCCCTGGTGGGGGTATCTTCCGCGGTAAAGGAGAGATACTATGGAATTTCTCACTGTACAATGCGTAGGATACATCACCTATAGCGATGCCCTTATTGCAAGGATTGTCCAAAATGAGTTCCTCGCATTTCTTTTGAGCCTTATCGGTTCACCTGCTCATATTCAAGCTTCATCAGCCGTTTTATTTGGTGGTGACGCTTGCCGAGTAACCCAAAGCGACATCGATCTGGATGTACAGGTAACCTTTACTGCTGGCGAGTTGCGAACCTATCGTAATCGTAAGATCGGTAACACGGTCAACAAGGTTATGGTTTGTCCTCAACTCTTCACGGATGTAACGCAGAGTGCGGTCGTTTTTGGACCCAATATGTCCACTGTGCAGGAACGGGCCTTTTTGCGTTTTGATGCGGCAACCAATGTGCCGTTGAAACGTGAGTGGCAAGGCTGGTTATGGGATGAGATCCTGCAACCTGAAAAACTGTATTCCTTTGGCAGTGATGAGCTGCAGGAGGCCTATCTTATCCAGTGGCCAGATGAAACGGTAGTAGAAGAGCGGATAGTAGAAGGGGTGAAACGTAACTACCTCGATTAACCATTTCCTTGTTTCAAGGGGAGAGAGACACTCCCCTGGCGGGAGCATTGTTTATCTTCCCTGCAATTAAAGAGGATAGACAATGACAACAGCAGTCCTTGACCCTCCTGATAAAGAACAGGAAGAACATAAGACCATACAATTAGCTGATTTTCTTGATGAATGGGGTGCTATTTTAAAAGCCCAAGTCATCGAGAACATGGACCCGGTGTATACGCCGAAAGCGGAAGATGCGTGGGACCAAGCAGCACGAAAAAAAATGATAAATCTTGTCCGCCCTCCGTTTGAGTCGCAAATCAAGCGAGGTATTTTGCCGGTGGCAAGATCACTCTACAAAGAAGATTATAAAGCGGCCACCCTGGTTGGGGAAATGGGCACAGGCAAAACCTTTATGGGGCTTGCCATTGCTTTTCTTGACCCACGACCCAATAAGCGGATCTGTATCCAATGCCCTGGGCATTTGGTGAAGAAATGGATCAGGGAGGCGCAGCAGACCATACCTGATTGTGTCTGCCATAATCTCAACAACAAAAGCCTTTCCCGGTTGATTGCGCACAAACAACAGGCCACCAAGCCAGTTGGTACCGAAGTGTGGGTCATTGGCAAGGAACGGGCAAAACTTCATTTTCAACGAAAAAAACAAACCATTTATCGACGTGGCGCAGAGTGTTGTCCTGAGTGCGGTCAGCCCATTGAAGATGGCAGTGAGAAGGCTCCGATCTGTGAGCATTGTCATGCCAGGATGTGGGCAGCTGACCGGGATAAAGTACGGCGCTATGCCAAAGCTGAGTTCATCAAGAGATTTCTTCCGAAAAACTCGATCGATCTGCTCATTCTTGATGAGCTCCATGAGCTCAAAGGCGGAGGCACTGCCCAAGGGCAGGCCATGAGCTGCCTGACGACCCGCTCCCGTAAGGTTCTGTCTTTGACAGGTACGCTTATGGGGGGCTACGCAAAAGATCTTTTTTTTATTCTTTGGCGCATGTTTCCGCGCCTGATGAAAGACAATGGATTTGCGTATGGGAGGACCATGCAGTTTGCGGAGCGCTATGGCGTTGTTGAGCGAACCTATGACAGTAAAGATATTGTCGCCAGCTTAAATGCAGCCAGTATAGGCCGTAAAATGGGGAGGTCCAGGGTTAAGGAGTCACCGGGGATCTCGCCCCTGCTCTTGCCGGACCTGCTGCTAGAGCGGTCAGCCTTTGTGCGGCTGGCTGATATTAGCGATCAGTTGCCGGACTATGATGAAATCATCGTACCGGTGGATATGGTTGACCAACAAAGAGAAGAATATGACCGGTTAGCCAACGAGCTGATGTGTGCCACCCAACAGGCCTTGGCCTGTGGTGACATGCGACTGTTGGGCAAGATGCTGCAGGCCTTGCTTGCCTATCCCGATGGTTGTCGTCGTGCAGAGTGTGTGACCCTGGAACGTAATGGGATAGAGGAGATTGTCGGTACTGCCGAAGCTCTTAATATTGATTTCTTACCAAAAGAGGCGCACCTGCTCCAGATCCTCCAGGCTGAAAAGAGGGAAGGGCGCAAGGCTGCAATTTTTGTCGAGCATACCGGTACCAGAGACCTCCTTCCTGAGCTGACGGAAAGACTCGCGAAAAATGGCATCTCGCCATTGGTTCTTCGGAGCCAGGCGGTCAAGCCGGAACATCGTGAAGAATGGTTAAAGGTGAAGATGGCAACAGGGCTCTATGACTGTTTGCTCTGTAATCCTAATTTGGTGAAAACCGGGTTAGACCTGCTTGAATTCCCAACCATTGTCTTTTTTCAGTGCGGCTATTCCGTGTTTACACTCAGGCAGGCAAGCCGCCGGTCCTGGCGTATCGGTCAGGATAAACCGGTTCGGGTCTTTTTTATGGCCTATGCCGGGACCATGCAGGACCAGGCTTTATCGCTGATGGCGCAAAAGATGGAAACATCGTTGGCGGTTGAGGGTGAGCTGTCTGGTCAGGGACTGGCAGCATTATCAGAATCGGAAAATAGCATGATGTATGAACTTGCCAAGGCGTTAACCGGCAAGCAATCGACACCGAGCATGACTGATGCCTGGACCAGGTATACAGAGCGTTCTCTCGTTGCCGGCTTGGCACTGGATGATGATCAGGCCGTAGAGGAAAACACAACCACCACTATTCAAACTACCACAACCATTAAAACAGCTACCGGCTCCGCTTCTATTACCCGTGAATACGTGGTGAGGGGCAAGGTGCATATCCAGAGCGATGGTGCGGTGGTGTATGTCAATCGCAACCGGTTTGACCTCCAGGAAGGCAATGTCTTCTGGAACGGGAGAAAAGTCGGTTGGTATGATCGACAGGGCTGTGGCGAAATTAATCAAAAGCCGATTCGGATCTACCGGCCAGAGCGAACTGCTTGTTTTGTCCTGGCTGAAGTTCGAGAAAAAACGGCATAAATAAAAAAACTCACCTTGTCAGGGGGAACAATCCCCTGCAGGGGGTATTGGTTTCTCCCGCTGATCAAAAGGAGATACGCAATGCTTTTCATCAAAGATCCGGACGGTGATTATCGTCCTGCACCCCAAAAACAGGTCCTCGCTGAGGCTAACAAGCTGGCGGGCGACCAACTGCGACGTGGTCAGTCTATTGTCTCTGCAGAATGTGCCAAAGCTGTTATCGGCTGTAAGCTCCATGGCAAGCAGTGTGAAGTCTTTGCCTGTCTGTTCTTGGACGCCCAACATAGGGTGCTTGCATTCAAGGAGATGTTCAGAGGGACGATTAATAAAACCACTGTGCATCCCAGAGAAATTATTAAGGAGGCGTTGTGGCTCAATGCTGAGGCGATCATCTTGGCGCATAATCATCCGTCAGGCTGCAATCGACCGAGCCAGCAGGATATAACGCTCACCCAAAACCTGGTAGAAATTTTAAAGGTTGTTGATGTGCGGATTCTCGATCACCTGATTGTGGGTGAGGAGATAACCGCATTTTCAGACCTTAAACTTTTACCAGTATAAGAACCCAGATCCTCTAAAGGGGCAGCTCTGTCCCTTGCAGGGAGAGTCTTGCCCCTTTTTTTATGCAGGAGGCAAGACATGCAATCAGCAGAACACTTATCCCTCGCCATTGTTGTGATACATCCGCACGAGCTGGTCGGTGATCAGTTGCTTCGTGAAGTAGATGGGGACGTCCTTTTAATCCGTTCCACTCACGTAAGCACCATGTGTACATGTAGTGCCAGGAAGAGGAGGCGGCAGCTATTGGCCTGTCTCTATCTGGCAGGTACCGATGCAGATGCCAGTTTTATTGCTGGTCGTGTTTCGGCAAGAGGCGGTCGGTTCCAGGTCATATCCAGGGAGCAGGCTGTCGAACTGCTTGCACGATGGATCGTTGAGCAAAGGTAACAGAGCATGGATCCAGGCCAATAAGGAACACAAAATATTTTATCAGTCATACCTGCCGCTAGGTAGGTTATCCCTTAACAGGGGCAAAATAATGCCCCGGTGGGGGAGTGTTTTGTCCCTGTTTTTCTAATAATTATCAGGAGACAAACAATGACGCATACTCTTTCTATCCTTTCTAATGACCAAATCATCGAAATGGCACCTGCAGCTGGAGCGTGGGAACCTATTGACGGTGTATCCTCCAGGTATTCTTTCGTGCCAACAGTTACTGCTGTGGATCTGCTTCGTGATGCTGGCTGGCAGCCTATTGCCGCCTCGCAAAGTGGGGTAAGGAAGGCAGAACGAGAGGGCTACCAGAAGCACTTGATCCGGTTTGCGCAACCTGATTTGATTATGCGAGATGAACGTATTGATTTGTTGCTCTACAACTCCCATGATCGAGGGTGTTCGTTCAGGCTCATGGCCGGCATTTACAGGTTTGTTTGCAGCAATGGCTTAGTTGTTGGTGATGAATATGCCAATTTTCGGCACAAGCATATCGGCTTTTCGCCTGACGAGTTCATGCAATCTGCTGTACAGATCGCTGGGGCAGCCGGAGAAATTGCCGGCCAAATGGATGAATTTAAACAGATTGAGCTTGCTCCAGAGGCACAAGGTATCTTTGCCGAGGCAGCGCACAGCCTTGTCTATGACCAACCGGAAGCAGCGCCTATTCAGCCGAATGCTCTCTTGGCACCACGGAGATCTGAGGACAGAGGAAACGATGTCTGGACCGCCTATAACCGAATTCACGAAAATGTCATTAATGGTGGCATCAAAGGGGTTAAGGTCGGTGACAATGGTAGGCGAAGAAAGGTGACGACAAGACCAGTAAAAGCACTTGATAAGAACCTCAAGTTGAATCAGGCATTATGGGTGCTTACCCAGAGAATGGCTGAACTTGCACAAGGTATCGTATCATAATACTCATAGCCACTTCCTTTCGGGGAGGTGGCTTTTTTTTTGCCCTGTCGATTCGTAATCTGATTCGCGCCTCGGAGGACAGGGCGACGAGTTAGGTCAGTTAACAATAAAACTTCATAAAGAACGATCGTTTCATTATGCATGTTCTTGATTCAAAACAGCCCACAACCGGATTCAAGTTGTGCATCAAAACTGCGGCTTTTGTGGCGTTTGATTCATTTGATGCACTCCAACCAGTGGGGATCAGGATCGTTGATTTTCTGGAAGCATTACTGAATATTAATTCTGAGTCTCAAGTCATGATCTATAGGAAATATCTTTACTTTATTAAATAGTTCTGTCACCTTTTCTACTGATCTCGTAAGCTCTTGCTATGAGGTTACTCCGTTTTTCTAGCTTCTTCTATATTCATAGCGAATCAGACATCTCTGTTTTAAGCGCCAGTAATTTTATCTTGGGCGGTATTGTATTTTGCCACTTCAACCAAGGTTTCTAAGCGAACAACTCTTTTATCTACATCAACAACATGGGATTGTAGTTTGTCGATATCTTGGTTTAAACGTTTAGTTTCGTCTGTAAGTTTTAAAACATCGATTAGCAATTCTTTCCAACCAGCCATTATTTTTCCCCTAATGCAACGAGTGTCTTTTTCAAGCGTTTACGTGTTGTTTTGGTGTCTGCTATCGCTTCTTTAACTCTTGCTGATACCAGATCAAACAATTCAGATTCATTCAATTCTTCCGGTATATCAGGGTTAAATGCATCAATGGCCATACGTACAACTTCGGCTGCGGAAGTTTTTTGCTTTTTGGCTAGGAGTTGAAGTTTTTCTACTTGGTGCGGAGCTATCAAATATTGTTTACGAACTAAGTTTTCAGCGCCTTTCATGTGTATACCTCGTTAGTAAGGGTTTAACTGGGCCTCTTGACTAACTATACACATACACAACAACATGCGCAATGGAGTGCTGTTATTTTTTACTTTTAAGTTTTGATACTATTCTTGGTTATGACCAAAGAAGTGAATCAGATCTCGATGTTTATCTTCCATATTTATTGTTTGCAAATTGGCCTACGGACCATATCATCGGCAGAGCATTGATATTTTTTACCGTCTGATGTGTATGCAGTCCAATCAACATTTGCAAAACTTCTATGGATTCCATCAACCTTTATATCTGTTGGAAGGTAATCACCTGGTATCGCTGTGGCGCTCGCTCTTTGCAAACTTAGCTCTCTACTTGCACATCCAGATACTGCGAGTGTACTGATAGCTATCAACAATAATAGTTTTTTCATAGATAAATTCTCGCTGTATAATTTTCCGGTCCAGGGATCGGTGCCGGTGATCCCGCCTTGGCTATATTGGTTCCTCTAAGGGGTACTAATTTATAGGAGATATCTGGACTATGTAAACCAATATTTAAGGTATTTACATATGGGATGAGTCAAGCAAAGATCTGACCCCATGCCTTACTTAACGGCTGCAATGACGGATATCTCAACAAGCAGTTCCTTTTTCGCCATGCCTGCTTCAACGCAAGCTCGAGCAGGAGCATGGCCTTCAGGCACCCAATTGTCCCAGACTTCGTTCATCTGGGTAAAGAAATCCATGGATTTAATATAGATGGTGGCTGACAAAATATGCTTCTTGTCACTCCCTGCCTGCTCAAGCAGTAAGTCGACTTTTGCCAACATAGTCTCGGTCTGCTCCTTGATCCCTTTACTAGCATCTTCAGCTACCTGGCCGCACAAATAAATGGTATTGTTATGGATAACGATTTTACTCATGCGTTGCTGGGTCTCTAGTCGTTTGACGGTCATAATGGTTCCACCTATGGTTTATTAATTAATTATAAGAGTTGAACAGGCCTCAATTTCGAGATACGTAACAGACAGACCACCGCAGAAGTTTCCACGTAAACTCAATAAAAACATGTCTAGTCCGACATCGGAAAGGAATAACGCGATTGTGACTTTTACCTGCTCGGAAACAGCAGTTTTTAACTTAAGAGTAAATGTTGATATTGTCATATCCATAGTTGAGATGCTCAAATCAACATGACATGAAACGATGCAAGGAAAAATGCTGAAAAATTGGCTGTTACGATATTGTGAGGTGTGTCCGTAGGCTACCTGCCCTCTTCTTTTTGGGCCTGTTACATTCTTTCCTTTTCACAAATCTCGGCCATCCGCTTTCCGGCATCATGATAATGGTTTCTTATACAAGCCTCCAATTCGTAGCCATTCCCCCCTTTGAGAGCATCAACGATGATTTTGTGTCGCCAATAAACCTCTTCAGCAGAATACAGTTGAATCCAGTATTTGAACAAAAGAAATTTGGAGATTCCCTGGCAAGACCTTTTGCAAAATTCGAGTAGCAATTCATTGTCGATTCGAGAAAATAGAATTTTGTGAAACTTGTCGTCCAAGGCAGCGATTTTTTCGATAGGCTCATTATTCTCAGAAATAAGCCTCATCTTTTCTACAAGTTCTTCAAGCTTCTTTATATCCCGTGAAGTGTATTTGTGAATGACCGAGCATACAGCTGCGCTCTCGAGTATCCCACCAGTGAAATAACTATCCTGAATTTGCTTTGGACTCAGCTTTGTAATAAATTTCCCTTTTTGTGGAATCCATACCACCAGTCCTTCTTTAATGAGAATCTGAAGCGCCTCACGGATAGGCGCTCTGCTAATGGATAGTTTCTTGGCAAGAGTTAACTCTTTTACCTTTGTTCCTGGTTTGTAGGTGCCATCAAGAATGGATCGCTTGATATAACTAACGATATCATCAGTATATGTATGCTTTTTAAAATCCACGGTACTCTATGCGTCTCGTTGGTTTATGCCCGACAATGGGGTGTCGATGGTAAGTCGTTACGTGTCTCCGATCACCTACCAAGCAAGTACTGTATTCAATCGAAAGCAAAACTTAGGCATAATCAGAATTGGTAAACGGGAAAAGGTTCCAGCCAGTGTTATCTGTTTTGTGTTCGCATTACAATGAGCGAGACATCACTAATATAATCGAAAGGTGGACTATATAGGCCCTTTACACTAATCCCGCTAGCAAGAATTGAATTATTTTATCTGATTACCCATGAAACTCAGCTTTTTTTTTGGACTCGGGAGACAGATTAAATCTCTTAGCACTGAGGTAGTGTACCGTTTTTTTTTATGTTTTCTAATAAAAAGTAGGTAGCAAAGCCTTCGATTGGTCTCCCGGATTTAAAAAAGAAATAGAATCAGTCCACTGTCTGCTTCGATAGATTATCGGCTGTTTTTTGTACGTAATCAAATTATTTTATATTCGGTATACAATCTCTGCTCAGCGCTAAAAACAGAAGGAATATCAGCTCACAGGGTTGAGTAGGAAACTGAAGTCACCTTCATTAAAGTTATACTTGGTTTCCACTTCCAGAAGTGCTTCCTGAATATTTTGAGCAAGAAGAGGCACAGCATGCTCAAGAATAGCCAGATACATGTCTGAGTCATGTGCTGTGAATGCCGGTATTTTCCAAATACGAATGGCTGTCTCAGAAATCGCCATTGAGAGAACGGCGGAGCTTCCGGGAAGAAGTCCTCCCCCGCCGACCACATCATGGAGCTTAGACGACATAAAGGTGATACCTCCGGCATCTTCACTGACGAGAATAGCAAGCTCGCCGATAATACGTACTTTATCCTGAGAAGTCTCAGCATTTGCAAGTGCGTTACCCAGAGATGCTATCTTCTGACCTAGCTCACGAGTTGCCTCGGCCATTTCTCCGGTACCCCGGCTGTATGCCGTGTCTGAGGCAATACATTTGAGCTCAGCCTTTGCTGCACCGTGAACCAGCGCATCGTAAACGACTTTATTATCAACATCTTTATTTATGCGGACCCAGAAGGCATTCTCCTCCATTGTTTTACAGACAGCAGGAACGTATGCCTTGCTTTCTATAATGATGGTTGGCAGTCGATCAAGACCGAGTTCCTTCATTGCTTTGGATTTTTCGCCAAGCATGATATTGCCTTCCAGATCTTCATCGGGACCTAGGCCTCCTTCGCTGGCATTGAGTATGCCCATGACCGAAACAGGTATCCCATTTATTTCTATGACGGCCCCAATACACCTCCCTAACTTACCAGGCATGCCTTCCGGGCAACAGATAAAGGAACCATGATAGCGTTTTTCAAAAGTATCGATAACCGCAAGGCAAATGGCGATTTGCAAGGCTACTGGCAGCTCCAGGCATCCTTGACCGTAGATACGTCCAAACGCCGCGAAGGCAGCGCTTTGGCTGTAAATCGCATCAAGACCTATTGCTAAACGAGCTAGGGTCGCCTCATAAGGGGTAATCCCCCTTCTCGCTTTTGCTTTACCTGTGCCACCATCTTGGGTCTTCACAGTAACGATTCCGGTGTCAATATCTGCCTCAACCGAAGAAATGGTTGTGCAGACGGGGAATGCACGGCGAAGAAGACAGGCAATTACGGCAAATCCAGCAGTATCGTCCTGCACAAAACCGGAATGGCTATGCACATGACCAGCACCAGCATGTCCGGTGATCCCAAGAATTCCCTGACTTTTAGTTGACCTGGTTACGTTCATAGCTCACTCCTTTTTGAATTGATGCGTATTTTGTATTCTGGCCCTGTTACGTCCTACAGCCCTGGTAGCCAGAGTGCTATCTGCGGAATAAATGTTAGAGCCAAAAGCGACAGGATCATAGTCGCCAAAAACGGCATAACAGCCAAGCTGAGTTTCTCAATGGAAATATTGGCAATACTGCAACCGACAAACAGGTTGACCCCAACCGGCGGGGTCAAAAAACCCATGGATGAACAGACAATCATGACAATACCGAAATGGATCGGGTCTACACCAAGCACTTTAACCACAGGCAAAAGAAGCGGAGTTAAAATGAGAATATTAGCCAATGCATCCATGAAGGTCCCCATGATGAGAAGGAAAATAAGGATTATCGGCAGCAATACGTATTTATTGTCTGAAATACTGACCAGAATCTCAACAAGCATATTTGGCAGATTGTAAAAGAGTAGAATCTGGCCAAGCGCTGTTGCAGTGGCAACCACAAGAAAAATTGATGATGTTGTAAGAGCTGTACCCCGAAAAACATCAATTACTTTTTGCCAGCTTAAGGTTCGCAATACGAGACCTTCGACGATAAGTGAATAGACCACAGCAATTACGCCGGCTTCAGTCGGGGTCGTCAGGCCGCCGTAAATGCCTCCAAGCACAATGATTGGAACCATGAGCGCCGGCAAGGCGGTAAGAAAAGTACTTACTATTTCTTTTATAGGGGCTCGTTTACCTGTACCTGTAAAGCCATATCGTTTTGCCAGGATGTAACTGCATATCATAAGGCACAATCCGATAAACAATCCGGGGATGATACCAGCAATGAAAAGGTCGCCAACAGATACACCAGCTGTTGTTCCGTAGATAATAAGCGGCACACTGGGTGGAATTATTACACCAAGACATCCGGCTGCGGTATTGACTGCGGTGGCAAAAGATTTAGAATATTTTTCTTTTTCCATCGCTGGGACCATAATACCGCCGACGGCCGCCACTGTAGCCGGTGCTGATCCTGATAGGGAACCGTAAAACAGGCTGGTCAACACTGAAATGTGAGCCATTCCACCGGTAAGGTGACCCACCAGAGCACGTGATACATCGAGCAGCCTTTGTGCCATGCTCCCTTTTTGCATGATTTCACCTGCCATGATGAAAAAAGGTACTGCCATGAGAGGGAAAACATCCAGGGATGTTATCATCTTTTGTATCAAAAATTCGTATGGCAGCATGTCGCTAAAAGTCATGCCTACCACAACGCTCAACCCGATGGAAATGCCTATGGGAACACTGAGTATGAGAAATGTTGCCAGGGAAACAAAGGTTAGGATAATTGCTAAGTCCATAGTGACCTCTTTTTAATTAATCTCAATTTCAGCAGGGTTGATTTTCCCTGTTAGTAGCCACCACAACCTTTCCAGTGTTCTAAGGCTCATAAAGCCAAGGCCTACAGGCATACAGAGATATACCCAATAGGCACTAATCTCCAGAGCGGGCGTTTTTTGTCCAGTTCCGGCGAGGAAGATGATGAATTTTGTGCCGAGGACAGTAGCGAAAATACAGAATACAAGAGTGAGTAAAGAAGCGATAATCGTAACCGGCCGTGCAAACCTGCGTTTGAACAGGGTTCTGATAATGGTCACTTCAAGGTGTCTGTCCATTTGTGTCGCGTAGCTGCAACCGACATAAACGGCCCAGATAAATAGATAGCGGGCGAGTTCTTCAGACCAGTCAAGAGAACTCTGCAAAACATATCGGTTAAAAACCTGTATTGCTGTTATACCTGTCATCATTACCAATGATAACGATGCGATAACCATTTCAACGCTGGGTATTATGGATTTGGGGGTAGTCTTCATGGTGCTGCTCTCCATTGGCTCGTTATACTGGGTGGTGATGCACCACCCAGTATTTTAGGTAGACTTACTCGGCGGCAATGGTTGCTTTTACTTTTTCGATAAGATCTTTACCGATTCGCTCTTCAAATTGTTCATAGACGCCTGCCGTAGCTGCTGCCCAACGGCTTCGCTCTTCCGGGGTGAGAACGGTTACAGTCACGCCTTTATCTTTGAGTTGCGCCAGGATCTCTTTTTCGCCGTCGCGAATGAGTTTACGCTCGTAAAGTTTGATTTCGTCGAAAGTTGTAAGAACAAGTTCTTTGTTTTCAGGCGAAAGGCTGTCGAGAAAACGTTTGGAGATCATTACCAGGTGAGGGCTGAACAAGCTGTTTACGATGGTAACGTGGTTGTTTACTTCAGGAAAATTATTATACCAGGCAAGGTTGAGATCAATGTCGATACCATCTACTGTTTTTTGCTGCATTGCAGTGTAGACCTCACCCCAAGAAATCGGTGTGGGGTTCATGCCGAGGCTTTTCAAGGTAGCAATGTGCGCTTTGGATGGGGTCGAACGAATTTTCAAACCTTTTGCATCTTCAAGGGTTGCAACCGCTCTGTTATTATTCCAGAGGTTACGAAAACCGATTTCAATATAGCCCAGACCTACGATACCACTTTTTTCCAACGCCTTGGTTGCATTCATACCAATGGGGCCGTCAGTAATTTTATCGGTGGATGGGTAGTCGGGAAAAAGGAAAGGAAGGTCGAAAATGAGGAAGTCGTCGGAGAATGGGGAAAGATTGGGGGTTGAGGCAGATCCCATCTGCAGCATGTTGAGCTGCAATCCCTGAACAACACTATCAAAGTTGCCAAACTTTGAACTGTCAAAAATGTCTACCCGGAATGCGCCGCCACTGCGTTCTTCCAATAATTCCTTGAATTTAATGAATGCTTGGCCCATTGGGTGTTGCGGCACGTTTGGATGTGCCAGCTTGATAACGGTCGGTCCAGCAAAAGCAGAGGAAAATCCCAAGCAGGTGCAAAGTGTTAGCGCGGTTAAAACGGTCTTAAAGGTTTTCATTGATTCCTCCTGAAGGTTTTAGCTGCTCCTCCGGCATTTTATATACCGGAGGAGCTTTGGGTGCGTCTTAATCGACATATTGGTTACGAAGCACTGCTATTAGCGAGAACTTACTTTATAATAACAGCGCATCATCGGTTACTGAAAAGTATCAAGATATGCGTAAAGGGCTGGGGATCCGCCTGTATGGAGGAACAGTACGTTCGCTCCCTCTGCAAAATAATCATTGCGGACAAGATCGATAAGACCTGCCATTGCCTTACCGGAATAGACGGGATCGAGCAGGATAGCCTCTGTCCGGGCCAACAGTTGAACTGCTTCGGTCATGCTGTCTGTTGGCAGGGAGTATCCAGGGCCGACATAGCCATCAAAGCATGTGATTTGCTCTTTGGGAAGGCTCTCACGCATACCAAGGCGCTGAGCGGTTTCCATAGCAAGATTGTGGACGATCTCTTCCTGTACGTCTTTTGGCCGGCTCACGTTGATGCCGGATACCGGAATACCAGCATTGGTTCCATACATACCCACGACAATACCTGCGTGAGTTCCTGCACTGCCGCTAGGGACAACCATGTGGTCGATAGACAGGTTAATGCTAAATAACTGCTGCATAATTTCTTCAGCACACGCCACATAACCTGTCGCGCCAATCGCATTTGAGGCACCACCTGGAATAATGTATGGCTTCTTCCCTTCTTTTTTCAACTGCTCGGCAACCTTTGTCATTTCACCAAGCATGTCTGAGCCGCCGGGAACAACGCTTGTGCTTTTGACACCCATCAGGTTGAAAAGAAAATTATTACCTGATCCGTCTTTTTTGTAACTACCGGCTACACGTTCTTCAAGCACGAGATGACAATCCATCCCTTCCTTAACTGCCCATGAAAGGGTCAAGCGGCAGTGATTTGACTGTACAGCACCACAGGTAATAATAGTATCTGCGCCGTTTTCTATGGCGTCTGCAATACAGAAGTCGAGTTTTCTCGTTTTGTTTCCACCTGCACAGCCAGGCAACAGGTCATCTCTTTTGATATAGATGTTAACTTTGTTGCCGAGAGCTTTTGAGAAGGCAGGCAATGCTTCCAGCGGAGTAGCATCCTGCACATAGTTTCTTCTGGGAAATTGAGTAAGGTTCATTTTATGTCCTGTGGTTTTGCTTAATTGATGAGTACAACGGCCTCGATTTCTATATCAGCTCCCAAGGGAAGAGCAGCTACCTGGAATGCACTTCTTGCAGGAAAAGGTGATGAAAAATATTCTGCATAGACAGTGTTGACTTCCTGGAAATCATCCATGTTTGCCAAAAAGACAGTGGTTTTGACAACATTGTCTAGTTTCCCCCCTGCGGACTCAATGACTGCAGCTAGGTTCCTCAGTACTTGATGTGCACGATCTGCTGTTGATCCTTCCACCATTTTTCCGGTTGCCGGATCAATTGGCAATTGGCATGAAGTAAAGAGAAGGTTTCCAGTCTTAATTGCCTGGGAATAAGGTCCAATGGCCCCGGGTGCCTCGCTTGTTTCGATTACAATCTTTTCATTCATGCTTTTTTTTGACCAAAAATGTTAGGTGTGGACAGATTAGAGTAACTTATCCTGCTGTAAAATCGCTTTTCGTCGTATGTGTAAATGAGGAATGTCGACATTTTTAAAATTCTTTATGCCAAAATTTATTATTGATGTCAAATCAAAAGTTACTCCATAAAAAGCTCAAAATGATAATCTTCTGTCATTTTAATGGGATGTGACGGAAATTTACTGGAGGCCATCAGGGGACACTCTGTGTTGCTATTTTTACCTAAAAGAGCAAACTTTATCATGGCGACCAGTGCTTGCTGACAGCAATGTAAATTATTACTTATCAGCAACATACAGGTGTAATGTGTATGGTGAATGGCAGATCTATTTTCCAAGAAGATCGTATTGCAAAAGAGACAGCCATTGTAATTTGAAACTATGAACAATATGAGTAAATTTGAGTTGTCGTTATACGCTCGTTATTTGTGATGTCCTTGAAAATTGTTGACAAGGGAGGCGGTGTCTGTCATTTGTGCATTACTAATGTCGACATTTTGCAAGGCAGCAGAGCGTGTTTTGCAAATGGTTCATTTTCAGTATGCATAGATGAAATACTTAGAAATACTACCGTAGATAGTTCATGGAGGTGAGGTGTGAGTAAGGCTACATTGGATCCTGTTAATTGGAGCGAATTTCGCTCAGCGGCTCATAAAATGTTAGACGCTGCTTTGGATAAAATGGAATCAGCCGGCGAAGGTCGTGTGTGGACCCCTTTACCGGATGGAATGAAGGCCGCTTTGCAATCCGATCTTCCAATTACTGGTATAAGTGCTGAAGAACTCTGTCGGAAGCTTGAAGACCTCTTGCCTTACGGGGTTGGGAACACCCATCCACGATTTTTTGGTTGGGTGCACGGAGCCGGTAATCCTGGTGGCATTCTTGCTGAGATAACAGGAGCGGCAATGAATGCAAACCTTGGTGGAAGAGATCACGGAGCAATATATGTTGAAAAGCAGGTTTTAGAGTGGTGCCGCCAAATGATGGGATTCCCGGAAGATTCAAGCGGTCTTATAGTTTCGGGAACGTCAATGGCTACAATTATTGCCTTAAAAGCTGCACGTGATCAACGGCTTGGATTTGAATGCAGGAAAAAAGGTGTTGGTCGATTTGTGCTGGTTGGTTATGCATCTGCCCAGGCGCACTCCTGCCTGGGACGAGCTTTCGATTTATTGGGAATTGGCAGTGATTCGTTACGCAAGATACCATGTGATGCAAATTTCAGAATGGACCTGGGAGCCTTGAAAAAGGCAATTGAAAAAGATCGTGCACAGGGCAAAACACCTTTTGTTGTTATCGGTACAGCAGGCTCAGTAAATGTAGGTGCGATTGATGACCTTGAAACATTGTCCGATATTGCTGCTCTAGAAAATTTGTGGTTGCACGTTGATGGAGCTTTTGGCGCCACAGCAATTCTAAGCAGCGAGATTCGCGATCGCCTCGCAGGTATTGAACGTGCTGATTCCCTTGCGTTTGATTTTCATAAATGGCTGCATGTTAATTATGATGCGGGGTGCGTTCTGGTTCGCTCCGGCGAAGTGCATCTTAAAACATTTTCCGGCAGACCAGAGTATTTGCTGGAAGCCGGCCAAGGGTTGGCGGCTGGTAATCCATGGCCAGTAGATTATGGCCCTGAGCTTTCTCGTGGTTTCCGGGCGTTGAAAATATGGACCCATTTTCTCGAGCACGGAACAGATAAACTCGCACAAGCCATCGAGGAAAATTGCCTTCAGGCATCATATCTGAAAAAGAAAATCCAAGATTCATCCACATTGGAACTTCTGGCTCCTGTAACACTCAATATAGTTTGCTTTAGGCATGACTCTGAGAATGGAAAAAATGTGGATGAACTCAATAAAGAGATCGTAATAACCCTCCAGGAAAAAGGAATAGCAGCCCCTTCAACTACCATTTTAAACGGAAAGTTGGCGATCCGGGTAAATATTACCAATCATCGCACCGAATTACGAGATCTCGACCTCCTTGTCGAGGAAGTGGAGAAAATTGGTAGCACGCTGATCTCAAACAAGAGTTGCAAAGTTGGCTAAAAATAAAGGAAATCGGTAACGGCTATATTATTTTTCCAAATTGCATATTAAGGGGCTGCGTCTTTTACTCATGGAATAATCCTTGGATATTCTTGAACGTGAGGATGTTATGCTTGAGGGTGCGTATTTCGCTGCACACAACCTTTAGGCTATCTAAAATAATTGCCATTTACCCTGGTCACCCAGAGTCTGACGATTACCTCGTTCTAACCAAACATTTTATCCTCAGAGACAGCGCAGACGTCCACAGTGAGTATATGCCTGGAGTAAATAATTACTGTATGCCTCGGAGCCGCGGTTTACCTAGTCTAAAACTAAATTTTTACTAATGCAAAATAGTTTTCAGTAAATCGTAATGATCAAGAAAGGAGTTGAAGGATACTAAATGAAAGGGATCGTTTTTATAAATGATACATTTGTTCCTGTCAGAGAAGCTAAGGTTTCAGCTTTCGACCGCGGCTTTCTCTTTGGAGACGGAGTGTATGAAGTTGTACCTGTAGTAAATTCTAGAATAGTTAATAAAATGCCATTTTTGCAACGCTTAGACCACAGTCTAAGAGCAGTAGATATAGAGTGGCCATTTAGTAAAGAAAAATATGTCGCTATACTGGAAGACCTTATACGCCGCAATGACCTTAAAGAAGGCGGCATATACACTCAAGTAACACGTGGCGTTGCGCCAAGGGATTTCGCATACCCAATAGACACCCCACCTACTTGCATGGCCTTTACCATAGCAAAGGATTTTGTAAACACTCCTTTAGCAAAAAATGGTGTTTCTGTGGTAACAGTTGAGGATATCAGGTGGAAACGCAGAGATATAAAATCAATTGCGCTCCTTGGCCAGTGTATGGCTAAACAGGAGGCTTATGAGAATGGTGCGTATGAAGGATGGATGGTAGAAGATGGTTTTGTGACCGAGGGCACCACTTCGACCGCTTATATTATTAAGAATAATAAAATTATTACCCGTCCCCTCTCTCGGTCCATCCTGCCTGGCATCCGAAGGAAATGTTTGCTCCAGCTAGCTAAGACTCACAACATAGCCATTGAAGAACGACTCTTTACTGTTGCCGAGGCACTTGATGCCGATGAAGCTCTTTTGAGCAGTGCTACCAGCTTAGTATTACCTGTTGTGAAAATTGACGGTTATGTAATTGGTAACGGAAAGCCAGGGGAAATGACCGAAAAATTACGGAGCCTCTATGTACAAATGGTACAAAAGGAGTCAGGAAGTGAGCCTGCTACGGAGTTCAAGTCTTGATGAGTGATCTCATCCTAACTATCCAAAGACGTGATTTTTACGATCTCGATGGTTGGTTGCTATAGTCCCTGTTGCCATCAATTGCTATATCAATCTTTTGGGGTGTGTAACACCAGGAAAACAATTGTAGCGGCTATTTATTAAAAAGGAAGTGCCTGGCAAACCTGACCATTCCATTTTTCAGAAACAGACCACCCCGTAACACTTCTCTTGAGACTGAATAATTGTCCCGTAACATTGACTAAATTCATTGAACAGAAGGGGGCACTTCCTGATTGAAAACAAAAAAACAGACTGCCCGTTGTTCAACTTCACGTTTATAAACAATATCAATCAATTGAGTTTAAAACAAGAAAAGCTCATAAGAAATTCTAGCTGAACAACCCTGAAACAAAACTGCCCCCTTTTTCCAGGATAGAAACAAGATAAGGCTCGCGGTGTCGCTTTTATGGAGACCAAGTCAATGTTTATAGGAGATATATGGACTTTGCAAACCGGCATCCAGAGCGCTTTTACATACGAGATGAGTCAAGCGAAGAATTGATTATCTTTTTCTAGGAAAACCAATTTCTTATATTTTTCTTCACCATTTTTCTGATTATATCAAAGCGATAACAACTTGCTTCGTTTGGGTTAGCTCGATTCCATTCTAAAACTTTTTCCAGATAAGAAATCCCCTTTGAGGAAAACCCAGCGATCATGACCATTTTCTTGAAAGTCATGTCGTCTATTTGAAGTTCAATAAAGCTTTTTGGGGATAACTCATTGTTAATAAAGGTTTGCATTACTCCGACCCTAAGTCTATGCGCCAAATCCCAAGATGACCAAACTGATACTTCTGGCAATACACTCTCGATCATTTTCCATGCATTTGTATCGATTATAGCTGCAAGAAGGTTTCGATGAAGAGGTTCGAATGAAAAATTAATTAGAACGGCAGGTTCAGGTGAGACACCAATAATAGCACGTGCTAAAAGGAAAGAATGGAATTGCCATAAGTAGTTACCAAGCTCTCCTTCTGCTTTATTAATAGCTCTGCACCACTCATCTCTAGCACTTGAAAGAGGGGGGGAATAATATTTCACATGAGAAGCAATTAGAGCTAGGGTCCTCATGTTTTTCACTTTGCATTGATCTACAGCTGTGAGAAGAAGTTGAGGGTGACTTTCGGCTGCGAAGAGCCATTTGTTTATAATGTGTTGGTCACTGATCTTGTTACAATCGAATCTCTCAAGTACAGCGTCAACAGCCTTTTGCCCAAAAAAATTTATCGCAACAGAAGGAACTTCCTTACTTTCTGAATCCAACATAAAAGAAAGTGTTTCATCGTTAATTTTATTGTGCTTGTTAAGAATTTCAACAATTCGCGTTAGGATAGGATAGGGACTCTCCCACACTGAAGAAGAGTTAGCAAGTTTGAGGTTTGCCTCTAATGCATAACAGAACAACCATGGATCATCTTTTGAACCTTGAAGGGCACTCTCAGGGGTCATGAGCTTAGCTGCTGAGGATGCAATATCCTGAAAAAATAAAGAATTAGATTGAAAAAATGTCCAAATAAATTTTGGGGCATTATGCCATACAATTTGTGCAATTTTGGTTATGTCATCTTCTGCGACGTGACCTTCTAAGAGATGCAGATAATCCACTAAATACTTTAAAACAGATTTTTTTAATTTTTTGTTTATATCTGAAAAGTGAATGAGCTCTTTTAACACTTGTCTTGTAAGGCTTGTAATTTGCGGGGTGAATCTCTCTGCCACTTCGATTGCAGCTTCAATGTTTACATATGAAGCACTCACAAGAACGTTCCATGCCAAAGACAAGTTTATAAAATCAGCTCTTCCATAGTTTGCTTCTGCCCCAAATCTCCAAAGAAAATTAGTAAGAGAGTTATTCTCTGAGGTGGGGGACAATTCCTTTGCCCATACGTTTAATATGTTATCCATATTATTGTTGGACGTGGTTACAAAATCTACCCAAAATTTTTCATCCTCATTCCGTTTTTGCCCAAGAAAAATGCTCTTGCTAGGTACAAACTGAAGATCGAATTGGTCCCCATATCTTGATCGGTCGGATGTTACCCAGGTACAAAAACGAAAATTCCTTCTAAGTTTTGGCCATTGCTGTAGCCATAAAGCAAAAGCTATTTCATCTACGGGAAAATTTTCTTTAATTTGAGCAAAAACAGAAACATTTGGGTATTTATATAGAGCTTCCATTAAATCTAAAATTGGCCTCGATGGAAGCTGCTGTATTCTATTGTCTTTAAATTTGTTATCTAATATCAAGCTGTTGTCGTATGAAAAAGTGTCACTAGCGTCTAGCGGTCGTCTGAATAGTTTTAGTAGAGAAAAATCATCCAAAGAAACAAGGTCAGAAAAATCCACAAGAAGTGTCTGTGTCCATACACAACCAGGTCGAGACATCTCTGGCGCAGGCCACGTCCTGGCTATTGCATAAGCTCCTATTTGAGACAAAGGGTATCCTGTTAGGTAACCAGTTGGCTGAATGTTTCCGCTTTGGCCAGAAAGGTCACTTAAGGTGAGAATTGTTTTTGCTGAGATACCGTCCACTTTCTTTGAACCTGATAAAAGCCGGTGCCCATCCTCATATCCATGCAATAATTGATGGACCAGGATTGGCTCCTGGCTTCTAATGCTCATTTCTTCATTAACCATTGAATAGGTAAGGTGAGATCGTGATTGGAGTCAGTACCATCTACTACCAGAATACGCTTAGATGGTATGTCTTCATCCTTAAGATGTTGTAACTCTTTTTCAGACTCAAAATCACCACCTTGTGCACTTACACCATAAATCTTTATTTCTGTGAAACAGTCACTTGATTGTAAAAACTGATGCAATAATGGTAAGTTACGACGAAGGTATTCTCCTGGTGTAGAACCTGTATCTTTCGTCTTGTCCCATGCTGAAATAATTATACCTAAACGTTTTTTTCCTTTTCCTAAAGGGGGAAGGGTGAGTGATTGCAGGAGGTCAACGAGAATAACTTGTGTTGGAGAACTATCGGGTGACCAAGGAACAAACTCGCGATCTTCTGGTTCTCCCCCCATAGCTCTAACCATTGCATTGCTTGATACTATGTCCACAGGTGGAGTAATTTTATCAGAATGAAGAAAAAGCAAAATTCCAGACGAGTTTTGGGTCCATTCCGCAACATGCTCTGGACATGACCGGTTCGACCAAAGAGAACGCCACGTCTCACCTGACATATCTGGAATGCTTAGGGTTACAGTAGAAGTTTCACTTTTGAGACTAATGGATATTTCTTGGTATTCATCAGTCGGAGTACGGGCAACTTGAATAAGTCTCGACCATTTTCTTGAAAGCTCGTTTAGATAATTTCGACTTTTTGGTAAAGACCCAAGTGACAATGTTGTAGAAATTTCTTTATTAGATAAAATATACCACAATGCGGCAATAAATGTTGTCTTTCCCGATGCAGGAAGGCCACATAAAATTATTTTGTTTTGACTCATTCTCCCCTCCTGTCGGTTTCTTGAAGTTGGAGAAAAGAGCGACTGAACTCAGATACTGAAGGTGCAATATGTTTAACGATATGTTGGCGTCGTAAAGTTTGTTCAAGAATATCAAGCACGCCGTAACAAGGTTCAAAAGTATCCAATTCTGAGCGAGCAGCAATTTTGAAACTCTTAATTTCAGCTAAAGATCCCCCGTAATTTTCTTCTACTTGGTTTACCAAATTTTCGAAATCTCGATCAACTCGTTCTTTAAATTTTGATAAAAACACGATGTCGTATTTAGTTAAAATTATACCAACTCTTTGATTTACACCTATCTTCTCTTCTTCCATTAGGGTGGCAATAATCATTCTGACATCATTAATAACACCATGTCGTTCATCACTGGCAAGTTTCTCTCCGTCCACTAAAAAGATTACATGGTCTGCTCTAGAAACTTCATGCAAACTCTCGCAATCTTCTAGATTGTCAGCAATAGCAGTGTAAAACTCGCCAGAACGATCAGAAATGAGAAGATCTATTCGTCCTGAGTCATGACTGTGGAGCGCTAAATGCAGAAAACCAAGGCCTTCCGAACGAGAAGTTCTTTGTGTTTCAGGACTTGACCCACCGCACTGGGATCTTGCATGGTGACAACGTTTTTCAAATGCAGGCAATGTCATTGAGCCATTAAAGCTCCAACGATCAAAGGAAGCATGCTGGAAAAAATCGTATAAACTTATTCCAAGAGTTGTTTTTCCAGATTTATTCGGGCCGATGACTGTTAAAACACGAGTCGACCTTTTACGAAGAATATCCGTTGCCTCGCCAATACTCAAAATTTCACCACTTGCAACTGATGTTTCGGTAAGGCTTGTTGATCTACTTGCTGGGGTTGGCTCTTGTTGGGATTCTTCATTGTTCACATCAGCAACGGGATGGTTTTCAATCGATACAATTTTTTGTTGATGTGGGCATTCTTTTACTGGAAACCCCTCCACACATTTCCCTGTCTCCGCAACTCTACAATCGGGGTTTGGACAAGTGAGTTTTGTCATCAGAACCTCACGATAGAAATTGTGAAATGAACTTGCACTCCCGATATACCTGCAGAGCAAGTTGTTGATGGTTCAACTCTGTGTTCTTCGTAATGTCTGAAATACTACTCCATCCATCTATCCATGATGCATTTACTCCAGTTTCTAGTGCACGCTCTGCTGCTATATGTACGGGGAAAATTATCGAGCTTTTTTTAATTTCATTATTTATTTTTTTTAGTGTTTCTTCTCCACAACTATTAATAGCGTCAGGTATGGTAACTTTACTACTGTTGCTAATTCCAACACGAGAAAAAACAGCTTTAAGCGATGGGGGTTCAATGAATTCTTCAGTCATACTAGCGGCTTCGATGGCGAGCAAAATTGGCCTAGATTTTTCATCAATGTCGCTGAATGAGTTACCCCACATTGTGCTCTGCTCACCAACCATCCACCAAAGCAACTGGAGTTCCTCATCTTGAATAATTATAGTTTTTTCTATTCTTTTTAAATGGTTATGAAAAGTTTCTTGCAAACCACTTAATGCTTCTGTTGTTATGTTCATTATATTATCAATAGAGCCAGGCTCCATAATATCTTTAACGTCAATTTCGTCAGTTAAAGATAGTTTAGGTCGTTTTCGATTATCAATGCCTTGGCGCAAAATGCTTTCTTCTGCCATGCCAGTTAAATCTATGTCAACTAGTAATCTGAAGTTTCCTAGAAATTTTATCGCATTATCTTGGTAGTCATTACTAGGTGGGAATGGCTATCGAAAAGCGATTTCATTTTTCGTGCCAACGGGAAGGGCTAAAGTCTGAATATGTCGCAATATCAACAAGATAAACAGTGAAAGGTGAGCGCCGTCATGGTATAATTCAATTATTCTCTAAGTAATTGAAAACATACCATAAGGAGCAACTCACCATGTTCATATTACGCGATCTAGTTACACCTTTACAACAAGAATTTTCCAGCACAAAGCAGGGGCAAAAAAGGAAAATCTGGTTTGCATACACCTTGCTGGCGGTGGTGGTTCCATTCACATCATCAATCACCTCTAATTTGTTGCGTGCTTTGCAGACTCTGTTTGGCCTGGATATACAGAGTCAACGGTTTTACACCTTTATGGGCAGCGCAACCTTACCATGGAAGGGATTGTGGCAAACAATGTGGGGAATGATTCAATTTCCAGCAACAGAAGAGAGAGTTCTTCTCGTACTGGATGATTCAATAAATCCCAAGAGTGGCAAGAATATTTTTGCTTGTGGTCATTTCCACGATCATGCGGGAAAAGGAAACCAGAGTTCGTATCCTTGGTCCCAATGTATATTGGCAATAGGTTTGCTCAAGAAAGTACAATCACGATGGGCTTGCCTGCCACTTGATTTTCGATTTTATATGATGAAGAAGGACATTGAGGCGAAATCCGCTACAGCTACACGAAAAGGGAAGATTCTCCCTTTTGAAAGCAAGATGCAGCAAGCAGCCACAATGATCAAAGAAGTCCAAAATTATTTTCAGCAATCAGTATTGATTGTGACAGATAGCTGGTTTGGCAACGATGGTCTCTGGTCCAGATTGGATCGTGGGAATGGAGGACTTTTCCACATGCTTTCCCGTATGCGGACAAATATAACGTTGTATGATTTTGCACCCACGTCTACAGGGAAACGTAAGGCTGGTCGCCCACGAAAATATGGTAACCGTTTGGGATCAGTGGATGATTGCGCAACCAAATATAAGGAGAAGGCTCAGACTTATACGGTTTTTCTGTATGGTAAAAAAAGGGAAGTGCAGGCATATTCACAGACCGTTATGTTACAAACAATGAGGTGCCCGGTACGAGTTGTTTGGTGTTACCGGAAGACACGATACGTTGCTCTCATGACCACTGACTTAACACTATCAGTTGAGCAGATAATCGAATACTACGGTGCGCGCTGGAAGATTGATATTTTCCAACCATACTGCCTCCATAAGTTTCAAGCATTCTTCTTTAATCTACTTTTTTCACCCGGGAACGATAAATCCACTGCCTTGGCCGTTCCCTATATTCAAGCAATCGCTTGATTTCTTC
>NZ_JAFFQD010000038.1 GCF_016918565.1 Desulfogranum marinum
CCAGGCAGCCGGATTTACCAACCTGGATGATCGCCTGCCTGAATTTTTTGCTGAAGAACCCATTGCTCCGCACAACGTGGTCTGGGATATGTCTGGAGAGGAAATCGATACTTTCTGGAATTTCTAATAAAGCTGTAAGTAGAAAAGTATTATTATACTTTTCTACCGTTTTTTGTTGAACATTGAGGCCTGACTCCCTAGAGCCGGGCCTCATACAACTTTTTATTGACACCTATGAAAATTACAGTAAAACTTTTTGCGTATTTTCGTGACAATCGTTTCATAAAGCAGGAGCAAGATCTCCCGCCCGGAACGACTGTCCGCGACATTATCAATTCTTTGGAAATTGATATTGAAGAAATAGGGGTAACCATGATTAATTCTCGCCATTGTCAGTTCGATCAGGAAATACAGGCGGGTGATCAAGTTGCTATTTTTCCTGCTATTGGCGGAGGATGATCAACACTTTTTCCTGTTGCGTCTGTACAGCTGCTCATAGCTCTCACTTCAACCAGACAGGCTTCCCGCATGAAACACATCCTCTTACTGTTTTCTTGTCTCCTTTCTTTCTTCATCAGCCAACCCTCTCAAGCAGCCCAGGAAATAAAGCTTGGAGTTGTCACTAAACCCGGATCGGCACAAAACATCGTTGCCGGCAAATTCAAGGAAATCCTGGAAAAAGTTTCCGACGGAAAATATACGGTTAAAGTCTACCACTCCAAATCTCTCGGTAACGAGACCGAAATACTTCAACAGATCCAGATGGGCACAGTACAAATGGGTGTTATTACAGTTGGCCCGTTTGACACTTTTGCTCCCCTAGTCCGTGTCATCAACTATCCCTTCCTTTTTAAGGACAATCAACAGGCAGATCTCATTCTTGACGGCCCATTAGGCGACGAAATACTCAGTGATCTTGAAAAAGTCGGCTTCAAAGGATTAGCATTTTCCGAAAATGGTTTCAGGAATCTAACCAACAACAAACGGCCCGTAAAAACAGCCGCCGATGTCAAAGGACTCAAAATAAGGGTTATGGCTTCCCCTCTGCACAAATCCATATGGCAGGCCCTTGGTGCGAACCCAACCCCTATGCCTTGGCCGATTTACTCAGAGCTCGAGCAGGGAGTTATTGACGGACAGGAAAACCCTCTTTGGGTTATGGAGGTGTACAAGTTTTACGAAGTACAGAAATACATGACCATGTCACGCCACGTATATTCCGCCCACATTGATGTGGCCTCGCTCATGTGGTGGCAGACCCTTACCCCTGAAGACCGCAAGATGATCACACAGGCAATGGTTGAAGCCTCCCGTTTCCAACGAAAAGATAATCGCGACAAAGACGGAGCCCGTTTAGCCCTGCTCAAGGAAAAAGGAATGGTTATCGAAGAACAACCTGACATCGCAAGCTTCCGTGATAAGGTCGCAACCTTGAAAAACATGGACATCTATCAAGAACCTAAAGTTCAGGCGTTGCTGCTGAAGATGCTGGAAGCCACCAAGTAATTTTCAGTTTACCCGGCCAACACCTTCTTTTAAAAATTACGGGGGCAGATCGCAAGGTCTGCCCTCTTTACTTATCGGCCTTGCTGTGATTCGATCCATGCAAACCTGCTGTCGGCGACTGAACGCTTGCATCGAGTATCTTCTCTTTACCATTGGTTTTTCCATGGCCCTGCTTGTTGCTGCTCAGGTTTTTTACCGCTATGTTTTAAACAATTCGCTTTTCTGGTCTGAGGAACTGGCAAGGTACATGCTTGTCTGGATCAGTTTTCTCGGCGCAACGACAGCCTACTACAAGGGCCTTCATCCCGGTGTGGACTTTATCGTCTCTCGCCTTTCAGCAACTCAGCGAAGGTGGACAGCAATAGTTGTGCACCTGGTTTCCATTTCTCTTTTCACGACGATCACTGTTGCAGGCTTTCAATTTGCTTATTTTGTCCGCCACCAGATTTCACCGGCTTTAGGAATTGAAAAATGGGTAATCCTGGCTGTTATTCCGATCAGTGGGATTATTCTCATCGGATACGCACTGACGGCACTCGCCTGCACGGCAAGGGGAGACTGGTCATGACCAGCGAAATACTGCTTATCTCCCTTCTCGCACTTTTTGCGCTCAATGTTCCCATAGCCATCAGTATCGGTGCTGCCTCAGTACTGGCCATTGTCATTCAAGGCGATTTTCCGATCATGATGATTGCCCAGCGCCTTTTTTCCGGAACTGATTCATTCCACCTCATGGCCGTTCCACTTTTCATGTTTGCCGGTGTTTTGATGGATGCGGGAGGGATAAGCAAACGCATTATTGACTTTGCCAATGCATTGGTAGGTTGGCTGCCGGGTGGACTTGCAGCTGTCACCATCGTTTCAGCCATGTTTTTTGCCGGCATTTCAGGATCTGCTGCCGCCGACGCCGCAGCAGTGGGCGCTATCCTTATTCCGGCAATGAAAAAGTCAGGTTATTCTTCAGACTTTGCCGCTGCAGTACAGGCTTCAGGAGGATCTATCGGGGTCATCATTCCTCCTTCCATCCCTATGATTATCTTCGGTTTTCTTACCGGCGCCTCCATTGGACAACTTTTTGCCGCTGGCATTCTCCCCGGCCTGCTCATCGGGATTTCACTGATAGCAGTTTCTACTCTCATCTCGCTTCGTTATCGATATTCGGCGACCACCCCTTTTTCAGCAAAACATGTTTGGCATACGTTTAAACAGTCACTCTTAGCTCTTGGAGCCCCGATCATTATCCTCGGCGGCATCCTCAGCGGCGTTTTCACTGCAACGGAATCGGCTGCCATGGCTGTTATTTATGCCCTGCTCGTTGGAATGGTTATCTATAGGCAACTGACCATAAAAAGTCTTTTTCCCCTTTTTCGCGATGCTGCTGTTACCTCCTCCATAGTCATGTTTATTATTGCTATGGCTTCTATTTTCAGCTGGATCGCTGCCATTGAAAATATCCCGGAACAACTGGCTCAATCCTTACTCAGCATGACCAGCAACCCGACCATACTCTTGCTGCTGATCAATCTTATTCTTCTCATTGCCGGTACTTTTGTTGAAACAACCGCAGCCCTGATCCTCCTGGTCCCCACTATCATCTCGATGCTGCCTATGCTCGGCATTGACATTGTCCAGCTCGGCGTGATAGTCGTCACCAACTTGGCTATCGGCATGCTGACTCCACCCATGGGTATTTGCCTGATTGTTTCCGCATCCATTTCCGGTGATTCCATAGGAGCAGTAAGCAGGCGTATTATCCCGTTTCTGCTTATCCTCCTGATCGACCTTCTCCTGATAACCTTTTACCCCCCCCTAACCATGTGGCTGGCTGGATTTATAGGAAACTAGTTTTTAAGGGGACCAAAAACAATACTTTTTCCAGTAATATCAGGGGCAATGCTACAATTTTTCCTCGGAGAAAAAGAAGACTCCGATACTCCGTATCTGCCCGTAGTAAAATTCTCGCATGCTTCGGATTGGTCGATACTTCCCCGGTCTTGATTGTAAAATCTCATTACTCAAGACACCCCCAAAATTCACTTTCTGCCGAAAACCGACGATTATCTTGGAAAATACGTTATCCGCCTCTCTTTATTTCCAGCCTTTTGTTACTTTAGGGTTGCAGAAAACAAACAAACCATGCGATATTAAACATTGCACATCTTGCACAAATAGCCACGCCCCCCAAAAAACAACTGTTTAAGGTCTTAACCTAGTTATAAAGCATGGTTTATGAAGTTAAAGTCAATGAACTAGCCGAAGAATTCGGTGTTCATCGCAATACGATCAGAAACTGGATCAACTCAGGATCTCTCCCCGCCCAGAAAGCACCTGGGCGCCGATATGTCATCCAGCAGGAAGACTACCTTAAGCTGTGCGAAAAATTCGGCCGCAAGCCAAAAGTCGACCTCCCCAAACGACGAATAGAAAACGAATTTCAAAAAGATCAAACCAAAGAGTCAACGACCCCGCCCATCCATCTCAACCTGAAAACTTCGGACTTGAAAGATGCCGTTGATTTTGCCGGCATCTGCACCACATGCGGCAGCTGCGCCAGCGCCTGCCCTCTCTCTGGAGTAGACGGCCTTGACCCTCGAAAAATAGTGCGCATGGCAGCGCTCGGCATAGGCAAGGAACTGATAGACATCGAATGGCCCTGGAAATGTACTCTCTGCGGCAGGTGCGAAGAATCCTGCCCGATGAACATTAAGATAGTGACACTCATGCGCACTCTCCGTGCACACAGGCAACGTCACAAAGTCCCCCACCCTCTCCAAAAAGGAGTTACAACCTGCCTGGAAAAAGGAAACAATCTGGGTATCCCAAAAGATGATTTTCTAGAGCTTGTCAATGATCTGGGAGTAGAACTTGCTGAAACCAGTTGCCCTGGTTTTGTCCCCCCCATCGATGTCCGGGGTGCACGGCTGCTAGTAACGATCAACTCTAAAGAACCATTTGCCCAGCCCGACGATATGACGCGGTGGTGGCGTATATTTTATGCTGCTGACGAATCGTGGACAATCTCCTCTGAAAACTGGGAGGGGGTCAATTGGGGACTCTATACCGGCGATGACAATGCGATGAAAACAATTGTTGAACGTATCGTCGACAATATGGAACGGCTTAACTGTCAGGCCCTGCTCCTTCCTGAGTGTGGTCATGCCTATTATGCGACCCGATATGGTTTGGAAAAATGGTTCCCGGAATCACTACAAAAATTCAAAATTTATTCTGTTTTTGACCTATTACTTGAATATATTACAGAAAACAGAATAACTCTTGACCATGCGGTACATAACCAGCTGACAACACTCCATGACTCCTGCAACTACGGCAGAAAATCACTCAAGGCTTTTGGTCACGGCTATTTCGATGAGGGACGTACAATCGTCAAAAAATGTTGCCGGAACTTTATCGAACTTATCCCCAACAAGCTGGACAACTACTGCTGTGGTGCCGGAGGAGGAGCCTGGGCAACCCCCTATGCCGCCGAACGTACCTATTTCGGCAGAGAAAAGGCTCGACAAATTCAGCAGGCAGAGGCAGAGATTGTTGTTGTCTCTTGTCACAGCTGTAAAGACCAACTTGAAAAAACCCTTGCCCGAGAATTTAACCTGAACATTGAAGTCAAGTATATCTGGGAGCTGGTGTCGCAGGCACTGGTTCTCCCTGAAAGTACATGAAACGATCAGCTGCAAGGCTTCAACAATCAGCGTCATGTTATGCGACAGGTTAAATCGGTTTTAAGGTCATACACAAGGTATAATAGTTATGTCAGCGACTGAAAATACAGGTGCAGTTATGGTTGTTGGCGGCGGTGTCTCCGGAATGCAGGCAGCCCTCGACCTAGCCGAATCAGGCTATTTTGTTTACCTCATAGAACAAACCGGTGCTATCGGTGGCACCATGCCTCAACTCGACAAGACTTTTCCCACCAATGATTGCTCCATGTGCATCATTGCGCCTAAACTCGTTGAATGCGGTCGCCACCCAGACATTCAAATCATGACCCTGAGCAAGGTTCTGGATGTTGAAGGGGTAGCCGGAGACTTTACGGTGAGGGTAAAAGAATACCCGCGCTATATTGACCAACAAAAATGCATCGCTTGCGGTCTGTGTACAGATGTATGTCCGATAAAAGTTGACGATCCCTTCAACGAGGGGATGACCATCCGCAAGGCCATCTATATCAAATACCCCCAGGCTGTCCCCCTAAAATACCAAATAGACCAGCAGGCCTGCATTCAACTCAATGGCCCAGGTCGATGCGGGGCCTGCGCACAGGTCTGTCCAGCCGATGCTGTGAATTTCGACGACCGTGAAAAAAAACACTCCCTGCATGTCGGTGCCATTATACTTGCTCCTGGTTTTCAGGCTTTTGATCCAAACAAAAACCATATACTGGGGTTTGGTCACTATCCCAATGTAGTCACCTCGCTTCAACTTGAACGAATACTGGCATCCACCGGCCCTACCGGCGGCGTCCTGACCCGGCCGTCAGATAATAAACCGGTAAAAAAAGTGGCATTTTTACAATGTGTGGGCAGCCGCGACAAAAACCGCTGTAACAACGAGTACTGCTCCTCTGTATGCTGCATGAGTGCTATCAAAGAGGCAGTGATTATCAAGGAACAACTGCCGGATACGGAAATAACAATTTACCACAGCGATGTCCGTACCCACGGTAAAGATTTTGACCGCTTTTTTATCCAGGCAAAAAATGAACACAACATTCATTTCATACGGGCGAAAGTCAACGCCGTACAGCCAAAAGACAAAAAGGGAACCTTACGTATCCATTATGCCAACGAGGAAGGACGGCAAGTTAACCGATCAGTTGATCTTGTAGTTCTTTCCATAGGAATGGAAACACCCGATTCGGCCATCAGGCTTGCAGAAAAAATGGGCGTGCATATCACCCCGGACAGGTTTGCCTCCATATCTTCCTTTATGCCTGTTGCATCATCTAAAAAGGGTATTTTTGCCTGCGGTGCGTTTAACGGCCCCAGGGACATCCCTCAATCAGTAATAGGTGGGTCTGCAGCCGCTGCATGTGCTTCAATGATGCTGACCACCGCCCGGCACTCACTTACGCACCGCCCCACGTCGGCAGTGGAAACAAAAAAAGACCAGAACAAACCGCGTACAGGGGTATTCATATGTCACTGTGGTTCCAACATTGCCGACGTGATTGACGTAAATCGAGTTGCAGAATATGCCAAATCGTTACCTGGTGTAATATATGTTGACCAGAATCTTTTTGCCTGTGCCCAGGATAACCAGCAATACATTGCTCAACAAATCAGGGAAAAAGAACTCAACAGGATCGTTATCGCCGCCTGCAGCCCACAAACCCATGAGCAACTGTTCCGGAAAACGCTGCGCTCCGCTGGCATAAACGAGTACCTGGTCGAAATGGCCAACATCCGAAATCAGGACTCCTGGGTCCATCGACATGAACCGGAAAAGGCAACTGACAAGGCATTAGACCTGGTCAGAATGGCAGTTGCCAAAGTCGCTCTGCAAAAACCATTGTACCCCGTCAGCATACCGGTTGTCCCCGAAGCACTGATAATAGGAGGCGGTGTTTCCGGAATGACGGCTGCCCTTAACCTTGCAAACCAAGGTTTTCCAGTTCATCTCATCGAAAAATCAAACCTGCTGGGTGGAAACGCACTTCATCTCTTTCAGACGTGGAACGGCGAGCAGGTTCCCCGTTACCTGAAAAAGCTGCAGGAACAAATCTATGATCAGGATAAAATTACCGTTCATCTCAAATCCACGGTAACGGATTCATCAGGTCAGGCCGGCCACTTTAAGACCAGTATCAAAACCGCTACGGGCCGTAAAAAAATCATCGAACACGGAGCCGTCATTTTAACCACGGGAGGCAAACGTTACATTCCCAACGAATTCGGATACGGCAAAATACCAAACGTGGTTGCCTCCATCGAATTCGACAAACTCCACATGCACAATGAAATGCGGGTTGCCCATGGCAAATCCTTTGTATTCATCCAGTGTGTCGGTTCCCGTAACAAGTTGCGCCCCTACTGCTCAAAATCCTGCTGCACTCACTCCATCCAAAGCGCCATCAAGCTTAAGCAGGAAATGCCTTCCAGGCGGATATATATCCTTTACAGGGAGATCAGAACCTATGGCCAGCGGGAAAGAATATACAACCAGGCAAGGGAGATGGGAATCATCTTTATCAACTATGATCTCCAAGGCCCACCGGTCATTTCCGAGGGTGAAAACGGCCTTATAGTGACCACCCGTGACCATATTCTTCACAGGCCGATGGAGATAGAAACCGACATGGTCGTACTCGCCTCGGCAACACTTGCCAACCCTGAAAGCAAGGATCTTGCCCAGTTGTTTAAACTTCCCCTAAGCAGCGATGGTTTCTTTCAAGAGGCACACGCCAAACTCCGACCGGTTGAATTTAACACCAATGGTGTTTTTGTAGCGGGCCTTGCCCATTACCCAAAGCCATTGGAAGAATCCATATCACAAGCCCTGGCTGCCGCCTCTAAGGCTACTGCGCTCCTTGCGCAAGAGAGCGTGGAACTGGATGCTATCGTCGCCCATGTTGACCCGGCCCACTGCGACGGATGTGCCATCTGCATTGATGCTTGCCCTTACCATGCCATACGACTTGTCGACCACGCAGAGCCAGACGGCACTGCCGGTAAAATTATCGAAATAGATCCATCCCTTTGCAAAGGGTGCGGCATTTGCCAGGGTGCTTGTCCCAAACGGGGGGTATACATCACCGGTTACACCTATGATCAGCTTTTAGCTCAAGTTGACGCAGCCCTGGCACCCATTGAACAAAATCCTGCTGAAATCCTAAAAAACGAGCAAGAACATGGATAGTGACGTTAAAATCATTGCTTTCTGCTGCAACTGGTGCTCCTATGCTGCAGCTGATCTGGCAGGGATATCCCGTATCCAATATCCATGTTCTGTGCGCATTATCCGAGTGATGTGTTCAGGCATGGTGCATCCGGACATGATTCTTCACGCCCTTAATCAAGGGGCAGACGGAGTCATGCTTATCGGCTGCCACCTCGGGGAATGTCATTACCAGGATGGTAATTACAAAGCTCTTGCCCGCATGGAAATTTTAGAAGAAATACTCGCCGATCTCGGATACCAAAAAGAACAACTGCAAACAACATGGCTCTCAGCCAATGAACCCAATATGCTTGTTGATGCGGTGTACGACATGAATGAACGATTACTTGAACTTAAGGGCACCGTGGGAAAATAGATATTTCGTTCAAAATCAGGCAAGCCTTACTACATTGTTCCTCATCCAAGAGCCCATTAAACAAGACCAAATAAGCGCAAGACTCTGGGAGACGTGGCAAAAAAAGCAATGTATCAAGGTGGATCTAAATCAACAGAGAAAGAATGCCGCCGCCCGGTGAAAGAAGACCGGAAAGCAGAGTGCACAATGCTGGAGAACCATAATGGCTGAAAGAAAAAGAAAAAAAAAGGCCCGCAAACCAATTAGAGCGGAATGCCCAGGCTGTGCTTGCGGCTATGTGGGGCACATGACTGCCGACGAGCTGAAAGAAAGAGCAGCCCATGATGATGTGGACCTGGCATGCCCGGCATGCGGCCTCATCCATTTAAGCCGGGAAGAGATAGAAGAGTTGGAGCAGCAACGGGTGGTTGACTCACCACGTTATCAGGAAATCATAAATGAAGCTGAGGCCGCCCGATAACTGCCGCTGCTTGTTTTTCCCTGCACCGGTTTTGATCCTGCTTCCCAACATTACAAAATAACCAGATCTGAAAGAATGGCTCATGCAGACAGCTGATAAAAGCACCCAAACCCTTGCCATTCACATCAACGGTATTGTTCAAGGTGTAGGATTTCGCCCTTTTGTCTACAAACTGGCCACCTCACTAAAGCTGGCGGGCACTGTTTCCAATGCTGGAGATGGTGTGCATATCATAGCAACGGGGAGCACCTCCAGCCTACTTGATTTCACCCAAAGAGTGCAGCTGGAAGCACCTCCCATGGCTGACATCAGCTCGATTGCGACCGAGGAGCTAACAGCACCCTGTGACCACAATCAATTTATCATTATTGACAGCCGGCACCAGAGTGCGGCCACGGTCCCGATAACCCCGGACATTGCCATCTGCAGTGACTGTCTCCAGGAAATAAGCGCTCCTGAAAATCGCCGCTGGGGTTATCCTTTTACAAACTGTACCAACTGTGGTCCACGCTTTACCATTATTGAAAAAATCCCTTATGATCGCCCATACACTTCCATGCGCCATTTTCCTATGTGCGCCCAATGCGAGCAAGAGTACAATGATCCTCTTGACCGCCGCTTCCACGCGCAACCTAATGCCTGCCCGACCTGCGGGCCGCAACTCAGCTGGCACGACCGAAACGGCCTGGAGATAACGACTGAAGACTGCATCGGCTCTGCCGCACAGTCCCTTGCAGAGGGCAGGATTGTTGCCATAAAAGGATTAGGTGGCTTTCACCTGGCTGCCGACGCAACATCAAATGAAGCTGTAGCCCTTTTGCGTTTAAGAAAAAAGAGGCCTGCAAAACCTTTTGCCATAATGGTCAGGAATCAGGAAAAAGCACGGCTTTTCTGCTCCATATCAGACAAGGAAAGCAACCTGCTCACTTCTCCTCAGCACCCAATCGTGCTTCTAGACAAAAAAAGCAATCATCACCTTGCTGACAACCTCGCCGACGGTCTAGGCATGCTGGGGGTTATGCTTGCCTACACGCCACTCCATGCATTACTCCTTGACCACCCCGCAGCACCCGATGCATTGGTAATGACAAGCGGTAATGCCACAGATGAACCGATTTGTACCCAAAACCAGGAAGCCCTCCACCGACTGCAGAACTTTGCTGATTACTTCCTGCTCCATAACCGAAATATTGTCACCAGGGTCGATGACTCTATAGCCAGAGTAATAGGAGGGAAGGCGCGCCTTTTACGTCGTGGACGTGGCTACACCCCGGTACCTGTTGCGGTTGCACAAACATCCGACATGCTTGCCTGTGGTGCGGAAATGAAAAATACCTTCTGCATCATTCGCAACAATGAAGCCTACCTCAGTCAACACATAGGGGAGCTTTCCCATCTTGAATGTTTTGATTTTTACACGGAAAGCATCAGCCATCTGCAGACCATCCTCGAATGCACCCCCCAGAAAGTTGCCTGCGATCTCCATCCTGATTACCCCAGCACTCGCTATGCTAATCGACTCCAAGTGAACTGCACCCCTGTCCAGCACCACCACGCCCATACCGGCGCTGTAATGGCAGAACATGGAATTGAGCAGCCGGTATTGAGTGTAATCCTTGACGGCACCGGATTTGGTGATGATAGTACCATTTTCGGAGGAGAGATCTACATCGCAGACAGAAAAGGATACCAACGAAAAGGACGTCTTTCCCATCTGCCGTTACCTGGTGGAGATAAAGCCGCCCAGGAGCCTTGGCGGATGGCACTTGCCCTGCTGTTTCAGCATTTCGGCCGACAGGGGCTCAACCAGCAGACCTTGCCCCACTGGCTGCAAACAGTGAGTACATATAAACGCGAAGCCATCGGCCAAATGCTTGAAAAAGGCATCAACAGCCCCCTCACTTCGAGCTGCGGGCGACTCTTTGATGCTGTTGCGGCATTGACAGGCACCTGCCTGGAAGCAACCTACGAGGGCGAGGCGGCGATGCTGCTTGAACAACAGGCACAATTATTTGCTACCGAGCAGAGAGCGCAAAACAGGGAGCCGGGCACCGGCTACAGCCCGGTCCCGGCAAACGCTCAAGACATGGTGATACTTGACAGCCTTCCGCTGGCACAATGGGTACTGGATGATCTCAACCAGAAAGTTTCTCCGCAAGAAATAGCTTATCGCTTCCACTGGTGGCTTATCGACGGCATCGGTATGCTGGTTGAAAAAGTTCGCAAAAAGTATAAAATAAATACAATCGTCCTTTGCGGAGGCTCCATGCAAAATAAAATATTGTTTGAAGGGCTCGACACGACCTTGCGTGAAAAAGAATTTACGGTCTACAGCGGTGAAAAGATTCCTGTCAACGACGGCGGCATAGCCCTTGGCCAGGCATACATTGCCGGTGCCCCTTGAGCAGAAAAGCTTGCGAAACCGGCAGTGCCGCTCTCTGCCCGAATTGCTCATGAGAAACCCTGGCTAGACAGTCCAACGCAGACGGAACGATTAAAAACCATGAGGAAGGAGTAAAAACAATGTGCCTAGCTATACCGATGCAAGTCGTAGAACTCAAAGGGAAAGAGGATGATTTTCTCGATCCCCTTGTGGCCCTGGTGAATGCAGATGGCATTCAAAAAGAGATCCGCCTGGAAATGGCTGATCGCCCACCAAAGATAGGTGAATATGTGATCATCCATGCCGGATTCGCTATCCATACCCTCACTGAACAAGAGGCACAGGTCAATCTCGACCTGATGCGCCAGATGGCAGAAGGCCTTGAGAGAGAAGGACGACTTCCCGGACCAGCCTCATGAAATGCGCTGACGAGTTCAGAAGCCGGGATATAACAGGGCCACTGCTTGCAGAACTCAACAACTGCCTGTCCAGGCCAGTAAGAATTATGGAGGTGTGCGGCACTCACACCATGTCGATTTTCAGGCACGGCATTCGCTCTCTGCTGCCCGAAGGGATCACCTTGCTTTCCGGTCCGGGATGTCCGGTCTGTGTCACCCCGGCAAGCCATATTGACGCCTTTATTCGGGCTGCAGAGCTACCGGATGTGATAGTTGCCACTTTTGGCGACCTTATAAGGGTCCCGGGAAGTAAAAATTCTCTTGCTGCTGCGCGTGCAGAAGGCGCCAGAGTCGAGATAGTGTATTCTCCCATGGATGCCCTGGAACTGGCTCGCAAAGAAAACAACAAAAAAATAGTTTTTCCGGCGATCGGGTTTGAAACCACAGTTCCAACCATAGCGGCGACAATCCTGGCGGCAGAACAACAGCAAATAGATAACTTTTTTATTATCAGTGCCGGCAAAACCATGCCTCAGCCCTTGGAACTGCTCATGTCGGATCCGGAACTGGAAGTTGATGGACTCCTTTGTCCCGGCCACGTCAGCGCGATCATCGGCGCCAATGCATACCTGCCGCTTGCAGAAAAATATAGCTTAAGCTGCGCAGTAGCCGGTTTTGAACCGGCCGACATACTCGCCGGGCTCCTCAGTATCATCAAGCAAATAGAGAATGGCCAACCGCAGGTTGATAACTGTTACACCCGCGTTGTATCCGATCAGGGAAACATCAAAGCCCAGGGACTCATCAACAGGGTTTTTACCCCTGAGGACAGCGAGTGGCGCGGCCTGGGTCTTATTCCGGGAAGTGGCTTGAAATTACAAGAAGAATTTGCCGGATTCGATGCACTCAAGGAACTCGCCATCCCCATTGAAGCGACAGAAGATCCTAAAGGCTGCAAATGTGGAGATATCCTGAAGGGACTGATATTGCCGCCCGACTGCCCTCTCTATGGGAAACGTTGCACTCCTCTTCATCCTGTTGGTCCCTGCATGGTCTCCAACGAAGGAACCTGTGCAGCTTATCATCGATACAGTGAAAAAAGGTAACTCGAGCAAAACGAAATCTATGCGAACAAAAACAACAGTAAGCCTTGACCACGGAAGCGGAGGCCTTGCCAGCCAGAACCTGATCAGCAACCTGTTCCTGAAGTACCTTACAAGCCCGGCCCTGCATGAACTTGAGGACTGTGCTGTTCTTGATGAGCATCATGGCAAGATCGCCATGACCACAGACAGCTATGTAGTTGACCCGCTTTTTTTCCCTGGGGGCAACATTGGCGAGCTGGCAATCAACGGCACCATAAACGACCTGGCAATGCGCGGGGCGCGTCCTGTAGCACTGAGCCTGGGCTTGATCATTGAAGAAGGTTTTTCCATGGAAAGCCTGGAGCAGATCATCCAATCTGTTGCCGAAGCTTCCAATGCTGCAAATGTAGCCGTCGTGACCGGAGACACAAAAGTGGTTCCTAAAGGCAAAGCTGATGGAATATTCATTAACACCAGCGGTGTGGGAATCGTCTCCCATCGCTGCAATATTTCAGGCACCCAGGCCAAATGGGGGGATACCGTTATCATTTCCGGATCCATTGCCGATCATGGTATTACTATAATGAGCAGCCAGGCCGGGATAGCAATCGGCGGCGATATTAAAAGTGACACCCAATCGCTCCACGATCTAGTTGCAGCAATCCTTGAAGAGGCACCATGCGCGACCCACGTGATGCGCGACCCGACGAGGGGCGGGGTTGCCACAACCCTGTGCGAGATAGCGTCTGCATCAAAAGTGGAAATCACTCTTGAGCAAGATCAGCTCCCGATCAAGGCATCGGTCAACGCGGCATGTGAGCTCATCGGCCTAGATCCTCTCTATCTGGCCAATGAAGGGAAATGCCTGGTCATTTGCGATTCTGCTCAAGCAGAGAAAATACTGCAGACTATGCGCCAATTCCCACAAGGCAGAGAAGCTGCGATCATAGGGTCTGTTACCGGCAAAGCTGAACAAGGTAGAGTAACCCTGACCACCACCATAGGCGGCAAACGACTGCTTGAACCCCTTACCGGCGAGCCACTTCCACGAATATGCTGATTTTAGCTTTTAACAGACACCAATCACCACACCATGCATGAACTTTCTCTTGCCCAAAATCTGCTTGACCAGCTGCTGCAGCTGTCGAAGCAGCATGATGCGAAAATCGTAACCAAGGCAACAGTCATCATCGGTCCCTTTTCAGGCATTGTGGTAGAATCCTTTGCCTTTGGCTTTAATGCCATAAAACAGGATCACCCACCTACGGCTACTGCAGATCTCATACTGGAGACACCTGCACCTGAATATATTTGTCTTGACTGCAATACCATTAACACCGGCGATGCAGGAACGACCAATGAACACCCAAAAGCAGTTTACGAAACCATCAACGACAAGCTCTGCTCTGCATGCGGATCATCCCGTCTTTCGCCCAGTGGAGGCACCGAGCTTATATTAAAACAACTTGAAATGGAGTAATTACGATGTGCGATGTATGCGGCTGCCAACTACATGACCACCATCATTCCGACAGTAAAATTGTTGAAGTCAACCAAAGCCTGTTGGAAGCAAACCAAAAGCAGGCAGCATCCAATAAAACCCACATTGAAAAAATGGGCGCCATAGCTATCAACCTTATTTCCAGCCCCGGGTCAGGGAAAACGACCCTGCTGGAACGTACCATTGATGAGCTGGGTGACAGTGTGAAAATAGGTGTAATCGAGGGTGACATTGAAACAGAGCGCGATGCTGACAGAATTCGGGCTAAAGGTGTCCCTGCCGTTCAGTTAACCACCGGTGGAGCCTGTCATCTGGACGCCCCCATGGTACACGGCGGCCTCCACGTTCTGGAACATTTTGGCAAAGGAAAGGGATTTGACATTATTTTTATTGAAAATGTGGGTAACCTGGTCTGCCCGGCCACCTTTGACCTGGGCGAACACCACCGAGCCATTCTTCTCTCTGTCCCCGAAGGATCAGACAAGCCGGTTAAATACCCGACTACGTTTAAAGGAGCAGACCTCTTTATGATCACCAAGACCGACCTGCTTCAACATTTTGATTTTGACATTGAGGAGGCGAAAAGCGAAGCCTTAAAAATTCAGCCGGACCTGGACATACTTTGTTTTTCTTCGACAACCGGCGAAGGTTTTGACCAATGGATTACTTACCTGAAAAACCTGCTTTCTGCATAGCAGTATCCTCGCTTCAACAGATGGTCGCAGAGAATCTCCCCGATCCTCGACCATCTGTTTATCTTGTCAAGACCATTCCCAGCATCAATGCCATCTCAACATCCCTTCCCCCTTCATAGCTCTGCCAACAGAGTTCCCAGCCAAGTGTTGTACATAGGGCGCTCACATTAACCCCTAATCCGGAAACCGAAGACCTTGCCCTGTCTGGAAACCGACAAGGCTGATCGGCCTGCAACACCCTGCATGCTTGGTCATCAGGACAAAACAGTTCCTTGCACGACCCTGCGGCTATCCCCTGTGCCTGAGAAAAACCAAAGGAAACTGCAGCTAACTCTGTTGCAGCTGCAATCTCATGAATATCTTTCGCCACCTCCACTCGACCGTTGCCTGCAAGCATATCAGCAGCCACATCCCTGGTAAAAACCAATACCCATTCATATCTATTAAGGACTGAGCGAAAACTACTCGGCGACATAACATGCGGCGGGCATCCAGGTGCACGGCCATAACTTGGACAACGGGGGGACGATTGACACATGGAAGCAAATCGTTCCTCCACAACCACTTTGGACGAAGGCAGCCAGAGGGCCCTGCTTGCCCCACGTTCAATCGAAAAATCCAACAGTTTCTGTCTTTGGTTTACCGCTTGAAGCACCTTCACCTTCACCCCACATTACCAATAAATACTGGTACCTAGCAGACAACCCCAGGCATTCTACTCAGACCTGCACCGTCTGCTCATCACACAAAAAGAACAAAAGAGGCAAATTTAACTATGCAAACTGTGCATAGTATGCTAAATAAATAATCAACAGACGCACACATCGATATTCTTCCTGTAACTCCCAGTTACAATCGATAGCGTATGAAATTCGGCTTAGTTACCAGAGCAGGACGATACCTTTTGGATTACAGCTGTTGTATACCTGTGACGCTCTTTCCAGAAATATCACTCAAAACTCCTTACACCCCTTTTCCTGCTCTGGTAGTTAACCGATTTTTATCCGACCTTCTTCCTTGCGCTTCAAGCTCGACCTCATAATCCCTCTAAATTACGCCAATCTTACCTGACAAGAAAACATTCAGCCAATATTAATACTAATGTCCCTTGAGCACCTTGTCATTTCCCGAAAAAATTCGTGATTCATATCGATGCTGTTAAAAGGAATCAGATATACAATGAACTAAATGCTCACCCAAGGCCAGTCCAGGCGGTGCCATCTTCTTTAGTGTTTTGGTAGCAAAAATAGATAACGCAGACCTTGCCGACATTGGTCATGGGTCGCGTGTGCTATGGATGCCGCACCATTCCCAGGTTTAGATCCATAAATTGCCACATGCCGTCAGCTTGATATCGAACATGATTACTATATTTCCAGATACTGTGGGCGGATTCATAGAGCTGTGCGGTACCCTGCCCTATATAAAAAATAAAGCGCTGAGACCCAACAGCATCAGCCGGCGCCTGATACACCGACTCGTTCTGTAAGAACATCGTGGATTTGGATAACGGGACAACGTTCTCCACGCGCCCCTGCTTAAAAAAGGGCTGATAGAACAAAGACTTCCAATCATCCGTAAGTTTCGAGTATTCATACTTCCACTTGCTGACTGCAGCGTTGGACTCATTCTTTACGCGAAAATCTGCTATTTCGGTTGAAATGCTGTTCGACTCAGAGTACGAGGCGGATAGTTCAGCCGTCATCTCAGGGGTCTTCGCGACCTTGCCTCCCACTTTACCGCCGATACTCCACCCGGTTGTCTTGGTGTAGGTAGAAGTATTGTTGGGCGTCTCTGGTGATATCGCTCTTCGGGTCCAGCCATTGGGTAGAGTGATCGAATTGATATCCCAGGTATATGACCCTCCGGGATAAAGCATCACCAAGCCATGTGCTGTGAAATAGGCTCTGTTTTGAATCCCGTCGGCTGCCATTTTGGTCACACCAACTGCCGTGCCACGAGACGTAATCTTAATTATTTTTGACCTTACCGGCTCCACAACCGCTGCCAACTCGATATCGAAAGCACCGAAAATTGTATTGGTACCCTTAGGGTTACTCGCCGGGTGCCACGTTTTTTGGGCAAAAATAACCGTGCCGCTAGCCTGTGATGCATTGATATTGCTCACTTGAACGTGCTCCTCACGCGCTAAGCTGGTACGGAAATTGAGCCCATCAATTGCCTTGGCAACCATCTGAGATTCTGAAAGCCGATCCTCCACAATTTCTTCACGATCCTCCCGCTGATCTGCCTCCGGTTCCTCCGGCTCCGGTCGCTGCCCGCTTGCCATTGCGAGAGCTTGACTCGGCGACACACCGGTATCGATCATATCCGGCTCAGGCTCAGGCATTGGCCCGTCCTGTTCGCCAAAAACGATAATGTCCTGCGCGCGCCCCGCATCCCTGGCTTTTAAAACGGCTGTCACCCCATCGACACCGAACAAAGCAAACTCAGCCATTGTCTCGCTCTTCGTATTCCTGAACACAACAGAGGCCTGATTATTGATTCCAGTGCCAATGACCTCCCTATATTCCTTCGATATTTCCTCACTGAGATCTGCAACAATTACCGACTCCTCTCCGGCGTGTTTTGGTGTCACTTCCGACGCAATTGTGAGATCCATTTTTTTGGCAAGTTCTCGAGCGAAATTATCGTCTTTTCCCAAATTAATTATCATGTTCAATCTCCTCTCATTTTACAACTATTCAACGAAGATCTGAAAGCTGTCTATCTATCCGGAACTGTAACTGTCCAACAGTGCTCCAAATGTTCGAAGGCTGAACGATTTAGCAGATAAGCCCCGACTTCGACACATCGGCATGCTGGGCGGGCCGATCGTAAAAAGTTGGGGTGCGGCTGAACAATTAGGTCATATTTACCAGCAGAAACCAACCATGACAGTCCCTTTCCCTGTATACTGTATGTTCAATTTCCATGAAGACAACGCCCTTCTATCTCCATTCGAACTGACAATATCTATAAAGAGCGCCTTGCGGAAAAGATTCTTTCCCCTAACTCGGATTTCTCATCAATAAAGTTTTTCGCAGGGCAAGGCACAGGCCGCGCAGCTGTAGTAAACTACCGCAAGTGGTTTGTAACGCAGACCCTGCGGAAAAATCTATTGACCCGAAGGGGGTACTTTTTGATTGAAAACGAAAAACATACTGTTAATTGGGCAATTAATTTTTAAGAAATAATATCAATCAGTTGAGTTTAAAGTCAAAAAGTTCATGAGAAATTCGGGCTAAACGGTGCGCAAACACTGCGGCCGAGTTTTACAAAAATCACCGAATGCTCACAATAGGAGGTATACAAGCAACAGAAACAGCTGAAGGTCGGAGAAATAATCTAGAAAATAAAGAACCAAGTGCATATGCATCTACATTGAGGTTGCATATTAATCGGAAACCATCAATGTGCCAGGCTGCCCGGGGCGACGTTTGTACTGTCCAGCAACAAGGGCGGTCCGTTGGTTATCATTCAAGAGTACCGTGAAAAAAAGGATAGCTTAAAAAGGGACTTTTTTTCAAGGGCAGGTAAAGCATGACGCAGAGGCGTGGCGGAAATTGTACCACAGCATATACTTGATATCGGAGTCCGGCCTACCGCCGAGGATAGTTTTTTAGGATGTAACGAAAATGTAAATGGATGAGCAATTTTTCAGGATAGCCTTTAAAAATACCCAATGCCTTGTGCGGCCTTCCTGTGTCACAACCATTCCACTGCATCCGGTTTTAATTTAAGGGTTACCGCATCACCTATGGCCAGCCGTAATTGCGCGTATTCATCAACCGGCAAAAGCACGGTAACCATCACCCCGGCATTCACAATCAAGCGTACTTTCTCCCCTTCCGCCATCATCAGATTGATAGTGCCGAAAAGCACACCTCGCCTTTGTTGGACCTGTTGCCCTCCCTGAACGAGTTTAATCTTGTCAGGATTTAAATAAACCCTATAGTCACGCCCCTCTGCCTCTGGAACAAAACCAGGCAAACTAAAAGGAATTTTTTGCTGCAACAGACAAATCTTTTGCCCTTTCCCTTTACTTTCCAAGGAACAGGAAAAAATATTTTCATAGCTCGTATCAACCAGTTCTCCTTTTTCAAGGACAACTGTTTCATCGGCAAGCCCTGCTGCCTGCAGGCGATCATGGGAGGTAAAGAGAATAGTGCATCGTGTCTCCAGGTTGACCCTGGTCAGCAGGGCGCGAATAACTGCCTGATTTTCGACATCAACGTTTGCTGTCGGTTCATCGCACAACATCACCTCCGGAGAGAGAGCCAGCGCCCTGGCAAGCGCCAACCTTTGTGTTTCTCCACCAGATAGCTCGGCAGCAGATGCACCCCTGTAGGCAGCCAGATCGACCATATCAAGGGCTTCATCAATTACCGCCTGCCGACGCTCTTTTGTCATCCCTCGAATTTTGAGACCAAACTCAATATTCTTAAACACCGTAGTCGTGAACATTATCGGGTACTGGTCAACCATCACCACCCGCCTGCGCAGCTTATGCAGTTCCGTCCGTCCAAAAAAAACAGACTGACCAGCAAACACAACCTGGCCTGAAGCTGGAGCTTCAAGAAAGGAGAGGATGTTAAACAGGGTTGTTTTTCCAGCACCATTGGCGCCGAGCAGACCATATATTTTCCCGGATTCAATCTCCAGTTTCTTGATATTTAAGACGGTCTTGCCATTATACTGCTGCGTTACCTGCTGAAGCTCATACTGTATCAAAGACGACCTCTTCCCTGAACAAAATTAAACAAGACATTCATGATAAGACTTATACTCATCAGCACCAAACCAAGAGCGACGGCCAGAGTAAAAGACCCTTTATCATACTCCAGGGCCATTGCAGTGGTCATGGTTCGCGTAAATCCCTTTATGTTCCCACCCAACATCATGGAAATCCCTATCTCGGAGACAACCCTTCCAAAAGCCGAAATAACAGCTGCGCAGATACCGAACTGTGCTTCCCGCAAAATAACAAGTACGGTTTGCAGGGAATTGGCGCCCAAGGTTTTGGCAGTCTTGGAATACCGCTCATCAATGCGGCTGACAGCAGCAATGGTTAAGGCAGCGATTAACGGAGTAATGAGAAAAACCTGACCGACTATGATGGCGTTCTGGGTATACAGTAAATCAAATACACCAAACACACCTCGCCTGGATATAAAAGCATAAACAAACAACCCAATAACAACGGTGGGCATGGCGAGCATGGTGTTAAGCAAGGTAATAACCATTCTTTTGCCTTTAATATTGCCATAGGCAATAAAAAATCCCAATGGTATGCCGCCCACTGCCGCCACAAGGGTTGAGATGCAACTCACCCGAAGCGAGACTCTTACCACCTGAAAGAGCTCAGGATCCAGGGTTACCACCAGGCTGATTGCGGAAAGGAAACTATCTATAAAAAAAGACATAAGAGGTTAAATTGTATACTCTCAATAGAGGAAGACTGTGCTGTAAAAACTTCAATCTACGGTGTTCCATACTTTTTCGCAGTACCGAACACGCACAAGCCTGTACACCTGAAAAAACTCTGTTACGTACCTCTTTTTGAGGCAGTCATTGTAGGAGCTCGTGATGGCATAGTGATACTTCCACCAAAGATACAAACACAAAACGCGCACCCTTTTCCAGGATGCGCGCTTTCAATAGTCTATGGCGAGTACGGTCAGCACCGCTCCCCTGTTACTTACAGTGCGTCCGGGTAAAAGAGCTGCTTATCCAGCAAACGATAACTGCCGATTACATTCTGTCCTTTTTCCGAGGTAATCCACTGGGCAAATTCTTTTGCCAATTCATACTTAACATGGGGATGCTTTTTCGGATTTACCGGGATAACCCCATAAGGGTTTGCCAGCAACGGATCGCCTTCACACTGTACGTCGAGATCAATGGGTACTTCGCGGCCGAATTTATATTTGATATAGGTACCGCGGTCGGCAAGCGTATAAGCCTGCTTTTCATCAGCAATGGTCAAGGTCTTGCCCATTCCCTGGCCAACAGAAAAATACCATTCACCCGATCCGGCAGGATGGGCAGAGGTAACTTCAACTTTTTTCCCTTTTTTCACAATCTCCGCAGTCACTGTTTCCATAGGTAAACCTGTCGCCTGCCACAGAGCCTGCTCCTTGGTATGGGTTCCTGAATCATCACCACGGGAGATAAACGGCGCACCGGCCTCGGCAACTTTTTTCAACGCTGCTGCAGCGTCTTTGGTACCATGTATCTTTGCCTGATCGCTCTGAGGACCAAGAATGACAAAATCATTATGCATGACTGCGTATCGCTTGGTACCGTATCCTTCAGCAACAAATTGTTCCTCGCGTCCTTTTGCATGAACAAATATCACGTCTACGTTGCCGTCTTTTCCATCTCTGATGGCAGCACCGGTTCCCTTGGCAATAACCTTAACTTTGATACCGGTATCTTTTTCCAAAACCGGCAGCAGGACATCAAGCAAGCCTGAGGCCTGGGTACTGGTAGTGGTAGACATTTTCAGTACCTTTTCCTCGGCCACCGCCATTTGGCTGATCAAGAGGCCTGACAACATTGCCGCAATAATCCCTGTTATTTTTTTCATTCTTTCTCCTATTTTTAATTATATACCAATGAACAAATGAGCATTATCACCCATCAACTTGAAATACCATTTTTCCAGATAGATTTATATCGTAGCCCACCTTTTGCGTGACCGCTTTTTGAAATTCATCCTGCTCCAAAAGTCCGAGGAAGTGCTGGATGGGTTTTTCAAAAAAAAGATGACGGGAAATTAAAAAATCAAATCGTTCCCAGCGCAGCGGCAAAAAACCGAGATCCAGTGCACCGGCGACAGCTTCTATCCCAGGGCCGACGTCTGCACGCCCTGCTAAAATTTCCAAACCTACATCGAGGTGCTTGGCAACTTCGTAATCGTAGCCGGAAATTTTTTCCCCGGCCATATTCCTCTTTTTCAATTCGTTATCAAGAAGAAGACGCGTTCCAGTCCCAAGAGGACGATTAACAAGACGCACACCTTTTCGGCCCAAATCTGCGACTTCATGAATACCCAGCGGATTGTCCTTTTTAAAAAGCAACCCCTGTTGCCGTTTACAAAAATTAACAACCACCGGCATTGCCTTTAACTCTTCAAAAGCAAATTGAAAATTGTAATCACTATCGTCATCCTGCACCAGATGGCTGGAAGCAATATGACACAGCCCCTGGCGCAAGGCATGGATCCCCCCCATACTGCCGACATTTGCAAATACGGCCAAACACCCTTTCATTGAGGCGTTAAACATGGCAATAACCTGGTCCAGCAATAAATCATTACTACCAGCAAGGATTATGACTCCTTTGCCTGCAGGCAGCTGTCCAGCCTGCTTGGGAAAATTGGTGGTATTATTGTCCACCCACTGCTCAACCAAATGTTGAGGAAAGAGCCATTTTCCAGTCACTTTAGTCGCAGGTAGTTCCTTGTCTGCCACCAAAGTATAAATCATTTTTTCATTAACATTGAGAAATGCCGCCACTTCTCTGGTTGTCATCAACTTACTCATTGTTTCTCCCAGCCTGTTTCGATATAATTGCTGTCATATATTGGTCATTCCATTGCCCACAAGTCAATACCAAAAAGCAACAACTAACTTTTTTTCTTTAAAAACAACCATAAATGACCATAAGCAACACTCTTCTGCACAGGTAACAGCTCTCGCAACTCTCTCATCGCGAAAAACGCTATGCCCACCATTTGCTTGACACCCTTACATATTACTTTTAGTTTGGTTAAATTGAGTAATATGTGGAGGATATAAAATTATAACCAGAGAAAGACATGGCGAGCATTTTTCCGAAAACACTTTCAAGAAACAGTGAAGCTCTCACGGCAGCACAACAGCAAATACTCACAAGCAGCCATATCGCTGTTATCGGATGCGGCGGACTTGGCGGCTATGCTATAGAAGAACTTGCCCGTATCGGCATTGGCTGGCTGACCATTTACGACCCCGACACATTCAGTCCCAGCAACTGCAACCGCCAGATTAACGCTCTTAACTCGACGCAAGGCAAAAACAAAGCAGAAGTGGCTGCGCAACGTATTCTGGATATGGGCACAGGGTGTATACCAAAAGCGATTCCTTTTGACTATAGAGATCACTTACCGAAAAAGAAACACGACATAGGTGTGGTTATCGATTGTTTGGACAGCATAGAAACCCGATTTCATCTCTCAGATCTCTGCAACACGCTTGCCATTCCCCTCGTCCATGGAGCCGTGACAAGCTGGTACGGACAACTCGGAGTCCAGCTTCCCGGGTTCAACCTTGCAGCAGCCATCTTCCCTGCTAAAACAAACCAATCTGCTGAGCAAAGTCCCCCCTCTGTCCTCTCCTTTACAGTAGCAACCATCGCCAGTCTTCAGGCATGCGAAGCTGTCAAACTTTTACTTGGCATCCCTTCACCACTGCACAACAACTGGGCCCAGATTGATCTCAAACACAACACTTTTGACTATATGCCGGCTACTCACCCCTAAACCGAAATCCTCCTGAACAGCTGGTTGCCTTACTCACCTGCCTACCGTTTCATTATGTGATGCGCCCTCAGGTGGAATTGCATATTTTCTCCCTGTTCGCTAACGGTCAGCTGATTCGCATCATTTTCTTCAGTATTTTGGCAATGAATAGAAACATCTACCATAGATTGCTAAAAACTTTGCTCCTGATTCCCTCTGAACTGATGAGCAATTTCGGCTAATCGGATTCATTGGAAATGGTTGCAAAAAACGATTCCTCTCAGTAAAAAAGAAGAACTGTTTATGGCTCATCCCTTTTAATGCAAAAACGACGTTCAAAAGATGTAACCACATACCCCATCATATTTGTAACCGGCATAACGCGACCACTAAGACCCTGCAACAATCTGCAGGTAAAATGTAAACAGCGCCCTGGCAGTTTTCACGGCTCAAGCCCGTTTTTCCTCAAAAAACAACAGCAATCAATATACTTATGAAAGGTTTTTTCAAGCTTATCAGCTCCAGTGAATTCACCGGGCTTTTTGAACAATTTCTTCCCATTGCAACAGAAAAAGTAACGCTCGCAGATGGTCACCAACGTGTCCTGGGCACTGACATCCTGGCTGGAGACAACCTGCCACCCTTTTCCAGGTCCACCATGGATGGATATGCGGTAAGAGCCAAGGATACCTTTGGCTGCTCTGAGTCAGAGCCGGCACTGCTGAATGTGATAGGCGAAATAGCCATGGGCAGTTCCGGCAGACAATACACCCTTCGCCCCGGCCAGGCTCTTCGTATCTGGACGGGCGGTGAGCTACCCCAAAAAGGTGATGGTGTGGTTATGGTGGAATATACCCACCAGCTTGACGAGCAAACCGTAGAAATTTTTCGTCCGGTAGCTCCGGGACAAAATACCATTCGCGCCGGGGAAGATTATCAGGAAGGAGCCGCTGTTCTGCAACAGGGAAGAAAACTTCGTCCAGCAGACCTTGGTGTTCTTGCCGGGCTTGGAATTACATCGATTCCGGTGTACCGCCAACCACGGGTGGCCATCATATCAACCGGTGACGAGCTTGTACAACCTAACCGGCAGCCTGGTCCGGGACAGATACGCGATATCAATTCAACCACCCTGGCTGCACTTGTTACAGAGGCGGGTGGTATACCTCTCCCTCTTGGTATCATCGGCGACGACCTCAACACCATGAAAGAAGCCTGCATAAAAGCACTTGAAGAGGCGGATGTGCTCCTCCTTTCCGGTGGCAGTTCCGTGGGCCGAAGAGATTTCACCTTACAGGTCCTGGAACAGATACCGCAGACCAGGGTACTGGCTCACGGAGTATCCATTCGGCCGGGAAAGCCCACTATTCTTGCCAGTCTGGGGAACCAAGCCTTGTTTGGCCTACCAGGCCATGTGGCCTCAGCAATGGTTGTTTTCTACCTGTTTGTCCGTCCTCTGCTGCATAAGTTCCAAGGACGGCCCTGTACAATGGGGCTCCAGGCAATCCGGGCAATCACGGGCCAGCAAATTCCATCAACCATTGGCCGAGAAGAGTACGTTAGGGTGCAATTAACTCCCCAACCCGAGGATGCACCTCCCCTTGCCACGCCTATTTATGGTAAATCCGGCCTGCTTAAACCCTTGGTACAGGCTGATGGCCTGTTGACCATTGGCCGTGATGTTGAAGGGTTAGACAAAGGAGTAGAGGCAACGATACTGCTTTTTCCTTAATTGGCGATACGGCATTAGGGTGTCTTGAATAATTAGAAAATTCGTTCAAATTCGAGGCGCATCTAAAATTTTACCACAGGCATATACCCATATTCCGAGGATAAAATTTTGGATGGAACAAAGAAGTTGGACGAATTAGCAATTATTCAAGATAGCCATTAATGCAGCAACTGAAGAGCACCTGCATCCCTTTCACCAACAATCAAAAACGCAGGCTACCTCTTCCCAAGAAACACTATCACAACAGCCGGAGCTGTCATGAAACGAAATATTTACCTGAATATGCAATCCAGAAAAAACGCACAGAACATTTTCTGGTCTCACTTTACCAGCTTAACAACACATACGGAAACCATTCCTGTCAAAGATAGCTGCGGTCGCATAACAGCTGCTCCGATCATTGCCAGGCTATCAGCCCCCTCTTTTCATTCTGCCGCCATGGACGGTATCGCAGTGGTTGCTGCCGACACCTTTATCGCTGCCGATGACAACCCGGTTTCTCTTGATATAGCCGGCGGACAGGCAGCCTTGATCAATACAGGGCACCCTCTGCCACCTGATAAAAACGCAGTGATCATGGTGGAAAACATCCTTCTGGACAGCGACAACACCACAGCAGTCATCCGAGAACCTGTATTTCCCTGGCAACACGTACGTAAAGTAGGGGAAGATATTGTTGCCACGGAGCTGCTTTTCCCCACCGGCCACCAAATTCAACCTGCCGACATAGCAGCCATGATCACCGCCGGCTGCACCACTGTAGAAGTACGCAGAAAGCCGGTGATTACGATTATCCCAACAGGTTCGGAACTTATCCCACTCACAGATTCAGTCCAGACCCCTCCACCAGGTAAAACCATTGAATCTAACTCGGCGGTACTCGCCGGCCTTGCGGAAAAGGCCGGAGCTACCGTCCGGGTCACGGACATTGTAGCCGATGACTACGAAACCTTAAAAAACCACATTCAAAGCCTTCTGGAAACAGATACCGACATGCTGGTGGTCAATGCCGGTTCATCAGCGGGCAGCGCCGACTATACCGCCCAAATCATAGATGATCTTGGAGAAATACTGGTTCACGGCGTAACCATTATGCCCGGCAAACCGACCATCCTGGCCACAGTCACCAACAAGCCGGTTGTTGGGATTCCCGGTTATCCGGTTTCGGCCATCATTGCCTTTGAGCAATTTGTGATGCCACTGCTTGCACAGATGCAGGGAATAACGCTGCCGGAACCGGTTTGCGTTCCCGCCATCCTTGCCAAGGATATTCCCTCGCAAAGCGGCATCGAAGAGTTCAGGCGCATGATAACAGGGAAAATTGGGGACAGTTACGTGGCCGTTCCCCTGAAAAAAGGGTCCGGCGCCATAACCACTCTCACTCGGGCCAATGCCATGCTCCACATCGATGCAGCCTCAGAGGGTGAATCCCGCGGCAGTCTGGCTGAGCTTGAGCTGCTCCAACCCAAACAAGCAATCGAGCGGACCATACTCAGCACAGGTAGCCATGATTTAAGCCTTGATCTACTCAGAGATTCGCTCCAACAACACAATCCAGCCTATTACCTGGCCTCCACCCATGTAGGGTCGCTGGGCGGCATCATGGCAATGCAGAAATCCATGACCCATATCGCAGGATCACATCTACTCGATCCGGAAAGCGGAACGTATAATACTGCCTTTATTAACAAATATCTCGCAGATCGTAAAATCTCACTCTTCACCCTGGCTCATCGACAACAGGGATTTATCATCAAAAAAGGCAATCCTAAAGCTATCCAGACCATTTCGGACCTAGTTCGTGATGATGTTACCTTTATCAACCGGCAGGCGGGTTCCGGCACCAGAGTCCTGTTGGATTACGAACTCGACAAAAACGACATCGATTCCGACGATATCCAGGGGTACGACCATGATGAATATACGCACATGGCGGTGGCTGTAGCCGTTCTTTCAGGAAAAGCAGATATGGGACTGGGAATAATGAGTGCTGCCAAAGCTCTGGAACTCGACTTTATTCCAGTGACTGAGGAACGATATGATTTGCTCATTGATGAGGCCTATTTGGAGTTACCGATGATTCAAACCTTGCTTGCCATCATCAATTCCGAACCCTTTCAACAAACACTGGAATCCATGGGCGGATATTCGACCAGGGAAACCGGCCAATTGGTACAGATTTAAACAATGTTGACGGGTGCGGCAAGGCGATAAAATTGCTTGATCAAAAGAGGGAATACAATAAAAAAGAAAAGGGGTATAACACACCTTTTCTTTGCGATAAAAGAGAGTGTTCCCCGTTTGCGGATGTTTCCGTTGTGACTTTGCCGGCCTCATGCCCTGGTGAACAGACATCTCCACCGGCCCTACGCTGCTAGAGACAGCCGGCTGCCGCGACAGTGAGTTTACCGGTCGGTGGAGGATTAAAAATCAACTTTTCAAAAATGACAAAGTGTTCGTGCGAAATACGGGCTGACAATTATGCAAGACAGCCGTAAGAAGCAGCAACAATCTTAAAGTTGCTTCTCCCTGCATGGTCGGGGTAATCAGCTAGACTGTACCTTCTTGACCATATAGTTATTAACGGCATCCTGAACCGTCTTTATTGCCAGATAGGCGCAATGCTCTTCCTGCTCAGGAAATTGACCGATCTTGTTGAGTACATCCTCACCGGTCAAGTCAAAAATTTCTTCCACGGTCTTACCGATAGCGATTTCCGCGGCAAAGGAACCGCAGACATTACTTGATCCGCAACCATCTGTGGCATACGAGGCGTCGGTGACACGATCTTCTTCAATTTTCAAAAACATTTCCATCGTATCCCCACAGCTTCCGGTAATACGCCCTTGAACATCGGCATCTTCCATTCTTCCGTGAAAACGTGGGTTACGCCAGCGATCAAATCCAACTACACCATACGCATCTTTGGCATCCTCAAACACTTGTTCCTGGATTGAATCAACCATAGCGTTAAACTGTTCGTCATTCATGTACTACACATTCCTCTTCAATCACGACGGTACAATAAACTACGGTACCCATTGTTACCGTTACTCGAGTCCAACAGGCATTGCTTACCAATGGCCATCGGCATTGGGACTATCCGTGTAGGTCACATCGCCGCTTTTCATTTTCTCAACAGCCTGGGCAACGGTACCAGAAATATCGCTGACGACCTTAACCCCTGCCGCACTAATGGTCTGAAAGGCTTTAGGGCCGCAATAGCCGGTAAGCAGCACTTCCGCTCCCTTATCGCTCACCATGCTTGCAGCCTGAATCCCAGCACCCTTAAAAGCATTAATATTGACGGTGTTATCTACTGCTTCAAAAGCCATTGAATCAGTATCAACAATCATAATATAACGTGCTCTGCCGAATCGAGGATCCACTTCGCTGTCCAAAGTATCACCTTTTGCAGTTATTGCTATCTTCATTTTATTATCTCCAAAAAAAAATGACCCGTCCGGTAAAATGTCAGTACATTCAGAAAAGAAACAAGCGTTTCGAGGTAGGAGAAACCCTGAAATTAATACAAAAGCATTTTATTTACCGGACGGGTCAAAGCAAATTATTGACCACCACCACCGCAAACATCGTTGTCGGTAATCTTGGGAAGCTTGCCCGCTAAGAAATCGTCAACTACGGGTTTGATCTCCGCTCGAACAGCATCATGATACACTTCAATTCCAACCTGACGAAATCCTGCCAATGGACGCATGCCTATACCACCTACTACAAGAGCATTAACGTTATTATCTGCCAGCAGGTTAACCGGGACCATACATCCGCCTTGAACATGCTCCTTATTAGGAAGAGTTGAGACTTCTTTTATTTCCCCGTTTTCGACATCAACAAAGGTAAAGACATCGCAATGGCCAAAGTGACCGGCACGGGTGCCATCTAAACCGCCATCACCATTCGAGGGAATTGCTACTCTCATCATCACCATTTTTTTTCCTTTTACTTTTTTTATTATTATTGAATTGTTGCCTTTAAGTCCACCACACCCATATTGTTGAGCACCGGTGCATTCACTATTTTCTCCCAAATACCCCTTACAGCCTGCAGGGTCGGAGAATCTTCTTCATATTCAAAAATGTTAACGCCCTTGACCATTGATTTTACAAAAATCGTATCAAACGGTACCCTACCAAGTACCTTCATATTCAGCTTGGCCGCTTCCTGCTCAATTGACGCAGTTAGCTCTTGATTTAAATCAAATTTATTTACCAAAACCATACCTGGTATCTGAAAATGTTTAGCCAACTCAGCCACCCGCAACATATCATGAATACCGGAAACAGTAGGTTCAACGACAATAACCAAAGCTGTAGCCCCACTTATTGAAGCAATAACAGGGCATCCGATACCTGGAGGGCCATCAGTGATCAAAAGGTCGTGTCCTTTTTGTTCTGCGAGCTCTCTGGCCTCCTTACGGATCAGACTGACAAGTTTGCCTGAATTTTCTTCAGCAATGCCAAGCCGTGCATGCACCATAGGCCCAAAACGTGAATCTGAAATGAACCATTCCCCGCATTTCTGGGGCGGAAAGTTGATAGCACCTTCAGGACACATATCAACACACACACCACACCCTTCACAACTGATTGGATTAACGGTAAAACTCTCGTCAATGGCGTCAAAGCGGCAGACTTCGCGACAGGTGCCGCACTCGATGCAAGAGTCGGTAACAATCTCCGCAATTCCGCCCCCCATAAAATCTGTTGTCGCTTTTACCTCTGGTTGGGCAAGCAAGTGAAGATCGGCCGCATCCACATCGGCGTCACATATTACATTATTTTGCGCCAGAGAGGCAAAGGCAGCAGTAAGACTCGTTTTACCAGTTCCACCCTTTCCACTTAAAATCACAAGTTCACGCATCAAACTTCTCTTAGTTATGATTCAACAATTTGCTCTATATCGTAAAAAAGCTTCTGAAATTTATCCGTCCACTCAGGCATTGCTTCAACAATAGTCTTTCCGCGGGAATATGTTTCCGCTATTTTACGATCAAAAGGGATCTCCAACAAAACAGGTATATTCTGTTCCTGAGCGTAGTCGTACACGTCTCGTGTACCAAGATCAGACCGATTAATAACCAAACCACTCGGTATCCCCAGCAGCTTGACAGCTTCAACCGCCAATTTCAAGTCATGCAGTCCAAAAGGAGTCGGTTCGGTCACCATAAGGACAAAGTCAACTCCATTAATGGCCGCTATTACGGGACATGAGGTGCCGGGAGGCGCATCAATGATAGTGAGATCTTCAGGGTTAACACTCTTTCTCACTTCTTTGATCAATGGCGGTGACATTGCCTCTCCAATACGCATTTTGCCATGGGTAAAGGTAATATGATCGGTTTTGCCATATTCTATTGTTCCAAGCTCGCGACCAATTTCCGTGATCGCCCCTTCCGGGCAAACCAACATGCATCCTCCGCAACTATGACACAGTTCTGAAAACACCAGCACCTTTTCACCAACCACTGTGATGGCATTAAACCTACAGATATCCATACACTTACGACATTGGTTGCAAAGTTCCAGGTTTACTTTCGGTACCGGGGTGTCCACCAATTCACTTTTTTCTATTTCAGGATTCAGGAAAAGGTGAGCATTGGGTTCCTCGACGTCACAATCAAGAAAATTCACATCACGGTCAATCGCCAAAGCCATGTTGGTAGAAACCGTTGTTTTTCCTGTCCCGCCTTTTCCGCTGGCTACACTAATTATCATGGTCATTCTCTCTTACAGCTATAGCAGACTTGCCACTTTCTTTAACTTTTCGACAAACAGCTCCGCATCACTTTTGCCAGGTTGTACTGCTAACTGCACCAGCACCCCCTGGCCTTCGGTCGCCTCATGGTAATCACGAGGTGGGAGCGCACTTGAAAGAGCAGTGTTTACAAAAGGATTCACCTTGACCAAGGCCTCGACAAACTCGATACCACTCATATCAGCCAATTGTTCGCCCACCGCAACCGCATCAACCTTTGCGTCCTTAATCATCTGCAAAGCAGAAGAGGTATCATGGTTTTCCACTAACTCAATATCAGCATGCTGCTCCAATATGTCCTTAAACGATTCTAAGTCCGTATCTTCTGTATATACCAACAATATCCTCACGCCTAATAACTCCTTAGCAAACTATGTATATTTAAAACCTATTAGTGTCTTTCCCAAAATGAGGTCTTCGGTTGAAAGCAGGGTCACGACGGTCTTTAAGCCATACGAAAATTTTTTCAGCATAACGCCGCTATCGACCTGAAATAATTTTTTTGGGGGACGCTAATTAATTTCTAAAACAACGTCCTCTTCCCTGTCCGCGACCTCTGCCGCAATTGCCTCGTCGCTCCAAACTTTGCCCAGTATTTCTCCTCGAGCTCACATCTGTTTTCCCAGAGTTTGTATCTATCCACCGGGCAACACTCAATACCAGAGAAGACAAGGCGCTAAGTATACCGCCGGAAGACGGCACCGGGGGCCGAAAATTCGGCTCAACATTCCCGATCCGGCCAGGCAAGGGTGATGTTGTTTGTCTAGTCTGTACTTCAACATCAGATTTTGTGACCAAGGCACCTTTGTTCTCAGCCATGGTATTGTTCCTCTCCTCAACGATTATTTAAAGATGCTGTCCGGATGCGTTACTTTAATTTCTCTGCCATGTCGTATTTTTCCACGACAACAAATATCTCGACCGCAGCCAGGCATCTTCAACTCTCTCCAAACCGGATTTTCCAGCACCAGCATGGCAAGTACTTCGGCTATATTGCCGGCTATAAAAGGGATAAGTTCCAAACCGGCGGCTTCCAATAACTTAGCCGGTCCCTCAGAAACAGCTCCGCAAATGAGCAGCATGACCCCTTGATCGTTTAGTATATGGATCAGTTGGGATATCAATGTCGGGTCAAACCGATGGTAGCGGGTAGCTATGACCTGGGCATCGACTATGTCTACAATCAACAGCGTATTAGCTGCATCAAAGACAGGTGAAACCCGGTCTTCCCATACCGTGATGGCAACTCTAGATCGTGGGGTTTGTGTTTCCATGGCTGTAACGAAGCAAGCATTATGCCAATACTTTTTTTCGTTTAACAAAACAGGCCCATGCCATATGGGAACAGCCTTACCCGCCCTCCGCTACAAACATATAACCACTTGATATCTTGAACAATAACCAAAAAAATGATACACAGAAAAAATATATTATTTATCATATAAAAAATTATACGCAGAAAATCAGCACAGTTGAGCGGAGAACAAGCTACCCTACAGATGCAACCATACACCCCCATGCGACCCTACACCGTCGCATGTTTGCAAATATACAATTGCGGGTAACCAACAGAAAAAACACCTTTCAAAAAAGCTTTTTGCTCTGTTCATCATTAATTCTGCAACAGGTCATCATCAACTTTAACAGGTTATTTAAAGAGATAGTGATTAAATAAGTAGAATACCCTGAAGGATTGTTTCTTCTTGTGAGGGTGATTGATAGAGTAAAAAAGTAACGAATGGCCGAAGAGGTGACCATGATTTATGATATAAGAAAACCAGCGTTTGAAAAAGATAAGAAAAAAGTCGAAACGGAATTAAGGGATTATTACATTCATAAAAACCGGCAAGAGCAAGCCTGGAACATTACGAATGCTGTAGCAAGTAATCTTAAACAAAAAAAATTTTCCCATGCTGAAGCACAAAAAATAACAGAATTTCTTGCTGCAAAATTTGGCATCAGGCTTCCAGCCATTGCACATGCACAGTTGTTTCACCTGACTCCGCCACCCAAAAGCAGCAAAAAGGTACTCCTGCGATTAGCGAAGAAAAATAACGAGTTCTTTCATCAGCTGTTTTTGCAGTTACAAAATGCTGTTCAGGATAATCTGCTTGATTACCACCAGGCACGTTCGCTGGTCTGCGATACCGTCACCCATTACCCAACAATAAAAAAGCATCTCCCTCGGTAACATGTCAAACAGACGATACCGATCCCGATATGACGTCCCCAAGAGCAAGGGACCTGCTTTGCAGGTCCCTTTTCTTGTTCAGCTTTTTCGCGCATATCTTCCATCAACCTGGGGCAGTTCAAGGCCAAGCTTTTTCACTTTACGGAACAAAGTACTCTTGTGCATCCCCAGTTCTTTGGCCGCAGCGGTTCGATTATAATTGTTTCGCTTGAGTGCAGCCTCGATCAACTCAAGTTCTGTTGTAGCAACAGCCGACTGCATGGAAGACGCATCTGCATCTGTTTGGGACGTAGGATTTTTTCCCTGTAATAAATAAGCAGGCAGATGCTCCCGCTCAACCGCCCCTTGGGAACAAAGAATCAGGGCATGTTCGATTATATTCTCCAACTCTCTAATATTTCCTGGAAAATCGTGATACATGAGCAATTCAAGGGCCTGCTCACTCAATCCGGAAACAGCCTTGCTTCGCAGACGGTTCATCTTGTCTACAAAGCACTGCGCAAGAAGTGGGATATCCTCCTTTCGCTTTCGTAATGGCGGCAGAGCGATCCGGACAATATTGACCCGGTAAAAAAGATCCTGACGAAAAGCGCCGGTTTTCACCAGTTCTGTAAGATCCCGGTTGGTTGCAGCCAAAATACGAACATCAGCAGGCTGCTTTTTCACACTGCCAAGTGGCTGAAAGGCCTTTTCTTCCAGCACCCGCAATAGTTTGACTTGAAAGGCCGGGCTTGTCTCTCCTAATTCGTCTAAAAGAATTGTTCCCCCTGCTGCAGCGGAAAAAATACCCTCTTTATCTTTAACGGCATGGGTAAATGCCCCTGCCTTATAGCCAAACAATTCCGATTCAAGCAGGGTATCCGGCAGTGCTCCGCAATTGATCGCCAAATATGGTTTCTCTCGCCTGAGCGAGTACTCATGCAGTGCCCTGGCCATCATTTCCTTACCGGTTCCGGTTTCGCCCTCGATTAAAACCGTACTATCACTTTCGGCAATCAATGGTAGCGTTGCAAAGATCTTTTTCATCAATGCACTGGAACTGACCATATCACCCAGTTTAAAATTGCCGCTCAACTCTTTACGGAGCTCTTCAACCAAGGTGTTGTCTCGAAAAGTTTCCACACCACCAAGGGTCTTACCCTGCTCGTCTCTCAAAAGAGCTGTGGAAACACCGATAGGGATCCGTTTTTTCTCACTGTTAATAATATAGGTAGAGGTACTGACAAAAGCTTTTCCCTCTTTCATGGTCCGCTTAAGCGCGCAATCGCCCTCACACATATTGGAACGAAATACCTCCCAGCAATAGCGCCCAATTGCCTCTTCACGGGATATACCGGTTATTTCTTCGGCGGCCCGGTTAAAGGACATAATTCGCCATTCATGATTCACAGTAAAAACGCCATCAGAAATACTCTCCAAAATCGTTTCTGTGACATTTCCCGACACATTGTTCTCTTTTTTCATGTAAATAACCGTTTCACACGCATGGGCTGCAACGTTTACTTCACGAACAATCCAAGGCTTCTTTTTTCCTTCAGGAATTATTTATCAGTAACTAACGAAAACCAAAAAGGATAATTTAAACACGAAATAAATTTTTACAAACAAACGCTCCTTACCTGGGAAAAAGAGTGGTCCAGCCTGTGCATTTTGTGTGTGAGCAGCGCTTATTTACTATATGCTAACGGCGATTGTGTCGAAATCAATAATTTAAATGACCTGGGAAAAGGCTTTTCCCCAATGGACAACCAGGCAAACCCGGCAGGCAGAAGACAGGTAAAAATGTCATACAGGGCAACGGCATCACCGTGGCGGGAACCTACCGCACGGCCTAGCAATGTCAAAGTGATTGCAGGTGGTGTACCGGCCTGACCATATCCTCGTAAAAGATAAAAGGACAGTACCTATCCCGCTGCCTTTCCTGGAGGCACATTCATGGGCTAAGGTTCGGCCGTTTTACAGTCTTTCTTTTTCTTTCTATTTGTCTTACTTTTGGAGGATCAGGCTAATCGGTTCTTCTCGGTATAGCCCCCTGATTGTTCAATCAAAATAACAGAGGCAACAGCAACCATGGTCGCAACATTTACTCCACCACGCCCTCTGCAAAACCCGCACGTACAAACCATACTGGCTAGCCTTGCCCCAAGAAAAGTTGCAGCCACCATCCGCGCCTCCAAACTGCGCAAGGACAGTAAAGAATATATCCTCAACTGCGGCAACGGGATTCGGCTCCTTGGAGCAATCAGCCGGAATCAAAAAAACAGCAAAGGGCTGGTTACCCTCATCCATGGATGGGAGGGCAGCATAGATTCCGCTTATCTCCTTTCAGCAGCCGGTGTCCTCTATGAGCAGGGTTTTAATGTTTTCCGGCTCAACCTCAGGGATCACGGTAAAAGTCATCATCTCAACAAGGCACTGTTCAACTCCACCAGACTGGATGAAGTTGTTCAGGCAGTGGCTGAAATTCAGCGCTTATTCCCCCATGACCACCACTTCCTGACCGGTTTTTCACTGGGCGGCAACTTTGCATTGCGCGTCGGTCTCCGCGCAGCATCGGCAGCACTGCACCTGACAAAAATAGCCACAGTCAGTCCCCTGATCGACCCCGTTGCAGCGACCATCAACCTGGAAGAAAAACATCCTGTATACCACCGATACTTTGTGCGCAAATGGAAGCAATCTCTCCGTATAAAAATACAACTTTACCCGGATATCGACGACCAGCAAACCCTGCTCCGCTTGCACTCCCTTACCCAGATGCACGATTACTTTGTTCCCAGACACACAGACCACCCGACAACCCATGCCTATCTTTCGGCCTACAAACTCAGTAGGCAGCAGTTGGCATCACTTGAGATACCAACCCACATTATCTGTTCCACTGATGACCCAATAACGGCAATGCCTGGCGGCGATCTCTCTACCCTTTCACCAATCGTGGACATTGAGCAGGTAAATTTTGGCGGGCATTGCGGCTTTCTTCAGGACTTCCGCCTTACCAGCTGGGCTGATCAGCGCCTGGTAGAGATTTTCCAGGCAGCAACTATATAACGGTTACGATCATTTTCACTTTCAAATGAGGAACAATCGGAGCCCAGCATTGCCAACTCATGTCGGCCAACTATCAAAAGGCTGCTTTTCAAATTGCATAGAGCCGTCACTGCCTTTATAGATATTGATCCAGGCGTTCCAATTTTCAGTATCCATTTCAGGATAATCAAGCCGAAAGTGGCTGCAGCGACTCTCTGTGCGCATCAGTGATGCTTTGAGCTTCATTTCCGCACTTATAATCATGTTGGCAGTTTCAAAAGCCAGCCGTAATTCATGCAAATCCGCAGCGCGCAGCATTGGCAGGTGATGTTCTCTCAACTCTTCAACGTATGCCAGCGCAGCCTTAAGAAGCCTTTCTTTTTTGATGTATATGATGAAATTGGGAATCATAATACCTTGCAGGGTCTGCGTTACCCAGGCAGGGCTATACCCAGACTCTCTTTTTAAAGGGGCAAGGATTTCTTCACGGACTTCATCCATTTTTGCTTCTGAAATTGCAGGCATTTCTACGCCCCGGCAATACTCGGAAGCCGACTGCCCGGCAACAGCACCCTGTACAGCAGAACCGGCCAACGAAGAGCCAATCTGGGTATAGATCGCCCCAGCCATGTAAGAGCCTAATGCATCACCGGCAGCATATAACCCTGGAATGTTTGATTCACACTTATCATTAATGGGTACCAGACCCTCCGACTTATGAATGGCCATACCTGCCGACGAACCACCCACAGGTTCCTCCCCCATACCTGGAGGGGGGGCTCCTCCTTCCCTTTCGGGCGGTCTACCACCTCGGGGCCCCTTTTCGCCCTGGGGAGGTCCATTTCGTCGTTTAAATTCTTCAGGAACATACGGTCCGCCCGCTACCACTTCGCGCCCTCCCGCCCCCGGAGGACCCATTTTTACTGCATTTCCTGTTGCATAGACTTTGTAGTTTAAATCCACCCCTAGATCATGGTGCACTTCAACCCCTGTTATACCTGGTTTTCGCTCAAACATGCCATGCCACCCGTCAAAGCAGGCTGCCGCATTTTTCGCTCGCCCAGGATGCCCGTCGTTCCACTCCTTGCCGGTCACTTTCGCGCCAATATTATAGGCCATAACCGTACCATCGTGGGTGAGGTCGCAAATGGGAAAGCCATTTGGCTTGAAACCACCGGCCCCGGTGCACAAAATTACGCTTTTGGCTTTAAAAATTAATATTTTTTCTTCATCCTGACTGAACCCGGCCGCACCTGCAACGCTGCCATTTTCTTTGATGAGATGAGTTATGACAATTCTCTCTTTGAGAGCAATGTTTCTCTCTTTAATCGGTTTGGTAAAATTCTTGTTGTACAGAGGTGATTCAAAAAATCCCCATTCCCGCAGCTCGTTGATACGGGCAAGCGAATGCTCTGCCATTTGCCGGGTATATACCTGATTATTGGTGCCCAGTGCTGAGCGCGTTACCGTAGCTACAAATTCATCCAGCGTCATTTTTTCAGAACTGGAATCAAATGCAAATATTCCCTTTGCAAAAGGAGTTTGCCCCGATGCCCCCAAACGTCCCTTGGAAACAAGCATAACCTTAGATCCTGCATCATGCGCCTTGACAGCTGCAAATAACCCGGCCATTCCGCCACCGATAACCAGCACATCTGCCTCATTTTCCGCATATGTCATTTTATCAACATCAATTGCAGGAATATTGGGGCTGCACTCCCCTTGCTCCGGAGACAAGCCCATAGCTGCCATTGCGGCAAGCCCTGCGGTCCCACCCGCAAGTGCCATAAATTTTCGACGGGACATGTCCGGTTTAGGTTGAGAACTTTTCATTTATGCCTCGCTGGTTTTCTTTTTTTTCAACATGTACGTTTTCAAAAGGAACAAAACCCCGCCACCTGTCAGCATGCTGATAAACAGAGACATGACAAGGGTAGAATGACGACCAAGGTTAATAACATGCCACGCAGCAATTATGGCAAACACCATTGCAAGCATGCCGTGAACAACCCGCCAGGTCTTGTATTGCATGGGCAGTCTTTTACGGACAAGAGACATCACTGCCAATGCAAGCATTAACGACCACGCGATGAGTCCAAGTACCACTCCCCGGTGCAGGGTAGTGATGATGGTGACAAAAGCATCGACAGGGGCAACGCCTGACTCAAAAAGTCTTGGTAGTACCAGTAAAAACGGATGGATCAATAAAACCATGACCACTATATAGCCGATGATTTTATGATATTTTATTATTTTGCTCATCGTAAGCTGTGCAACCGCAGATTTATTGGCTCGTGTCCAAAAAAACTGTCCCACCATCTGAAAAAAAGCCAGAATAGTGACGACGGACAGCGATTCTTTCAATAGCGAACGCTCAGGAAAAGTACTCATTGCCCAAATAAACAAAGGTAGTCCTGTAAAAATGATAACTGATTGCCATACGTTCTTTTTCTCTGTATTTGCTATCAACTTTACCCCCAGGAAACAACAACCGGAATGGATTTTTCCGGAGAAATAGTTATGGCATCAACCGGGCAATACATCCTGCAAAGATGGCATATCTGGCAGTCAGCCGGATATTTAATGAAAGCCTTCTTTGTTTTCACGTCCTGACGGAGAACATCAGTCGGACAGGTTTGGACGCAAATGCCACAGCCAATACACCCTTTTATATGTTCAATACTCATTTACAGGTCTCATGTATTTTTCGATGATACTGTCACCAAACCAATTGGCCCAAATTTCTCTTGAGCATCTTGCTCATTTTCTAAAACTTGCAATTTCAAATACATACAATCAGAATCAACGAGATACAAAATGCTCAAGAGGAATTTGAATGGAAGCCGGCATCAATCTTTTCTGGGATGTCTTGGAAAAATTAGCTATTACGTTCAAGGTCAGGCAAGCCATGACCACCGAGGCATGCGAACCAATTACCACAGGCATACAACTGATATTCCGAGGATAATTTTTTTAAGCATAACAAGGTATTGCCAAGACTCAGGAAGACTGAACGTAATAGCTATTTTTCAAAGTGGCCTTTAATCTCGCGGAGGCCTTCCGCCTTCCATACCTTCAGGAACAGCCACTATCTGACCTTCTATCTCCAGACAGGTGGCCTCTATTGTTTCTCCCCGCCGTCCTGAAAATTGAACCGTATCGCCAACAGCTTTATCTTTACATGCTGCGATAGCTTCAGGCGGGGGACCCTGTTGCCGCCTATTATCATTACCTGCTGTGCACCCTGTTGCAGGAATAACAGCAAGGAACATGAACAGTATCACCAGACTTTTTACTTTTTGTGTCATCATTTTTTGTCTCCTTTCCGGTTAACCAACCGAATGATTTTGTTATTTTGTTGCTTGAGAAGATACAGCTGCATTATGCAAGAAATTTGTAGGAAATAAGGAAATTGAATAAAAATGGGGGGAGAGCTGGATTTATTATAATCCAGCCCGTTTTTCTCATCAGAATTCGGGCTAATAGCGGCAGCGACCAAATCCTGTGGGCTAGGCTTGGTAAACGCAACCACCTTCGTTTTGTCGAGATACCTGTTTACAAAGGAATTTATCTACCGTCTCAAGTGTATTGGGGCTGGGTCCATAAATACGTATTTCACGCACGATGTTCATCTCTAACAGCTATTACGATACTGTTTTATGGGTATCCAATCCTGCATGCTTTATGTTATTCTCTTTCATGACCTGCCTCCTTGGTTATGGCTCAGGGGTGACTGTATATACGTTCATTTTAACCCACGTTGACAAGGGTGAAGGGTCTCTTCTTCACTCCATCCAACTCACAAACATTATGTCTAGACCCTGATGAACCTGACCCGCGAGCAATTACGTATAGTAGAACATAGCGGCGGGCATGCCCGTGTTAGTGCTGTAGCAGGTTCAGGTAAAACCACGACAATGGTAGCAAGGATTGGTCATCTACTGGAGTCTGGCGCTGTGGCCAAAAACATCCTGATCCTTATGTTTAACCGTTCTGCGCGTGATGCCTTTCAAGAGGCAATGGAAAAACACCTTGCTCATCTGAATAAACCTCTCCCTGAAGTTCGCACCTTCCATTCCTTTGGCCTACGACTGGTAAACAGTTTCTGCAAAAGGGGCGCCTTGCCCCAATACCGACTTGTAACCGAAGAGTACACCCAGGAACGAATTGCCAAAAAAGTAGCAAATGAAGCCTACCGTGATGCAGGAGAAGAAGACGGTTTTCTCATGGGAGAGGACATTGAAGAGTTTCTCAATTTCATTGACCAGGTAAAATCTACAGTTCGAGGACCTGAAAAGATTTTTCGCGAGCTGGATTTTCCTTCCCGGTTTCATTTTTTCCCTGAAGCATTTAGACGATTTGAGGAGGCCAGAAAAAGAGAGCGAATCCGCTTCTTCTCCGATCTAATACATGAACCGTTGATGGCGATACTTGATAGCGATGACCTCGCGAGGTGGGTGGCCAACAGGGTCGAACACATTATTATTGATGAGTACCAGGATATAAATGAATGTCAGCAGCAACTCATTAAGACCGTAGCAGGCACGCGTGCCAAAGTTATGGTCGTAGGTGATGTCGATCAGTGTATTTATGAGTGGAGAGGGGCCCAGCCGGAATATATAACCAAACGGTTTGCAATCGACTTTAAAAATCCTACGAATTACCAGCTCTCTTATACCTTTCGCTATGGTCACCAGGTCTCGCTTGCTGCAAATCACTTGATCGTACACAATAGGAAGCGGGATAAAAAAATATGCGTTTCCCACCAATCAACCAGCCATACCGAACTTTCCTGCATTGAAGAAGAAAGTGGAAAAGGAGTGTTGCAGGAGATTAGTGCCTGGAAGGAGAATGGTAGATCCCTCGCCGAAGCAGCGGTTCTGGTTCGCCTGTTTGCACAGACGGTTCCGGTGGAGCTTGCTCTGCTGGAGGCAGGTATTGCCTATCGCCTTGAGGGCGGTGCTGATGTATTTACCTGTAAGGAAATTAATGCCTTAATGGGGTACCTCAAACTCGGGTGTGGATCCCTTGCTGACGATTCTTCTGAAGATCGCCACAAGCAATTGGAAGCGATGTTTTCCCAGCCCCATCTTGGGGTCCGCAGAGAAGAAATTACGACGCTTGCTACTACCATTAGCCTGGATCTAGACAAGGGTGAAGGAATACTCAAACAATGGTGTGACGGCGAGGTTCCACCATTTATAAAAAAGCGTTTTACTGAGGCTGCTGAAACCTGGAAATGGCTCCAGCTCCGCAGTCACTCAGGGCCGGCAGGACCTTTTCTTAAAAAGCTTGTGCAAAAACTCAAACTGTATGAGTTTTATCATTCTTTTTCCGCCCGCGCTGCAACTGCCGAAAACAGAGTCAAAACCTGCAAAGCCTTTATCAACTTTGCCACCATTCATAATCTGACAATGGTGGGTTTGATTGAGAAGATACATTCGTTGCAGCAGGAAACAAATGTTGAACATGAAGAGAGTCTACTGCTTACGTCCATCCACAGAGCAAAAGGACTGGAGTGGCCTCTCGTTATTCTGCCAGGGCTTGAAAATGGGAGTTTTCCATTGTACAGGGAGCTGGAACAGGAGGGGAACCTTGAGGACGAGCGGCGGCTGTTTTATGTGGCTCTAACCCGGGGAATTGAAAAGGTCGCATGTATTCATCCACCTGACGCGAAACTGAAACGAAACATCGCTCAGTATCATAGTAAGCTACCTACAGGAAGTCTTCGGGCCAGCAGGTTCTTGTATGAGGCAAATATAGGTCTTTCAAGCGCCCTTGGCAGGTTATTGTCTGGAAAGTCTAGCGATAAGGACCTTGCAGCTGATGAAGTGCTTATAGCTGAGCGTTACCTTCAGGCTCTTGGAGTCAAAAGGAAGCTAATTCAGAAGAAGGCAACAACCAGTTCCACCACAAAACAGTCCACATTTCTCACGATAACAGACGTCTGTGAAGGTCTGATGGTCTTCCATCCCACCTTTGGTGCAGGGACTGTCACTGCGATTACGGACAAGAAGCAGGGTCGCCTCACCGTGCTCTTTGACGACCATGGAGAAAAGGTGTTACTTGCGGCTTACGCGAAGCTAGAAGCTTTGGCGGTCTAACCTCGATTTCTCATCAGTGCTTATGTGACTCATTGGGGGAAAAGACAGTAAATCAACTGACTCGTGTATAAGCCAGACACTGCTGGGTGTGGAAAAAATATAAATGGCCTTGCAGGCCTGGATTCAATAAAAAAGGGTTTCATGAGTGCTTTTACCGCTTTACCATTAACCAAGCCAATGATCGAAAACCTGGAGACCATGGGATACCAACAGATGACTCCGGTCCAGGCGGAGAGTTTGCCCCATGTGCTGAAAGGTGAGGACCTGCTGGCACAGGCCAAAACAGGAAGCGGGAAGACCGCAGCTTTTGGCATCGGCTTGCTGCATAATTTGAATGTGAAGCGCTTCAGGGTGCAGGCCCTGGTTATGTGTCCCACCCGCGAACTGGCAGAGCAGGTGGCCGTTGAGCTGAGGCGCATAGCCCGGTTTAAACACAATATCAAGATTGTAACTATCTGCGGTGGAGTTCCTTTCCTGCCCCAGCAAATTTCCCTGGAGCATCAAGCACATATTGTAGTGGGGACTCCCGGACGCATTGAACAGCATTTAAAACGCGGAACAATGAACCTTGATAATGTCACCACCCTTGTCCTGGATGAGGCCGACCGAATGCTGGATATCGGCTTTGCCGACAGTATTGAAGTCATCATGGGGTATGTTCCAAAGCATCGCCAGACCCTTCTTTTTTCCGCTACATTTCCAAAGCCGATCCTTGAACTGAGCACGCGTTTTCAGAAAAACGCGCACCGGGTGGTGGTGGATGCCGAGCACGAAGAAAACGTTATCCGGCAATATTTCTACGAAGCCGAGTTGGACAGTAAGCCCGCTGTTGCAGCTCAGGTTTTAGAGGCGTATAAGCCGTCATCAGCACTGATTTTCTGCAACACCAAACTGCAGTGCAAGTCTCTTTCTACATTCCTTAATGAAAAAGGTTTTTCATCTCTAGCCATTCACGGTGACCTTGAGCAGAAGGACAGAACCCAAACATTGGTGCGCTTTTCCAACGGCAGCACTCCCATTCTGGTTGCCACGGACGTGGCAGCCAGGGGCCTTGATATCTCAGGGCTCAGTGCGGTAATCAACTTTGACCTCCCCTTTGAGCCGGAGGTATATATCCACCGCATTGGCCGGACAGGCAGGGCCGGGAAAGAGGGAATGGCTTTTTCCCTTATGGAGCCCACGGAGCGCTTCAGGCTGGAAGAGATAAACACCCTGATGGGCACTACTTTTGAGGTGACTGATATCGAAACGCTTGAACCATCAACCGAAGAGAGCGCTACCCCTCCCATGGTAACCTTCTCCATAAATGGTGGACGTAAGACCAAGCTTCGGCCGGGAGATATCCTCGGTGCCCTGACCAAGGATGCGGGAATCCCTGGAAGTTGCGTGGGCAAGATTAATTGCTTTGCGCTTTATTCCTACGTTGCCATCGAGCGCACCATGGCCGATAAAGCCGAGAAAGCGCTCTCCAAAAACAAGATCAAAGGGCGGCATTTTATTGTCCGCAGACATGATTAACGGAGATTAATCCTCCCTAAAAAAGGAAGGTGGTCAATCGTCCATTTCAAAAAATGGTAATCGTTCACCGCACCTCATTTTTGTACACGATCGGTCCACCCTACATACTTTGAATCCGGCACAGCCTGAACTGATGGGAAATCGGAGCTAAATATGTATTGTAACTTTTCAGGTTCTTATCCCCACTCCTTTTTTCAAAAAATAGATATTGGCTGAAAAAAGTGCCACCGAAAAAAAAACCAGCATGGACAAGCCTATGAAAATGCTGATATCGGAGATGCCCAAAAAGCCGTAGCGAAACCCGTTGATCATGTAGACTATGGGGTTGGCTTTGGATACCCCTTGCCAGAAACCGGGAAGCAGGCTCAACGAGTAGAAGACACCGCCCAGGTACGTAAGTGGAGTGATTACAAAGGTGGGGATGATGGAGACATCGTCGAATTTCCTGGCAAATACGCCGTTGATAATTCCTGCCAGCGAAAACACGAAGCTGGTCAACAAAGCGAAAAGCACAGTGTAGAAAAGGCTGTGAATGGGCAGCCTGACAAAAAGAAGACTGACTAAGGAAACCAGAAAACCTACACTTAGTCCCCGCACCATTCCGCCGGATGCGTAGCCGAGTATGATCACCCAGTTGGGGGTTGGGCTTACCAGGAGTTCCTCGATGTTGCGTTGAAATTTGGCACTGAAAAACGAGGAAACAGTGTTGGTGTAGGAGTTGGTGATAATCGACATCATAATCAGCCCCGGAGCGATAAATGCCATGTAGCTGTACCCTTCAATCTCTCGCAACTGGGAACCGATGAAACTGCCGAAAATAATAAAATAAAGGCTTAATGTGATAACCGGAGGTACCAGTGTCTGTATCCAGATACGAAAAATCCGGATGATTTCTTTTCTGGCGATTGCGCCTAATGATATCAAATTTTCCTTCATTTGTTTACCAGCTCCATAAACAGCTCTTCCAGCCTGTTGGACTTATTGCGCATGGATTCGACCACGATGCTGCATGAGGAGAGATGATCGAAAATTGCATTCATAGACTGCTCTTTTGTCTTGGTTACTTCCAGGGTTGTCTCGTCAACCGGGGTAAAGTTTGTCCCTGCAAGCAGAGGAATCTCCCTACCAGCCAATGGGCTGACTTCAAACACAAACGTCTCATGGTCCAATTTCCTGAGCAGCGTTTTCTTGTCTGTATTTTCGATTATCCCGCCTTCGCTGATGATGGCAATAGTATTACAAAGTTGTTCCGCCTCTTCCAGGTAATGGGTGGTGAGGATGATGGTTTTGCCCTTGCTGTTGAGATCCAGCAGGAAGTCCCACATGCCGCGCCGCAGCTCGACATCCACCCCGGCCGTTGGCTCATCAAGGATCAGCAGTTCCGGTTCATGGATAAGTCCCCTTGCAATCATGAGCCTTCGTTTCATGCCTCCGGAAAGTTCCCTGGCAGGGCTGTCACGTTTCTGCCAAAGCCCCAGTTGCCTGAGATAGCGCTCTGAATTGGCTAGAGCTGCATCCCGTGGGATACCGTAATAGCCTGCCTGCTGGGTGACGATATCCTGTACTTTTTCAAAAATGGAAAAATTGTATTCCTGTGGAACAACACCGATAAGTTTCTTGGCCCGGGGGAAATCCTGGTCTATATCGACCCCGAAAATCTCCACCTTGCCGTCACTCTTTGTAACAAGGGACGTTATGATGCCGATGGTGGTGGTCTTCCCTGCTCCATTTGGACCAAGCAGACCGAAAAAATCGCCTTTGGGAACCTCCAGGTCAACCCCTTTTAGCGCTTGAAATCCACTTGCATAGGTCTTTTGGAGATTCGTGATAGAAAGGGCATTCATCAGGAGTGTATTACCTCGTCATTTCAATAAAATAATCAACAATTTGCCGGGGCAGATCTGTTTCGTCCAGTTTGGATATCTGCATGATTCCAGTGGGACAGGTAATATTAATCTCGGTCAAGTATTCTCCTATAAAGTCGAGGCCGGAAAAATGGATGCCCTGTTCGACCATCCATGGCCCAACGTCGTCAACAATTTTTTGCTCGCGGGGCGTGAGCCGTGTTTTCAGGGCATCGCTACTGGCAAAATTAGCATGATAGCCGCTCCTTGGCTTTCTCATTGCCGCCCCCAACACTCGATCGCCGAGCATGATCACACGTTTGTCTCCCTCATACACCCGCTCGAGAAATTGCTGCACCATAATTGGAGAGCGCCCACCATCGGTGAAATCCTCGATTGTTTCATCCTCCCCCGGCTCTATCCGGCGAACCGACTTCCCCTGGAAGCTATCCAGGGACTTGATCACACAGCTTCCGTGTTGATCGATAAATTTCTTTATCAATTTCGGGCTTGCACTGACCAAGGTAGGAGGCATATGGGAGGAAAACGGCAGAGCAATCAGCTTCTCATTAAAATTACGCAGGGCTTCCGGACAGTTTATCACCGGAGTATCGGAGAGGGAGAGCAGCTGGGTGGCATAATGAAAGGCAAGATCATAGGGCGGCTCCTTTCTCATAAAAATAAGGTCATATTCGTCCAACCCCCTGCAGTGCTCGGTCCCGTCTTCGGCCGTCCCAATCACCAATGGTTGACCGGAAAAGTGAAGCAAGTCCATGGTGGCTGTTTCGACCTCAATTCCCTGGAGCCGTGCCTGCCTGATAAGGGCAAGCGAGGTATCTGTTGCTTCGAAAAGTGCCTCTATCGGATCGAGTATGACGAGCCATTGCATAGTGTATATCCTTTTGTGGTGCCTTTGAATGATCGTTGTCTACAAGAAAACAACAGTGATAAGAACGGACGCTCTTTTTGTCAAAAGTTTGAAGCGCTACCGATTACTCTTTTCACAGATAGCCATTGTCCCGCAAATGTAATTATTCATCGAATATTCAAAAAATTACCCGTACCAAAAAGCTGTAAATAAAACCATTTACCACCGGGTAAAACTTCCTTATTGCTGATCCCAATATGGCGGGTTACCATAACATTCGCCAAAATAGTCGATAAAAACTCGTACTTTTGGCGCCAGCAAGCGCGAGCTTGGATAAACAGCCCAAATGGCGGCCTCGGTCACCAGCGGATAATTTTTCAAAACCTGCACCAAATCCCCCCTTTTGAGATGTTGATAGACGCTCCATGTAGCGTTCATCGCTAGCCCCAACCCATCTACGCAAGCATCCCGGACTGCTTCTCCATGATCGGTGCGAAAGCGTCCCTTTGTTTTGATACTCACCTGACCCTCCGGGGTATCAAATACCCAGCTTTCAAGGCCCACTAAATGAATACATTGATGATTACGCAAATCTTGCGGTGAAAGGGGCTCACCAAACTCTGCCAGGTAATCCGGGGATGCGCAAATAATCCTCTTGTCAGGTGCCAGTTTGCGGGCAATCAGGGTTGAACTTTTCAAATCGGCATTGCGAATGGCAATATCAAATCCACCTTCAACCAAATCAACTATTGTATCTGTCAACCGCAAGTCTATAGAGAGGTCTGGGTAGCGCGTTAAAAAACCCTTTAATGCGGGCATAAGATGCATTCGGCCAAAAGACGAAGGAGCTGTAACCCTTAAGGTTCCTTTTGGCAAAACGTCTCCGGCACCGACAGAGGCTCGAGCGGCTTCAATACTTGCCAGCACCTCTTCTGCGTGCGGGAGAAAGGCCACCCCCTCTTCGGTCAATGACACTTTTCTGGTGGTTCGGTGGAGCAGGCGTACACCAAGCTCTTCTTCCAGTTTGCTTATATGCGCACTTGCTACTGCTGGCGACAACCCTAACTCGCGCCCGGCGGAGCTGATATTGCTGGTTATGGCTAACCGGACAAAGAGTTTGAGGTGTTCAATATTCATTTTTCATTGTCAACAAAAAGTATAAACTGATTATCTATTTTACCTAATTATCAAACTATAAAATGGCAATTATAGTCTCATCATGCAATCAGAAATTGAACATTTGCTCATTATAAAAATCAAATGGGATAGTCATTGTTCAGCAGCACCCACTTGTAAAGATTCAAGGTCTGCCGATGTTGGTCAACCTGAGCACCCTGGCGCAAACACTTGAACAAAGTGTGATTACGATCCAAAAGATAATGAATACTGAACGGAAGCTCTGATTATCAATAAATCCTAAAAACTGATTCGCATATTATCTCTATTATCAACAAATAGAAACATTGTTACATTTCACTGCAATAAACAAGTGCATGGGTACATGCAACAAAGCCAGGAGACAAGAGTATGAAAAAAACAATTCTTCTTACAGGGGCCACCGACGGAATCGGGTTGGAAACAGCCAGGACACTGGTCTCCTTAGGCCACACAGTCTTATTGCATGGCCGCAACCCGGAAAAACTCGACAACGTAGAAACTATGCTCTCGACGCTGCCCGATGGTGGAGTTGTTGAAAGCTACGTAGCTGATTTATCCGACATGACAGGCGTAGAAACAATGGCAAAAGCTGTGACAGAAAAGCACAAAAAACTTGATGTGCTCATCAATAATGCCGGTGTTTATAGCACGTCCACCCCGCTAACCAAGGACGGGCTTGACGTCCGCTTTGCGGTGAATACGATTGCACCCTACCTGCTGACCAAAAAGCTTTTACCACTGCTTGATGCATCCGGACGAGTCATCAATCTGTCTTCTGCTGCCCAGTTCCCGGTCGATCCAGCAGCCCTGGCCGGCAAGGCGGAGCTGTCCGACGGTGCGGCCTATGCTGAAAGCAAACTGGCACTGACGATGTGGTCTCGGCATATGGCGCTTTCGCTCAAAAATGCCGGCCCTTCCATTATTGCGGTCAATCCCAAATCAATGCTGGGCACCAAGATGGTGAAACAGGCCTACGGCGTGGCCGGCGGCGACCTGCGCATTGGTGCGGAAATACTCACCCGCGCGACCTTGTCCGATGAATTCGAAGGTGTTTCCGGACAGTATTTTGATAACGATATTGGACAATTTGCCTCGCCGCACCCCGATGCACTCAATCCTCAAAAATGTGAAGAAATTGTTGGTGTTATTGAGGAGATATTAACGCAAAGTGCGCGATAATACACAAAGGACAGAGATATGCAATACCAAGGAAAAATATACCGTCCATGGCCTGAGGCCAACAGTTTACTGATTCAGACGACCTTGGGCTGTACCCATAACAAATGTACGTTCTGCGACATGTTCAGGGAAAAAAGATTTCGCATCAGAGATATCGAGGACATTTTCAAGGATATCGATGAAGCCGGGAGCACGATGCACCGGGTCGAATCAATCTTTCTTATCGATGGAAACGTACTGGCCTTAAAAACCCCGTTTCTCGTAAAGATTCTTGAAAAAATCACTGCAACCTTTCCGGAATGCGCAAAAATTTCCCTGTATGCCGGGTTAAATGATCTAAGACGTAAGGGAATCTCGAATAAATGGTTTATTCCCCAGCGTCTTTAATTATGCGATAAATATGGAAATCAGGGTCAATTCAACATTTAAATTTTCGTGTTTTTGGGGTTGCAGCGAACAACTCAATCGCCCTGAAACCCATTTTCCTGCTATGTTACAAGCAATGTGCCCAGCCGATCCATATTGTACGCAAGGTTTCTCATCCCAATCTTCACCGTCGCCCTTGCCAGGCCGACTGTTCTTACAAGCAAATTTCCTGCCTTCTGGGTTTGCGCACCGAAAACATGCTCAACCCTTACACGAACCTTCGATTTGGTCCTGTTACTCTTCTGTTCCCGAGCTGTTAGCTTTCGGTTCCGAGTGC
>NZ_JAFFQD010000039.1 GCF_016918565.1 Desulfogranum marinum
ACCTCCGCCACGGATTGCAGCAGACAAAGCGGCCTGTAAAAAAGCCGTGTAGTGCCGACCTAAAATTGTCGATTATGGAAAAACAGCAAGTTACACGTCCACATGGTCGCGAATTGCGAAAGTCGGGCTATCTTGAACTGGAGCTGACGGAGCGGGTAATGATGGAAATTGCTATTGACGATTTTGGGACCGGATATTCCGCTTTAAGCCATTTGCAGATATTTCCCCTGACAACCCTGAAAATCGATAAATCTTTTGTGCAAAATATCGACAAGGAAGGCAGTAATTCCTCCTTGCTTCCTTCTATTGTGGCGATTGCGAAAAGTTTTAACCTTAATGTGGTGGCAGAAGGGGTGGAAACCGAGAAACAGTGCGCCGCCTTACGAACAATGGAGTGCGACGAGCTCCAGGGATTCTTTTTCAGTAAACCGCTGCCTCACAATGAAATTGAGGCCATGCTGAATACACCTGGCGGGTGTTGAAACATTGAGCAGACTTTCCGGGTGATCAACACATCACTGCGCCGACAGCTTGCCTGTTGATGAACAAGAGGTAGGCTGGTGAAATGACGGATGGAAAAAGGGTGCATGATTGGAGGAAAAAAAAGGCGGATCCCTATGCACAATTGGGGCGATATCCGGGTGGCGTTTGAATTCTTTGTCGAGAAAGGAACGAATGTCTTTTCTGTTCCACCCTCTTGGATGACGAAAATTACAATACAGGGACAGGTCACCTTCGTAAAAGTCGTCAACCTTTACGGCTTGAGCATCCAGGCCAAAGATCGGCATATTGAAGATGGCCAGGTTGAGAAAGGTAATGGCGCTGTGGTGCTGAGCAGTGAATTTCAATGTTTCCCGAGCTTCCTGGAGAGATTCACTTGGCGTACCAAATAACAGGTAAACATATGTTGCTATCCCTGCCTGTTCCAAGCAACGCAGTGTCTGGGAAACCATTTCAAGGGTGATCCCTTTGCGCATGGTATTGAGGACCTGTTGATTACCCGATTCCAACCCTAATTTGAGCATGACGCAGCCGGATTGGCGTAATTGTTTACAGTACTCCGGATCTGCAAGATATGGGGCCACCCGTGCAAAACCGTACCATGGAATACCGGTTGGTTGGGCAATGAGTATTTTTAACAGGGCCGGCGAAAGAGCATTATCGAGAAAATGGAACAGGACCGGGCTGTGCTGCTGCTGAAGGTAGTGCAGGTCGGCGGCTATCTGGTTGGGGGGCATGTGATGGTACTGGTTGCCTTCTGCAACTTCAGGGCAAAATGAGCATTTGTTCCAGTAGCATCCAGATGAGGCGGCATAGGGTATGATCGTCCCTGGGGAAAGATAGTCGGCAAGCGGGAGGTCTGTATAATCAGGTGGTGATGCCGTTGTGTGCTCAGTGTTGAGTAATTTGAGCAGAGGCATTTCCCCCCTGCCTGTTATCCAGTGATCGACCAGATCTGCAAAGGGATTTTTCCACCCAGGTTGACTCAGCCAGGAGGTGACCAGGCCGCCGCCTACGATGATCGTTACATCTGGGAAGGTGGCTCGTACAAAGCCTATCATGGCAAAAGTGGTATTTGCCTGGCTCAGGTAGGTGAGTGAAAAACCAACATGGGTAAAAGGCTGTTGTGCAAAGAGCTGCTCAAGGCGTTGTTTGAAGTAGGGGAAGTAGATGTTTTGTTCATAGGCTGCCGCTGCCGCCCGGAGATCACTGCTGCGCAGTGGTGAATTTTTTTGGTCCTGGTAATTGACTAGGCTGAGTGTGAGTCCCGGTTGCAGCGCACTTTGCTCCACAACCCGGTTCAGGTCTCGAACTACCCTTTGGTAACGATCCTGGTTAGAGAACAGGGAAAGATCCTGCAAGGCATCTCTATTTTTGTTGAGATGACGTTCGGCTCTTTTTGACCAGGTATCTTCGGGGGTACGGGTGCGCTCTATAAGGTAATGGAAGCCTTCGATATTGGCGTCAAGGACAACACATTGTTTTCCATGTGCTTTCAGGGTGCCTGCCAGCTGGGCAATGCCTGTTGGGGGTTCACCCGGTTTAGCAACAGGCGGATAGATGAGCAGCATTTTTTTACTATTTGTATTCACTCGATAAAAAAGGGAAATTGCTTAGTCCGAAGGGGGAACTTTTTACGAGTCCATCAATTGATTGAGTTTAAAATCAAAATCTGATTACCCATGAAACTCAGACATTTTTTTTGGACTCGGGAGACAGATCGGAGTCTTCGCTTACCTAAATTTCTCAGTACTGAGGTAGGGGACTGATTTTTTTTCATGGTTTTTTATGAAAATTAATCTGTCTCCCGGGTTTAAAAGAGAAATAAAATCAGTCCCCTGTCTGTTTCGGTAGATAATTGGCTGAGTTTTGTACGTAATCAGAAATCAAAAAATTCATGAGACATTCGGGCTCAGCCGGTTTCGGTCGGCAATCCCTGTTCATGCCACTCGTCAACCCCTTGTGGATAGCGAAAAATATTTGTATAGCCAAGTTGTGCGGCCACCCGGGCCGCGAAGATGCTTCGTATTCACGAAGGACCGTCTCAGTAAAAAGCGACAGGCCGACAGAGATCTGAGCCCAGCAGGGTGCGTAAAGCTCTTTTTTTGAGCAATTTGTCCCACAGGCTGGGTTTCATCGGAAAAGAGACCGCCCCCTTGATATGTCTTTGTACATATTTTGGACGGTCACGTAGATCAATAATCAGTAGTTTCTTGTCTTCAAGGTCTCGGTCATGCAGTTCCTTTGTTGTAATGTCGTTATAAACTTGGTTCATAAGTTACTCCAAAGTTAGACAGATTCTCGGGTCTTGTGAAAAACAATATCAGGGAATAGTTCCATGGTGTGCGACAAGCGCCACATGCCATCGGCCAGATAGGAAAGATGGCCTTCAGCATCAAAAGCCAGGTTTGCCTGATTTTTCTTTTCAAATTCCCTTAACTGCACCTTGTTTTCGCTCGTCACCCAGCGGGCAAGTGAAAAATTCATGGGCACGTATTCGGCATCAACCCCGTATTCCGCCTTCAGGCGGGTCATGGTCACTTCAAATTGTAACACGCCTACTGCCCCAAGCACATAGTCGTTGCCTATAATAGGGCGGAAGAGCTGTACAGCTCCCTCTTCGGCCATCTGCACCAATCCTTTTTGCAGTTGCTTTATTTTCAGCGGGTTCCTGAGGATAACCTTGCGGAAATGTTCCGGCGCAAAGTTGGGGATGCCGGTAAATTTCAGTTCTTCCTTGTCGGTAAAGGTATCGCCTATTTTGATGGTGCCGTGGTTGTGGATACCGATAATGTCACCGGGATAGGCTTCCTCGACGTTTTCCCTGTTTTGGGCCATGAAGACCGTTGCATTGCTTAAACTGATATCTTTGCCAAGGCGATGATGCTTCACTCGCATACCACGGGTGAATTTGCCGGAGCAGATCCGGAAAAAAGCAATACGGTCACGGTGGGCAGGGTCCATGTTGGCCTGGATTTTAAAGGTGAAACCTGAAAAAGCCGTTTCTTCAGGGGAAACCTCTCGGGTCTGGGTTGGTCTTGGCCCAGGTGGTGGAGACAGTTCTACAAAAGCATCAAGCAGCTCACGGACCCCGAAGTTGTTAATGGCGCTGCCGAAAAAAACAGGAGTCTGGCCGGCTTTAAGATATTCTTCATATTCAAATGGATTGGCAGCTCCCTCAAGCAGTTCGATGTCCTCCCGAAGCTTGTCCGCATCCACGCCAAGCAGTTGGTCAAGCTTGCTGTCATTGATGTCAGAGACTACGGTATGGTCTTCCGGTCGAGTATCCTGACTGGGAGTAAACAGGTTGAGTTCTTTTCGATAGAGGTTGTAGACTCCCTTGAAACCTTTACCCATGCCAATGGGCCAGGAAAGGGGAGCACATTCAATCTGCAACTTTTCCTCGATATCTGCGAGGATGTCCAGCGGGTCCAGACCTTCGCGATCAAGTTTGTTGATAAAAGTAATGATTGGGGTGTTCCGCATTCTGCAGACTTCCATCAATTTGGTTGTCTGGGTTTCAACCCCTTTGGCACTGTCAATAACCATTAAGGCACTATCCACCGCTGTGAGTACCCGATAGGTGTCTTCCGAGAAGTCCTGGTGACCTGGAGTGTCTAACAGGTTGATTTCATAATCGTGGTAATTGAATTTCATGACGGAAGTGGTCACGGAAATCCCGCGGTCTTTTTCAATCGCCATCCAGTCGCTGAGGGCGTGGTTGGACGTCTTTCGTGATTTAACAGCACCGGCCATCTGGATGGCCCCGCCAAAGAGCAGTAATTTTTCAGTCAATGTTGTTTTACCAGCATCGGGATGGCTGATAATGCCGAAGGTTCTGCGCTTTTCTATTTCGTTGAGGAATTTACCGCTCACGTTACAACCGTTACTTGAGAAAATGATAAAAGGGGAAACCGTGGCCTTGTTTGGATAGGGGGCCCGGCATTATAAAAAAAGATGGATCATTGCCGACCCATCAGGAACGAGGTATATACTCTATTTTACGTTTTTTGTCCAACTATCTTGTAAATTTGCTACTGCAATCCTTATTAACTCGAATTTCTCATGGGAAATCCGGGTTAAGACCCAAGACTGTTTGACAACGGACAAGGAGAATACGGTAGTTCTCGGCAAGGGAAAGAATAACCGGATTGCAATCGAAAAGAGAACTAAGAGGACGATATAATGGATAAGACATGCTATTTCCTACACGGTCTTGAATCCTCAAGTCAGGGAACCAAAGGAAGATGGTTTGATGAGCATTTTCCAAACATGATTGTTCCCGATTTTAAGGGTACTTTAGAGGAAAGGCTGACACAACTGGACCAGCTCTGTGGTGACGGCAAAGACCTGCTCTTTGTTGGGTCGAGTTTCGGCGGACTTATGGCCACTGTTTATGCATCCCGCCACCCTTTAGCCTGCAGGCGCCTTATCCTGCTTGCACCGGCACTGAATTATGACGGCTATGTACCTTCTGAAAAACCGATTCAGGTTCCGACGCTGCTTGTTATCGGTAGGCATGACACCGTAACCCCACCCGATCGTGTCGTTCCCCTTGCCGAAAAAAGTTTTGCCGACATTGAGATTCGAGTGGAAGATGACGACCACATGCTCCACAATATGTTCCCCGCATTGGACTGGTCGCTTTTGCTGGGTAAATGATCGTGCTTCTCAGGGTATCTTGAGGTATTCGCAAATTATCTGATCATCAGGGCAGTTGAAAAAACAAGGCAACCCATTCGTCTTGATATTCGGTGGCGGCAAGAGTATAGCCCAGCTCTTGATAGATGTTGATGATGTTGTGCTCCTGCTGCCCCTGGAGGATGCCTGCCAGGATGAGCGAGCCACCTGGGAGAGAACGTTGCCTGATGGCATCGGCCATGTCCACCAGTACGTCATGGACAATGTTGGCGCAAATAATCGCATATTGTCCCTGGATATCGTCCAGCGGAGTTATGCTGACGTCAATCTGGTCAGTAAGTCCATTATTGGCCACATTGTCTGCAGCTGCAGCTACGGCATCCGGATCGTTGTCAATGGCGCTTATCTGTTGACCACCATAAAGGGCGCCTGCCATGGCCAGAATACCTGTCCCTGTCCCGATATCAAGGATAGTCGCCGCTTTGTCACTCATCTCCTGAAAAGTTTTTGTCAGCAGGGAAAGAGCCATCTTGGTTGAGGCATGCTGGCCGGTTCCAAATGCCATTCCCGGATCCATCTCTATGATATGTTCTCCCTTTTCAGGGACATACTCTTCCCAGGTTGGTTTGATGACCAGTCCTGGAACAATTGCAAAGGGATTAAAAAATTGCTTCCAGCTGGTTGCCCAATCCTGATCGTCGATAAGGGTTGTCTCGATGGCCTCCATGTGGTGGTCGTAGAGCGCGAACAGTTCTTCCAGCCGTGTACTCACCAGCGCTGTAAGCTTTTTAATCTGCGCATCAGTGGGACTGCTGGAATCCAGTTGGAAAAAACCGCTGATACGGCAGCCGTTTTCCGAATCCGGGCTTTGCTCAACCCCCGCATTGCTGAGAACACCGATCAGGTCTGCAGCAGCTTCGCTTATCAGGGACGGAGTATTGCATGTGATTTTTAACCATTGGTTGCCGGATGGTGCGGTTGAAGGTGTTGTGGTCATGGTCAATAAAAGTGAAAAAAGTTAAATTTGAATATCGGTTGGTATGATGAAAATATCTGCTGAGTATACCTTGAATTGTCGTAAAGAGCGATGAGTATCCTGCAGCCGACACAGGCAACAAAGCTCTTGAGGCAGGTTGCGCCGAGCTTTCCAGGATGGTCGATACATATACGTCTTCCCAAAAACTAATTTTGTAGTATAAGGCCCAAGTAGCCGAACCTTTGTGTATCATTTTGTTATAATTGATGGCGTCGTAAAAAGTCCGATCTACGGTGTTACAGGTTTTGCCCGAGGCTTTGACATACCATATGTATAGTCAAGGCCTCGAGCAAAACACTGCGCCTTGTATATCAAACTTTTGTACTTGGCCATCTTTAGTGTGTGATGGACTCTTTACGAGTCCATCATAATTAATTTCCTGGGAAAAATATGCTTGGAACAATTGTAAATGCTGCGGCAATCATTGCAGGGTCTTTGCTCGGGCTCCTGTTTAGTAAAGGCATTCCTGATAATTATAAAGAAATTATCATGGGCGGTGTCGGTCTGTCGGTCATATTGATTGGGATGAAAAGTGCGTTGGTATGCGACAACCTGATTATTGTGATTCTTTCGGTTATTCTGGGCGCCTTGCTGGGTGAATTTCTTAAAATTGAGAACCGGCTCGAGTTATTGGGGAAATACCTCGAAAGTAAAGTAGCTGCACGGTCCAGTGATACAAGCTCTTTTGCAAGGGGGTTTGTGACGGCAAGCCTGGTTTTTTGTGTTGGTTCGATGGCAATTGTCGGCTCCCTGGAAAGCGGTCTGACCGGCAATCATCAGACTCTGTTTGCCAAATCCATCCTTGATGGGGTTACATCTATTATTTTTGCTTCTGCAATGGGGCTTGGAGTGATGTTTTCCAGTGGTGCGGTTTTTCTCTACCAGGGCCTGATCACCTTGACCGCAGTGTTGATGAAAAATTTGCTGGTCCCGGAAACCATCAGCCAGATGACCTCTGTCGGCGGCCTGCTTATCTTGGCCATTGGTTTAAATTTGTTGAAAATAACGACTATTCGAGTTGGTAACCTTATTCCAGGGATTTTTCTGCCTCTGCTCTGGTTCGGCCTCCTGCAGTTAATAAAATAGGGAGCTTTGCTTCTGTTGTTTGTGCTTTTTGTGCTGTTTGAGCAGGTATTTTTGTCCCCTGCAGGTTCTTGCTTGACCCTGTTCTATAGCTTGACTATAAAAGAATGGGAAAAGTGCAGGCTGTATTGCATCTAGGTACAGGGATTATGGCCAATGGAGACAACCGATGGCACCTTCCCTGCAAGAAAAAAAATCATCCGGAGGGAAGAGGAGTGAAGAGACTGATTGTTCGCATGTTCTTCGTACTGGCAGTGACGATGTTGGCTTTGGGATCAACTACCCAGGCTGCAACGCTGAAACTAGCCATGGATGCCGACCCGGTGTCCCTTGATCCGCATGTCCAGCTTTCCGGCGGCATGCTTCAATACTCACACATGGTTTTTGATCCATTGGTACGTTGGACCAAAGATGGTAAATTTGAGCCGCGACTGGCTGAAAAATGGGAACTGGTTAATCCAACAACCACCCGATTTTATCTTCGCAAAGGCGTCAAGTTTCATTCCGGCAACGATTTTACCGCTGAAGATGTTGTTTTCACTCTGGCCCGTTTGAAAAAATCAGACGATTACAAAGGATTATTTGAAAACTTCGCCGAAGCGAAGGTCGTAGATCCACACACGGTAGACCTGATTACCAAAGAACCCTATGGTTTGGTAATGGCCATGGGAACGTATATCTTTCCCATGGACAAAAAGTTCTACACAGGCGCTGACGAGAAAAATGGGAAAACCAAAGATCTCATCATTAAAACCGATTATTCCTTTGCCAACTTTAACGAGTCAGGTACCGGTCCGTTTACTGTGGCGGAAAGGGAGCAGGGGGTGAAAACCGTTTTCACCCGCTTTGCCGGCTATTGGGATAAGAATACAGGCAACGTCAGCGAGATTATCCTCACCCCCATTTCTGAAAATCCAACCCGTGTTGCAGCCCTGCTTTCAGGTGATGTTGATTTCATCATGCCTGTTCCACCGACAGATCTTGAAAGGGTGGAAAAAACAGATGGCCTTCAACTGGTCACCATGTCCGGTTCCCGTATCATTACGTTCCAGCTTAACCAGAAACGCCGTGAGGAATTCGCCAATGCCAAAGTTCGTCAGGCAATGGCGTATGCCTACAACAATGTCGGCGTGGCAGACAAGATCATGAAAGGGTTTGCCACCCCCGCTGCGCAGAATTCTCCTCAAGGGTACCAGGGATACAACCCTGATCTGCAGCCTCGTTATGACCTGGACATGGCCAAAAAGCTGATGAAGGAAGCCGGCTATGAAAAGGGATTTGAGTGTACCATGATTGCGCCCAACAACCGTTATGTGAATGACGAGAAAATTGCCCAGGCATTCGTGAACATGATGAGTAAAATCGGCATCAAGGTTAATTTGAAAACCATGCCAAAGGCTCAGTACTGGGATCAGTTCGACGCCCAGGTGGCAGACATCCAGATGATCGGTTGGCATTCAGATACGGAAGATTCCGCCAATTTCTTTGAATATCTCTACATGTGCCCCAACAAGGAAACCGGACGTGGTCAGTATAACTCCGGCAACTACTGTAACCAGGAAGTTGACGACCTGACACTTGCCTCCAACAGCGAGACCGATACTGCCAAACGTTCGGCTATGCTGCAGAAGATCGAAAAAATATTGTTTGATGATGCCGCTTTTATTCCTCTGCATTGGCAGAACTTATCCTGGGCATCCAAGGATAATATGAACACAGAGGACATTGTCAATGTGATGAACTTTCCATATTTTGGAGACCTGACAATTAAATAGCCTGTAATGTCTGCAGGTTGATGAATATCTTTTTTTAAAGGGAACCCGGCCTGGCCGGTGTTCCCTTTTCTTGTATTGAGCATTCTGCCATGTTTGCATTTACCGTTAGAAGAGTTGCCCAGGCCATACTGGTAATGTTGATTATCAGCTTTATCGGCTTTTCGATAAAACATAATTTCGGCGACCCTGTACGTGAGTTGGTCGGGGAAAGGGTCACGCCCCAGGAGCGCGCTGAAATCCGTGAGAAGTTGGGGCTTAATGACCCTTTTCTTGTTCAATATGGACGATTTTTACAAAGTGCGGTCCATGGAGATCTTGGTCGATCCTTTTTTTTCAAAAAACCAGTCACTGAAGTCATCTTGGCTAAGGCACCTGCCACACTGGAGCTGGTTTTTTGCGCCTCGCTGATTGTTATCGGCCTTTCCATTCCCATGGGGATTTATTCGGCAATACACCCCAAGCGGTTTTTCAGCCGTTTGATAATGGGGTTTTCCATCGTTGGCGTATCGGTGCCGGTTTTTCTCACCGCCATCCTGCTGATCTATATTTTTTCCGTTGAGCTGGGCTGGCTGCCCAGTTTTGGTCGTGGTGAAACCGTGCGTCTCTTTGGCTTCTGGGATTCCGGGCTGTTGACCCGTGACGGATTGCTTCATCTTATTATGCCGTCGATCGCACTTTCCTCAATAATGCTGCCGCTGTTTATTCGTCTTATTCGCTCAGAGATGATGGAAGTGCTGGAAACGGAATATGTGAAATTTGCCTGGGCCAAAGGACTTAAGCCACGGCGTGTATGGTATGTCCATGCCTTTAAGAATACCCTGCTACCGGTTATAACCGTTGGTGGCGTGCAGTTGGGGATTATGGTTGCCTTTACTATTCTCACAGAAACCGTGTTCCAATGGCAGGGAATGGGGGCAATGTTCATAGAGTCCGTTTCCCGGGCTGATACTGCGCTGATGGTTTCCTATATCGTGGTGGTTGGTTTTATTTTTGTGGTGGTTAATACAATGGTTGATTTAATCTACGGGATTGTAAATCCGACCGTTAGAATTGCAGGGAGGAAATAAGATATGGCCTTTTTGCGAAGAATTCAGCGATCTGATTTCATCTATTATTTTTTCCGGGACCCCGTAGCCTATATTTCTTTTTTTATCCTGCTCGCTCTTTTTGTCAGTGCCTTTGCTGCTCCTCTTATCGCGCCTCACAATCCTTACGATCCAACGACCATTGATATCATGGATTCAGAGCTGCCGCCTGTCTGGTCCAGTGAAGGGTCTGCTCGGTTTTTACTGGGGACCGATGATATGGGCAGGGATATGCTCTCCACCATGCTGTACGGCATGCGCATTTCCATCATTATCGGCCTTGGCGCCGTCTTCCTCCAGGCAGCAATAGGCATAGTGGTTGGTCTTTTATCGGGCTACATAAGAAGGTTGGATGCGATTCTGATGCGTATTGCAGATGTACAGCTTTCTTTTTCCACCTATATGATAGCCATCTTTATCGGGGCGACTTTTCAGATGATGTTCGGGGTCGCAAACTACGAAAAGATTGCCGCTCCGCTGTTGATATTTATTATCGGGCTGGCTGAGTGGCCCCAGTATGCGAGAACCGTTCGTGCGTCCGTTCTTGCTGAGCGGCGAAAGGAGTATGTCGAAGCTGCCAGGGTTATCGGTCTGTCCAGGTTACGGATTATGTGGCGCCATATTTTGCCGAACACGCTATCGCCAGTCCTGGTTATTTCGACGGTGCAGGTGGCCAATGCAATCATGAGTGAGGCCGCACTTTCTTTTCTTGGGCTGGGGATGCCTCAAAATAAACCATCACTTGGCTCGCTCATCACGTCCGGGTTTGAATACATTTTTTCCGGCACCTGGTGGATTACTATTTTTCCGGGCATACTGCTAGTGGTACTGGTACTGGTGATCAATCTGTTGGGTGATTGGATCAGAGATTACCTCAACCCTAAGCTTTATAAAGGATAAGTTGTGGATAAACTGCTTACCATCAACAATCTTAACGTTGATTTTACTCTTCGCTCTACAACCCTGAGGGCTGTCAATAATGTCAGCCTTTCGGTGAATAAAAGCGAGAGGTTAGGGATTGTTGGCGAATCAGGTGCCGGAAAATCGGTGCTCGGTTTTTCAATAATCAACCTGATTTCCAAGCCGGGTCGCATCGCTTCCGGTACCGTCATGCTACAGGGGGAAGAAATTTCTTCCTATACCTATGAGCAGATGCGGCAAATTCGCGGCAACCGGATCAGCATGATTTTTCAGGATCCGATGATGACCCTCAATCCGGTACTCACCATTGGCGAACAGATGCGGGAAACCATCAATGCCCATGCAAGTATGAGTGCAGCCGATGTGGATGCGATCTGCCTGGAAAAGTTACGCAAGGTGTATATTCCGTCACCGGAAAAACGCCTTGATCAATATCCACATGAGTTTTCAGGGGGAATGCGGCAGCGTATTATTATTGCCATCTCGCTTTTGACAAACCCTTCTTTGATTATTGCGGATGAGCCGACCACTGCCCTGGATGTGACCATTCAGGCTGAGATTATGGACCTGTTGCTGGAATTGTGTGAAACAGAACACATGGGTCTCATTCTTATTACCCATGATCTGGCGGTAGTTTCTCAAGTCACCCAGCGCATCGCCGTTATGTATGCCGGATCTATCGTGGAGCAGGGTGCTACCGAACAACTCATTACCAACCCGCAGCATCCGTACACAAAAGGTCTGCTGGGTGCGTTGCCTCAAAGAGCTTCCCGTGACGGTCGATTAAATCAGATTCCAGGAGTTATGCCGGGGCTGGCTAAAATACCGGAAGGCTGCTCTTTTCGAAATCGATGCTCTTTGGCTGCAGATATTTGTCTAACTCAACCTGTGCTTGAAGAGAAAACATCAGGTAGCCAAGTTGCCTGTCATATGGTGAAATAATGGTATCTTTTATGTTGTTATACAGGCTTCAGGCCGTGGAATTGTATTGCTCCATGTGTATCGAAATTGAGAAAAAAGGCCGGCAAAGAAAGGAGGGGTGCTGATAATGGATCCTTTGGTTTTGGTAAGCATCCGTAATCTTGTCAAACGCTTTGATATCACCGGTGGCTGGTTGGACCAGTTCCGTTTTTCCGGCGGCAAGATTTCCAAAGAAAGAACTGTTGTTCGAGCTGTAAACGGCGTTAGCATTGATGTGGCCCAAGGAGAGACTGTCAGCGTGGTGGGTGAGTCGGGATGCGGAAAGTCGACCCTGGCAAGAACCGTTATGGGGCTCTATCCTGCTGAAGAGGGTGAGGTGTATTATAAAAACACCCGGATCGATAACCTCAGTGAGGCGCAGCGCCAGCCGTTTCGTGCACGCATGCAGATGGTTTTTCAGGATCCGTATGCCTCATTAAATCCCCGTATGACACTGGGGGAAATTTTACGTGAACCTATTCGTTTTCATCAACCCAAGCTGGACAAGGGGGCTGTAGCTGAAAAGGTTGCCCTGGTGATGGAGCAGGTAGGCATAGATCCTGATTGGCATACCCGATATCCGCATGAGCTTTCAGGCGGGCAGCGACAGCGTATCTCTATTGCCCGAGCACTGACAGTGGAACCGGAATTTATAGTTGCCGATGAGCCCATAGCAGCGCTTGATGTTTCTATTCAGGCCCAAATCCTCAATTTAATGATGGACCTCCAGGAACAGAACAACCTGACCTACCTTTTTATCAGTCACGATTTATCAGTGGTAGAGCATATTTCAAAGAGGGTAGCTGTGATGTATCTTGGTTCCATGTGTGAACTTGCTCAGGCCGAAGAGCTTTTTCAGCGGCCCCGGCACCCATATACCCAGGCTTTGTTATCGGCAATACCGAAGTTGGGAAAGGCAGCTTCCCATGAAAAATTAACCGGTGATGTTCCTTCCCCAATCAACCTGCCTCCAGGTTGTGTGTTCCATACTCGCTGCCGACATGCCAATGATCGCTGCCGTCTGGAAATTCCACAATTGCTGACTGTAGAAGGTGGCACGCAAGTAGCCTGTCATGGGGTAGAGGAAGGGCGGCTTTAAATAAATTTATTGTATCTATATCGGCCCTTCTGCAAGGGAGGCCCTGTTTTCTATGATTTGTTCTCAACATGGGGCGTATTCGAAAGTACAGTCTTTCACAACACTCTCTCCTCATTGTACACATTTATTTTTTTTTACTTATAGATGAATCCATGTCTGTACCCAAAAAACTGTATATTGAATCAACCACCCGCTGTAACTTGGCCTGTGATAAATGTATAAAGCAGATGCCTGGAAATCGTATATCCAATGAAGATTTACCGCTTCCATTGTTTGAAAAGCTGCTTCCCGAATTGGGTGAGGTGGATACGCTGATTTTAAATGGGATTGGTGAACCTCTGCTTCATCCGAATTTGGTCGAAATGGTGGCAAAAGCCAGGGCAGTGATGAAACGTGACGGGGTGATTGGTTTTCAAAGCAATGGTGTCCTCATGTCCACAACCATGGCTGAAAAACTGGTGGAAGCAGGACTCTCTTCAGTATGTTTTTCATTGGACGGGTTGCAGGGAGAGGGGGAAGGTAACAGTGTGAGCTCGCCCAGTTCGCTTTCAGTGGCCAGGGCGCTTGGTAATCTGCGGCCATTTATACGTCAAAAAGAAGTACAGACCGGGCTCGAAATTGTAGTGAGTCAGGATAATGTTGAAGCATTACCTGATTTGATACAATGGGGCGCTGATCAGGGCGTGAATTATATTTTGGTGAGTCACCTGTTTGCTTATGATAAGGAGATGACCAACAAGAGTCTGTTTAGTCCTATTACTCAGGAAGTGCTTACTCTTTTTGTCAAATACCAGGAACTTGCTCGGCAACAAGGAATCGATCTTGTGCGTGGATTGCACGCACATGTGAAGTTCAACAGAGCTGCACCGGATAAGCAGGCACTTGAACTGCTTGCCCAAATGCGCAAACAAGCCCAGGCAAAGGATATCTATCTTCATTGGGCGGACCTGCTTGAATATGACGCAGAGCAAATGGACCACACTTCGGCTCTTTTTGCTACGGCCCAACAGGTAGCACTGGCCCGGGGAATTGCTCTGGAATTACCGCCATTGCAGGCCGAGCACAATCGTTCATGCCTTTTTATTGAGGATCAGGCAGCATTTATCGGCACCAGGGGCGAAGTTATGCCCTGTCATTTCCTTTGGCACTCCTATTCCTGCATGGGGGGCAATGAAGTGATTGATGTCCAGCAGTGGGATTTCGGCAATCTTCACGACCGTTCATTGACTGCTATTTGGGAGGGGGATGAATATAAGCGGTTTCGGGAAGAAGCACGCAGGGCCGAATATTCCAGGTGCTGGAGTTGTCCCCAGAGTCCATGTGCAGATATCGTCAACAACAACAATCTGCTCACCGCCAATGACTGTCATGGCAGTATTGTTCCCTGCGGTCATTGCCGTTGGTCCATTGGTGGCTTGCGATGTCTTTAACCAGGGTTTCTCATCTGTAAAAAATAAAGCTTTATTTCTATAAACAATAAAGGGCTCTCTCAATAGCTGAGAGAGCCCTTTGGTGTTGGAAGCCGGATCAGTAACAATCAGAGTAGAGATTCAGAAAACCAGAGCTATGAGTTTACTACGCTAGTGCCCGTTTATTTAAAGGGATTATAGGTGAGTGTCGGGCACGGAGCATTTTTGACCACCCTTTCAGCGACACTGCCAAGCCACATTTTTTCCAGGCCTTTTCTGCCATGGGTGCCGATGATGATCATATCTGCGTTGTTCTTTTCAGCATAGGCACAAATGCCTTCAACCACATCTCCATTAAGCACTTTGCCCAGACAGGGTGTTTCGCTGGTGTTATTTTTTGTGACCAGGTTATCCATTTTTTCCTGCGAAAGTTCCATCATTTGGGGAACAAAGTGTTTGATCGTCGGCCCCATGTAGTCGCCGTAGATATTTACTTCCTCCACGACATGAAGAAAATGGAGTGTGGCATTGAGTTTTTTTGCCATGTTGAGGGCATATGCCACAACCTTGTCAGTATGGGAGAGGAAATCGATCGGGACAATAATCGTACTGTTTGTTTGCATGGCACACCTCATTATGTGGAGTGAGTTAATGATGATACCAACGGGACAGGTGGTCAAAAAAAACGTCATTATGTTTGTAGGTGCTTTGTGTTATTATCGTCATTATTGTTTGAAATCACAATAAAAAAATACAGAAAACAAAAGATTTACATCCCTTTTCCCTGGAAGATGAGAGCGGTGCCCAGCGTAAACATAATGAGGCCGACCAGTACATCGAGAATTTTCCACGACAAGGTGTTTTGAAAAAAGGGCGCAAGTTTGCTTCCACCAAAACCAAGTGTGAAAAACCATATAAAAGATGCCGATATGGCGCCGGCAGTAAACAGGAGGCGTTCACTGCCGCCAAAGCGGCTGCCGATACTGCCGACCAATATCATCGTATCCAGGTAGACATGAGGGTTAAGGAGGGTAACAGCTAAAGTCGCTCCAATAGCCGCAGTGAAGGAACGGCAGGTAGGTTCGGTATGTTCCAATTTTTGTGTATTACAGGCACAGGCTGAACGTAGGGAGCGGGCGGCGTACCAGAACAGAAAAAGTGCTCCTCCCCATAGGGTGATCTCTGTGAGTAGAGGGTTGGTTGATATGACGGCGCCCACACCTGAAACTCCGGCAATGATGAGGAGTGCGTCACAGAGGCAGCAGATAAGGACAATGGTGAGTATGTTATTTTTTTTAATTCCATTGCTGAGGACAAAAGCATTTTGTGCGCCGATGGCAATAATCAACGCTGCTCCTGTTGCCAGTCCGTTAAAAAATGGCATGATCATTCTTTTTCCGGTGTTTTATGATTGTTACGCGCAATTTTTTGTTCGTTTTTGAGCTGGGCCGAAGATATTCAACAATTTTGTTTTTGTAAAATTAATAGTTTTTATTATCCATTAGCAGCGTTAATAGTAAGGCATGTTTGATTATAAATTGATTAAAGCCATGGCCACGGTTGTATTGGAGCAAGGTTTCGAGAAGGCTGCGCAAAAGCTGTATATAAGCCAGTCAGCGGTCTCTCAACGGGTAAAGTTGCTGGAAGAGCAAACCGGAAGGGTTTTGCTGGTACGGTCCAATCCGCCTGTCCCTACAGATGCAGGTCGTCTTATTTTGAAGCACTACCAGCAGGTTATGAGCCTGGAAAAGGGAATGGTAGAAATGCTTGATCAGGACAGTCAGAGCACTTTTGTGCCTCTGACCATTGGACTGAATGCAGACAGTCTGGCCACATGGTTTGTGGAGGCTGTTGTCCCCTTACTTTTGACAGAACAGGTAACTCTTGATTTGCTGGTAGATGACCAGGAGCAAACTCTGAGCTATCTGAAAGCAGGCGAGGTCATGGGGTGTGTAAGCTCTCATGCACGACCTGTCCAAGGATGCACCATGCATCACCTGGGAACCATGCATTACCGGTTGCTGGCAACCAGGGATTTTTGTACGACCTGGTTCCCGGAGGGGCTGACCACCGAGGCCGCAGCAGAGGCGCCGGCAGTTGTTTTTAATCGTAAAGATGGACTCCATCAACGATTGTTGGAAGAGATCTTGACCGAGGTACCTTCTCATTTCCCTGTTCACTATATTCCTTCCTCTGAGCAGTTTGTTGAATTGATACGCAAGGGACAGGCTTATGGTAGCGTGCCTGATTTGCAGGGGTGTCAGTATTTGCTCAGTCAAGAATTGGTAGAGCTGGTACCGGAAAAAGCCTATCCGGTACCCTTGTTTTGGCATGTGTGGAGTCACCGCTCAAGGTTATTGGAAAAAATCACCAAAATTTTAACCAGGGCAGGCTGTGTAATTTTTTAGGGCAGGGCCTATTGCTCCTGAGAAAAAAATCAATTATGGGGTAGGGTAGCGCGCGAAGCACCGAGGCCCAAAAGGTTCCGGATGTCCTCAAGGATCAGGTACAGGGACGGGATTAAGACCAGGGTAATGGCAGTGGCGAAAAGAATACCAAACCCTAGTGAAATGGCCATGGGGATAAGAAAACGCGCTTGCCGGGAGGTCTCAAATATCATTGGCAGGAGACCGAAAAAGGTAGTGAGCGTAGTGAGAAGAATGGGTCTGAATCTCGATACAGCGGCATTAATGACTGCTGCATAAGCTGTGTGCCCTTGCTTGCGATTACGATTTGTAAGGTCAATCAGAACCAGTGAGTCATTGACCACTACGCCGGACAAAGCGACGATGCCGAAAAATGAAACCAGGCTAAGAGAGAATCCCATCAGCAAGTGCCCCATGACCGCTCCAACTATACCAAAAGGGATTGCTGCCATGATAATAGCCGGTTGGCTGTAACTTTTGAAAATGATGGTAAGCAGAACATAGACAAGTAACAGCGCTACCAGCATCCCCTGGGCCAAAGCTGCCATGGATTTTTTTCTATCTGCCTGTTTCCCTTCAAAGGAAAAGTTAAGCCCTCCATAGCGGGTGGACAGCTCAGGCAGTAATTCGGTTTTGAGTGCGTCAATGACCTGGTCGCTTTTTTTAGCTGGAGTAATATCAGCTGTCACTTGTATCGTTCTACGCCCATCCCGGTGCTGGATAGAAGTAAAGGCCCGGCCTGGTGTTATGCGAACGACACTTGGTAGAGGTACTTCGCCTCCATCAGGTGTGCGGAGCATCATCCTTTCCAGGGTCAGCAGTGTTTCCCGTTCATGGAGTGGGTAGCGGAGCATTATTTTTATTTCATCCCGTCCTCGGAGCTGACGGTTGATTTCGTGACCGTAAAAGGAGGCTCGTATCTGGCGAGCAACCGAATTTGGGCTCAATCCCAGTCGATATCCCAGGGCATTGAGTTGGAAATCATACTGTTGCTTTCCCAGTTCAAACCCATCTTCGATTTCACTGACTATGGGAAACGTTTGCAAAAAGGTGACAATTTCGCGGCTGGCTCCATGCAATATCTCAGGATTTCGGTGTTGGAGTTCAAGGGTGAGGCCGGCGCCGGAACCAGGGCCACCGGAGTTTGATCGAAACCGTATCGATTCTATGCCCGGCAATGTTCCCACATCTTTTCGCCAAAGATTGGTGAATTCATGGGTGGAAAGGGGGCGGATGTCAGGGGGGGTAAGGTAGATTCGTATCCATCCTGTGTTGTCATTGATCATCGATTGGGTGCCCTGTACCAGCTCACTTCCCCCGTAGTCGTCAGCTATTTTTTTTGCAGAATGAAGAAGAGTGGTAAGTGTGGCCTCCACTTTTTTAGCGGATGCCCCGACGGGCAATTCAAACGAGACATAGGCCCTGTCGGATTCTACCTTGGGAAACATGGTCATGCCCATATGCCCACTTTTGATATAAGCACCGGTCAAAAGCAGTATGATCATGGCTATGGCGGTGCTGATGTAGCGATAGCGTAGTGCTATAATAATGAGAGGGGTGAAGCTTTTTTTTATGATTTTGGTTATCCCATTGCTAATGCGTGCCTGCATCCTCTCCAGCAATACTCCAATGCGTCCTTGAAGAGGGCGCTGATGACCCAGGTGGGCCGGCAAAACAAATAAAGCTTCAATAAGAGAGATGAAAAAAACCATCCCCACGACCACCGGAATGGCACGAAAAATTTTGCCCATTACACCGGGAATAAAATAAAGCGGCATAAAGGTCACAATATTTGTCAGGACGGCAAATGTTACAGGTGCTGCCATTTCCCGGGCACCTATAAGAGCTGCCTCAAGCGTATTATATCCCAGCTGGCGAAGACGGTAGACATTTTCCCCTATGATAATGGTGTCGTCCACCACAATCCCAAGAGAAACGATAAAGGCGAACAACGAAACCATATTCACCGAAACATCAAAAAAAGGAAGAAAGAGCAGTGAGCCGAGAAAGGAAACCGGGATGCCCATGGTGACCCAGAAAGCTAACCGGGGCTCAAGGAAGAGGCCGAGCAGGAGGAACACCAACGCCAGGCCGAGGTAGCCGTTTTTGAGCAACAGATCCAGTCGTTGTTGATAGATAAGGGAGCGGTCATTGACCGTATCAACGCTGAGCCCGTCCGGCAACGTACCGCGCAATGTTTTTACCCGTTTTTTGACTGCGTCGGCTATCTCTATGGGGCCCTGGTCCCCTACTCGAAAGACCTCTATACCAATGGCGGGCAAACCATTGTAGTGCATCGCCTGGTCTGTTTCTTCAAACCCGTCTTTGATGTCGGCAATATCACCCAGTCGGAGCTGTGAGCCTTCATCGGTCATCAGAACCGGAATGGAGGCGAATTCACGGCCAACATTGCGACGTTCCTTCATCCGTAACTGTACATCGCCACTCGTTGTTTTTATGGTGCCTCCGGGAAGGTCAATCGAGCCGTTTTTGATTTTTTCGGCCAGGCTCTGCATGGTTAACCCATAGGCACGGAGTGTTTCCTGGCTCACATTCACTGCTATTTCCAGCGGACGGTTTCCCTGCAGTTCCAGCTGGGAAATGAGTGGATCAAGCAGGAGTTGATCCCTGACCATTTCCGCAGATTCCTTGAGTACGGCATCGGAAAGCGCACCAAAGAGAATCAGGGTGATAACCGAACGGCGGCGCGAGGGAATAGTTACCTTTGGTTCTTCTGCATCATCGGGAAAAGAGTTGATCCGGTCAACTTCGTTTTTGATATCAACAGCCAACTGCTGTAGGTCTGTGTCAGCCAATGCTTCAGCCGTAACCGTTCCCCTCCCCTCGACCGCAGTGCTCTGAACCTGTTCAATGCCCTCCAGAGAAGAAATCGCCTCTTCAACGGGCAGGATAATGCCGTCTACCACTTCTTCAGGGCTTGCACCGGGGTAGGCAACACTTATGTGAACTTCATCACGTTCAAATTCAGGAAAGACTTCCTGCTTAATCTGAGTGCCCCAGTAGATGCCGCCAATGAGAAAAAACAGCATGAGTATGTTTGCTGCAACAGGGTTGGTCGCCATCCAGTGAATGGGGCCTGCATGGGTGGAGTAAAGTGTGTCTTTCACAGGGAAGCTTTGGGAGGAGTAGGAGTGTTGGGAATACTAACCGAAATGTGCATACCTTGGATCGGGGCAGCCACCGTGGAGGTAATAACCAGATCTCCGTCATGCAGGCCGTGATCAATGTAGGCTTGCTCCTGGTTTTGCCAGATGACGGAGACCGGTCGAATTTCAAGGGTATTTTCCTTGGTTGCGATGAAGACGCTCTGGTCAGGGCGTACAGCGCTTCGCGGTATTTGAAAACAATTTTTAAGTGGAGTGCCGGTAATGGTTGTTCGCACAACAGAACCCAGGAGGAGGGGGATTTTGCCGGTTGATCGATCAGTGGGTTGGGCAACTTCTATCAGCACCCTGGCCATAAGTCCTTTGGGGTCTACATCACCAAGCAGGCGAATAATTTTTCCCTGCCAATAAGCAGCAGCCTCTTGGTCGCTAATGGCAGTGATTTTTACAGGCGAACCATATTTTTCATCCTCTGGGAGCAGTATGTTTGCCAGTTCCTGTTGAGCCAGGGTTGCCCGAACCCAGAAAACATCTGTGCCAGCCAGAGTGGCGATGGTGGTTTGGCTGCTGACCTGTGCCCCGACTTCGGCATTGGTATCAAGCACGATAGCGTTAAAAGGACAAAGCAATTGGGTGCGATCGAGGTTGAGCTTGGCCATGGCTACATCTGTCTCGGCAGCAGCTTTTGCTGCCTTTGCTTGCGCCAACTGCGGTTTGCGAAGGGCGAGGTCGATTGGCGCATCTTTTAAATTTACTCCTGAAAATTCCGAAATCAGTTCATATTCTCTGCGGGCAACGGACTGGTTACCTTGTTCCAGACGTAAATCCATGACAGCTTTTTCAAGATCATTGCGGCGTCGCTGATAGGTTAATTTATAATCACGCGAGTCCAATTGCAGAACAGTGTCGCCTTTTTGCAGAATTCCTCCGGGGACGAGATTCGGGTGTACATCTTCAACCGTTCCTGCGATAGCAGGCTTGAGAGCCAGCGTGTTGGCGCTCAGGACTGTACCCAATGTCTCTATCCGGCGGGGAAAGGTCGCTTGCTGAACAGGTATTGCCTTGACTACAGTCTGCATTTTGGCAGGAGGCTTACGCTCTGCTTTAGGTTTACTTTTGATAATTTGTTGAGCCATTACCAGGCCGCCGGCGCATATAAGGACAACCAGGCCAAGAGCCAAGAGGCGTTGTCCTCTTGTACGTTTGGGCGTGGGGGTGTCCGGGTGAACTGGATTTTGAATGGGCTTCTGCTCTTTACTCATGAACCTTCTTTTTGTTGTTAACTATTTGTATTGTAATAAATAAAGCCGCTGGTTACTGCTGAGCTGTCGAGAGGGGCATTGTCTCGTTTGGCACCAGCTGATCTGTCCAGGTGCCACCCAGCGCCTTGTGCAGGGTCACCCTTGTCTGAACAAGATCTCTTTCTGTGGTTATTCGGTCCTGTTCAGCGGTAATAAGATTGATTTGTTCTCTGATCACAGGAAGGTAATCGCTGAGACCGTTGAGGTATCGCCATGTCGCTTCCCGATAAGCCATCTGTGCGAGCTCGATTTGTTGGTCGATATTGGCGATGCTTTTTCGGTATTGCTGCTCAAAAACCAATGCGTCTTCTACCTCTTTGAGGGCCAAAACTACGCTCTCGCGATAGGCGGCAAGTCTTTCTTCAGCTACTGCCAGGGTTCGTTGGACCTCTGCCGACCTGGCACCGCCATCCACAAGCGGTGTCGCAAAACTTGCTGCCAGGCGGAAAAGCCAGGCGTCCAGAAGAGATTCTATAATGCTGGAGTTGTATGTTAATGCACCGGTCAGGCTGAGCTGAGGCAGTCGGTCCGCTTTTGCGGCAGCGATGGCCCAGGTTGCTCCCTGTAGTTGCAGTCCCTTGGAGCGAATATCCGGCCGCTGGGCGAGCAGATCCGCAGGAAGACCACCTGGGGGGATGGCAGGGATCGATGGGAAGAGTTGTTGCGCCGTATTAAGCGGAGCTGTGGGCGGACGGCCAATCAGGATGGCCAGCCTATGGAGTGCTGTTTGTTTTGTCCTTTCAATGGTTATGAGTGCCCCTTCAATACCGGTGATGGTTTGGTTCTGCTGGTAGACATCCAGCGCACTCGCCTTGGATGTGGCAAAACGAAGTTCAATCAGCTCCAAGAGGCGTTTGTTGAGATTAAGCTGCTTGTGCAGCTGTGCCCCCTGTTGGCGGGCACTGATAAGGTCCAGCCATGCTATGGCAATTTCAGCACTCAGGCTCATCGCGGCTGCATACACATCCTCGTTTTTAGCTTGAGCATCAAGCTGTGCCTGGTTTTTTGCTGATTTTACTCTCCCCCATAGGTCAACTTCATAGCCTACGCTGAGGCCTAAGGAAAAGTCATCTGTGTTGGTTTCGGTACCGTCCTCTTGGCCGGTACGATTGTGGGCACCGCCGGCAAGGGCATTGAGGTGAGGAAAACTGTCTGCTCCAGCTTTGCGAGCCACTGCACGTGCCTGGGCAAGCCTTGCCCATGTTTGCTGTAAGGAAAAATTATGCTGTAATCCTTCTTCTATAAGCTCGTCAAGTTCCTTGTTGTCAAATTGTGTCCACCAGGGTACAAGGTGATCTTGTTTCTCTGTGTAGAATCGATAGGTTGGCGGAACCAGGTGTGCCGCCGGCTCGGTGAGTGGGGTATGAAAATCCGTACATCCGGGCAGGAAAGCCACAAAGAGAATGAGTAAAAAAGAACGTTGATACATGCTATTGCAGTCAGTGTGGCCAAATTGATGATTGACAAAAACTCTAAGATACGATTGACTTGTACTTATCCGTCTGTAACTCACTAGATGTTTCAGTAATGAAAAGAGTGTAACAGAGCATGTGGGAGATGGCAATCAACAACGGGATTGAAACCGTCACGATTTTCAGGGCATATCAGATGATTTCCGGTACATATTATGATTGATACATCAGGCCACCATTTAGTGTATGGAGTTCTTCAGGATTACCTGACCGGCGAGGAGTTGCAAGATACTGATGACGAGCGTATTCGTCAGGATTTAATGCGCCTGCTGGTAGAGGATTTAGGATTTTCTCGTCAGGAGCTGGAACCACGATTGCAGATTGTATCGGAGTTTAATGGCAAGCGGGTGGAAACACAGATTGAGCTGACCGCCAGCGTCAACGGGAAGCGATTGTTTATTTTGCGGTATGGTGCAGGCTCATTGGTGACCAGGGAAAAAGCGGCGATTGCCGCAGCACGGATTCTTGACCCCGAGTATGCTATACCACTGGCTGTGGTCACTAACGGCAGAGATGCCGAACTCCTTGATACCGGAACCGGTAAAGTGCTTGCGACAGGCATGGGCTGTATCCCCAGTCGTGAACAGGCAGAAAAGATGAAGGAAGACTGCAGCTTTGAACCCTATTTAGATGTTGAACAGCGGGAAAGGGCACTACGGATTCTTAATGTTTTTGATGAGGAAATTTGTTGTGTGGGACTTAAGTGTAAAACTACGGAATAGAGACAATGAGTGATTTAAAGCAATGGAGTAAGTCAAGTTGGCAGCAATACGAAGCGTTACAACAACCTAACTGGCCGGATAAGGAAAAATATGAGGCCGTTGTCAGCGCTCTTGCCACCTTGCCGCCCCTTGTTTTTGCTGGTGAAATTCGTGACCTGAAGACCCTGTTGGGAAAAGCCGGTGCCGGTGAGGCCTTTTTGCTGCAAGGCGGCGACTGCTCAGAGGAATTTTCCCGCTGCACCGCGCCCAATATCAGGGAAACCTTGAAAGTATTACTGCAAATGGCTGTCATCCTTACGTATGCCGGGGATAAACCGGTTGTCAAAGTTGGGCGCATTGCCGGGCAGTATGCTAAACCTCGATCAAGCGACACTGAAAATGTCGATGGGGTTGAAATGCCCAGTTATCGAGGCGACATGGCTAACTCAGCGGAGCCTAACCTGGAAGCCAGGATTCCAGATCCTGAAAGGTTGATGAAAGGGTACAACATGTCTGCTGCAACCTTGAATCTGCTGCGGGCATTTACCCGAGGTGGTTTCAGTTCGCTGCACCGCGTGCAAGCCTGGAACCAGGAGTTTGTCAAAAGGTCTCCCATGGGGCGTTCGTACGAGCGACTGGCCAAGCAAATCAGTCATGCGCTTAAATTCATGGAAACCATAGGCATTGCAACTGATATTCCACAGATGAAGCAGGCACAGTTTTTTACCTCTCATGAAGCGCTGTTTCTGGGCTACGAAGAGGCATTGACTCGAGAAGACTCTGTAGACGGCGGCTGGTATGACTGTTCCGGGCATATGCTTTGGATAGGAGATAGAACCAGGCAGCTTGAAGGTGCCCACATAGAGTTTTTGCGCGGTGTCAACAATCCGCTGGGAATGAAAGTCGGCCCTAATCATAATATAGACGAAATACTAAGGATCCTAGACCGGCTTAACCCGGAGAACGAACCGGGACGGATGACGCTTATTACACGGTTTGGGGCTCGACAGATTGAAAAGCACTTGCCCCCCTTGCTGCGAGCCATTAAGTCGGCCGGCAAAGAGGTCCTCTGGAGCTGTGATCCTATGCATGCCAACACCTTTAATTCTGAAAGCGGGCATAAGACCAGGGATTTTGAAAATATCCTCTGCGAATTGCGCTGCTTTTTCGAACTGCACTGGTCAGAAGGCACTGTGCCGGGCGGGGTTCACTTTGAATTAACCGGTGACGATGTCACTGAGTGTATTGGTGGGGCACGAAAACTCTCTGATGCGCAGCTCAGTCAGCGCTACCTGACAACCTGCGATCCGCGTTTAAATGCTGAGCAATCGCTTGAAATGGCATTCCAGATAGCGGAGATGATCAGGACCTCATAAAATACAGTCTGTAAAAAAAATACGTTCTTTTTGCCCTGCCGGATTTTTTTTCCTGCAGGGCTTTTTTTTTGGCTGCAGGATGAGAATAGATTGTCCGGTAGTGGATAATCCAGGCGATGGCCCCGCGCCCACAAAAGGTGTCGGCTGTGGAGACCGGAAAAGAAGAGAGTTACGGCTTTTTTGAAGGGGGGGTAAAAAGGGAAACGATTTCTTGGGGGGAGTGAACTTGCAGAAGCTTGAGTCGATTCGTATGCTGTTTGAGCACGTTGCTGATATGAGCAAGTGCCTGCAGGTATTCAGAGGCGATTTCGGCCGGCGAGAGAAGGAGTGCAAACAGATAGACCGGTCGATTGTCAATGGCCTCAAAATTGACGCCCTGCATGCTGCGGCCAAAACAAAATATAATGTCCTTGAGGCCTGCAACTTTGCCATGGGGAATGGCCACCCCGTTGCCGACACCGGTGGAGCCAATCTGCTCCCGCTCAAGCAGGATAGAGTAGAGTCGTGCGCTGTCCAGGTTGTGGTAATTGTCTACAGCCATCTGTGCAAGTTCTTTGAGCGCAGATTCCTTGTTCGTAGCCTGCATGTCGAGAAGAATGCACTGTTGTTTGAACTGGAGCATGATTGTGGGTTTATTTTCTTGCTTTTCTACGGTGTTTAACCGGCAGGATTTTCATTTGGTCACGATATTTGGCAACTGTCCGGCGTGCAACCTTTATATTTTCTTCAGCAAGCATCTGTGAGATTTTGTTGTCACTGAGTGGCTTGGCCGGGTCTTCCTGTGCAACCAGTTGCCTGATCCTGTTCTTTATAGCTTCAGCAGCAACCGTATCGCCATTGGTAGTAGCAACGGCAGTGCTGAAAAAATATTTCAGTTCATAAATTCCCTGGGGAGTGTGTGCATATTTATTGGATGTCACTCGACTGACAGTGGATTCGTGCATGCCTATGTCCTCGGCTACGTCCCTGAGAATCAGGGGCTTCATTGCACTTGCCCCATGTTCGAAAAAATCCCGTTGGAATTTAAGCAGACTTTCCATCACTTTGTAGATGGTGCGCTGACGCTGCTCGATGGAGCGTATGAACCATTCAGCGTTACGCTTGTTTTCCCGCAGATACCCTCGAGACTCTGCCGGCAGCTGTTTTCTTTGTTTGAGCAGGTGAATATATTCTTTGGAGACCTGCAGTCGTGGCAGGCCATCGTCGTTAAGCTGGATAACAAACTCGTCATCGATTTTATAAATATAGACATCCGGGGTGATGTAATTGGTCTGTTCGTTGCTGTATTCGTTGCCGGGATAGGGCGTGAGTTCCTGGATGATAGCAACTGCATCTGTAACCTTGCGAATGGTGGCCCCGGTTTGCCGGGCGAGCAGCATGTAGTTTTTTGTTTCCAGCAGGCTCATGTGCTGGTCGACTATCTGGTAGGGGAGTGTGTCATAGTAGCCAAGGCGATCAAGCTGGAGCAGGAGCGCTTCTCTGATATCGCGAGCAGCCACTCCGGCCGGGTCAAGGCTCTGTACAATGCGTAGAGCACCTTCAGCCTCTTCCTCGGTGCATTCGCAATATGCAACGATGTCATTGATATCTGCATCAAGGAAACCATGACCATCAAGGTTGCCCAAGATAAAATTGGTTATGTGGGTATCCTGCTCGTTGAGCTTGAGGTGGGTCAATTGCCATTGCAGAAATTGTTCAAGGCCGGGGGCGCTGGAGATAAAATCAAACTGGGAAGGAGCGTCAGCGGGGGGCGTTTCCCGAGCAAAAGAAAAGTCTGCATCAAAGTTGTTGGCATAGTCTTCCCAGTTGGTGTCCGGAACATTCTCGGTACCATCACCCTTGACCTGGCTGGTGACAAGGGGCTCACTGGTATCGACTACTTCCGCAGCTGAAAGCGATTCCGGGTTGTTTTCTTTCTGCTCCAGTGGGGGAGCCTCTTCGAGCATGGGGTTCTGCTCAATTTCAGCCTGTAAGGCTTCTGTGAGCTCCAGGCGACCAAGCTGCAACAGTTTGATGGCCTGGCGCAGCTGAGGAGTCATTACCAGCTTTTGTGCTAACTTAAGGCTTTGTCGAAGTTCCAGTACCATGTGTTTGCCGATAGGACGATAGAAACGCCCGGTTGAGTAATAAGTTTTATTGAGAAATGTAAAATACGTCCCTACATATGGAAATTGTCGCCCAAGTACATTTTACGGGCGACAACACTTTCGATAATATCAGTGGCCACCCCGCTGGTTAATATTTTACCGCTGTTCATGATATAGGCAAAATCGCAAACCTGAAGTGTCTCTCGCACATTGTGATCGGAGATGAGTACGCCTAATCCTTTCTTTTTTAAATCCCGAATGATTTGTTGTAAATCAGCTACTGAGAGAGGGTCGACACCGGCAAACGGCTCATCGAGCAGAATGAAGCGTGGGCGTGTTGCAAGTGCTCTCATGATCTCAACCCGGCGCCGTTCTCCGCCGGACAGTGCGTGCCCCTTGTTTTCGGCAAGGTGTTCGATCTTCAGGTCTGCCAAGAGTTCGCTGATGAGATTGTTGATTTCGTTCTTGGGCAGGCCAAGTGGCTCCAGTACTATCCGAACATTTTCCTCGACCGTCAACTTCTTAAAGACTGACGGCTCTTGGGGGAGATAGGTGATCCCTCGTCTCGCGCGCTTGTGTATCGGCAAGGAGGTAATGTTCTCTCCGTCAAGGTGGATGGATCCGCTGGTGGGTCTGACAAAGCCGACGATAGAGTAGAAGGTTGTTGTTTTACCAGCACCATTAGGGCCAAGTAAGCCGACTACTGAGGAATCCTTAACCTGGAGATTAATTTGGTCGACAACTCGACGCTGCCGATATTCCTTGACAATGTTTCTTGTTTCAAGAAGGGCGGATGCTGTCATTTTTTCTTGTCGGAGTCAGGGTGAAGCACTGCTTTTACCCTGCCGGGCTTGCTTTGGTCCTGTTCAACAATGGATCTTTTTTCATCGAGATAATAGGTAATGGTTTTTCCCGTGACCATGTTTTGCCCCTGCCAGGCTTTGGCGTTGCCGGTCAGGATAACTTTTCGATCTTTGGCAAAATAGTCCATACGATTACCTGTTCCAAGCCAATCGTCTTGGACAACTTCTACATTTTTTTTACAGATCAACCGATGTACCTGACTCGAGCTTTTCTTGCCGGAGGAATTTTTTTGCTGGGTATAGTAAACCGTCATTTCGTCGGAACGAATGGTGACATCTCCTTGCCTGGCATCGACATTGCCGATAAATACAACTGAATTGGCGTCTTCCTGGGAAATCATCCGATCAGCTTCTATATGAATTGGTGCGTCTGAATCTTCTTGGGCAATAGCAGTTATACAGCTCATGAAGAGGATGGCAAAAATAGCTGATAGTATCAGTTTCTTGTTCGATAGCATCGTGTCGCGCTGCATTGGTGAACCTCAAAATATACACAAAGTTAAATTTATGGTGTCTTGGATTACTTTTTGCAAGGTGTGCATCTTACTTGGTTATTTTTGAAATGTAAAGAGTTTACAAAAGGGTCGTTTTCATCCCGTCACATAAGACAACTATTTACACCCTCGGGAACGGTGAGTACAGTGCACAATACAATATTTAGTGCATATACAAAGTAACTCTCTTTGGGGCAAAGGAAAAGAATGCAGGAAGGAATTGTTAAAGCAAAAGTGCTGGTGGAGTCTCTACCATATATTCGTGAGTTTTATGGAAAAACGGTCGTTATTAAATATGGCGGCCATGCCATGGTGGATGAAGAGCTGAAACGCAACTTTGCACTTGATGTTATCTTGATGAAATATATTGGGATTAATCCGGTTATTGTCCATGGTGGTGGCCCGCAAATTAACCGGTTCCTTGAGAAAATGCAGGTGACTCCTAATTATATTCAGGGGATGCGGGTCACTGACGGGGAAACAATGGATGTGGTGGAGATGGTTTTGGTCGGTAAAGTCAACAAAGAAATCGTTGGTCTTATCAATCATTGCGGAGGAAAAGCGGTCGGGCTGTCCGGTCGGGATGGAGACCTTGTACAGGCGCGAAAACTAACCTTGCATACCAAGCCCGATGGAATAGATCGACCACCGGAATTGATCGATCTGGGGCGGGTTGGTGAGGTAACAAAGATTAATCCCAAGATTCTTGCAACACTGAAACAAGAGGATTTTATACCTGTGATTGCTCCGGTTGGCGTTGGTGATGACGGGCAGGCGTTTAATATTAACGCCGACCTTGTAGCCGGTGCCATTGCTGCAGAGTTGAATGCTGTTAAACTTGTACTGCTCACTGACGTTGAAGGTGTGAAGGATGGCAAGGGTAAATTGATCTCTACCATTCAGCATGACCATGTAAAAGAGTTGATTGATGCTGAAGTCATCAGCGGCGGTATGATTCCCAAGGTAAATTGTTGCCAAACGTCCCTTGAAAATGGGGTAGGGAAAGCGCATATCATCGATGGCAGGCAGGAACATGCAATATTGCTGGAAATTTTCACCCGTGAGGGGATTGGAACGGAGATCGTGTCATGAGTAATGCAAGTTGGGCAGAAAGGGGCAACAAGGCTTTTATCGGAACCTACAGCCGTTTCCCTGCCATGATGACAAAAGGGAAAGGCTGCCTTCTGTGGGACGCGGATGGAAACGAGTACCTAGACTTTTTGTCCGGAATAGCCGTCTGCTCCCTGGGGCATTGCCATCCAGTGGTTACGAAAGCGATTACAGAACAGGCGCAGACGCTGGTCCATGTTTCAAACCTGTTTCATACCCAGTCTCAGATAGAATTGGCAGAATTGTTGACCGACAATACTTTTGCTGACCGGGTATTCATGTCCAATTCCGGTGCGGAGGCAAATGAAGCGGCCATTAAATTAGCCAGGCTATATAGCGGTGAAGGGCGATATGAGATTATCACCCTTTCCGGATCTTTTCACGGAAGGACGCTTGCTACGCTGGCGGCAACCGGTCAACCTAAGTTCCATGAGGGGTTTGAGCCCATTCCTGCTGGATTTGTTCACGCAGAGTTTGGCGATCCACAAAAGGTCGAGCAGCTGATCACGGATAAAACCTGTGCAATTTTTTGCGAACCGCTTCAGGGAGAAGGCGGGGTGCGCCCGCTCGATGAAAATTACCTGCAAGCACTGCGCTCCCTGTGCGATGCGCACGATCTGTTGCTCATTTTTGATGAGATCCAGACCGGGATGGGGCGGACCGGGACACTTTTTGCCTATCAGCAGACAGGAGTGGTCCCGGATATCATGACGTCGGCCAAAGCGCTGGGTAATGGACTGCCCATAGGGGCAATGCTCACCACTGGTCACATTGCAAAAGCCTTTGGAGCTGGAACGCATGGGTCAACCTTTGGCGGGAATCCGGTGGCAGCGGCTGCGGCGGTAGCAGTGATGCGGGAAATGTTGTCTGATGATTTTTTGCCGGCAGTGCAGGAGAAGAGCCGGTATTTCATCAAAAAGCTGGAAGAGGTGGCAGGCCGCTTTCCAGAGCTGGCAACAGGGGTTCGAGGTCAAGGTTTGTTGCTGGGACTCGTTTTAAGTGAAAACGGCATAGAGCATGGTGCTGGTATTGTACAGCGAATGTTTGAACGTGGGGTCGTGATTAATTTTGCAGGCAACAAGGTGCTTCGCTTTGTACCGCCATTGGTTGTAACGCACGAGGAAATCGACAAGGTCATGGATGAGCTAGTGGTTGTTCTGGCCGGGCTCGATTGAATTTGAAAAAGTAGGTACGCTCGATGGACTGGCTTTCACTTATAGCCTTGGCTGTGGCCCTTGCCATGGATGCCTTTGCGGTTGCCTTGGCTGCAGGATCGATCCTGCGGCCTTTAACATTTCGCCCCTGCTTTCGGCTTGCTTTTCATTTTGGCCTGTTCCAGGGGCTGATGCCTGTTATCGGGTGGCTTGCCGGGTTGACGATCCAGGGATTCGTGAGCAGGTGGAGCCATTGGATTGCTCTTTTACTGCTCACCGGCGTTGGTGGTCGAATGATCTATGAGGCCCTGCGCGGAGAAGAGGAAGAACGGCGCAGCTCCGATCCGAGCAAGGGACTGACCATGGTCGCTCTTTCGGTTGCGACCAGTATCGATGCCCTGGCCGTTGGTATTACTTTGGCAATGATTGATGTGGTCGTCTGGGTGCCGGCTCTTGTCATCGGTGTCATTGCCTGTGTTTTTACGGTGATAGGGTTGCTTCTGGGGTCTCGGATAGGAGGAGTTTGGGGTACGCGGGTAGAGGTAATCGGGGGGGTTGTACTTGTCTTTATCGGTTGTAAAATAGCTGTCTCCTCGCTTTGAGGGTGGTGTATCTGGAAAATCCCTTTGCAAAACTGCTGTTTTTTTGTATCAATTAAGGTTTTTACTTGGCGACTGGATGGAGTTATAGAGCAGCGTGATCTTTATAGCCCCCGGTGCCGCAGCAGACCCGGAGCGAAGGGGGCGGAAAATGAGCAAACATGTATTGGCGTTGGAGCAGTTTGACCGGCAGCAGTTGCAATCTTTTGTAGACAGAGCTATTGAGCTCAAGAGCGAACGTAAGCAAGGCGTCCGCCATGAGCAGCTTGCAGGAAGGACCATCTGCCTGCTTTTTGACAAACCTTCAACTCGAACCCGGGTTTCTTTTGAAGCTGCAATGTACGGGCTGGGCGGTAACGTTATCTTCATGTCCAGTAAAGATTCGCAGCTCGGCAGGGGCGAACCTTTAAAAGATACCGCCAGGGTTCTGGCACGATATGTTGATGGCATTGTTGTGAGGACCTTTGGCCAAGAGATAGTGGAAGAGCTGGCCAGGTATAGCGATGTGCCGGTTATTAATGCCCTGACCGACCTGTATCACCCTTGCCAGATACTCAGTGATGTGATGACCGTCATTGAAAAGAAAGGGGCACTGGAAAATCTGAAGATTGTCTGGATTGGTGACGGCAATAACATGGCCAATTCATGGATTGAGGCTGCCGCCATTTTTGGCTTTTCACTGACCCTTGCCTGTCCGCAAGGTTTTGATCCTGATGAAAAGGTTTTGGCTCGATCAAAAGAACGAGCAACGCAATCGATAACACTGTTGCGCGACCCGGTTGAAGCAATCAAGGATGCCGACGTTGTTAACGTGGATGTGTGGGCATCCATGGGTCAGGAAGACGAACAGGAAGAGAGGTTGGAACTTTTTCAACCCTATCAGCTGAACCGGGAACTCCTGGCTAAAGCAAAAGACGACGCAGTGGTGCTCCATTGCCTTCCTGCCCACCGTGGTGAAGAAATTACTGAAGACGTACTTGAGGGGCCGCAGAGTGTGGCTTTTGATCAAGCTGAAAATAAAATGCATATTCACAAGGCACTTCTGGATCAGTTTATTGATTGAGAGGAGGTTGTGTGAAGTCTGTGAATACGATAAGAGCACGAGTAAAAGGTAAATATTAAGCTATGAGCGTAGAAAAAATAGTGCTTGCCTATTCCGGCGGGTTGGATACATCGGTTATTTTAAAGTGGTTGAGTGAAGAGTATGGTTGCCCGGTTATTGCCTATTCTGCAGATATAGGACAGCAGGAAGATTGGGATGCCGTGCGCCGCAAAGGTATGGCAACGGGTGCGGAAAAAGTCATTATTTCCGACCTTCAGGAAGAGTTTGTCCGCGATTTTATTTTTCCTGCATTCAGGGCTAACGCTATTTACGAAGGTTCTTACCTGCTGGGTACCTCACTGGCACGTCCGCTTATCAGCAAAGAACAGATCCGCATCGCTCAAGAAGAGGGTGCAGATGCCGTAAGCCATGGTGCTACAGGGAAAGGTAATGACCAGGTCAGGTTTGAACTGAGTTACCTTGCGCTTAATCCAGGAATAAACATCATTGCTCCATGGCGAACCTGGGATTTGAATTCCCGCAAGAAACTGGTGGCTTTTGCCCAGGAACACGATATTCCGATTCCAGTAACCAAAAAGAATCCCTATAGTTCCGATGAGAATCTGCTCCACATTAGTTTTGAAGGGGGAATCCTTGAAGACCCGTGGAACGAGCCGGACGAAGACATGTTTAAATTGTCGGTTTCCCCGGAAAACGCACCTGACAAGCCCACCTATATAGAAATGGACTTTGAGCAGGGGACGCCGGTAGCCATAGACGGTGAACGGTTGAGCCCGGTAGCACTGATGAAGCGACTCAATACCCTGGGCGGAGAAAACGGTATCGGCCGTCTTGACCTGGTGGAAAATCGTTTTGTAGGTATGAAATCGCGAGGAGTCTACGAGACACCAGGCGGTAGCATCCTGCGTGTAGGGCATCGGGATCTGGAATCCATTACCATGGATAGAGAAGTTTTAAGTATCCGGGATTCCCTTGTTCCCCGTTACTCGACCCTTATCTACAACGGTTTCTGGTTCTCGCCGGAAATGGAGTTGCTGCAGAAAACAATGGATGATGCGCAGACAACCGTGAACGGCACTGTGCGTTTGAAATTATATAAAGGCAACTGTATACCGGTTGGTCGTAAATCAGATAATTCATTGTATTCAGAGTCCTATGCCACCTTTGAAGAAGACGAGGTGTATAATCAGGGGGATGCCACCGGCTTTATCCGCCTTAATTCATTGCGCCTTCAGATCCAGGCCTTGAACCGGAAGTAAGAAACTATGAGCCAACAGGATGCATCTGCCAAATTATGGGGTGGCCGTTTTTCAGAAGCCACTGCCGCGTCAGTAGAAGATTTTAGTGCCTCTGTCCAATATGATGCGCGACTTTACAAGCATGATATAATGGGCTCCAAGGCTCACGCAAAAATGCTTGCCAAGCAGGGCCTGATATCTGAGGAGGAGTATACCTCCATGGTCACGGGTTTGGATGAAATTGAGCGCGATATTGCAAGCGGCCGATTTGAGTTCAAACCAGAGCTTGAAGATGTGCACATGAACATCGAAAAAGCGTTGACTGATCGAATAGGCGCTGCAGGAGCAAAGCTGCACACCGCCAGGAGTCGTAATGATCAGGTTAATCTCGACTTCCGTATGTATCTTCGGGATGAAGTCGCAGAGCTGGATCGATTACTTGAAAACGGCCAGAGGGCCTTTGTGCGGCAAGGTAGAAAGTATCTGGGTACGATTATGCCTGGATATACCCACATGCAGCGAGCGCAACCAGTACTGCTTTCCCACCACCTGCTGGCCTACTTTGAAATGCTGAAGCGTGATAGAGAGCGGTTGCAGAGTTGTCTCAAACGGATCAATGTGTTGCCGCTTGGCTCGGCAGCACTTGCTGGAACCGGTTTGCCTGTTGATCGTGATTTTGTTGCACAGGAACTCGGGTTTCCAGAGGTGAGCGCTAACTCCATGGACACTTCCGGTGACCGAGATTTTGCCCTGGAATTATTGTTTTGCCTTAATCTGATCCAGATGCATCTCAGCCGTCTTGCCGAAGAGTTGGTCTATTGGTCTTCCAAAGAATTTGATTTTGTACGCATTGGTGACCGCTACTGTACCGGTTCTTCGATTATGCCACAAAAGAAGAACCCGGATATTCCTGAACTCATTCGCGGAAAGAGCGGTCGAGTGACCGGTGCTCTGGTTTCCCTGCTTGTTACTGTCAAGGGGCTGCCGCTCACCTATAACAGGGATCTGCAGGAAGACAAGGAACCTGTGTTTGACGCATTGGATACAGTGAAGGCGAGTCTCTCGATCACTGCTGAATTGCTCGATAATACTGAGTTCAATGTCGAACGATTGCAGGCGGCGACCTATGGCGGATTTATGACTGCAACTGATCTTGCCGATTATCTTGTCTGCAAGAATGTACCGTTTCGGCAGGCCCACGGGATTGTCGGTAAGGTGGTTGCCCACTGTCAGGAACGGGATATCGAACTGATTGATTTGAACCTTGCCGAATTAAAGCAGTTCTCTGAACATCTGGAGGCTGATGTTTTTGACGTCTTGTCTGTTGAAGGGTCAGTGAACAGCCGGGTTTCAACCGGTGGCACAGCCTTGGTCAGGGTTACCGAGGCCCTGGAGCAGGCAGAAATCTATTTGGGATAATACCATGATCAAAAGCAGGAAAATTTCCACAACAGTGATTGGGGTCGCAACGATTTTTCTCAGTGCTTTCGCACTTGGCGGCTGTGGTTTTAAGGATAAGCCCGTGCCTCCCCAGCAGGTTCTACCACGGCCGGTGACCGATCTGCGCCACCAGCTGAGTGAAAAAGGGGTCACTCTCTATTGGAGCTACCCTGTTGAAACAGTTACCGGGGAAGATTTGGACGATATCTCTGAATTTGTCATGTTTCGTGCTGTGGTTCCGGTGGATAGCTATTGTGAGACCTGTCCTGTTCCGTTCGGATCTCCTATTTCACTTCCAGGTGGAGCCCTGCCTGATGAGGGAAAGAAAACCGCAAGTTACCAGGCAACCCTGTTACGACCGGGCAACCTTTATTTTTTCAAGGTCCGTAGTAAATCCGGTTGGTGGGCTGAATCTGCTGATTCCAACACGGTTCGTTTTTTGTGGAACACTCCTGCGCTTGCTCCCGAAGGGCTGAGCGTTACCGCTGGTGATAAGAGCAATGCCCTGCAATGGCAGCCTGTAAAGAGCCACCTGGATGGTACCACCCTGAAAGAGGCTGTGAAATACCAGGTGTTGCGAAGCCTTGGCGGTGGTCCTTTTCAACCTGTTGGTGATTTGCTTGATGGAACCGAGTATGTGGATACGGATGTGACCAACAACCGTAAATATTTTTACCAGGTTCAGACTATCAGTATATATCCACAAGGGGCTGTCGGCGGCGGAGTGAGTAACAATGTAGCGGCAACACCACTGGATAAAACTCCACCAGCCGTTCCGAATGATGTGCGGGGAATTAAGACCGGGGCCGGCCTGAAGATATTCTGGTCGCCGGTAGAGGAAAGCGATCTTAAGGGGTACCGTGTCTACAGAAGGCTGCCAGGTGATGATGCCCCTCAATTGGTAGGCGAAGTGTTGCTGCCGTATACTATGTTTATCGATCGGGAGCCTCCGGCAACTGCTGCCAGGATCTATTATTCCGTATCGAGCATTGATAAACGGACACCGGCGAATGAAAGTACCAGTTCGCCTGAGGTTATGATCAAGAACTGAGTTATTTGCCGCTAGCCCGGATTTCTCATCAGTTCAGGCGGTGCCAGGTTCAAAGTTTTTGGTAGTGAATCATAGTAGGCTATCGGAGTCTACGCTTACCTTTTACTGCCAAAATACTGAAGAAGATGGTACCGCATGGACTGACCTTTGGTGAACATTGTGAAAATTAACAACTCCATACAATTGCATTCAACATATTGAAATTGTTTGCAATTAGAAAATAGGCACAATGTTCATGAGAAATTCGGGCTAGGTTAATTATTGGCCATGTAGCAGCCGGTTATGTAGGGAGCATTGTACATTGTGAAGAAGAAGCTACCAGTTATTCCATTTGTGAAAATGAGTGGGGCCGGGAATGATTTCATCATTATTGACCATCGTAATGCCTTGCTCTCCATGGATGAGGCGGGGAAGTTTGCTCGCCTTGTTTGCCGGCGTCGTTTTTCTGTGGGTGCAGATGGCCTTTTTTTGATAGAAGACTCAGATGTTGCCGATTTTAAATGGCATTTTTTCAATGCCGACGGATCGCTGGCAGAGATGTGTGGTAACGGTGCAAGATGTGTGGCCCGATTTGCCTATATGCACGGTATTGCCTCGGCTAATATGCGGTTTGAAACTTTGGCCGGTATCGTTGAGGCGCGAGTTGCAGACGTAAATGTGACCATTAAAATGCCTCAGCCGCATTCTTTGCAGCTTTCCACTCAACTGGCTGTGGGGGATGACGGCACCATTGAAATTCATTTCCTTGATACCGGGGTTCCACATGTGGTTTGTTTTGTTGACGACGTTGACAAGGTCGACGTGAAGGCTATGGGTCGTGCAATTCGTTATCACGACGATTTTCAACCGGCTGGAACCAATGTGAACTTTGTCTCCCTTGCAGGCGGTGGTTTGAAGGTAAGAACATATGAGCGAGGAGTGGAAGATGAGACCCTGGCTTGCGGCACAGGAGCAACCGCCAGTGCCATTGTCGCCTCTTTACTGAATATGACGGCGTCTCCTGTAGAGATTATGACCACTGGTAATAACCAGCTCAAAATCAGCTTTGATGCGCAGGGGGAAGGGGGCATAGACAATGTTTTGCTCAAAGGGCCGGCCCATGTCATTTATAAAGGAGAGTTATCTCCGGAAGCCCTGGAAGAATTATAGGATATTTTGCGGTAACGTTGCTTGAGCGAAGTTATCCCGGGATCTGTCAGTGAGTAAAGATCAGGCCGATAGAGATGGAATTAAGATAGTATGGCATGCTCAAACAGTGAAGAGTTTGCTATAAGGAGAAGGAAATGGGTAGGATACAAGGTGCGATAACAGCAATGATCACCCCTATGCTCAATGGTGAGATCGATGAGCAGGGGATGATTGATTTTATTGAATTTCAGATTGAAAACGGCATTCATGGCCTGGTTCCCTGCGGCACGACAGGAGAATCTGCAACCCTCGGGTTTGCAGAGCATAAACGTGTCATCGAGCTGACGGTTAAAGCCGTCAATGGACGGGTACCGGTTATTGCCGGAACAGGAGCAAACAATACGCTGGAGGCAATAGAGTTGACCGCCTCGGCAAAGGAAAGCGGCGCTGATGCTGTGTTGTCTGTTGTGCCCTACTATAACAAGCCCAGCCAGGAAGGCCTTTATCAGCATTTCAAAACAATACTTGACGCAGTCGATATTCCGACGATTCTCTATAACGTTCCGGGAAGGACCGTTACCAATATGCTTCCGGAAACGGTTGCCCGGCTGGCGCAGCTGCCCAATGTAATCGGCATAAAGGAGGCTTGCGGCTGTCTTAATCAGATTAGCCAGGTAATACAGCGTTGTCCCAAAGATTTTGCCGTCCTTTCAGGTGATGATTTCACAGCCATGCCAACAGCGCTTATCGGTGGTAAAGGGGTTATTTCCGTTGTTTCCAATCTCCAGCCCAAAAAGACTGCAGCCATGATGGAAGCGGCGCTTGGGGGCGACCTGCAAACAGCCAATGCCCTGCACTACGAGCTGTTTTCTTTGATGGGAGCCATGTTTTGTTATCCCAGCCCTGCGCCGGCGAAAAGAGGCCTGCATCTCATGGGACAAATTCAGTCACCGGAAGTCCGGTTGCCGATGACGGAAATTGATCAACCAGCAGAAGAACAACTGACCAAGTGTATGCGTGAGTGTCAACTTCTCTCATAGAATATCACTCAAGGCTTGCACAAGGATAGATACATTATGACAAAAGTAATTGTTGCCGGTGCCGGCGGCAGGATGGGACAGCGAATATCGCAGATGGTTCTCCAGCAGGAGGGCCTGGAACTGGCAGCTGCTTTTGAACATCCTGATAGCTCCGTACTTGGCGAAGACGTAGGCATTATAGGCGGGTTTGGTACTACCGGAGTGATCATTGCTCCAGGTTTGGAATCGGTAATCGAATCAGGAGATGTGATTATTGATTTCACCTTCCATGAGGCAACCATGGCGTTTGCCGAAATTGCTGCTGCGCATGGAAAGGCTATGGTCATCGGTACTACCGGTCTTAACCAGGAACAACTGACGACCCTTTCCGGATTAGCTGGGGAAAATTTCCCCTGTGTCCATTCGCCTAATATGGCTGTTGGGGTGAACGTTCTTTTCAAGTTGGTGGAGAAGGCTGCATCCGTTTTAGGAGAAGCATATGATGTGGAGATTGTTGAGGCGCACCATCGTATGAAAAAGGATGCTCCATCAGGAACGGCTTTGAAACTCGGCGAAATGGCTGCTTTAGCCCTTGGCAGGGACCTGGACGATGTCGGGGTAATGGAGCGTAACGGTATTATCGGTGAACGAACCGACCAGGAAATTGGTATCCAGACCATCCGTGGCGGCGATATTGTGGGCGAGCACACTGTATATTTTGCGGGCGTTGGCGAAAGAATTGAAATTAGTCATCGGGCCACTAATCGTGATAATTTCGCCAGAGGGGCAGTTTTAGCCGCTGCCTGGATAAACGGTAAGGCGAACGGGATGTACACAATGTTCGATGTACTGGATCTGGATAATTTTTAATCTCAGATCACTACAGAGGAAATTCTTGAGCTCCATATTCAATCATCGTGCAGTCGCCTTTTCCTGATCGGCCCCATCAATTTTGTGTGAGCCTTGGCTCAAACCTTGGTGATTCGCTGCACATTGTTTTATGTGCGTGGAGGCGACTGAGCGAGAAGCCCTCAATCGGGGCAGGCAGGCTTTCCAGCCCCTACCGTACCAAACCGGTGGGGATGGTAAGCGATAATCAGTTTATCAACGCTGCTGCAGTGGGGTGGACATCGCTGGAACCAGAGGTATTATTGCTCCATCTGCAGGGTATTGAGCACGATTTCGGCAGAGTGAGGTCCACAGATCAGTCTGGCTATCAGGATCGCACCCTTGATCTTGATTTATTGCTGTATGATGATTTGGTCCTCAATCTCCCTTTGCTCGTTGTCCCGCATCCCGAAATGAATCATCGTCTATTTGTGCTGCAACCGCTGGCGGAAATAGCTGCTTCCCTCCATCATCCAGTATCAGGGAAAACCATAATGCAACAACTGGAAAATTGCCTTCGGAAAACTGATGGTGAGTCGGGCATTGAAAAGCTGACCTGGCCCAATTATGGGTGAATGTGATAATTTTCTTTGCTTTGCCTGGGTTGCATTTGTTTGCGCTGCGCTGGTAAGAATGTTCGACAACGGTTTTTACTGAGTGGAAAGGATTTGATTAGACTTTTGTCGGTCCACGGCTATAATACTGTCATGTTGAAATGTGCAACAGCAAAAAAAAACGTAAGATAAATGACTCCTTTTCGCCTCCTGATACTCGCCGCTCTTTTTTATATCGGCTACCGTCTGCTGCGCAGCTTATTGCTGGAGCAGTTTAAAAAAAAATCATCTCAAGAGAAAAAAGACTCTCAAGTACAAGATGTACTGGTAGAGGACCCTGTCTGTCATACCCTGATCCCTAAAAAACAGGCTATCCGTCTGCGGAAAGATGGGCATACATATTATTTTTGCAGCGAGAAATGCTGCGATTTATTTACAGAAAATTCGGAGGAAAAAGAATGAAGTTTTTTATAGATACCGCCAACATTGACGAGATTAAAAAAGGTCTCGAAATAGGCATGGTTGACGGTGTAACCACCAATCCATCCCTTGTCTCAAAGGAACAGCGCCCATTTAATGACATACTCAAAGATATTTGCGCTATTGTCGATGGTCCGGTAAGTGCGGAAGTGGTGAGCTTGGATGCTGACGGCATGGTTGCAGAGGCCCGCGAACTTGTCAAAATAAGCGACAATATCGTTATCAAGGTACCAATGATTGAGGAAGGCCTAAAAGCGGTTAAACGTTTGGCAGCCGAAGACATTAAAACAAATGTTACCTTGATCTTTTCTTCTACCCAGGCATTGCTTGCAGCCAAGGCCGGTGCTACCTATGTCAGCCCGTTTGTTGGTCGGCTTGATGATATTTCCATTAATGGTTTGGAACTTGTTGCCGATATAATGAGTATATATCGCAATTATGGGTACGCAACCGAGGTTATTGTAGCCTCTGTGCGCTCCCCGATGCATGTATCGGACTCTGCCCTGGTTGGTGCAGACATTGCTACCATTCCATACAAGGTAATTGCTCAGTTGGCAAAACATCCTTTGACCGATAGAGGCATGGAACAATTTCTTTCAGACTGGGAAAAACGCCAGAAATAACTTCGGGTAATCTATGGAGAAAATCCTTTTCGCGTCGTTGGTGCTGATACTGGCTGTTTTGCCGGTATCAGCAGATGCAGCGCTGTATACCTATGTTGACGAACAGGGTGTGGCCCATTACACTAATGTTCCCGCCGATGGCAGAACGAGGCTGAAAACCGGTACTCCTGTTCAGTCCATTCGGCAGAAACCAAAGAAGGTATTTTCCAGCAGATTACACAGCTATCCGGCGCTTGTTGCTCAGCAGCGCAATATTTCCTCCCATTCCCTGCATCAACATATTAACCGTGCAGCGGCCACCTATAAAGTCGACCCCTCCTTAATTAGAGCCATCATTAAAACAGAATCAAACTTCAATCCACTGGCCATTTCCTCTCAAGGTGCACAGGGATTGATGCAGTTGATGCCTGGCACGGCAAAAGATCTGGATGTTGCAGATCCCTTTGATGTTCGTCAGAATATTGATGGTGGAACTCGCTACTTCCGGCGCATGCTCGATTGTTATCATGGAAACGTCGAATTAAGCCTGGCCGCATATAATGCAGGACCAGGTCGCGTGAAACCATTCGGAAAAATTCCACGCATTCCGGAAACAGTGGCATATGTGGCAAAGGTCATGCGCTATTACGAAGCGTATAAAAAAGGTTTTTCACGATTGACGAGTGTTAATATCCGTCGACTGGTAACAGTACGTTAATATTATCAGGTAATACCTTTTGTTCGTAAAAAAATCGGTCTACTCACTTCCAGGCCAAGCAAAGCTTGACTTTGGCAATGGAGGTGAAAAGAGGCTGCCCTGGTTATCCCCAAACCATTAACGCTCCCATCATCAACAGAAACACGTATATACATATAAGGTAGGCCCTGCGGTTGATCTTGTCGGTAAGACGGGAACCGATCGCCGTCCCCAGCAGTACCAGTGGCATCGTGACTGTGCAATACTTCAAGGTTAACAGTGTTGTCATCCCGCTGAGTGCGTGTACGATCATGGTGAAAACAGCATTAAAAACAAAAAATCCTGTCAGGGTTGCTTTTATTTCATTTTTCTTCCAGTCGGTCAATGTCGTGTAGATAATGGCAGGTGGACCGCCGGCGCTTAATAAAGCAGTGATAAAGCCAGTGCAAAATCCTGCTGCATAGCCGATAAATAACGGCATCTTTACTGGCTTGGGATGGGCTGCCAGATTATAGACACTGTAGGCAATGAGCAAAATGCCGAGAAAGGTTCGAATAAGATCAGGGTTGACCAGCGTAAGACATTGAGAACCAAGTAGCACTCCAGGTATTGAGCCGACAAGCAAGGGCAGTATCTTTTTTGAGTCCAGAAAAGAACGTAATGTGTAAGCCAGATAACTGGTTATGATGACACCATTTAAGATGACCAGTGGTACTGCTGTTTTCACATCTATGATCAGGCAGAGAAGCGGGATGGCTACCAGACCTGCGCCAAATCCTGTTATACCCTGAACAAATCCAGCAACAAGAAAAATCAGTCCGGCAATGACAAAAGAACCCATTACTTGACCTGTAAACAGGGGCAACGGTTGACTGGAGAAGAGGGAGCAGCTGCTCGTTCAAAAAAAAGGCTATTATGCGTGTCAGACGTCATCGGTGCAATAGAATCCATACGATTGTAAAAGGCACTCTGTTTGTGCCTGTATTTGTTTTTTTGTTGGCGGAATATTGGTCATCGCTTCACATTCACTGCCAGCGTGATATCGTGAACTGTAAGGGCACATGTTTGAGTGTAGCGTCATGTAACACTGTTTTTTACGAGTAGAGAGATAAGGTATTAAGAGCAACATGGTTCAATCACACCTCAGAAGTAGATCAAGACGGAAAGCCTACCGTTTTTCAGGAGACAGATTACCTGTGCAGTATAGGACAAGGTTCGATGATGGCGAAGCAGTGTTGCGCGACATCTCAACCTCTGGCTGCGCTCTTTCCTCTGTAAGCGTGCCGGTTGTCTTGCGCGAAAAGGTTTTGGTAATGCTTACTCTTCCCGAAGAAAAAGAAAAAATTGAGGCAACGGGGATCGTCACTCGCGTGGACGCCGATACTTTCGCGGTGGCTTTTACATTGATAGAATCAGCTACTGTCAAGCTTATCCAGACTTTCTTCTTTAAAACCCTCAGAAATAAAAAACGTTAAGCGAGCGAACCCAACTCGCAGAGAATACGAGGCCGGCAGGCATAGAATGGAACAATATATCGCAAGACAGCCGATTTTTAATCTGCATAAAAAAGTGTATGCCTACGAATTATTGTACCGGGGCGCCAAGCATTATTCTTTAGATAAGGTGAGCGGCAATCGAGCCACAACAAGCTTGCTTTCCAGTGCGTTTTTGACCAGGGATATACAGGATATCTCGAGTTTTAAACCATGCTTCATCAATTTTACACAAGACCTGCTGGAGAAAAAGCTACCAGAATCTTTTTCGAAAGAGAGCGTGGTAGTTGAAATTCTGGAAGATGTGGAGCCGACCCCACAGGTAGTGCAGGCCTGTCAGCAGTTGCACAACAAAGGCTATACCCTGGCATTGGATGATTTTGTGTATGACAGGAAATTTATACCGCTGTTACAACTTGCAGATATCGTAAAAATAGATTTCAGGCTTACCCCACACCAAACCATTTTACGTACCCTGAATATACTTGCCAGGTATAAGGTAAAACTCCTTGCAGAAAAGGTGGAGACTTTAGAAGAATTTGAGGCAGCAGCGAAACTTGGGTTTGTCTATTTTCAGGGATATTTTTTTTCCAAGCCCGAACAGATAAAGATCGAGGAACTCAGCACCACTCAGATTACCCACCTGCGGTTGTTGGCGGAAGTAACCAAAAAAAGCACGACCATTGATAAACTGCACAATATAATTGCAAATGATATATCTGTGAGCTACAAGCTGCTGCGATTTCTTAATTCCTCTTATTTTTATCGGTTGCAGGAAATTAAGTCGGTAAAGCAGGCTATAGCCTATCTTGGCATAAAAGAATTGCGCCATTTTGTTATGTTGGTCATCATTTCTGAAATGACAACGAGCAAACCAGGAGAGTTGGTGCGCCTTGGCTTGGTGCGGGCAAAATTTTGTGAATTATTGGGAGAAAACAGTGACCGCAGCATTGAGTCCTCTGAATTGTTTGTAGTTGGATTATTTTCCCTGCTTGATGCCATGTTGAATGCTCCAATGATAGAAATTATGGACAGGCTTCCGGTGAGTAACGGTATAAAAGAAGCACTGCTTACTGACACTGGCCCCTATTGTATTTATTTAGAGCTCGTTAAAAATTACGAAAGAAATAATGAAGCCCTTTTTGTCCCCTTGTTCGAAAGATTGGAGCTTGACCCGGAGAAAGTGAATACGTGTTATTTAACGGCAATAAAGTATGCTAACGGATTACTGTGAGCCGTTTTGCCGTTCCAAGGGAAGTGTATATGGTTAGTATCAAACAAATTGCTTTGTTCTTGACTTAGAAGAGCAATTAAGGTAACTAGTTGAATCCATGCCGGAGTGGTGAAACTGGTAGACGCACTGGACTCAAAATCCAGCGGGCCTTGCGCCCGTGTCGGTTCGATTCCGACCTCCGGCACCATTTGTTAGTCCCAAGACTTCCGACAAAGTCTTTTTAACCCGCAGCCAGCAACGGTTAGCGGGTTTTTTCTTTCCTTTTTGCTCCATTTTAGTCCGTTGACATCCCCGATAAATGTGGGTACAGGTGTGGGTACAGGATTCAAATATACCCGCATTTGTCATTTTGTACCCGCATTCGGAGGGAGTGTCGCAATGAAACTATCCGCCGTCCAAGTAAGGAACGCAAAACCCACCAACAAGGCCTATAAACTCGCTGACGGTAAAGGCCTTTATCTCCACATTTCCAAAACAGGAAAAAAGACCTGGCGTTACAGGTATCGGTTTGATGGTAAGGAAACCACTCTTGTCCTCGGTGAATTCCCACAAGTGACACTGGAGGTTGCCAGAAGAAAAAGAGCCGGCGCCCGTGATCTTCTTGACCGGGGGAAAAACCCAGCTCATGAACGAAGAAAGGAAAAACAAGAGTATCTTGCTGAGATCGAGGAAGAAGAGAGAAAGGGCAAAAATAGCTTTGAAAATCTAACTTTTGAATGGTGGGAGCAACAACTTGGTAAATGGAGCAAAGAACATGCTGATGCTGTTTTAGCTACTCTCAGGCGTGATGCGTTCCCAGTTATAGGCAGTAGACCTGTAAGTGATATTGCCCCACCTGAAATTCTGAAAATACTTCGATCAATAGAAGCAAGGGGATCGCTTGAAATAGCAAGTAAGGTTCTACAAAGGGTGAACGCTGTTTTTCGTTACGGAGTACAAACCGGGCGGATAGATTCCAATCCCGCAGCAGAAATGAAAGGGGTTCTAAAAACCAGAAAAGTGAACCACAGAGCTGCCATTTCAAGGGAAGGTTTGCCACATTTTCTGAAGGACCTTTCTGTTGGGGATATACATCAAACCACCCGGCTTGCTCTTCAGTTCACAATCCTGACCGCTGCAAGAAGTGGCGAGGTTCGTGGCGCTACCTGGAAAGAGATAAATATTGAAGAGAAACTGTGGAAGATCCCGGCAGAAAGAATGAAGATGGCAACTCCGCACTCCGTTCCTCTTTCAAGGCAGGCCATGGGGATTCTTGAAGAGATGGGGCGGTTGTTTGGTCAAGAGGGTATCGTCTTCCCAGGTATCAGAGACCACAGTAAATCGCTTTCTGAAAATACAATGCTCTATGCAATGTATCGCCTTGGCTATCATTCACGGGCTACTGTGCATGGGTTCCGGGCAACCTTTTCAACCATTGCCAATGAGTCAGGATTTGACGGCGATGTGATTGAGAAGGCTCTGGCCCACGAGCAAAGGAACAAGGTTCGAGCTGCTTACCACAGGAGTGAGTACCTGCCCCAAAGAAGAGAGCTTATGCAATGGTGGGCTGATCTGCTACAGCACCTTGAGCATGGAGCCGAAATAATACCGATTGGACAACTAGCAAACAAATAACAGTTTGCATGGGGATAGGGTAGCTCCCGAACAGCGGTTTCCCTTAACCGTCTTCCCTGTGCATTTCTTCATAATAAGGGCTTTGAAGGGGAAGATATGGATAGTTTTGATTTTTATAGGCATAGTGAAGATTTGAAGGTAATTGACGCCATAATTTTGCTAATTGATCTTGATCCTGGAGACGTTACCTGGGTTGGAAATTATACTTTAAGTCGTGATCCCGGCAATGGATATCGTGACAACTTCAAGCCTCCTGAATTCAAGGCAGCATTTTCAATAGTGACCACGGCTATTATGGCTGGCAAACTTCCAGCTATTAAAAGGTACAAAGCATTTGAAGCCGGTCAGTTCGGTTTCCTGGAAGACCTACAAGAAGATGAAGATCGAGCCCAACAATATGAAATCGACTACAACAATTTACCTGATGATATCGATCTCACCCTTCTATCTGGAGGTCGACGATTCCACTTTAAAGTTGAACCTGATTGGTCTCAATCAACCGTGAGTAAAGTATCTTTTTGCTTATGGCTGAGTGAAAGAGGAATTAAATCAAAATTTTTTCTACCTGATAGTCAAGAGAACGCAGTTGATCTCAATGGTCCAGGTTATCTTGACCCAGGCCACAAGTGCTATAGTTCAAAGTTGGCAGCAGCTATTCATGCATGGGAGGCGGTTAGCAAATCCGATTGGGAAAACAGTCCCAAAACTGTCATAAAGCTTCTTGAAGAATGGTTGGAAAATAACTACCAGGACTATGAATGGTTGATCTACCGTGGAAATAAAAACTCAACAGGAGTTAAGGAAACAGCAAAAACCGTTAATTGGCGACCTAATGAAGGAGCATAAAGGGAAGTTTCTAGAAACCTTACCCACCCCTTAACGTGCTGTTATTCAATTAAATTTCATTTTCATCAAGGTTCTACCCTACCCTAGGGCTCCACAACCTCGGGTACCCCCACCCCCACAGGGGTGGGTGAGGAAAACAACCTCACCTACCTTCCCAAACAACCATTTTCCGCATACTTTTCCTTTCAAGCACAGACTAATCCATTTAAGTCAACTTGGAGGAAACATGACATCAATAGAACAACCTACAGGCCCTAAATCAAAAGGAAAGAAATCTTATAACATTCAAAACATTCCAGGTATCACCAGGACAGTTCTTCGCATACATCAAGTTGAATCAGCAACCGGATGGGGTAAGTCAAAGATTTACGAGTTGATGAAGACCGGGGCTTTTCCTACTCCGGTAAAACTCGGTCCCAAGTCTGTAGGCTGGTGGAGTGACGAGATTCAGGAATGGATAGATAGTCTTCCTCGAGTTGCAGCATGAGGGGGAAAACGAGTCACAGAACTGTGGACAAAAAAGGTGCATTGAGCAAGACCGTAATTAAGAATGAGGAACAAAGAATACAGTTTAGTGTTGTTACTGCGGCAAATGGAATATTGACGAAAAGTATGCGTCGAGAGGGAGAAAAGTTAATAAAAGATTCTTCCGGGTGTCGCATGTCAGAAGGACGTATTAAGACCATAACGATAACACCGGAGCGTTTCGCTCACAGTTTAAGAAAACTCACCCCTGCTAAAGCGATCACTCATGGCGTCTGTGGTTCTGAAGAGGCGTTCGTGGTACCCAGATCACGCCTCGCAGCAGTACGCAAAGAGGCAGACGGACAACCTAACTGTTTGCCAATCATAGCTAGGTCCAAGGAGTTCCTTGGCTATCCTGCGGGACCTGGGATTCTCATGTTCGACCACGATGCGGCTCGTGAAAATTCGTCTGCATTACTCGATAAGGCTTTGGAGCCTTACAACCCCAGGGAACTCCTTAAATGTGTAATTGAGGTTTATCCTGAAGTGGAAGGTAGTGCGTGGGTGGCAACACCGTCAACCTCGGCTTGTATCCATGATTCTGCCACAGGTGAAGAGTTGAGTGGGCTTGGTGCCGGTTTTCATCTTTACTTGTTTCCAGAAAAAGCCACAGACATACCCCGTTTCCTCGAAGTACTCGGCAAGAGGCTTTGGTTAGCAGGATATGGTCGTATAGAGACTTCCAGATCTGGAGCATTTCTGGTGCGGACTATTATTGATTTGACTGTAGGCTCACCAGAGAGACTTGATTTCGTGGCCGGCGCCATGTGTGAAGACGGCCTTGAACAACGATTGCCGGATCCGGAATATTCTCCAGGAAAGTTACTCGACACAGGACTGTTGCCAGATCTAACAGAAGAGGAAAACGCAGCGTACGACCAGCTGATTGTTCAAACAAAAGAAAAGGCTGGGGCGATCCAGGAAAGAATACGGGAAAGATATATCGTAAAGGAAGCAGGAAAACTGGTTAAGGCCTCTGGTGGCAAGCTGGATAGTGACAAGGCACGAACCATTGTCGAGGAAAGGCAGCGGCATGTCCTCGAAGACGACGACTTTCTTTACTTTGCACATCTCAAGGGAGGGGTCACGGTCACTGATGTGTTTAAAGATGGTGCAGCATACCACGGAAAGTCATTGGCCGATCCACTGGAATTTGATTATGACGCTGGCAGCAAGACCAAAGCCAAGTTCTATTGGAATGGCGGTAAGGCCTTGATCCATAGTTATGCCCATGGCTCCATCACGTACAGGTTCAGGAGGTATGTGGAAAAGGAGATCGATTTTGACAAAGTATTGCCTGAGCTCCTGGACCGTACGAAAACCGATTGTGGGGCACCCTATGAGCCAGAAGCATTGAAGATGCTGGCAAGTTTGAAGAGTCGTGACAAGAGCATGTTCATGCGGGTTCGCAACGATATCAAACAAGCTAACCGGGATGTTATTCTGGGCGAGTTGGACAAGGATATTTCCCGTTTTTTTCGTATGAAAAATCCTACCAAGTCTTCACCTCCTACATCTTCTTCATTATCAGTAAGTTATCCTGCATCTTCACCTATATTAGAAAAAATTGGAGAACTCCTCAAGGGGAGCCTTATTCTAGAAAAGGAAGATGGCAAAACAAGTCTTGTGCCACAATCAAAGGCAGTTGATATTTTCACAGGAGCGCTCAATGGCCTCTTTGCATTCAGTATGGAAGGTCTGCGTTGGTATAAATTTGAATGTTATTGGTGCGAATGTCCTCCTGCAGAGTTCAGTTCAGCGGTAACGTACTTGCTATATGCAGGGTCGTTGGATCTCGGTTTCAGTAATAATTACCACAATGGCGTGGTGTCTCTCCTTCAGAAGTGTGGTCAGAATCTCCTCCCGGTAGCCAAGGAGGATATGATCCCCTTTCAAAATGGATTGCTCGATTTGGCAACTGGTGAATTGGTGCCTGCAACCCCTGCGAACGCAAGCACTTGGATACTCCCTTTTGAATATGAAAGAGAGGCTCAGTGTCCTCATTTTTTGACTTGGTTGAGTGAGGCCGTTGAAGGAGACGAAGATACAATAGCCCTATTGAGGGCATGGCTAAATGCACTTCTCACCAGCCGGTCGGACCTGCAGGTATTCTTGCACCTGATTGGTCCTGGTGGCACAGGGAAGAGTACTTTCGGCAGGCTTGTATTCGTTCTAGTAGGTGAGGAGAATGCAACAACAACATCACTCAAACAGCTCGAGACCAATAGGTTTGAATCCGCTAACATTTTTGGAAAGCGTCTTACTGCTATTGAAGAAGCAGGCAAATACGGTGGGTCAGTCAGTGTTCTCAAGGCGATGACCGGCCAAGATCCCCTCCGCCTTGAACGGAAGAACCAGCAGCAGCAAGGCTCCTTTATCTACAAAGGGCAGACCTTATTGATGAGCAACGAGCGGTTAGCATCCTCCGACTACACCAGTGGTATTGAGCGCAGAAGGGTAACAGTCGAATTCAAGAAGCGCGTCACTCAGGAGGAAAGGGCAGCTTGGGCAAAAAGGGGCGGTGAGACGGAAATTCTCCATAGAGAGGCCCCTGGAATAATTAACTGGGCCTTAGCCCGACTTTCGCAGTTCGACCTCCGATTTCACTATTTTCGCCCTGTTTTGAAGCGTAACCTCTTGAAGTTACGTTAGCAGGATGCAAAAAAGGCTTGTAGTGCCGACCTACCCCCTTGCTTTGCTGATAATATTGGGCAAGAGTAGGATATGTTTTTACGAGCAAAAAAACGTTTCAAGGATGGCAAAGAGCATCGCT
>NZ_JAFFQD010000003.1 GCF_016918565.1 Desulfogranum marinum
ATTTTTCGGTGACCATAGCGAAGAGGCTCCACCCGTTCCCATTCCGAACACGGTAGTTAAGCTCTTCAGCGCCGATGGTACTGCATGGGTGACTATGTGGGAGAGTAGGTCGTCGCCGTCTCTTTTTAAAATCCCCAATACACTCATTGTGTATTGGGGATTTTTTTTTGCCCATTGCCTGGAGTCCCCTATTTCGCTTTTTTTGGATTTTTTTTTAAAATGTTCTGCTCATTTAGCTAACAGTGTTGTAAATTTATACGGCCACGCGTCTCCAGGCAGGCAGGTAAAGATCATCCTTTTTTTTAGCGTTGGATGGTTACAGCCATATGCAGCAGCATGGAGGGCAATTTCACGTTGACCAAACGGTCGAGCACTTTCATTATAGCGATAGTCTCCCAGTAAAGGATGCCCTCTGTGAGCGAATTGGAGCCGTATTTGATGATGTCTGCCGGTAACCAGAATAACTTCAACGAATGAAACCCGGCCATCATAAGCTATTCTCGTAAACCGAAGCTCAGCCTCTTTGCCATCACTGTCTATAACACTATGGCTTTTTCTGCGGCCAATGTTATCTGCCCACACGCCCTGTTGAGGCACTTCTCCTTCTACCAGGGCAATATACTTTTTTTCCACTGTCCGTAAGCGAATTTGTTCTGACAGTCTCGCTGCAGCTTTGGATGTGCGTGCCAGCACCACTGTGCCGGATACAGGTCTATCAAGTCTATGGACCAAGCCGAGATACACATTTCCCGGCTTTTTATACTGCTCTTTCAAATACGATTTACACACGGTTAAAAGGTCAGGATCACCTGAGCTATCCTTTTGCACCAACAGTCCTGTAGGCTTATTTACAACAAGAAGATGGTTGTCTTCATACAGAACTGGTATTATTCGTCCTGCATTAGCAATTTGCTGCCTATCTTGCTCTATAACCACTTATTTCAATCCTCTTTTCTAAGGAGTTATCCTGGAATAACTTGAACATCTCTAATCGCATCTTCAGGTCATCCTTGACTGATCTTTAATCACAAAAATCACAACGTAGCACAAACTACGTTTGCGGCTTTAGTCAATTAGATCAACCAAATCCAACCTATATATGAGCGTGATATTGTTCAACTCGTTTACGGATAGCCCCTAATTAAAAACATATCCACCATATTATGCCCGCTCGTCTTCTTATCATTAATCCGGCCAGCCCTTTCTTTTTTTATATTCCCATGGGCACTTTTGGTCTTTGTGACTACCTGGAAACACATGGTATAGCTTCCCGTATTTTCAATCACGCCCTCTATGACACGCAAACTGCAGACGTCTCACTTGCCCAAACATTGCTCGACTTTGAACCAACCCATGTTGCTGTCATATTTCATTGGCAGGAAACTGCCCATGGTGTTCAACATGTCCTTGAACACATACACCAACATGCCCCACAACTACCCATCATCATAGGCGGCTTCAGTGCAGGGTATTTTGGCAAAGATATACTTCGCCATTTCTCAACTGTAGACTACCTGATTCAAGGAGATCCTGAAGAACCACTCCTTCACCTGCTGCAGGAAAAGCCGATTGGGAATATAGCCAACCTTACTTTTCGCAACCAAGACGCAATTACCACCAGCTCCCACGAGTGGCTCATAGACCAGCAACTTCTCAACACGATGTCGTTTGCCCGTATCGATCTTCTAGAGGATGCCAATCAATATTTTACAAAAATAAATGCAATATTAGGGTTCCCACTTTTTATCGGCAGGGGTTGTGTCTTTAATTGCGATTATTGCGGAGGGAGTCGCCAGGCATTCACGATACATTCTCACCGAAACCACCCTGTTTGTAGGTCAATCCCATCCATTATTAAAGATTTACACCACCTTAAAGAGGTAACAGACACTTTATATATCTGTTATGAAAACAACCCCCAATACATCATCTCATTATTTCGCGCTATCGCTGCTGACCAAGAATTACGCAACCATTTCACCCTCAACTACGGCGCATGGCATCTCGTTGGCGATGATTTTCTTGCGGCATATAAAAAAGCCTTTAACCGGCAAGGGGCCAAACCCGTCTTTGAATTTTCTCCCGAAGTCATTGCAGACAAGAGTCGAAAAAAAATTAAAGGTGCTGCTACCTATGCTCTGGGTGATCTTATTGATAACTGCATCAAGCTCAGCAAAGAGCTGCAACATAACACGCGGATTGAACTTTTTTTCAGTCGCTACCATCCAACTGAAGCGACGAAAGAACTCCTGGACCGGGAAATTGAGCAAATATTTAGCTTGAAGCATACTTTATACACCTCAGGACACCACTCTATTCACGTCTGCTATGATCATCTCTCGACTGATGTAGCTTCCGGTTATTGGCATCAACAACCTGAACACTCCAATATTTTTTGTGATTTTCTTGTCCAAAAACAGCTTATTGATCAACAGCAACGGTATCCTTTTCCGGTCGACAATTTATGTTTGTATATGCCTCCATCACTCTCTGAAAAGGAACTGATGCACACCGAAGCACTTATTCAGTGCCTTGAGCATATCGAACAAAACTACCATGAACTTTTCCATATTCTTTTCTATTGTACCGGTACATTCTGGCTGAGGGCCCTCGCAACTATCATTCAACCCTGGGTTGAAAAACAACAGGCTGCTTTTTTTGCTCAACTACCGCTTGCGGCGTTATTGGATGAACTGGTGAAAATAATTAGAAACGAAAAAAAATATGAGCGTCTTTCGTTTTTCAATGATTTGGTAGCGTATAGTTTGAAAAAGGAGGAACTTCGTTTTTCCGGCTCCGAGCTAGCCGAATATAGCGAGTCAGATGATATCCTCTGCACCCTCAATCGACAAAGAATGAGTATACACCAGTATGATTATTCTGATTTGAGCAGTTTTCTTGACCTGCTCCAACAAATGGAGGGTAATGCTGCCATACCATATCAGCGCACAGTGTGTTTCTTTCTTCAAGATGAGGTCCTCTCCCTGCCCCACCGCAGTTATCGTCTGACCTTGCGCCAATTTGAGCAATGCTTAAAGCCTTCCGTTTACCTCGAAACATTGCACAAAACAGTCCAGGTTGACGTAGCAGCCCACACTCAGATTATTGAACGCTTTAGAGAGGCCGGTGTCCTCGTTCCCTGTTATGACAACATCGAGTAAATTGATGATGGTTTGTGTCTGACTATTGTTCGTTCAAAACTCCTGGGAACTCTTCCAGTACAGTCTCAAAAGGAATGGCAAACCCGATGCCTTCCGTATTATTGATGATCATCGTATTCACACCTATAACGTGACCTTGAGCATTGATTAACGGCCCGCCACTGTTCCCGGGATTGATGGGTGCATCGACCTGAACCATTTTTTTTCCTTTAAGCGTCCTGTACCCTGAAATGACACCCGAGGTAACACTATGATGTAAACCGAGCGGACTCCCTATGGTAAATACAGAAGCTCCCTGCTTCGGGTATTCTGCAGCCTTAACTACAGGGATGGCTGGTGAATTATAGACATCAATTGAAAGCAAAGCGAGATCCTGCTCCGGACTGAGCTGAAATGTGCTCACAGCATATTCGCTCCCATCTACAAGAATAATTTTTCCGTCCTGTAGAAAATCACTCTGTTTAATCTTTGTAATCTGCTGCTCCATTTCCGTTAACTTTTGCTGATACTTGGTATATTGTTGTTCGCGTAAACCAATATTTTTCATTACCTGTTGTTTCACCCGGAGGTCGTTGACCTGTTTTAACTGCCTCCGCATCAAATCGAGATTTTCCCTTTCATTATGTAAACGATCTCGCAGAAGTTCAGCCTGCGATTCCATCCACTCTAATTGATCGACGTTATACTGAACCACGTGGCGATTGGTAATAATTGTTCCAAATCTATCGATAAAAAAACCAGAGCCGCTCCCCCATGGTGTGACAATGGAGACGGTGGCATTTCGGGCAGATTCCACGGGGCTCCCTGTCCCTGCAAAGTTCTGTGCAAGCTGACCAGCCAGCCCTTCGGGTTCCACCCCACGGCCTTGATCACTTCCCAAAAGAGGCTGTAGTCGCTCTATTTGTGCAGGTGCTGCACCTGGCCGCGGCTCCTGCGCAGCCACCAAATTGCTCTGATCAGTGCTCACCGATAACGTGTTATCGGCAGGCTTCTCCGCCTGCATCAAGTGCAATCCAACTGCGACTGACACACCAGCAACAATGACCATGCCGGTAATCAAAGAAAAAATACCTTTTCCACTTGAACGGTTATCCTGCAGAGAGACGCGTTTTTTTCTTTCCTGGAACGCTTCATATTTCTCAAAAATAATACCGCATTTAGTACATTCACGATTATCAGTTTGGATAAAGCCGCACTTTGGACATTTCATCGTATTTGCTTGACCTCAAGAAGTGGTATCCGACCTAGATTTCTTTTTGAACATGGTCATGAACAAATGCTGACACTCTCCAAACAGAAAGCCGGATGAATAAAAACAGTCAGGAAGGAAACATCATCTTTCCCGACATACGCCACTAGTTATAAGTGGATCGTATGAAGGGAAAGACAGTATGACGCGTAGCTGATGCCTCTTTAGAAAAGGGCATCAATCAAGGAGATCAAATTGGTCTTGGGTAGCATAACACATTGGGCAAACCCACGCTTCCGGAAGCTCAGCAAAGGGGGTATCGTCAGCAATGTTGTTCATTGGATCCCCCTTGGCAGGGTCATAAACATACCCACAATTTATACATATATATCTTTCGTTTAGTTCATCGCTTTCCATGGTTACACCGCAAAATATTTCGCTTGTGGATGATGAACAACAATCGCCGAGGTAGTTTGCTCCGGTACCATCTGCATATTTTCAGTAAGGCTAACACCTATTTTTTCAGGTTTAAGAAAGGCAAAAAGTGGTTTGTGTACGTCCATATCAGGACAGGCAGGATAGCCAAATCCATAACGTGACCCCTGGTATCCTTGGGTAACAACACCCTGCACATTGGTGTCACCGATCCCAAGTTCCTCCCTCATTTTGGCATGCCAATACTCGGCCAAAGCATCTGTCACTTCAACGCTAAAACCATGGAGCATTAAGTAATCATGATACGCGTCAGTATCGTAAAGCCGTGCTGTGGTCTCAGCCATTTTTTCACCAATCGTAACGACGAAAAACCCAGCGATGTCGCCACCCTCTTCTTTGGTCTTAAAATAATCAGCGATGCACAAATGAGGAGCCTCTGTCTGGCGTGGAAAGGCAAAGGGATATGTTGTACCATCGGCCTCTATGAAAACCGTATTATCTTTGGAGTAACAGGAAAAATACCCATAGGATACTTTGGGAGCAATCAGGTGTTGTTCAAGTGACTGCTCTATGAGCCCATCATAAATAGGCTGCACAGTAGTGGTTAGAAGTTCACTGTATTCCTCGGCTCCCATTTTTCCACGTCGATATCCCCAGCGCCCTCGAAAAAGAGCCTGGATGTTGACCAATGGGAAAAGTTCTTGCGGATCGATTGCTTCCACATACCTCTGCCCAATAAAAGGAGGGGTCGGCACCGGGACGTCCCGATCTATTGCGGCATCCTTCACTCCAGGTTTCATGGCCTCCACACTGGTGATACGATCAAAAACAGTGGAAGTTAAAGTACCATCTTCAAATTCCCGTACCGCTTTTAGTCCTGCAAACGCATCCCGGCAATACACCACAGGTCCATCATACCCGGGTACACAGGATTCAGCGACAAACTTAGGGGTCAATGCTGCACCGCCAAGCATGATCGGTGTTTTTAAACCGGCAGCCTTATACTGAGCCATGGACTCCTGCATCACAATAGCCGATTTCACAAGTAAACCACTCAGGCCGATCAAATCGACATCATACTCTTTGGCCTTCTCGATAATAGCTTCAGCAGGAATCTTTATCCCAAGATTGTAGACCTTGTATCCATTATTGGAGAGAATAATATCGACCAGGTTTTTACCGATATCATGTACATCCCCTTGAACCGTGGCCAAAAGAATTTTGGTAGCGCTCTCTCCATCAATTTTATCCATAAAAGGCTCCAGCAAGGTTACTGACCTTTTCATAACCTCTGCGGACTGCAGTACAAAGGGGAGAAGGATTTCACCTTTACCAAACAGTTCGCCCACATGGCGCATGGCAGGTACAAGCATCTGGTTGATAATAGCAAGTGGCTTGTAGCGCTCCATCAGCACCGGCAGTATATCTTCCAGCCCATCCTTATCGCCGGTCACCACATGATGAAACAGTTGTTCTTCAGGAGTCCTGCCGCTGCCCTTCTCTTCATCGAAATCATCATCTGCTCGATCGCTGAAATGTTCAATAAATCGCATCAGCGGCTTAGGCTCCTGCCCTGCTGTTCTATCAAACAGCAGATCAAGGCACACTTCACGATCCTCTTGAGAGATCCTGGCTAAAGGCAAAATTTTTGCAGCATCGACAATGGCGGCATCCAGCCCTGCCTCAACCGCTTCATGTAAAAAGACAGAGTTCAGTATCCGGCGCGCCTTGGGTGCCAACCCAAACGAAATATTGCTCAACCCAAGAACTGTCAGGGTGCCTGGTAATTCTTTTTTTACCAGCTTAATACCTTCAATGGTATGTATGGCAGCATCGCGAAGATTTTCATCACCCGAGCCTACAGTAAAGGTAAGGCAGTCAAAAAGTAGATCGCTTGGTCGCAGGCCTAGTTCTTCCACAGCAATGGCATAGATCTCTTTCGCGATGGCCAGCTTATCAGCTGCCGTCATTGCCATTCCCTGCTCGTTGATGGTCAAAGCCACGACCGCCGCACCATATTTTTTCGCTGCACCGCAGATCCGGCGCAAATTGGCACCACCATCTTCAAGGTTGATCGAATTAATAATACATCGCCCGGGGTAGAGCTTTAAACAAGCTTCAATGCACTCAGGTGTAGTTGAGTCAATCATAAGCGGCGCCTTGACTGAACCAGCACACATTTGTACTAAAGTGGTCATGTCGGCCAGCTCATCCCGCCCGGCATAGGCTGTGCATAAATCGATGATATGGGCACCTTTAGCCTCTTGCTCCTGGGCTATTTTCAGACAGCTCTCAAAATCATCGGCCAGCAGTAGTTCTCTAAATTTTTTGGAGCCATTGGAATTGGCGCGCTCCCCTATTAAAAGTGGCGGAATTTCCTGCTGTAATTCCACTGCCTGGTACAGACTTGAAACTGAAGGCTTCATGCACTCACCTCCCTGCTCGCAGGCTTCACGTCTTTTAACTCCTTGACCAATGCACGGGTATGTTCAGGCGTTGTTCCACAACATCCGCCGACTATACTTACTCCGAATTCAGTAACAAAACGCTTCATAGCCAATGCATATTGTTTCGGTGAAAGCGGGTAACAGGTTTTGCCGTCCACAACCTCTGGCAACCCTTGGTTAGGTACGCAGGAAATCCGTCCGGCCCAATTCTGACTCAAATATCTGATGTGTGATTCCATTTCCCCCGGACCAGTTGCGCAGTTCAAGCCAAAGGAGAACAATGGAAAAGGCTCAAAAGTCACCGCCGCAGCCGCAATATCAGTGCCGACAAGCATGGTTCCTGTACGCTCAATGGTAACAGAGGCCATAACCGGAATATCCTTTTTCTCCATCTCTTCCAGAACTTGAAAACAGGTTGTCATGGCAGTTTTAATTTGCAACAGATCCTGGCAGGTTTCAATTATCAGCAGATCCACCCCCCCTCTTACTAAAGCACGTATCTGCTCGGCATGAGCGCTGGCGAGCGCGTCAACGGTTATATGGCCGAGCGAAGGCAGTTTGGTTCCCGGTCCCACAGAACCGGCAATATATGTATTAGGCTTACCGTTAATAGCTCTACGAGCGTTCTCCACCCCGGCAAGATTGATTTCTTCTACTTTCTCCTCTAGGCCGTATTCTGCAAGCACGATGCTGCTGGCACCAAAGGTATTGGTTTCTATTACCATTGCCCCGGCATCGACAAAGCCGGTGTGCAGTGCAACAATCGTTTCCGGGGAGGAAATGTTAAGCAATTCGTTGCACCCTTCGCTTTCCCCCCAAGCTGACGAAGGTATATCCATCTCCTGAAGGTTGGTCCCACAAGCACCATCCAAAATAAGTATTTCGTGATCTGTTGGTTGCATTATTATCTATAGTTATTCAAAATCATCTATTAACAGTTGAAACCGCCATGAACTCGCACCTTTTCAGATGGGCATGAGGAGAGACACTGTACGCTTTACCCTGAATCAACATTCTTTTCGCTTTACCCTTTAATGGATTTATGGCGGCTGCAAGTACAGCAACTTTACGCAGTGAAATGAATCATTTTCTTCGCCTACCTGCTCAAATGCATACAAAAGTATGTTTATATCCAAAAAGAGTAATCCTGGGTTCCTCTTTTCCTTTTTTACTTATTAGCGACAGCTAGTCTTGAAAACCAACAGTACAATTAATAATAAAAACAGAGAAAAACTTATCATCTTTCTGAAAATAAAGCCACATCAACAGTAACTCAGTGGGTTAAGTAAATACCCTCCAAAAAATAAAGCGTCGGTCCCAAAACCCCCTTTTACCAGAAAATCATTGGCGCACAACCCTTTTAAGAAGCCCCCTCTTATTCTATCACCACTACGCCATAACACTTTGAAGTATATAGCTTTTTTCAACTTGACGAGACCTTCACAAGCCAGTAAGCATACGAATGGTTTCGAAGTATAGAATCTTTAAAAGTATATTTTTCATCCTTTGAGATACCCTATAGCTACATTTTGGGTGCACCAATAACTGTAATGACAAACAGTATGATCAAGGTCACCACATCCGCCATCACTATCTTAAAACGATACCTGGATAAAAAACAGGCCACTCATGCTGTGCGCATTGATCTCGTTAGCTTGGGGAGTAACTGGAAATCCCTTGCACTCCGTCTCGATTCGCCAAGAAGAAGTGATCTTGTCTACCGCTACGATGAGGTCACGTTTCTGGTAGAACCAGCCCTACTCACAGCCTGCGGTTCCATCAAAATTGATTACAGCCCTTCTGATTTACGAATGAGTGAGTATCTGCAAGGTGGCTTCTCAATATCTTCCCAGACACCTCTTTCCTCCGCTCTAAAATAATTACTGCTTAACTTTCAGTAACATGCCACCAAGCCTGGGCCTACTTGTGCGTACGACCAGGACGGATAAACGTAGCATGACTACGGTTATCCTGCCTGAGTGTTTGCAACCGGAGCACTACTGAACAGTTAAAAATCGTGGAGGCAAGGTTATTTGTTATGTTGCTTAATAAACGATATTCCTGCCTTCCTTTTTTACAGCCTAAGCCCTATAAAGACTCCACAACGCCCTTTGCGCCAGTCAAGACTGTCGAAAATTCTGCTATTCATAAGCATAGGCTGCCTGCTGCGGTGATGAAAAATGGTGATAATCCATTTCCAGGGAATCGGCACCAAACCACATGGGAATCTTACCGTTGCTCCCTGGTATATGGCCAAAAAAACGAGCAGCGGCAACCAGACAGGCAAACTGTTCTTTGGAAATTTTGGAAAGAGGGAGAGAGCCGGCAAGAAAAAAATCGACACTCTCTTTTTCTTTTACTATCAGCACATTGTTTTGCTCCTGCAACATTTTGTCGCTCAAAAAACGGACTGATTCAAGCTGCGCCTTACCTTCAACAATTCCGTTAAATACAAACATTGCCCGACTCACTATCATTTTAAATTGCATAACACTCCTCCTGTTTGTCGTTTTTCTTGACTCTACCAGGGGAGGTTTGTCATATAGTGATCAACCCCCTTTTTTTTTGAAAAAATAATTATGAGCCTGCTTGAACGTATCTATTTTTTTCACTCTCGAATTGACAACAATGGTTTCCCCAATGCTTCTGAATTGGCTGCTGAGTTTGAAGTATCGACAGCCACGGCACATAGGGATATCAGTTATCTCCGTGACCGTCTTCTCGCCCCTCTTGCTTTTGATCAACAAAAAAACGGGTATTACTATACAGAAACCGGTTTTCGGCTTCCCTTTGAAGAAAGTTCCAAAATCATTCTTTTCCTCGGTATCCTGACTTCCATCGCCAAAGAAGCCGGCCTCTCAGAACTGCCGGAATTTGCCCAACTCAGCAATAAATTAACCTCCCTGGTTGTTCCAGGCCATCATAACCTGGAACAATATCTTCATTGTGAATGGGTGGAAACCGAACCTGTTGACCATGTTACTTTAATGTGTATAATTAATGCGCTGCTTGAGCAGAAACAGCTTGCCGTTGCATATACCAAAGAGCGTCATCTCTTGACCAAAAGAACGCTTGATCCTCTTAAGTTGCTGCATTATCAGGGCCGATGGTACCTTTATGCGTGGTGCTACCTGCGTGAATCCAGAAGGTTGTTTCATCTTTCACGAATACAAAACGCACAACTGCTTCCCCAACCTATTCAGCACCCCATGGATAAACGGGACAGGTCACTTACCGGCGTTTTCGGTATTTTCAAGGGAGCACCAACAAACACGGTGACCATTTCCTTTAAAGGCCAGGCAGCCGAAACAGTAAGATACCAGCAATGGCACCCGGAGCAGTCTGTGGATGAAAAGAGTGATAGATTACTCCTTACCCTGCCCGTTGCCGATCACCGTGAAATCATAATGAAAGTACTTCAATTCGGCAGCTTGGCGGAAATCATCTCCCCACAGCAATTGAGAGAAGAAGTCCATGTAGAATTGGGCAAGATGCTACACTTGTATGCAGCGAATCTTACTCCCTGATATATCCATTTCACGCAACGCGTTGAATTAACCAATTAAATATCGCCTTGAGGAAAAAGATGGTCCCTCTTATTACCGCTGTTGTCCTTGCCGCCGGCAAAGGAACTCGGATGAAATCCGATAAAGCCAAGGTGCTCCATGAAGTTTTTTTTAAACCCATGGTGCATCATGTACTAGACAGTATTCAACAGATTCCAGTGCAACAAAGCATTGTCATTGTCGGCCACCAGCAAGAGCGTGTTGCAAGCTCCTTGAAAGAATACGAATACATCCCAGTAACCCAACAGGAACAACTGGGGACCGGGCATGCTGTACTGTGCACGGAAACAGCGTGCACAAATGCTGAACAGGTAATGATCCTCTGCGGCGATACACCACTAGTCCGGCCTCAAATGCTCCAAGCTCTTCTTGAGCAACATCTGGACACCGATGCAACGCTTACCCTGCTGACGACATCATTGGATAATCCCTTTGGTTACGGAAGGATAGTTAAAGATGCTCTACACAATGTAGTTGAGATTGTAGAACAAAAGGATGCCACTCCAGAGCAGCAAAAAATTTGTGAAATTAATGCGGGTATATATGTGGTCAAAAAAGATTTTCTGTTTTCCGCTCTTCATCAGGTAGGGACAGATAACAGCCAGGGCGAAGTCTACCTCACCGATATCGTCTCCATTGCCGTCAACAGCGGCCATAAAGTCCACAATTTTTCACACCCTGAGGCAATCGATGTACTTGGGGTGAATTCACGGGTGGAGCTGGCCCTTGCTCATCAAGAGCTGCAAAAACGATGTAACCACGAGTTCATGCTCACCGGCATCACTATGCTCTCTCCAGATACCACTCTGGTAGCTCCCACCTGCTCTATTGGGGGAGACTGCATACTCTACCCGGGAATCCAGCTCACCGGAAAGACATCGCTTGGCAGAGGCTGCATTGTCAACACAGGGGCTGTGCTCCATGATTGCACTGTTGCCGACAGTGCTGTTATAGGTGCCCATGCAGTTCTTGAAAACTGCTCTATCGACCAAAATGAACGTATTCCGCCACTGATCCACAGAGTAGGATAATAATCAGTGCCGATCATTTCGCCACTGATTGAGTTTTCACTTTCTCAATGAGTAACTAAAGGGTAATATCCACCACTTTTCAGCGATTTCTACTCAGGCATTCAACACGACGGAGCTTCACAATCATGAGTAATATAAAAAAAATGTATTCATCTATCCTTGGCGATTCATTCCCCATGGAAATGACCATTTCCTTTGATAACCAGAAACTGGTCTATCGCAAGAAAACCTGGAACATCAAATCCGCTGACGGAACCGAGGAAGAAAGAGGTCTGCGTTATGGCGAAAACCCTAACCAGGAGGCAGCGCTCTACGAACTGGTCAACGGTAACCTCGTCCTCGGCGAATGCAGCTATATTAATCCAGGTAATGGCCTGGTCAGCGCCATTACCGTAGATGATATGGTACAAGTAGGGAAACACCCTGGTAAAATTAATCTGACCGATGTTGATAACGGCCTGAACATTATCAAATACCTGGCAGATAAACCGGCTGCTGCAATACTAAAACACAACAATCCCTGTGGTGCAGCAGTGGGTGTAAATCTTGCTGATGCCTATAACAAGGCCAACCGGGTTGACAGAATTGCTGCATTTGGAGGTGCGGTTGTAACCACTCTCCCGGTTGACAGAGAGACAGCAAAATTGATGGCGGAAAATTATCTTGAGGTCGTATGCGCACCTGATTTTGAAGAAGGAACGCTTGATATCCTTGCCCAAAGAAAGAACCTGCGAATTATCAAGATGGCCGGGATTAACAAACTGGCTGATTTTGAACACCATCGTTTTATTGATTTTAAATCACTGATCGATGGCGGCATCATTGTACAGCAATCTGCTATTAACACCATCCGCACCCCTGAAGATTTAATGCCCGCAGAAACAGTGCGCAAAGGGGTGGAATATCGCTGTGAACGGCAACCCACCCAGAGAGAAATTGACGACATGCTTTTTGGCTGGGCAATTGAGCATGGTGTAACATCGAATTCGGTGCTGTATGTCAAGGACGGTTGTACTGCCAGTATTGGCACAGGCGAACAGGACCGAGTAGGTGTCGCGGAAATTGCAGTACACAAAGCCTACATAAAATATGCGGATATGCTTTGTTTTGATATGTACAATATTCCCTATGCGCAACTGGCCCTTGAAATTGAACAAGGGAAAAAAGACGAGTCCATGCTGGAGGAAATTGACATCAAGGTCATGGCGGATAATGCAGGCTTGTCAGGCTCTGTGATGATTTCTGATGCATTTTTTCCTTTTCGAGATGGCGTTGATGTCGGTATCAAGGAAGGAATAACGGCAATTCTGCAGCCAGGCGGCTCGCTGCGTGATTTTGAGTCCATCGAAGCCTGCAACGAAGCAAACCCAAAGGTTGCCATGATGTACACAGGACAACGTTCATTCAAACACTAACCCGGGTTTCTCATCAATAAAGTTTTTCGCAGGGCAAGGCACAAGCCGCGCAGCAGGTAGCGAAGACTCCGGTAGTAAACTACCGCAAGTGGTTTGTAACGCAGATCCTGCGGAAAAATCTATTGACCCGAAGGGGGAACTTTTTGATTGAAGACGAAAGACAGACTGTCAATTGCACAATTACTCTTTAATTAATAATATCAAACAATTGAGTTTAAAATCAAAAAGTTCATGAGAAATTCGGCCTAATCGTTAGACTCTACACAACCTGCCGTTCATGTACTTATTCCCAAGAAGTATTGATGGTCGGCAGGTCCCCTTTTACAGGGTCACCCATTGCTGCAGCCGGGCAGCTTCCAGACAGGCTTCACATATTCGAACAGACGCCAGCCCTTCAATCCCAGGAACCGGATTTGGCGCCTGCCGATGCAGATACTGTTCCCATTCACAGAGTAGCGGTACAATAGTACTTACAGGTTCCAGCGGACTTAAGTCGGTTATTTTCTGCTGCTCTATTTTCGTGCATTTATTGTAGATCTGTTCACCTAGAAGTTGGCACTTATCGCCAACAAATTCAAACAAGCCGGACCTTGCATGGCCGACCTTGGAACAATCTACGGTACCGACCACACCGTTATCCATTTCAAGCAAAACAGCCAGTACATCCTCAAGCTGTTTATCCCCTTTTGAGCGAGTAACAGCTGCTACCTTGCCCACTTCCAGACCTGTAATGTAGCGAAGGGCATCAAAAACATGCACTGCTGTATGAAAACTTACCCCCGCTCCTGCCAACGAAGGATCTTCATGCCATTGAAGGGTGGACGGTTCCAGGCGCTGGTTGGCGGAAAAAGTGTGCAACGTTCCTACTTGCCCAATATTTTGCTTCAATGCCTGAACAACAGCATTGTAACGCAAAGTCTGGCCGGTCGTCAGTTGTAGCCCCGTTTCACTTTCCAAGGATACAATGCGGTGAGCATCCTCCAAACTACCTGCAAGTGGTTTTTCAATCAGCACCGGCTTGCTCACCCGAGCACATTCCTTTGCTATGGCCAAGTTCATGGTCGGCGGCACCGCGGCTACCACACAATCAACATCACTACTGGCGATCAGATCCATCCAGTCGGCATAAAAAGAGCATCCCCATTGTTTTGCCTGACCTGCGCCTTTGGCGGCGGAGCGACGTGAGATTGCAGAAAGCTCCATACCAGGAATATCACGGACCAAATGGTTAGCATACCGGCTACCGTGTTTTCCTGTACCAATCACCCCAACTCGAAGGATTGATGGCTTACTTTTTCCAGTCATGGCTATTCCTCCGGCATTCTCTGTTTTTATCGTCTTTTATGTGGATCGTTTTGCAGGTACGCACAATCCCTGCCAATCCTGGGGAAGCTGATCAAGTGGGATGTGGAGTGCGCTAATAAAATCACAAAGATGCACAGATGAGCAATTAAAAGATTGAGACGCCTGTCCTGGCCGTTTTTCATTGCATTCTAGAGTCATAAACGCAATCAACGCCCGGGCAACATCCTCCCGATATGTAGCCACATCAACCTGAACCCGCTTACAAAACCTCTGCAGTCTTGCCCAGTTGACTCTAGCCCGTTCCACACCTCTGAACAAGGAAAGGGAACGGTTATCTGCGGTCAAATCTCGACGAATAATTTCAAGATATCGCTTAATAACGGCTTCGTGCAATGCGCTGAGTTCTTCTTCTGTGAGCACCATTGCCGGTCCTTCACCATCACGAGTGAGGTACTCCAAAGTTGAATGAAATGCTATTTCCGGTATTTCCCCGGAATCACGGATAATGAGCAATTCCTCCTCGATGATCAGCTCACGTTCTTCAGTAATCATAATGAACTATTTCATAGATTCATTGTTATCCAGGTTAAAAAGAGCCCTGACCACGGTAATTCTTTCAGTCTGATTTACGCAATGATGGTCTGTCTTGAGGTACTGCAAAGGGTGATGCATAAGTTTCTTGGCTATGGCCGATGCCATTTTTTCCATTGAACGTTTGTCACTTTCTGTGAGCCCGTTTATACGGTTAACAGTTTTTTGATACTCTCCCATAACGACTTCGTCCACCATCTTACGTAGTTCAATGATAGTCGGTGTCGTGACGAGATTTTCAAGCCATTTGGTGAACTTGAGTTTTTCCTCGGCAACAATCCGCTCAGCCTTGACAGCCTCCCTATCTCTTTCACTCTTGTTCATTTCTACGACATTATTCAAATCGTCAATATCGTAAAGGTAGACATTATCCAACTCGTTTATGCCGGCATCCAGATCTCTGGGGACTGCAATATCGATAAAAAAGAGCGGCCTGTTACGGCGCTCCCGCATGACACCACGAACGTCATCTTTGTTGAGAATAACCTCTGTTGCTCCGGTGGAACTGATGACAATATCAACTTGCTCAAGCTGGCCAAGGACTTCTTCGAGTGCAACGGCATAGCCATTAAAACAGCGAGCAAGGGTCACTGCCCGTTGTAATGTTCGATTGGCAACCACCACCTCAGCAACGCCCTGCCCCACCAAATTCTCTGCCGCAAGCTCTGCCATCTCGCCGGCCCCGATGAGCAGCACTTTTTTGTCGTGCAAGTCGCCGAATATTTTTTTAGCCAGCTCAACCGCAGCATAACTAATCGATACGGCACTGGCTCCTATGCCGGTTTCCGTTCGCACCCGTTTTGCTGTTGAAAAAGCCTTGTGGAGCAGTTTGTTCAACACAAATCCAGAGCTTTTATGATTTGAAGCATACCGATAAGCCTCTTTCAACTGGCCTAAAATCTGTGCCTCTCCGACAATCATTGAATCGAGACTGGCCGCAACCATGAAAAGATGCTCCACAGCAGCTTCGTCCTGGTACTGATAGACATATTTTTCAAAGTCATCGCCGGTAGCCGCATCAGCAAAAAGCATTTCGAGCACCCCGTTACTGCACTCTGTCGGCTCCCGACAGGTGAACAACACCTCCACTCGATTGCAGGTGGAAAGCAGGTAGCATTCTTTAATGCCATCCAGCTTACTCAACACTTCCAGAGAATGATCATAGCCCCCGGAAATGGCAAGTTTTTCTCTTATGGCCAGCGGTGTGGTTTTATGATTGACCCCCAGCAAAACAATAGTATCACGAGGCATAAGTATGAACCCCTTTCAAAAGAAAGGACACCCCCCACAAGGTAAACATGGCTGAAACAAAGGCTATAATACTGATGACGGCAATCCGTCGGCCGCGCCATCCAACTGTAAAACGCTGATGCATGACCCCGGCGTAGAGGAACCAGGTAATGAGCGACCACGTCTCTTTGGGATCCCAGTGCCAATATGCACCCCAAGCTTGCTTGGCCCAAAGTACACCGGTTACCAACCCTAAGGTAAGCAAGGTGAAGCCAACACTGAGGCAATGGTGGTTGAGTTTATCCAGTGCCTCCAAAGAAGGAAGACGGGAATAAAAAAGGCCGAAGCGTTTCTGCTTAATTTCTCTTTCCTGGAGCAGATACATAATACTACCGAGAAAGGACAGAGCAAGAAAAGCATAAGCAACCAGGGAAATGGATGCGTGAACAGGTAGCCACCAAGATTGATAGACAGGAGCAAGGGGAATAATGTGCCGGGAAGAAAATGCAGCGACCAACATTAAGACAACCACTAGAGTACTAACGAAGGTGCCGAGATTTTTCACGGTATAACGCCAGCGAAAGGAGAGATAACTCCATGCCGTTGCCCAAGCGAAAAAAGATATGGTTTCGTGATGACTGGTTATGGGCGTATGCCCAGCCTCAATATATCTGAAAAGAATATTAAGGGTATGAAGAACAGCAGCAATAAAAAAGAGCCACCGGGCAACTTTCCGAAATTTTTTTTTCTCTGAGAGAAAGAAAAAAAGATACGTAGCTGCAGATAACAGATAGATAATACAACTGACTTGAAAAAGTAGAAAACTCATAGACGGTTCTCTCTAATGTCCTTCCAATCAACCTCAACGGTTGTCCCCAGGACGTTATTTATATGCTCTTCAACCAATTCCCATTGGTCGTTTTTTATCCAGCCGATTATATCCTGATGAAGAATTTTCTGGAATAGAATTCTTTTTTGCTGCTGCCCTTCATCTCCGGCTAAAATTTGACTCCGAATAGCGGCAACAAGATTGAGTAGAACCCCGTACTCTTCTCCAATGGTATGTTCCAGTTGTTTTCTCACCATGGCCGACATGGCTGGGCTTTTGCCGTTTGTTGAGATAGCGAGGGTAAGATCTCCCCTGTGGATAGAAGCTGGAACATGAAAGCTGGACCCTTCGGGATCATCAGCTATATTGATGAGCTGATTTGCAGCGTTGGCATCTCGTTGAATACGTTTCTGCACGGCTCGACTTGAAGTGGCGGCATAGACGAGAAAGGCACCATTTAAATCTTCCGGCTCATATTCTTTCCTCAGCCAGACAACCTTGTCCCCTGAAGCCATTGTTTGAAGTTTGGGACTAAGTGCAGGGCTTACAAGTCGAACCTTGCCTTGTTGGATAAGAATCTCTCGAACTTTGCGTTCAGCCACCGCACCGCCGCCGATGACCACACAAAGCTTATCTTTTAACTGCAGACAAACAGGATACACGTTTTTTTTAAGGCTCAGATTTTAAAAAGCTCCAGACAGCAGGCGACTCTTGGTGCCGACACTAGAGAGGTTAACTTATTTCCTTAATAAACGGGCAAGCAGGATAACTTTATCACCTTCCAGACTTTTCAATGTTCGCTTGACTACACTAATTCTAAAATCCTGCTGCGCCAGTTCAAAAAATGGGGCTATATTGCGACGGCCGGCATCATGAGAGAGCACGATAACACCGCCGGGGCGTAACGCAGTTTTAAAAATGTGAATAAGCGGCTCAAAAAACTCATCGCGATACAGAATTTCTGAACCGGCAATCACATCATACTGCCCTATATCTGATGGCTTGAACCAATCAAGAAATTCGAACCGTACTCCTGATAAATTGCTTGCCGCAGCATTTATTCGCTGAAATTGCTGAATGCGCTCTTCAAAATCAGTGAGAGTTACCTCATACCCTGCTGCTGCGGCAACGAGTCCGCTAGCTCCCAACCCTGCACCAAGTTCCAGCAAGCTCGTGCCAGGTTGAGGCTTTTGTCCTGCAAAATAATTTGCAAGAACGATGGCAGCCTCCCACAAACGTATCCACAGGGGAAAGGCGGAAACATCCTTCAAAGGGTCTTTCCCCTCTAGAATCTGTTCCAGATCTGTACACTTCAGAAGATTGAGACGATAATCCTGCACCTTGAGCGGTTCAAAAGCAAGTTTTAGTTGTTTTCTCAGTGAGGTATAGAGGGCCAGCTCTTCAGCCGGCAAGGTTTGTGGGTCCATAAAATTCACAATTACCAATCAGGTAGAAATATTTTTTGTTCAAACAAATTTTACTGCAGGGCATACCAGCTAAACCCTACGAACGAAAGACAGAGACAGTAATAACCAAACCAGTGCAACTGTCCCCTACGCACAAATCGCATTAACAATATAATAGCAAAATATCCAGAAACAAGAGAAGCTGCCGTCCCAACCATGACATGCCACATCTCGCTGCTACTTGGTGGCGCTGCGACAAGTTCACTTACCTGCAATACAGCAGCCCCAAGAATAGCCGGAATAGACATGATAAAAGAAAACCTGGCGGCTGTCTCCCGATGAACCCCCAGTGCCATTCCGGTGAAGATGGTGGAACCACTTCGCGACAACCCCGGCAAAATTGCCATGGCCTGGGCTACGCCCATCCACAAGGATCTTGTTCCGTTTATCTGTCCTTTTTGTTTTTTCAGTTTTGTCGTTAACAACATGATGCATCCGGTAACCGCAAGCATCGTAAATGTCACAAGAATATTGCTAAAAAAATGTTCAATAGAATCTTTGAGAAATAAACCGACAAAAACGGCGGGAAGGGTTGCAAGGATGATATAAATATTCCACAGAAATGACCGCTGCAGTTCCGCGTCATCCTTACGCTGGGCTGGCGTGGAAAAAAGCGAACGTACCATATGGAGTAAATCTGTTCGAAAGGCTATCACCACAGCAAGCAGTGTTCCTACATGGAGAAAGACCTCAAAGGCAATACCAGGATCGTTGAAATTCAATAATTCTGACCCTATGACAAGATGGCCGGAACTTGAAACAGGTAAAAATTCTGTGAGCCCTTGGATGATCCCAAGGAGGATGGCTTTAAAAAATTCCATAGCAGGGTCAGCATAAAAAAAGAGCGGGGCGGTGAAGCACCGGCCCGCTCTAAAAAAAAATAAAAAGAGTCTACTAGCAGCCTTCGATAGCTTTCTTTTTCTTGGCTTTTACAGAGACGTTGTCGCCTACTTTCAATTTATCAGCGTTTTTACAGGTCATGGTGACCGTATCGCCTTCAATTGCGCTAACCTCACAGGTAACCTTGGCAGCCAAAACAACACTGGCACTCATCACAAAAGCAGCAACCATTACAGCGGAAATAACCTTTTTCATCATATCCTCCTTTAATTAATTGGAACTTAACTCAACATCTTTACTGCAATCTTTGCAGCGAAAGGTAAGGGAAAACACACCAGTTGTCAACAACAAACCCAAGCAATGTCTTCATACAGAAACGTTTAAAGAATTGATTTAATATCCTTTTCCAATAGGCCGCGAGGTATGTACCCTGGATATTTTTTGACCACATGCCCTGCCTTGTTGATTAAAAAAGAGGTTGGGATACCAATAATCCCTCCAAATTTCCGTGGTGTTAATCTATCTGCCATGAGCACCGGGTAATTTATCTTTGCCTGTTCTACCAGTTCCGCGACAACCCCAGGCCCTTTTTCATCAACGGAAAGCCCGATAACGGAAAAGCCTTGCCCTTCAAATTTCTGATGGAGTTCTTTGAGAACCGGTACTTCCTGCCGACAGGGAGCACACCAGGTTGCAAAAAAAGTAACCAGTAAAGCTTTGCCGGCAAAAGAGGAACTCTCTACAACTTTTCCATCTGTTACTGACGGCAAAGAAAACCGGGGCATATCTACTGCGCCCAAAGTGGTCATGGGCAAGCCGAACAATGCTATACTACAAACCAAACTCAGAACCCGCATCCTCAACCCAACACTCAACATTATTTTCTCCCTGAAGGCCTCCTCTCAACACTATCGACAAGCAGCCTTATTCCAAATAATAAAGTTATGACTCTTGTACAGAAGAATGCACTGTACCATAAATTTCAAGGCTAAATGATATCTATCGTAGCTCAAGCTACTCTTTTTTAAAAACGAGAAAACTACCGCAAGATGAAAAGAAACAACGCAATGTACTTCTGATTGGCCAGTATAGGCTGATACTTCCGCAGGATCGAAACCAGGAAAAGTGCTAATCTGTTGTTTGTGAAAAAAGGTACACAGTGCATCCCCGAAAGATAGAACAAATTGCAAATAAGTAATTCAAAACTCGAATATGTCAGTCACTGACGAAACTTTATGACTATGCCCAGAGAGCGTCATGCCTTAATATCAAAAAGAGAGGCTGTCATATCATCGGCAACCTGCAGTGTTTTAAGGTTTGCATTGTAGGAGTGCTGATTGACCATCATTTGCGGCATTTCTTCGCTTAGATCCACATTTGACTTTTCGATGAGAGCCTGTCCCTCGGACGTATCTTCTATGGCATATGCTCCTGGTGTCTCAACCTTTTCGACAATTGTGCTTACTCCTTGCGGAAGTTGTTCGGCCTGCAGTACTCGCCCCTTTTTAAATCCGTCTGAGTTCAGATTTGCAACATTATTTGCTGTATTAGCCGTTTGAACGCCCGCTGCGGCCAGGCCGGATAAGGCTGAATGTATTCCGCCGATCATGATTATATCTCCAAAAAATAAAAGGTATTGAATCTTAGCATAAGAGTACAAAATCCGGGCCATTTTCTGTAATCTTAAAGTGGAGGCTTTTCTCTCCGAGGTCGTTTTCACCAAAAAATATTGCGCCTTTACCTCCTACCGATTAGATAGTCAGGTAATACAGTTATTCTTTTCGTAATTATTTACCGACTCTGAACACTACCGTTTTTTCACACCTCGCCAAAGTCTTACATTCCAGCCAATTCTACCAACAACTACAATCATATATGACTGGGAAAAAATTCGCTCTTTTATTGTTCTTCTTCTGCTGCTGCACACCGTACAACGTACCCGCAGAACTCGTTGACCGAAGTGTAGCTATTGTCAACAATGACATTATCACGCTCTCAGAAGTCAACGAACTAGGTCAGCCTCTCTTTCAAAAAGCTGCCTCTGAGGTTCCGCCTGAGAAATTACAAGAAGTTATGGAGCAGATACGTTCAAGCGTCATCCAAAAACTCATTGATAAAAAATTACTGCTTCAGGAAGCGGGGAAAATGCAAATAACCGTCTCTGAGCAGGAAGTTGAAAATGCTCTGCAACGTATCCTCGTTAACAATAAAATTTCACGCCAACAATTCCTGGAAGAGCTCAAGAGCATGGGCATGACCGAGCCGCTCTATCTAGAAGACCTCAAAGGGCAGATATTACGTTCTAAACTCGTCAACTATGAGGTGCGCTCTAAGGTTATCATCCCGGAAGAGAAAATTATTGATTATTACGATTTACATTACACCGAGCAAGTCGGAGCGGGAGGATATTATATACTGCAAATTGGTGTTTCCAAAAATACGCTGGGTGCCGACGGCCGAAAACTCAGTCAAAAGAAGGCAAAAGAAAAAATTACCAAAGTGCATAAACTTGCTCAGCAAGGGGGAAATTTCAAAGAGCTTGCTCAGCAGTATTCAGACCTCCCATCGGCAAAAGATGGAGGAGACCTAGGCATTTTCCAAGAAAAAGAAATGGCACCTTTTATGCGGAATGCTATTGTTGGTCTTAAACCTGGCCAGATAAGCAAAATAGTTGAAACTCCCTCCGGATATCAATTTTTTACTATTTTGTCTAGCCAAGAGGGGCAAATTATCACCAAAGTACCATACGAATCCGTCAAAGAAGAAATACGGGAAAAGCTGTATCAACAGGAGATGGAGTTGTTGTATAAAAGCTGGATTGAAAGTATCCGGAACAAGGCATATATAAAAATATTGTGAACGTTGACCATTGCAGTAGAAAACATGCGCGTAAAAGATAAAAATAATCATCCCACAGAACAGAAAGTCGTCGGCAGCCACCTCAAGCACCTTCGCGAAGAGCAAGGCCTCAGCTATGAAGAGGTCTCGACCGAAACCAAGATTTCCGTGTCCAACCTAAAAGCGATGGAAGCCCATGATTTTGCCAACCTGCCTGCAGACACCTTCACCCGAGGCCTGCTTACTCTATACGGCAATTTTTTGGGCATTGACGGGCAGCTTGCTGCCAACCGTTTCATCAAGGAACGTAATAATGGTAAAAAGCCTGATCGTTTCAACAAAACACTGATGAGCGGTCACTCTCTTGCTCCTAAAAAACTTGCAGAACCCTCCCATATACCTTCTGCAACGGTAGCGGCGTTTCTGTTGGCGCTGATCGCCCTCACCTTTACCGGATTTTGTCTGTATACGTCATGGAATCCGTTTGCATTTTTCACCAACACCACCAAAGATATCACCTCAACAATCATGGCAGCTTTCGACGATTCGCCCCCATCAGTAATCGAAACCATTGAAGGTGACCAAATCCTGCTCAAAGCTCATTTTCTGGACAATGCCTCGGTTGAGGTAAGTATTGATGATCAGCCGACAGTACATCAGGAATTTATAAAAAATAAAAAGACAGAATGGCGGGCAAGCTCCCGCTTACTCTTACGATTCTCAGAGCCGGCAAGTGCAAAACTGACGTTAAATGGCAAACCATTTCCATTTGATGATACACATTCAGGCGAATTCCAGCTACAGCTGAAAAAAGGTCTGGAAAAATAATGAATGTCTCCAGTACCCGTTGCCTGGTACTGAAAACAGCTGATCACGGAGAATCAGATAAAATCGTCACCCTTTTCAGTGAAAACCTTGGCAAGGTAACCGGAATCGCCAAAGGCGCCAAGCGCAGTAAAAAACGCTTTGTCAACAAACTGGAACCCTTCTCCAGAATTCTCGTTTCCTATAAACCATCCCGCACAAGTACCCTCCTGTTTATCGCTGAGGCCGAGTTAGAGCACGCGTTTCTCTCCCTTCGCCAGTCTTATCAAAAATATGCAGGAGCCATGTACCTTTGTGAACTCATTCTTCGATTTACAAAAGAAAAAGACCCTGAATGCGGACTTTTTTCTTTGTTAACCTGGGCCTTACACGCTCTTGACGAAGGTGATCGCCCCCTCAAGATAGCAGCTCTTTTCCATATCAGGTTACTTGACATTGCCGGGTATAGGCCTGAATTGGAGTGTTGCAGTCAATGTTGCAAGCCCATATCCCCCAAAAACACCTACACCATGCAACCTGGTATCGGTGCCCTCCTCTGCAATCAATGCCGGTCGGGCAACACCATGCTCACGCGGCAGCTCTCTGTGCAGACATTGAAATTTTTAGAAAAAGCGCAAGGCGTTAGCCTCGGACACCTCAGTCGTCTGCAGCTTCCAGACAAAGCCGCCAGAGAAACGCTGTATACTCTCCATGGTTACTCGTGTTCACTGCTGCAACAAGATATCCATTCCTGGAAAAATCTCATGGCAACACTAAAATAGGAGCGTTGGAGAGCTTGCTCTTTTTGCACACCAGCCTCAAGAGTTACGAATCAGCGACAGGAGTTCATCAGCACTGATACGTGCACTCACATCCGCCCCTTCAAGCAACGAATTAGCGAGGTCTCTCTTTTCCTGATGCAGGCGAACAATTTTTTCTTCAATTGTCCCTGAGGTTACCAGACGGTAAACCGTTACCGGCCGTTTCTGACCTATACGATGCGCCCTGTCAGCTGCCTGGTCTTCTACTGCCGGATTCCACCAGGGATCCATATGAATCACATAATCGGCAGCGGTCAAATTCAACCCGAGCCCGCCGGCCTTGAGGCTGATTAAAAACAGATCACCCTCACCGGCTTGAAAACTTTCGACCTGCCGCTGTCTTTCTTTTGCAGGTGTTGTTCCATCCAGATATTTATAGGAAATATTCTGTTCATCCAGAAAAGCACGAATCAGGGCAAGGTGACCGGTAAACTGACTGAATACCAAGGCCTTATGCCTGCCTCCTAAAAGCTCTTCCACCACTTCCTGAAAAACTTTCAGCTTGGTGGAAGGAATTTGAATATTCTCATTAATCAATTTTGGATTACAACACGCCCTTCTCAGCCGCATGATCTCGGCAAGAATACGTAAATGACGTCCGTTTTTCTCTGCACTTCCCTCTATATTTTCGATTGCCTGCTGTCTCAATGCTTCATAAAACTGCAATTCCTCCGGCTGCATCTCAACTCTTAATGTAATCTCGGTTCTTGGGGGCAGTTCATCCAGAACCTGGGATTTAATACGACGCAACATGAATGGACGAATCAATTTTTTAAGGGACCTGCGTGCATCTCGATCATGGTATTTCTCGATCGGAATTCCAAATCGTGAATTAAACTGTTTATAGGTGCCCAACAGTCCACGATTGACAAAGCTAAACAGATTCCACAATTCACCTAAATGATTTTCAATGGGCGTACCAGTGGTAATCAACCTGAACCTGGCATTGAGCCGCATTGCCGCACGTGATCGCTTGGTTGCGGCGTTTTTTATGGCCTGCGCCTCATCAAGCACAACCGATTGCCACTGGACCTTTTCCAAAAGGTCTATTTCCTGTTGCAGCAGAGTGTAACTGGTAATGAGCAAATCAAACTTACCCAGGTTTTCGATGGTATCTTCTCTGTTCTGGCTTAAAAACTGATGAATCTTAAAGGTGGGGGCAAACTTAGTCACTTCTGTTTCCCAGTTCATGCACACAGAAGTAGGAGCAACAACCAATGTCGGCCCTTTGTCAGCAAGACTTAAAATAACGGTTATTGCCTGCAGAGTCTTGCCCAGCCCCATATCATCAGCAAGACATGCGCCGATACCCAGGCTGGCTAAACGGCTCATCCAAGTGAAACCATCCTGTTGATAATCCCGCAGTTCCGCCTTAATGGTTGAAGGAATCTGCGGAATTGCCTCCTGAGAATCTGCAATGGCTTTAAGTTGTCTTTGCCACCCCTCGTCGACGTTTGTTTGCGCCTGCTGGGTAAATTCATCAAGTGCAATTGCAGCAAGGGGATGAACGGCAACTTCATCATCGTCACCAAACTCACTGTTTCCAAACAGAATCAGTTCCTCCAGCCGGTTACGAAATTCTTGGGTTAAAGCCAAAAACTGGCCGTCCCCCATGGGAATAAAGCGACTTTGAGCCTCACTGACCTTTTCCAGTAATGTTTTCAGGCCAATGACCTCGTCCTGATCAATCTGCAGTTGCCCCGAAAGCGCAAACCAATCCTGTTGGCTTGTGCGAATATTAAGGTTCAACTGATTGACACTTATCTGTCGACGGATGGCAATCTTTTCGCCCTCAGGCCACTCAAGGACAACCTTGTCCTTAATTTCCTCCAGCTCGAGCAAAACCTGCAGACACTCCTCAGGGTCAAACAGGTGCCATTCCCGCTTATCTTCCTGCTCCAGATCAATTGCCAGGTCAAGCATTGGGCAACTTTCTTCAATTTCTCTGGCTTTCTCCTCTTCCAGCGACAGATTCCTACGTGTCTGCAATCGCTTGCCGCCAATTTCAGACATCAGATTGGAAACACCAACACCGGGTTTTAAATAGGGTCCTCCTTGAGAAAATGGCCTGACAAACATTTCCAACCTGAAGCCACTGCCATAGGGAATGATATGAATGTGAATCGTTGGGTCACTCTCTACCAACTCGGCCTGCTCTCCTTCACTCACCATCTCTATGGAAGAATGTACGGTCATGAAAGACGCGATATTGCCGATTGCATCAAGAACCTGCTGGCTGGCTTCAAGGGGCACATGCAATCCACTTTTCCCCGTAATTTCGGCAACTTTTCGATGTTCATCCCTGATTTTTATAATACGAAATCGGGTTGGGGTCTCTTTCCAGATGGCAATATTGCCATCGCCTATATCTTGAGAAAAATGAATAAAAAGGGTGTCCCCTTTTTGCTCGACGACAAGCTCTGGTTCCCCGTTTACGAGTTCAACGGGTGTTCGCTGTGCTTGTTCCAAAAAAACATGAGGATGGCCGACCAGCAAGGGCAGAGCCTTGTCTTTGTCGAAATCACACCCTCCATTTCGTCCTGTGACTTCGCCAACCTGGTGTATGGTTTCACACACCTGACGGTCCTGGCTTGTGAGATAGGCAAAGTCTTTAGTGTGCATCAATCGATTTAAGGCAACAGAACGCCCCTTTGTCCAACCACCGGAACTGGTTCGCTTCTGTTCCTTTGGCTGCACAACCAATTCATTAGGTTCATATCGAACAAACCACGCCAGCCTGGTTGTTCGTTCCGGTTCGCCCACCTTTCTCGTTATCTGAATCAACTCCTGCAAGCTTTGTTTCCAGGAATTTTGCGGAGAAATGATATGGGTGAGAAATCGACACTGCAGGTTTGCCGCCAGTTCATCGGCAATTAGTTTTTTCTCGTCCTGCCCGTCACCCACAGTAGCAAGCAGCTCTGCAGTTTCCATTGCCAACCAGTCAAAGGTGTTGAGCCTGGCCTGTTCATAAAGAGCGGAAAGCGAACTTTGAAAGTCAGCCGGTATTTCGACACCGATCCAATACAATGAAAGGACTGCAACCAAAGTTGTCAAGCTCCTCTCTTCAGCTGCAAGCCGATCAGTCAGTGCCATCATGTCCGGCAGGGTCCCTTCCGGAGCACGGATCACTGTTTCAAGAAAACGATACGGCACTTCTTCAGGACAGCCCTGGCAGCGCTGTAATACAGTAGCTACCGCGTTCTGAATAGCCTGCCTATCTCCCTCCTCGTTTCTTGCAAGCAGGGCAAAAATAGAAAATAATCCAGGGAGACCGAAGAAAAAAACGGGATTATCACCTGCATATTCCTGCAGCCGTTGCCGATCCTCTTCAAAAAGACGCAATGCCTCACTGACATCACCACACAAAAAAGTGACACTGCCGGCATATCCTGACCCCTGAAAGGAGTCACCATGCTTTTCAAGCAATGTATTGAGATCAGCAAAACGCCCCTGAAGCAAATAATAATTAGCAAGCAATCGATGAAAGGGTACCATCTCTATGCTGGATACCGACAAGGTTACTTCATTCTCGAGATAGGCAAGAACATCTGGAAAATGCTGCAGGCTTTCCAGGGAATGCCTTACCACCTGCTCTAGTAGGTAAAACTGCAAGGAACCAGGCAAAGTACTGAGCCATTCAGGATCAAAGGCCCGCGCCGTCACGATCACTGCCGGAGGATCTGTCTGCACCTCCTGGCCGCACTCCTGATCAAGAAATGCCAAAGCCTCATCAATCCGATCAAAATCTTCAAGGTACACACCGATACGAAACTGCCTGAGGGCACGCCAACAACGCGTTGCCCGCTTGCCTGAATGATAGGAAACCGGAGCTTCCTTTTCGATAAAAGCCACAAACCGTTCAAAACGTTTTTCACTTATTGCCGACCGGGTCAGATACTCTGCACTTACCTGCTCACATTGATTTTTATTGTTTAGGTATCCGTTTGCCCGCAAGCTCTTTATGGCGGCACCAACGTCGTCCTTGCCGGGCTTCTTAGCACCTGGAAAGGGACCTCCTACTTTGGCAATACATTTTGTTAAAAAAGTTTTTGAGACAGGCTCATAAATAACTGAGGCTAGTTGCAGCAACAGCTTCTCCAAAAAGGTGAGTTCTGCAAACGAGTTAAGAATATTTTTTCCGTGGTTTGTCACAGGCATGAATTTTACCAATCAGGTGCCCGGAAATGGGCGACAACGATGTTAATACACTTGGGAGTGTAAGATTTGAGCACTAAACAGACTAAAAAAAACACCCCGGCGAAATTGCCAGGGTGCAAATGAAATTATGAAATGGGCAGTGAGAATATGCTAAAGCCACCAGGCTTACGGTATCAATTGGTCGTTGACCCATATTTTTGCATCAGCACGAAGTCTTTCCACCCAACTGGCAACCAAACGGTTCTGCTGGTTTACCAATAATTGCTCAGCGAGCTGTTTTTTCTGGTCAGCTTCCATGGCAGTCGGATCTTGGCGATGTTCAAGGACCTCAAAAACATAGAACATATCACCCACAGCCACAACTTCACTGCTCAATTTTTCGCCTCCTTTGAGGGCAAATGCCGCCTCCACCAACTGCGGAGGAATATCACCATCACCGCCCCCTCTTTTCAGGTATCCTGACTCCAGGCCTTTACCTTCCGGCATCAATTTTCCTGCCTCTAGAGCAATTGCGAGAGCTTTGTCTGCAGCTGCATGGGCTAATGTTATACTTTGCTCATGCTTGTAATCACTGACAACCTTATCTTTTACGGTGGCTAAGGGTGGCACTTCCGGCTTTTTGATATCTTTCACATAACCAATGGCATATCCGTCTTCCACTTCAACCAGTGAGCTAAGTTCACCTTTGCTCAACCCAAAGGCAACGTCGAGGAGCGCACCTGCTTTGGCAAGAGAATCCGGTGGCAGCTTACGGGCAAAAAGGTCGGTTGTTTGAACGGCCTTCCCTCCCTGTTCCATATATTTTTCAAGGCTGCCGGCCCGAATAATGTCTTCATACGCGTTGGAGACATTTTGAAATGTCAATCCCCTTACCCGTTGTTTTTTCAACAGCCCTTCAATTTCAGCGCGAACATCTTCCATTTTTTTGGTTATTGCAGGTTGCACATCTTCGACCAAAATCAAGTGATACCCAAAAGAAGTTTCAACCAGATCAGATAAATCGCCGGGCTCCATTGAAAAAACAGCCTCCTCAAATGCAGGCACCATAGAGCCACGTTCGAAAAAACCTAATTCCCCGCCCGACTCCCGACTCGGCCCTTCTGAATATTCCTTGGCAAGGGTTGCAAAATCTCCACCATCTCGCAAAAGCTGAAGAACATGCTCGGCCTTTAACCTTTTTTCTTCTTTAACCTCCGCAGAGTCTGTATCGCTCACCTTAAACAGAATATGACGAGCCCGACGCTTTTCCTTTACGCTATATCTGTCAATATTATCATTATAGAATTGCTCTACCTGCTCATCTTCTAGGGTAACCTTACCCATGTCAGCAGCAAAAGGAAAATAGAGGTACTGCAACGCAATTTGCGGATCAGTTACATAATCCTGCTGTTTTTTCTCATACCAGGATGCCAACTTATCCGCTTCCACATTCACCTCATCAAGATAGTCACTGCCTTTAAAACTCAAGTAGACAAGTTTAAGCTCGGTCTTGGCAAAATCGATCCAGGCCTGCACGGCTGCAGGCGGTACATCAGCAAAAGAGCCAATAAGTTCCACAACTCTCCCGGTGATCAAATCGCTCTGCAAGCCAGCCTCAAAAGAGGTAGGGGTAAGTCGGTTTTGCCCTAAAACGTCTTTATATCTGCTCATTACAAACTGGCCGTTTTCCTGAAAAACGGGCATATCCTGGATACGACGCTGGGTTTCTTCCCGACTGACAGCAAGGCCGATTTTGTCAGCACTCTGTCGTAACAGTTCGGACTGGATAAGTTGATTAATCACCTGTTTCTTGAGCCCTATCCCTTCAAAAAAACCTTCCGGCACCTGCCCACCAAGCTGTTGCCTATAGGTATCTACAGCTCGGTCATAGCTTTGCTGAAACTCTTGAAAAGGAATTTCTACATCATTGACAACCGCAGCCGCATTCCGATTATTATCAAGGTTGCTCCCCACACCCCAAAAAATAAAGACGACAGCAATCAGTAGCACCAAAGCCTGAATAACAACAGACTGGGCTCTTTTTCGTAAAATATTCAACATGGTACGCACACTCCTTCAACAAATCGGACATTTGGTTATTTCCTGGAGAAAGGGCCCATTATGTTCAATTTTCCTGCAACTTACCAGTGAAAAATGCATCCAACCCACGAACAAAAAATGATTGGCCGTTCACTCAAAAAAACCAAGACCTTTGCTTGACAAACGCACACCCCTATAGTAAGAAACTGGTGATTTTTACAATTAGCATTCAACTTCTCACTCATATTAATCACATATTCCAGGAGGAACACATGGCACAAATCGAACACAATGGCACAACCTACGAGGTGGATGAAGACGGCTTCCTGTTGAAAGGCGCTGACGACTGGGATGAAAACTGGATCGATTACGTAAAAGGCGTAGAAGGTATTCCAGAAATCACCGATGAACATCAGAAAGTTATCGACGCCCTTCAAGAGTACTACAAGAAGAACGGCATCGCACCTATGGTTCGTATTCTTTCCAAAACCACCGGTTTTCCTTTGAAGCGAATTTACGAACTGTTCCCTTCAGGGCCAGGCAAAGGCGCTTGTAAAATGGCTGGCCTTCCTAAGCCTACCGGTTGTGTATGATATAGATTTACTATAGCATACTGCAGTTATAAAAAAGGGGTTGCTTTTAAAGCAACCCCTTTTTTTATTGACTGTAGCGGAACCTGACACACTCTAAAAAGACATCTCCAAAAAATGTGCGTGATACCGGGTGAGGTCCTCACCACATTTACCGCAAAGAAATTTAACGCCGCCAAAGACCTCGGTATCATTTTCTTCAGGGGTAAAAGAACCGTCACCATTTTGCTTGTAACGAGTTGTTACAAGAACATTCTCAGCTATCTCAACAAAATCGGTTTTATTACCGCAGGCATTACAGACAACCCTTCCAGCCGGTTCCCCTGCCGGGATCTGTACTTTTTTTATCATATTATTTCACTTTTGTGGGTCACAGACTTCGTCTGCGTTATATTACAATACTGTTAATCATAAAAAACTACCATCCCAACCCTATCTTTTCTATCAATATCGAACAACAAACGATACTTCACTGTCAACCGGCTGCTCTTGGCGAATAACGACCTCATCCACTCTTGCTGCAGGGGGGCCATGGTGCAGCCAATGCAACATTTCCGCTACATTGTCAGCATTTCCCTCTATAACGGCTTCCACCGTTCCGTCACGACAGTTTCTGACCCACCCCTTTAAGCACAACCGCTCTGCTTCTTTCCGCGTGAAATCTCGAAAAAAAACTCCCTGCACTCGACCATAAACCACAACATGAACACGCTTGCGCCCAATCATTATCTACCCTGCAGATTGCGTATTAACCCGACAAAAGCCTCCTCTGCTAACAAGCCCAGCCCAAGCTTTTGTGCCTTTTCCAGCTTTCCACCTGCCCTCTCGCCGGCGACAACGTCTGTCACTTTGCCGCTTATAGAGGAAACCACTTTACCACCAAGCGATTTAACCAACTGCTTTGCCTCATTTCGTGTCATATGGTTTAAAGAACCGGTAAAAACAAATATCCGCCCATCTAAAGGCCGTGCTGATTTCCCGGCAGACTGAACAACAACCCCAGCCTGATCAAGCTTAATCAGCAGTTTTGCAAAAGGTTCTGAACGCAAAAATGTAACTAATGATTCAGCTACCTGCGGGCCAATACCTTCAATTGCCATCAATTCGCTTGCCTTGGACTGGACAAGTTCATCAAGCGATTCATAATGACCAGCTATGAGTTCGGCGGTGACTTCGCCAACATAACGAATGCCCAACGCCCTGATAAAGGTATTTAATGGAGGCGCTTTCACCTTGTCTATCGACTGGATCACTCCTTGGGCTGATTTCTCTCCCCAGCCGTCTAAAAGGATCAACTGGTCTTTTTTCAACAAAAAGAAATCTGCAATATCTTCTATCAACCCAGCACTATACAATTGCTCTACATGCTTTTTGCCAAGTCCTTCAATATCCAGCCCGCTTTTCCCTGCAAAATATATCAGCCTTTGAATTTTCTGTGCAGGGCACAAGAGATTAGTGCAACGTATAGCAGCCTCCCCTACACCTTGCTCCAGTTGTCCATCACACTCAGGGCACCTCTCAGGAAAGACGATAGCCTCCTCTTTGCCGGTACGATTCTCAACTACAGCCTTAACGACTTCCGGGATCACGTCACCAGCTCGTTGAACCAAAACAGTATCATGAAGACGCAGATCTTTTTTGTTAACTTCGTCCCTATTATGCAAAGTTGCTCGCCGGACAATCGCTCCATCCACTTCCACCGGCTGCAAATGAGCTACCGGGGTAACCACTCCCGTGCGTCCTACTTGGAACTCTACCCGTTCTATGATAGTTGAAGCCTGAACAGCTGGGAACTTCCAAGCAACTGCCCACCTGGGCGCCCGCGCTGTATTCCCAAATCTTTGCTGCAAAGAAAAACGATTCACCTTGACCACCATACCGTCAATTTCGTAATCGAGCCCATGACGTTTCCGGACAAGAAGATCAAACTGGCCTCCGACATCATCAACGCTCTTGCAATGACACACCAGTGGACTCACGGCAAAGCCCAGGCTACGCAAGTAGGCCAGCAGGTCGAACTGAGTATCACACCGCACTCCTTCGGTCGTAGCAACACTATAAGCATAAAAACGAAGAGGCCTTTGAGCTGTTACTTTAGGATCAAGCTGCCGAAGGGAGCCTGCCGCAGCATTCCTAGGGTTGGCAAAAAGCGACAAGCCCTCTTCCTTTCGCCGTTGATTGAGCTGCTTAAAACCTTTTTTGGGAAGAAAAACTTCGCCACGGACAATAAGTTGCCGCGGAATAGCGACCTCTCCTGTAGCCAGCAGACGTAACGGGATGGTTGGTACGGTTTTTAACTGTTCTGTGACATCTTCCCCGATTAGGCCGTTACCTCGGGTGGAACCGGTGACCAAGCGGTCATTCTCGTACACCAGCTCAACGGCAAGACCATCTAATTTCGGCTCGGTAATATACTCCAGCACAGTGTCGCCTTTTAGATACCGCTTGAGCTTTTCTTCAAAATCAAGGAGTCCTTGCCTTGAAAAAATATTATCCAAACTCAACATGGGATAAATGTGCTCTGCCGTTTTAAATCCTTTAAGCGGCTTACCCCCTACCCGCTGGGTTGGCGAATCAGCAGTTATACTTTCCGGATATTGCGCCTCCAAATGCAGCAATTCCTGAAAAAGCCTGTCATATTCTCCGTCGCTAATGACTGGGTCATCCAGCACATAGTAGCGATGTCCATGGGCATGCAACTGCTGGCGAAGTTCTTCGATGCGTTTTTTAACATCACTAGTCATAAACGCTACATATCCCCTATAAGTACGCCGCCTTTGGCAATATTATCACGACTTTCTTCATCAATAAAAAGTAATACGGCTTCTTTGGGCTTGTTTGTCACCTCAGAAATAATCTCTGTCACGCCTTTGGCAATTTTCTGTTTCTGCTCTTTGGATAAGCTTCCTGCGACTCTAATATTTACATATGGCATGCTCTACTCCTGCAATACAATTGCACTGAAAAACAATATAGTCTTTTTCCACGCTAAAAATACCCGTAACTCATATCAAAATTTTACTTTTACGTCGATCAGGTTATGATAAAGGCTGCGTAATTTTGTTTTCTAATTTTTCCATGAGCATTTCTAGAAAAGGAATTCATGCACCCCCCAGATACACGTTGAGCCATAATTCAAACAAAATACAAAATCTCACTTACTCTATAGACAGGAAATTAGGGAATGCTGCTAAAAAAAATCCCAAAAAAGAAAAGACTCATTATTTTCATTGGCGTGCTTCTGGTATTGGGTTTTACAGCAACGAGTCTAATCAGCTACTTTGCAGCAGCAGGAACCTTACGCATAGAAATGACTGAAGACATCCTGCCGCTCACCAGTGATAATATTTACTCTGAAATCCAAAAGGATCTGGTACGCCCGGCTTTTATTGCCTCAATGATGGCTTCGGACACATTTCTAAGAGACTGGGTACTCAACGGAGAGAAAGAGAGCAAACAAATCACAAAATACCTTGCCGAGATAAAAGAAAAATATGGCTTGGTCAGCAGTTTTTTCGTCTCTGAATCAACCCGAACCTACTACTATGCAGGCGGAAAACTTAAAACAGTTAACCCAACAGACAGTCGTGACCGCTGGTACTTCAGGGTTCGCAACATGGAGCACCCTTACGAAATTAACGTCGATTCCGACATGGCTGACCGTGATAAACTCACCATTTTCATCAATTACCGTGTAGTAGATTATAACGGTAATTACATTGGGGCTACGGGGTGCGGCCTCACGGTAACAACTGTACAAGCACTGCTCGACAGCTACGCGGATCGTTACCAACGGACTATTTATTTTGTCAACAAACAGGGCCAGGTTACCCTCACAGGCACGAATACACCACCTCCATTTACCACGATTCCCAAGAATATATCACTGCCGGATAACGCCCAAAATACTGCTAGATCGAAAACAAAGGCGATCTCGTACACACGTAACGAAGAAACCTACCTCCTCAACACACGCTTTATCCCGCAACTCGGATTGTATCTCTTTGTTGAACAATCGATCCAGAGACAGATACGGCAGATGCGTAGAATCCTCCTTAACAACCTTGCGGTCAGCATCGTTATTTCCGTCTTGGTACTTTTCGCCATCTCCTCAACCATTACTCTTTACCAAACAAAACTGGAATCAATGGCAACAACTGACAAATTGACACAGCTGCTCAATCGACATGCTTTTGAAATTCTTTTTGATCAGGCTGTGCAAGAGGCAGAACGCGTAAAACGACCGATAACGGCTATCCTTTTTGATATTGATGAATTCAAAAAAATTAATGATCGACACGGCCACCCAGCCGGCGATGCCGTTTTGGTAAGTGTTGCTGCCACGGCTGCGGAAGCTATTCGCAAATCAGACGGCATTTGCAGGTGGGGGGGTGAAGAATTTCTGCTGCTTCTCAAAGACTGCTCCCTTGAACAAGGAGAGCTGCTGGCAGAAAAAATCAGGCAGTCTGTTGCAGAAACAATTATTTATTATGACGGAAAAGCGATCCAAGTAGAAGTAAGCCTTGGCATCGCTGAGTTGCGCAAAGGGGAAAACCAGGAAAATTTATTACACAGAATAGACCAGGCACTTTACCTGGCTAAAGAAAAAGGAAGAAACCGCTTTGAATCTGCTCTTTGAAGCAGACCAGACTCTTGCCCGGATGAAAACAATTGGACACTGAGACCAGAGCTCCCTCCACAGTAGAGGGAGCCTAGCCCCACAGCTAACAATGCTTAATAACCGCTCGCAACTATAAGATCATTTTTTGTCTTTTTGGCATAGGAATTCTTTTCTTTACCTTTCCACTCATACTGCAACCACACACCTTCGGTAGTAGCAGCCTGAAGCGCCTCGTAAATCGGCATTGCCTTTACTTTCAGATCTTCCCCGGCAAGGCTTGGATGAACTAGGAGTTTACCGTCTTTTTCCATAATAAAGGCATAGGGGGTGTACGCATCTGCGGCAAAACTGGACGCTTCTTTTCCGCTGTCTATTGCAGCTACAATCTCATCAACATTCTTGCTGATGGCAGCCTTGTCAGCAGCGAGTACCTGGGTAGAGAAACAAGCGATTGCAACCATTGCCAGCACGAAAAACAGACGTTTCATAATCTCCTCCAACTTGTTATTATACTGGGTCTTTGTCCAACACAAAAACCACCCTTGAGATAACAGCACGGTGGAGGCAAAACCTTATTGCTCTCTCCTTTGCCGTCCACCTCTTCAAGCAAAATATACACCAGGAACCAAAAGAAAATAAAAAATCACCCTAACAACCTATTTTTAAGGAAAATATCCATCAATGCTCCTTTATTTTCGTCCAGTAATAGCCTCTACAAAAGCCTACTTCGTTCTTTTTTGTCGCAAAAAAGATACTCCATTTTTTCCTCTCTCTTGCTTACCCGCTGAAACCCTTTATTTTCCTTAAAAACTCTCAACACCGTAAGTCTCCCAAAAGCGACACACTCAATTCTTTAACAAGCCCAAACCACACCTACGCTGCAAAAAAAGATGGACCTCTTAGTGCTGTTCTGCAGCCTTTTCCGCAGCATGGTCATTATGCTCGTTGCCATGCTCCACATCAGTTCCATGTTTTCCTGAATGGAAGCCTCGAATCAACTCATACCGAGTAAGATGACATTGAAAATCTGTCGCTCGGGAGTGGATAAATTTTCGTTGTAACGAGTTATGCTCCATTGTTTTGCCGGCTGGTACAACCCCAGCCAACAACCACTGTTTACTATCCAGGTACTGTGCTTGCGGATCGTAAAACTCACACACCACTCTGACATTTTTAACGTCCTCTGCCGACACATTGCTGACAACAAACTTCGCCCTTACCCATCTGTTCGGATCCTGTTCAAGATCGTAGCTGCTTAATTGCACATCACCCGCCAATCCAGTCTCACTTTCCTGCCCATACCTATTATCTTTCACAAATACCCCTTTGGGAGTAAGTACGTTCCGTAGCCCAACCAGTCCCCAAAAAAAGACTAGACCAAGAAACAGACACAGAATAACATTTGCCGATTTTTTCATATTCATAACAAGCTCCGCTATGGTAAGTAGAGTTGACATCTTTGCCGAGGTTATACTTTTGACTCCCCCAGAGTTCAAGGCACTTTTCTTTTAACACCAATACCAGTGATTTCTTTAGAACCATAGACCATGCAGCAGGACAGACTCTTTACCAGTGGAAAAATAGAGGAAGATTTCACGTTTAATAAAAACGTAGCCGATGTTTTTGATGACATGGTCAACCGATCCATACCGTTTTACGAAGCAGTGATTGATGCCATTGCCGATTTGCTTGAACTGCGCCTGAAAGATGGCGACACCATCGTGGACCTTGGGTGCTCAACCGGTTCAACTTTGCTTGAACTCAGCAGAAGACTTGCGGGTACATCAATAAACTATATCGGTATTGATAATGCCGACGCCATGCTGGATAAAGCGCGCAGAAAATGTGAACTTTTCTCGAAAGGTGACACCATCTCATTTACCAGCGATGACATCACCACCTGTGACCTTTCCTCAGCCAAGGTCATACTCTGTAATTACACATTGCAATTTCTACGGCCAATGACGAGACAATCTTTTTTGGATCGTCTCTACCATAACCTCCCCCACGGCGGTATACTTATTATAAGTGAAAAAACCATTTCCCACGCCAAGCAGCTCAATCGCGATTTCATTACCCTCTACCACCAATTTAAAAAGACACAAGGCTACTCGGAACTGGAGATTGCCAACAAACGTGAAGCCCTTGAAAATGTCCTGATCCCATTCTCATTCCAGGAAAACCTGCAGTTACTTGAGCGAGCCGGATTTAAAGAAATAGAGATCTTTTTCAAGTGGTTTAACTTCAGTTCTTTTATTGCCATCAAATAATACTATGTCTAACTATTCGCATATTTTCCCCAACGCCGACCACGCCGGATTACATACTTTTCTGCAAGACAAACACAATTGGCTCTCCCAACCGAAAAAAGGCTTCCTTCGCTACCAGGAACCATTAAAAAAAATCAGCCACCTCCGGGCATCAAGCTGCTGCTTCAAAGAAGATATAGTGACCATTGGCACACCGGAAGAACTCAATGCCGACGAGGCTCTCTTGGTATCCAGGACAATGCAAAACCTGATGCCCTGGCGAAAAGGCCCGTTTTCTATTTTTGGTATCGATATAGATGCAGAATGGCGCAGCGAAAAAAAATGGAACCGAATTGCCCCTCAGCTTCCTGAGCTTAAAGGAAAGCTCATCGCAGACATTGGTTGTAACAACGGCTACTATATGTTTCGCATGACAGAGTATAATCCTCGCTTTGTCCTGGGGTTCGAACCATATGTTCATCACTATTATACCTTTCGTACCCTCAATACTTTTGCCAATCAAAAAAACCTTGACGTCGAGTTACTTGGCATAGAACACCTCCCCTTCTTTCCTGATAGTTTTGATGTTATTTTCTGTCTCGGTATTCTCTACCATAGACACTCACCCATTGTATCGTTGCAGGATATGCACAACGCCTTAACTCAAGACGGAACATTAATCATAGAGTCTCAGGCTATCCCTGGAGAAGAATCCCTAGCCCTGTTCCCTGAAAAAACATACGCCAAAGTACCAGGTACTTGGTTTGTGCCCACTGCTTCCTGTCTGAATAACTGGCTGCAAAGAACAGGTTTTAGAGATATATCCCTTTTCTGTCAACACCCCATGAGCTCTCTTGAACAACGCAGAACCAAATGGATGACATTTGAATCATACGAAGATTTTATTGACAAGCAGAACCCTACGCTTACTATAGAGGGGTATCCAGCTCCACACAGAGTTTTTTTCAAGGCAACAAAATAAAAAATAAGCTGTTCTTGGCTGCAAGATATGTATGCAGTCAAAAATATTGTTATTTCGACAACGACTCATATCAAGGTGACAAATGATGAACGCAAATGAGTGTACACTCTACCACGGCGGCCTAAAAGGCGCAGAATCAGCTTTTGGCGAACAAGCCGAAAAATATGGTATCAATGAAGTGATTTTTACTTTTGAAGGACACCGCCTTAACAGGGACCGCAACACAGAGCTTTTAAGTGAAGAGGATCTACAACGTGGTAATATCAGTATGGAAATTGCGTCCAGAATGATGAACCGCACCTATTATGAGACCGAAAAAATTCGTAAAGTCCTGCAGGTCATTTTCCACATGGTCAACAAAGGGCATCAAGTATTTGTAATTGGAAGCATTCTGGATGACAACTCCGTAAAAGGTGGCACCGGCTGGGCTGTTGAACTGGCGAAACTTTTCAACCGACCACTGCATGTGTACGACCAAGACAAGAAGCAATGGTTTACCTGGAAAGACAATTCATGGCAGGAAGACACTCCCACCATCACCTATAACACCTTTGTCGGTTCCGGAACCCGCTATCTGAGCGATGACGGACAGGCAGCCATAGACAAACTTTTTTCCGACTCCTACGGCGAATAACTTCTTTCCAATTCTGCTTTCAAAGGGTACTCCTGCCACTTTTGCTTATCGTATTTTACCGATTTCCAAGAGGGCAGGAAAACACCTGTCGTGCCCCTTTATCTTGCATTTCCAACAGTCTCCGTGTATACGGTACATCAATGGTAACTGCTTACAGGTTTTAGGTATAATAAATCAAAGAGTTATCCCCCCGCGAGCAGTTACCATCAAAGATAATCAATTCGTCTGATCTAAATGTTTAAATGGCAAATAGCAAGAGTTAGGGTCTCCTTTGCGTTTCCCGTAACATTTCTCCTGTTATTTATTGTCTGCAGTTCTGCAGCTCAAACTGCACACACTTGTCCAATGCAAGCAATCAAAGCCACGTACACATACCATCATGCAAAATAAAAACCTTCATATCCTGGTAACCGGCGAAAGTGGGAATGGGCGTGCCTATGTTATCTCCAAAAAGGCATTGCGCAATAGTATCACTGGATGTCTTATAGGTGCGCTTGTGCTCAGCTTAGGCAGCGCTCTCAGCGTGCGTCTATTTTCATCCAACTATACCCTAAAAAAAGAGGTTGCCGCTCTCCGTACAGACATTAAAACCAATACCGAATTAGCCACCCAACTCGCTACCGCTACCTCTCAGCTTGAGGAGTATCAACAACAAATTTCTCTCCTCCGACAGCAGCAGGAAAACCTGGTTGAAAAAAGTGTGAGCCGACTTGATGAACGCTCTAAAATTATCGAGTCAGTCATGGACTCCATTGGGGTCGAGGTGATCATTGAAGAAGATCCGAAACACAGTGGTGGTCCTTTTATCTCTTCCGGTGAAGGTTCCTATGGTGAGCAGTTGCTCCTCCATACAGACAAGTATCTCAGCATCCTGGAAAAGACCCCCATCGGCCGCCCGCTACCAACAAAAATCAGTTCTCGCTTTGGCCGAAGAAAAGATCCTCTCAATAAAAAGAGTGCCTTTCATGAAGGATTGGATTTCAAAGGAAATACAGGCGATAAAATTCGAGCAACTGGTGGTGGTACTGTCAAGACATCGACCTACTCAAGAGGATGGGGTAATTATATTGTCATAGACCACCATAACGGTTACAAAACCCTTTTCGCGCATTTAAGTAAAAGATTAGTCAAAAAAGGTGAAAACGTTACTCGGGGTATGGTGATAGGCCATGTTGGTAATACAGGAAGAAGTACAGGTTCCCATCTTCATTACGAGATACAGCTTCATGGCAAGCCTATTGATCCAATGAAATATATAAAAATAGCAAGCTTATCCATGAAAATCAAAAATTAAGCTTTCACACACTCATTATGGCTTTATTTAAAAGCAAAAACGCTCCTTCTCACAAAACTGTTGACCATCCACCTAAAAAAGCATTGTCCAAGGACGTTATATCCTCAATTATTTCCCAGGAAATGCAAATTACAGGCGAGATCTCTTTTGCAGGCAAAGCTAGAATTGACGGTACAGTGGAGGGCAACCTTACGGGGGAATATCTCATCCTCAGTGAAGTTGGTAAAATAAAAGGGGACTTACAGCTGGAAGCCCTGGTCTGTCACGGTCAAATCGAGGGCAATATTTACGCAAAAGTTGTTACCATTCACGCGACTGCTGCAATCAAAGGCAAACTGATTGCCGAAAGCCTGACAGTTGAACCCGGCGCTTTATTAAGCGGTGAGATTAGTGCGGCAGATAAAGGAAAACCGACAAAGACGCCTGAGATTTCACAGCCTCAAACAAAAACAGTACCAGCAGAAAGCAAAAATAAGAAGTAATACAATAAGTGCACAGGTGGACATCGGTGAACGAAGAAAAACGTTTTATTTTCCTATACAAAACTCATTAAAGATAGCATCCAAAACATCTTCAGGGGTTGTCAACCCAATAATATCTCCCAGATAATCCAATCCATCCTGGGCATCAACAGCCAGCAGATCACACGGCGCACCATCGCAAATTGCAGCCAGCAGTCTCCGACAGGCTTCTGCTGTTTTCTGCAATGCAGCTAAGTGCCTTACATTAGGTGCGCACAATCCGATTTCTGCAGCCTGGTCATCACTGAGAACGGTCTTAAAAATGGTTTCACGCAAGGTGTCGATTCCCACATTTTCCTTGGCTGAAATTTCGACCCGCGTTGCCTGCTCAAATTTTCGATGCAGACCATCTAATTCCTGCTCGTTACCCCTGTCCGTTTTATTAAAAACCACTATAAGCTGCTTATCTTTAATCGTTGCATAGAGGTCGAGATCTCGCTTGGTCAACGGCTGTGAGGCATCGAGCAAAAACAGGACCAAATCAGCAGCATCCATCTTGCGCCTGGCCCGTTCCATTCCCAGCTCTTCGACTACGTCATTATGGGCCCGAATGCCTGCAGTATCGACAAGATGTACAGGGATACCCTCGATGACGATACTTTCTTCAATAGTATCTCTTGTGGTACCCGGTAACGGTGTGACGAGCGCACGTTCTTCCCTGAGCAGTGTGTTAAGCAGGCTGGATTTACCCACATTGGGACGACCGGCAATGACGACACTAATCCCCTCTCGAATAATTTTAGCACTGGATACCGAGCGGATCAGTGCTTCAATCGGCTTTAGAATATTAACCTTCAGTTGCATCTCGATTGCTTTTTTATCGAGCAGTTCCACATCATCTTCAGGGAAATCTATCGCGACTTCAAGGAGTGCCAGAATGGCGATCAACTCCTTACGGACTGGCTCAAGTTCATCGGTCAAACGGCCTTGCAGTTGGTTAACTGCAAGGTCGATCCCTTTATCCGTTTGAGCCTGCAACAAATCAATAACAGCTTCAGCCTGGGTAAGGTCAATACGGCCGCCAAGAAAAGCACGCTTGGTAAACTCTCCAGGCTCAGCGGGCCTAGCCCCCAAGGCAAAAACTGTTGCCAACACCTTCTGCAACAATATATATGAACCGTGGCAATGCAATTCGACCACATCTTCAACCGTGTATGTCGCTGGCCCCTGCATGAAAACAGCAAGGACCTCATCTATAACTTTACCGGCAGAATCGGCTAGTGTGCCATAATACATTTTATGGCTTTCAAAATGAGAAATGGGGTACTTTGGAGTAAAAATCTGCTCAAGAATGGTTGCAGCAGTTGCACCAGAGATGCGAATAATACCGATGCCGCCAGTCCCAGGTGGCGTGGCAATGGCAGCTATGGTATCTGTTGAACGATGGTACCCCATCCGTGCTATCCTCTCTTTTTTCTGGATCCGGACCGACGTCCTTTGCCGGGCTTATAAATCAGCACTTTTTTAAAGAGTCCATCTCCGACCGAACGGCTCCGGATCCCTTTATCCTCTTGCAAGATCATGTGAACAATACGACGCTCCGATGGGTTCAAAGCTGGAATTGCCTGGGTTTTTCCATCTTCTTTTACCTTTTCGGCAAGCTCAACTGCTCGTTGTTTTAAATCTTCTGCACGTCGCTGCCTGAAATCGCCGGCATTGAGCGACAAAAGAAATCTATCCGGCAAACTTTGCAACATCATCTTACGAATAAGATACTGGAGACTATCAAGCGTGCGCCCTTCTGAACCGATTATATCTTCCTCGTATTCGCCATTGATGTTGCAGGTGACAGTATTACCCTCAAAGGTAACATCAACCTGTGACGGAAACTTCATGAGAGAGAGCATCTCACTTATGGTCGCTTGAATAGCATCCAACGCTTCTTGCGACGGCTCTTCGTAGCTCATTTCAGCAGATTCGGTAGCCCCCCGCCCTCCTCCTTTAGCAGAAGGAATTTCTTTCTTGATTTCAACATCATCATTGGCTGTGTTTGTAGTTTTTGCGCTTTCTGCCGAATCGTCTTCCTTTTGCTCGTGTCGGGCATCACCGGCCAGGGCAGCGTTCTCTTGACCTTCTGGTTTTGTGTCAGCGACAGGTTCCTGCTCAACGGGGCGCGGCTCAACCTTCTCTTGCTGGGTTTTTTCTTTCACCCGAATATGGGCTTGTTTTCGGCACAAACCAAAAATCCCGGCTGACCCCGTTTCAAGGATCTCAATCTCCAAGTTGTCTTGTGTTGTAGCAAACTCCTTACAAGCCTGATCAATAACATCTGTTATATCTTTTCCAAAAAAATCTTTGTCTTTTGTCATAAGAGTTTTCCTTACAGCCCCGAGTTATGCCTTACTTTGCCGGTTGATGAGTTGTTGCTGAAGAATGGAAAGAAGATTATTTATAAACCAATAAAGTACCAGACCAGAGGCAAAATTAATAAACATAAAAGTGAAAATTATCGGCAAAAACTGCATAACTCTCGCTTGTGTTGGGTCAGCAGTTGTAGGAGTCATTTTCTGCTGCAGATACATGGAAGCCCCCATCAGCAAGGTCAACACAGGCAACCCATGCAGATAAGGAATATCCACCCCTATCCAAAGCCGATCTGGTGCAGAAAGGTCATTGATCCATAGCATGAACGGAGCATGGCGCAGCTCAATTGCAGCCATCAAAACACGATACAGGGCGAAGAAAAATGGAATCTGGATAACCATGGGCAGGCACCCGCCCACAGGGTTGACTTTGTACGTTTTGTACATAGCCATCATTTCCTGATTCATTTTTGCAGGATCATCCTTGAATTTCTCTTTCAGCTTTGCCACTTTTGGCTGCAGTTTCTGCATGTTCTTCATGGACTTCATACCCTTCTGGGTAACAGGCCAGAACACCGCTTTAATTAAAACGGTCACCAAAATAATAGCTATTCCATAATTTTTTGTATAATCATAAAAAAAGTTCAACAGCCACAGCATGGGCTTTGCCAAAACATCAAACCAACCGAAATTCACTGCCTTAGCAAGTTCTCCCCCTGTAGCCTGCAGGATCTTAAGTTTTTTAGGACCGAAATATATGGAATATGCGTGCTCACTGGTTTCGCCAGCGCCAAGTGTCTCTATCCCTTCTGAAATGACAGTGCGAACACTTTCCTCATTACCTTGCAGGCTTACTACCAGGGTTTTATCTGATTTCGGCACAATGGACGTCATAAAGTAGTTATCCACATACCCAGACCAGCTGACATCTCCCTGTAGAATAATTGGGCCTTCGGCTATCTTTTTAGGTTTCGTTTCTACCAATTCGCCATTGACGTACGCTGCCGGTCCAGAAAAGAGGAATCGGCTGGTCGCACTGGCATGGGAAAACGACTTATGAATCATACTCATCGCAGGTGATATCTGCAGCGGATTCCCCCCCACATTTTCCACCTGATACGTATCATCGATTAAGTAGGTATTCCCCCGAAACTTGAGCGTCCTAACTATTTTGGTCCCATCATCAAGGGTTGCTTGCATTACCAGAACAGCTTCTCCCTGCTCGTCAGTAACCACAACCGAATCGTTTCCCGCTGTAAAAAGCGGCAACACTTTTCCGGCTCCGTTATCAAGCGAAAAAAGAACCGGTAAGGTGTTGGGTGTCTGGGTAAGAACCAACTGCATTGGACCTGATTCAAGCTCAATGTCCGTTCGATACTTTTTGAGGACAAAACTTTTAAAACCACCCCCCTGCTCACTGATAACAGCCGTGTAAAGTGGTGTATCTATCGTGATATCCCGCGCATCAGGATTCACAGGGACAGCAACCATACTGTTGCTTGCCTGCGACGCTACCACTGGTTGTGCCGGTGCAGTGCTCTGCCCTGCACCTTGTTCCTGGCTACTGACGGTTTCCTTAACAACTGGTTGTTCAGCAACCGGTTTAACAAAAAAATATTGGTACCCGACAAGAATCAGGAATGAGAGAACAATAGCCAGAAAGGCTCTGAATAAGTCCATTTTTTTTCACACCTCGTAAAGACACTCTCGGCTGCACATGTATTTAATGCCCAAGACAAAAGTATTATTTCACAGGGTCGTAACCGCCCTGAGAAAAAGGATGACAACGCAATATACGCCAAAGGCCTTTCAACCCTCCGCGAATTACGCCATATTTTTGTACCGCTTCAATTGCATACTGAGAACAGGAGGGAGTAAATCGACAGGTGGGGGGGAATAGTGGCGAAATAACATATTGATACCCCTTGAAAAGCAGCACCAGAAACTTTTGGGGAATCGACGTCACAACGGCAAAAACATCTCTGATTTGCATCACATATTTTCTTTTCAACAAAGCTCCCCATCGTTTAAATCATCAGGGAAGGACTTCGCATCCATTACGGCTGAAACCATATGCTGGAAGTCGCTGGAACTACGCGCAGAAAAACCTGGACGAACAGTCACAACGACATCCGCATTCCGGGGAAACAAGTTTCTGTTCTTGCGAAAGACCTCACGTATAATACGCTTAATCCGGTTACGTTGAACCGCCCCCCCTACCTTTCGCTGTACACTTATGCCCAATCGACTCCATTGCTTCTGATTCGACATATAAATTACAGCAAAGCCATCACCGTACAGTCGATTTCCGTACCGGTAAACCCGATTGAATTCCCTGTTTTTTCTTATCAGACTTGTTTTAGGGAGTCCATGGGGTTTCATGTTTTCCTATGCTGCTAACTGCTTGCGCCCTTTTGCCCTTCTACGCTTGATTACAGCTCTTCCACCATGGGTTTTCATGCGGCTGCGAAAACCATGGGTACGGTGACGCTTGATGTTACTGGGTTGAAAAGTTCTTTTGCTCATAACTCATTTCCTTTCATGGTATAATATGTTTAATAAAAGCAGTTGTGAAACGGAGCTGAACCTTTCCAAGTAACGTATAAACCTGTTCGGTAAGATGTACAATGGTCGATAGAACATATGGTTTTTCGAAAAAAGTATCTACTCTGTCTGCACACACTACAGTTGTTTCACGAAACTGCGTATTTTAATCACAGCATAGTCTATCTGTCAAACCATTTCATCTCAACAACGAAAATGTATGGTCAAATTGGATTATAATAGTGTCGATTGGGGCAAACTTTGGCAACAAGCGCAACAAAGTAGAGCAAAAAAAGAAAAAAAGGTAAAAGACTGGGATAACCGGGCCCACTCTTTTGCCGCACGGACTGCGACCTCCATCTACACCAAGCACTTCCTGCAGCTCCTCCGACCTGAAGCACACTGGACAGTCTTGGACGTCGGATCCGGGCCTGGGACACTGTCACTGCCCCTTGCACCTCGTGTGAGACATATCACCTGCCTTGATTTTTCAGGCAACATGCTCGATATACTTAACAAACGAGCACAACAGTACAAGATAGCAAACATTACGACCTGCAAAGCCGCTTGGGAGGATGACTGGAGGCAGCTGGGTATCCGTCCTCACGAGCTTGCCATTGCTTCCCGATCGCTTGCTGTCAGAGATCTAAAAGGTGCGATCAAACAACTCTGCTGTTTTGCAACTGAAAAAGTAGTGATCACTGACAAAGTTCGCCATGGTCCTTTTGACCCTGGCGCCTTCAGAGCTCTACAAAGGCCTCTACAGACCGGACCTGATTATATCTATACCGTTAATCTCCTCTATCAAATGGGCTTTCTAGCCTCGATAGAGTATATACGCCTTGATGAGCATCCAACGTATCGCAACTTTGAGGATGCCATGACAAGCTACAGCTCCATGTTTCCCTCAATCAATCCCGATGAAAAAAAGCAATTGAAAAAATACCTTCAATCCATTACCACCTCCAATCAAAATGGAGGGGTTACAGTTCATAGGCAGCATGTTCCAACCTGGGCCTTCATTTCCTGGAACCCTAATGAACGTAATCTGTAATCCAAAACTTTGCTAACATGTCAACAAAATAGTCATCTGTGTAAAAAACAGGGGCACAAGAATTTGCAGCTGATCTGCAACACATCATTGAGCATATGATTTTTAAAAAAAAAGGTGCCACCGAAAATATCCTTATCCTTGGTCTTGGCGGCATTGGTTCTTACCTGGCTAAACGACTCCTCCATGAAGGGTATGCGATTACCGTAATCGAGCCTGACAGCGACCTTGTCCGTTACGCCGACGGCGCTATGGATGCCCGCCTGATACAAGGCAACGCCATGTCAGTGTCCTGCTGGAAGGATGCGCATGCAAAAAATATGGATTACCTGATTGCGGTGACAGACAACGATGCGATCAACATGCTCTCTGCAATGGTTGCTGATCGCTTTGACATACCTACTAAGATTGCCCGAGTAAGGTCCCAAGACTTTGGCCATAGCAACTCCCTGCTGAAAGGAGAAGACCTCAAAGTAGACCTCTTCATTCACCCTGAAGAGCTTGCCGCCCAAGAAATTGTCCGCATGATCAAAAGAACTGCCGGTGATGAGATCATTGACATAGCTCTTGGCCAAATGCAGGTAATGGCCACCAGGATTACCCAAACATCCCCTTTTGCATTTAAAAATTTAATCGATATATCGAAAACCTACAGTGAGTTCCCGTTTCGAGTTGTGGCCATTGCCAGGGGGATCAGTACCGTTATCCCCTCCGGCGAGCACGAAATTCTTCCCCAGGATCAAGTCCTGATTATGGCAGACAAGAAAGACCTGCCGAAATTGATGGAGCTCACCGGGGTAAAGCAACATCGACGACACCGGGTGATGATCCTCGGCGGCGGCTTGGTTGGCTCCCGGATTGCCGAACTTCTTGGAAAAACTTTTCGCGTCACCCTGCTGGAAAAAGACGGGAAAAGAGCGGAAGAATTGTCTTCTATGCTCAGAGACACGGAAGTACTCCATGGAGACGGCTCTGACAAAGAAATTTTAGAAGAGACAGGCCTCAAGGACATTGACACGTTTATCGCTGCAACAGGAGAAAATGAAACCAATATCATGAGCTGCATCCTCTCTAGACATCTCATGGCCGCTCATGATGGTGAGACGCAAGGAATGCAGAGAAAGACGATCTGCCTTGTCACCAAGGAGGAATATCTTGTACTTGCCTCCACCAGCGGACTCGACATAGTCCTTAACAAAAAGATCCTGGCCGGAAACGAAATTCTTACCTTTATTCGCGGGAGCGAGTTACTTTCCATCTCCCACATGCATGGCTTTGATGCTGAAGTTGTTGACCTGATCGCGGCCCCCAACTCTCCTATCACCCGAAAACCGCTCGCTAATCAGACAAAGGCACTTGCCGGTCATATCATTATCGGTAGTGTCTTTCGGGACGGGCAGTGGAAAACTGCTGTAGGAGATACACATATTCATAGTGGTGACAGGGCGATCGTCATCTGCAACTCACTCTACCTAAAAGATGTTCGGAAGCTCTTTTCAGCCTGACAGTAGAAATGCCCTCTATTTCTTCCAAAATGACGGATAAAAAATAACCAAAGCGGAAAACATTTCCAATCGTCCAACCAGCATATTCCAGGACAGAAACCATTTGCTGGCATCAGATAAAAAAGCAAAATTTTCACTGGGACCGACAGCACCAAAGCCAGGGCCGATATTCATCAGAGCTGAAATAACTGCGCTCATAGCACTAATATAGTCAAGCTCCTCCAAAAGAGACATCAAGCATCCGCCCCCCAGAACCATAAAAATATTTACTATAAAATAGCACAAGGCTAGATCGACCACAGAAGAATCTACAGCCTTCTGATTCAGACGAATCGTAATCACAGAGCGGGGCTGAAAAAATATTTTGCGAATGGAATTGTACATGTATTTACAAATAATCACATAGTGCACCACCTTAATCCCACTTGTTGTAGAGCCGGCACAGGCGCCGACAAAACAGACGGCAAAAAGAAACATCTGCGCAGCTTGAGGCCACAGTTCATAATTTGTGGTCGTAAAACCTGTGGTCGTTAAAAGTGACATTACCTGAAAAGTGCCGAACCGAAATGCATCAGCGATCGTATTATAGGTGCCGTTTTTGAGCAGTATGAGTGATACCATTACCGAAAAGAAGAGAACCAGCACCACGTACCACTTGAATTCCGTATTCCTGTAAACAGCTTTCCACTCCCCTTGCAGCAACAGAAAAAAAAGAAGAAAAGTTGTCCCACCCAAAAACATGAACAGGATGGTTACCCAATCAAAATAAGCACTGTTATAGTGCCCAATACTTAAATTTTTGGGAGAATAACCAGAGGTGGAAATCGTCCCAAAAGCTGTGCAAAGGGCATCAAAAATCGACATATCGCCGGCCCACAATAAACCGGCCTGGAGAAAATTCAAACAAAGATAGATCCACCAGAGACTGATCATGGTGTCACGATTGCGCGGCTTGAACTTTTCTTTAGTGATGACTTGACCAGGGCTTGACTCCGCCCTGAACAAACGGAGGCCTCCCATTCCTTGGGGAAGTAAGATGACGGTTAGAGTAAGAAATCCCATCCCGCCGAGCAGATGGGTCTCACTGCGCCAGAACAATAAGCCATGGGGAACACACTCTATGTCGGTGAGCACTGTTGCTCCGGTGGTGGTATACCCGGATATCATCTCAAAATAGGCATCGGTAAATGAAGGTATTGAACCATGAAGCATAAATGGGAGGGCGGAAAAGGCAGAAACGATAAACCAACCAAAAACTGCAACAATAATCCCGTCCTTCATATTCAGTTCGTAATTTTTGCGACATAACCACCACGCAGGAAGCCCTAGAAAAAAAGTCACGGCAGCTGACACCACCAAGGGAATCAGATCCCCCTCTCCGTAATACAAAGAACAGAGAGCAGGGAACAGCATGGTGCTACCGGTCACCATGAGTAACAATCCAAACACGTGAATGATTGATGCAAAATGCATAACGAGAGGAAAGGTCCTTGTAAAAAAGTAGGCTCTACTATCAGCAAAGATGGTCACGGTAAAGAATAGCGGCTCCACTTTATACGCGCTAATTCTTCGTCAATTGATGCTTCCCATTGCAAAATGGAACTGTGCTCTCTATAATAAATGTTTTATTGCAGAGTCAATAGCTGATCACTTCGCTTCGCTATGCCGCAGTTTCAGTATACTCTTCATTCCTTCTACCCAGTTAATCATATGACAGATTTTGATATTGCCGTAATCGGTGCCGGTCACGCCGGTTGTGAGGCAGCTCTTGCTGCCGCCAGGATGGGGTGTCGCACCCTTGTGTGTGTTATTAATGTAGACACCATAGGTGCTATGTCCTGCAACCCTGCCATTGGAGGACTTGCCAAAGGTCACCTCGTTAAGGAGATCGATGCTCTTGGCGGAGAAATGGCAAAAAATATAGATGCAACCGGTATCCAATTTCGTCGACTTAACACCAGTAAAGGACCTGCCGTACGATCCTCGCGGGCCCAAGCCGATAGGCTGCTGTATCGACTGCGAATGAAGAATATTCTTGAAAACCAGGAGAATTTAGAAATAAGACAAACAGTAGTTGATGAAATTCTTGTAGAAAATGATCAAATTGTCGGCATCAGAACCTCTCTAGACGAACATCTCACCGTCAAGGCCGTGGTTGTCACCACCGGAACCTTTCTCAACGGGCTTATTCATGTTGGCCTGAAACATTTCCCGGCAGGAAGAATGGGTGATGTTCCATCGCTGAAACTTGCAGAGTGGTTCAAGGCATATGGCTTCACGGTGGGTAGGATGAAAACAGGGACAACGCCCCGTATCGATGGCAACACCATTGACTATTCACAACTGGAGGCACAGTATTCTGATGAGCCGCCAAATCTATTCTCTTTTTCCTCTTCCGGGGCACCTCCGCTTGAACAACGTCCATGCTATATTACCTACACCAATCAAAGGACTCATCAAATAATCGGCGACTCCATAGACCAGTCACCATTGTTTGCAGGTATCATAGAAGGGGTTGGCGCTCGTTACTGCCCTTCCATTGAGGACAAAGTAATGCGTTTTCCCGAAAAAAACAGACACCAAATTTTCCTTGAGCCGGAAGGGCTTGACACTGTAGAGGTGTATCCTAACGGAATTCCGACCAGTCTGCCATTGAGCACTCAGATTGACATGATCCACTCAATACCAGGCATGGAAAATGCTTGTATTATACGCCCAGGGTATGCCATTGAGTACGACTATGTTGATCCACGGGAGCTTAAACCGTCCTTGGAAACTAAAAAAATCCAGGGGCTCTTTCTGGCAGGCCAGATAAACGGCACCTCCGGCTATGAAGAAGCTGCGGGACAGGGATTGATCGCTGCAATCAACAGTGTCAAATTTGTTCGCAATCAGGAGCCATTAGTGCTCGACCGCTCACAAGCGTACCTCGGCGTACTGATAGATGATCTGGTTACTCTGGGTACCAAGGAACCCTACCGCCTCTTCACCTCCAGAGCTGAATATCGGTTGCTCCTCCGCGAAGACAATGCCGATAGAAGGCTGAGGGAAATCGGCTATAATCTTGGCCTGGTAGACCAAGACACATGGGAGTCTTTTCTTGCCAAAAAGAAAAGTATAAATGAAGCAGTCAATGCGCTGCATGAGACCAGGATAAAGCCGTCAGCAGAGGTTAATCACTTTCTACAAGAGTTTAACTCTACGCCTTTAAGCCAGGCATTATCCATGGGAGACCTTCTTCGCCGACCGGAAATCAAACTTGCCGACCTCACCCGGCTGGTCTCAGAAACTGAGGTGGGCTTACCAGCGGCACTTGAGGGCCTGAAGTTTGTAGAGGAAGTAGAGCTCCAGGTCAAATACGCCGGCTATATCAAACGTCAGGAAGAACAGGTCCACAGATTCAAAAAGCTTGAACAAATGGCCTTACCGGAAAAAATGATATACAAAGGACTCCCCGGACTCTCCAATGAAGTCGTTGAAAAGCTAACCAAAGTTCAACCGCAATCACTTGGACAGGCTTCGCGTATCTCGGGAGTAACACCTGCTGCGGTATCAGTTCTCCAGGTCTATCTGAAGCAGAAAGGACTCCTCTAACCTGAGAATTGTTTGCATGCTCTCCTATCCTCAGCTAGACCCAATCATTTTTTCCGTCGGCCCATTGTCAGTTCGCTGGTACGGCTTGATGTACGTAATTGGGTTTGTCGCCGCATACCTGCTGGTTGCCTACCAAGCCAAAAGATTTGGCTGGCACAAGTTAACAAACCATCTGGACAATCTTAACCTCTCCCTCATTATTGGGGTTATTATCGGGGGCAGATTGGGATATGTTTGCTTTTACAACCCAACGTATTATCTTCAAAATCCTTTGGATATGTTCGCCATATGGCACGGGGGGATGTCGTTTCACGGCGGCTGCACGGGTGCACTGACAGCAGGGGTTATTTACTGTTCCCGCAATGGGCTCCAATTCTGGAAAGCAGCAGATCTTTACGTTGTTACGGTGCCGATTGGTCTTTTTTTCGGTCGCTTAGGTAATTTTATAAACGGAGAACTCTATGGTCGAGCCACAACAGTTGGCTGGGGCATGATCTTTCCCGGTGGGGGGCCGCTGCCGCGCCATCCTTCACAACTCTATGAAGCTTTTTTGGAGGGAATTGTTTTATTCGCTATCCTGTGGAGCATAAAAGGCAAACCATGGACTAAGCATCCGAAAACATTGTGGCCCCATGGATCTCTGTTGGCTCTTTTTTTGATTTGCTACAGTGTATTTCGTTTTATTGTGGAATATTTTCGTGAACCTGACCCACAGTTAGGATTGCTGCTTGCTGGTTTTTCTATGGGTCAGGTGCTCAGCTGTTTCATGAGCGCGATTGGGATAGGTATTTGGTATTGGCGAAGTATAGTCTCAACGGGCAGCAAGCTGCCGTAGGCGCGAGTGCTTAATACTCGCCAAGCTTTCGTGAAAGATGTTTTCCTGGTCTGAACCTGACCGCCTTACGTGAAGGGATTGGGACGACTTCGCCTGTTTTCGGATTTCTCCCAGTGCGAGGGGCGCGATCAACAACGCTAAAGCTACCAAATCCAGCCAATGTAACTCGCTCACCACCTTCCATGGCGCTCGACATCATAGTTAACATTCCGTTCAGGCCTCGTTCTGCTGCGGCTTTACTGATCCGTGCTGAACTGGCTATGGTTTCGATGAGATCACTTTTATTCATTCTTCCCCCTTCTTCTCTTTGGATAGTAATCAAAGGCATTAAAAATGCGATCTTTCCATTTTTTTATTTGATTAACTAAAACGCAGCAGAAGTAAAAAAACAATTGGGGGAACTACTGACCGGCATTAGGTATTTTTACCTAAAAGACCAAAAAATAATATAAAAGAAGGGAAGTTAAGAGAAATGGAATAACCTAAAAAAAAAACACGTTGCCTATCTTTTTTTAGACATCTTCTAAAAATAAATTATTTCGAACAACATAATTAACCAAGTCGACCGTGTTTTTCATGTTGAATTTTTTGATAAGACTTGCCCTGTGATGATCGACGGTACGTGGGCTTAAGGTTAACAAGGCGGCAATTTTCTTACTCGTATATCCCTTGACAACCAATTGCAGCACCTGTTTTTCACGCGGTGACAAAGTAACCATCGGTACACTTGCCTGTTCTCTAAAGGCACCGATCATATCCCCGGATATTGCCTCCTGCAATTGCGGAGAAACATAGGTTTTCCCTTTTTTTATTCTCTCTATGGCTTTTATCAGCTCAGCGTCGGAGTCTTCTTTGATCAGGTAACCATGCACCCCGGCAGCTATGGAATGGTAAAAGTATTGATTATCTCCATGCATGGTAACAATCAAAACTTTGATATCAGGATAACGTTGTTTTATCTTTCCGACAGCCTCGATCCCGTTCATATCAGGCATTGAAATATCAAGAATAACCATGTCAGGATTATGCTCTTTGAGCAATTCGAGCAATTCAATGCCGTTTGCAGCTTCCGCAACTACACTCATCCCATCATTATCAGCAATAATACTTTTTATACCTTGTCGAATGAGACTATGGTCGTCTGCTATGATTATTCTATAGTTTTCTTTTTCAGTGTCCATTATTGATACTGTATGCTTACGGGACAATGATCAGACCCCATTATATCATCATGGATGGCAGCTGCAACAAGCCGACGCCGACTACCGGGATCAAGCAAAAAATAATCAATCCGCCACCCTATATTTTTAGCACGAGCATTAAAACGATAGCTCCACCATGTATAGTTTCCCGGTTCATGGTTAAATTCTCTGAAAGTATCGATGTAACCCGCTCCAATAACCTCATCCATCCATGCTCGTTCATGAGGGGAAAACCCAGGATTCTGCATATTAGATTGTGGATTTGCCAAGTCCATAGGTTTATGAGCTACATTCAAATCCCCACACAGAACCACCGATTTACTCAACTGCAGATCATGTATAAATGAAAAAAGGGCTTGGTTAAATTGCAGTTTATAGTCAATTCGTTTGAGAGCCGGTTGGGCGTTGGGGAAATAAGCATTAATAAAATAAAAATCATCATACTCCAAAGCAATAACTCTACCCTCTTCATCAAATTCTTTTTTACCCAAACCATACAGGACATTAAGAGGCTCTTTTTTAGAAAATACGGCTGTTCCCGAATACCCCTTCCTTTGAGCCGGATTCCAGTAGATATGATAGCCCGCTATGTTGCGCACCGATTCGGGTAACTGTTCAGGCATGGCTTTTATTTCCTGGACAGCAAAAATATCAGCATCAAAGGTATGGAAAATTTCCATGAATTCTTTGTTCAATGCTGCCCGTAGGCCATTGACATTCCAGGACACAAAACACAACCCTTTGTCGGATTTTTTCCGCTCAATCTGTTTTCGCTGTCGGGGAGTCACTCCTATCTTTGGACAAAGTGCCTCCAAAACGCACTGATCACAGTGTGGTCGTTGTGGTTTGCAAAGTCCCTGGCCAAAAGCAACAAGAAGAGAATTAATATCAAGCCAATACTGTTGAGGTAACTTCCTCCGCAATTCCATTTCGGTCTGTAATGGCGTTTTAGTAGTAACATACCCCCAAATATTCATTATCCGATGAACGTGGGTATCAACGCAAATTGCAGGCTTTTTAAAGGCAACAGCCACCACCAAATTTGCCGTTTTCCTCCCTACACCAGGCAGACGCAGTAACTCTTCCACACTTTGCGGCACTTCCCCTTTAAACTCATTTTCCAGTACTTGAGGCAGAGCATGCAGATATTTAGCTTTATTTCTATAAAAGCCAACAGGGTATATTATTTTTTCCAATTGAGAGACAGACAGACCGGCTAACTGCTCGAGTGTTTCAGCCTTGGCAAATAACCGTTGCGCGGCTACGGCCGTCACCTCATCTTTTGTACGTGCTGAGAGAATGGTGGCAACCAAAACCTTAAAAGGATCTTTGGTTTGCACGGCGATGAGATCGACTACAGGGACCTGGTAGTTAACAACCTCCTTTTTCAGAAGGGAAACAGCTTGATCAATATTTATAGCCACAGCACTTTATAATGTGAGAAAGAATGAAATACATAGCAGTTCTAGACACCATAGACTGATGTACACTAGTACACTAGCATAACAAGGAATAAAAGAGCAATCGGTTAACGGTGGGAATCAAAAGAAGAGAGCACTATTGGAGGAGTATAGGTTAGCTGCTAATATGCAAAATATGACACGTAATCGTACAACAACTTGGCACAATCTATTTTTCTTGATAATAGTAGCCGGCCTTATAATCCTGGTAACCAAAAATTTTAGTGTCCAGCACGTTTGTCTGGTGTGCATTGAACACGACGCTAATAATTTTATCTCTGCCTATTGTATCAGCCAGCGCCTTTACGTGCTCTCGCCGGGATTTACCTTGCCGAATAACAAGAATAACCCCATCAACATGTTGAGCCAGCACAGCGGTTTCAGCTGCAGCGTGGAGCGGCGGGCTATCCAACAGAACAAATCGATCATCGTAGCGCTCTTTCATCTCATTAACGAGCTTGATCATAGAATCAGAACCAGATAATTCCGCAGGATTAACCGGAGGTGGACCTGCTGGTAGAATAGAAAGCTTATCAACACCTGATTTTATGATCAATTCCTCTGCAGCGATATTCTGTTGAAGATGATTGACCAACCCGCGTTCATTGGAGACCCCAAACATCTGATGCTGAGAAGGACGTCGCAAGTCACAGTCCACCAGTATACAATAATCATCCACCCCTTGAGCCAGTGAAATCCCAAGGTTTGCACAAATAAAACTTTTCCCCTCCCCCGGCGATGCACTTGTTATTAACAAAGTACGTGGAGTGTTGCCAATAACCGGATATAAAATTCGGGTTCGCAGAGTACGAATACTTTCCGCCACTGCTCCTGTGGTTGCAGTGGCCAAGACCAGTCGCTCGTCCCATGGGGCGTTTGGTATTGCTTGTTCTTCAGCCTGCAACAAACCAAACTCTTCTCTTTTTTTGTCGGTCAGTTGCGAAGAAAACTCACCAGAATACTCACAGCCAGATGAAGGTCGTTCAGATACTGCCGTTTTACGCAAAACTTTGGAAAACTTACCCACTTTGCCCTCCGAAAAAACTTTCAAATATCGTTCGCAGCCATTGCTGCACAGGGGCAGGAAGAACCTTTTCCATCAGTGTCCCCCCTGAAGAATGCGGCAGAAAAGCCAATAATAACAACAGGCTCAAGCTTGCCAAAAATATACCAATACTGATCAACAACGCTCTTCTATAATCACGATCTTTTCCTATTGATTGCCCAACTGGCAATGGATTTTCCTCTCCAGGAAAATGTAAATCCTCTACACACTCTTGAATCAGATCTGCATTAATCACCGGTCGGTCTTCTGCAAAACCAGTCAACAGAGCATGATCACAAACAATATTAATCAAGCGAGGAGTACCTTTACTGACTCTATGAATCTGCTCAATGGCTTCATCGGTGAATATATGTAAATGTCGGGCCCCTGCATGCCGCAACCTGAAAAGAATATATTGTTTAGTTTCATTCAACCCAAAAGGTTTAAGGTCAAATCGAATCCCTATACGCTGCCGGAGGGGAAGTAAACGATCATCGCTCATTAATGCGTTTAGTTCAGGTTGTCCGACCAGAAAAATAGATAGAACATCCTGCCCCTTGACATCGAGGTTCGACAACAACCGTATTTCTTCCAAAAGATCAATAGGCAGAACGTGGGCCTCGTCAACAATCAACAAAATACGCTCACCAGCAGCATAGGCATTTTTCAGCATTTCATCAAAGGCAATAAGAAACATTGCCTTGTTACCGTCCCAAGGCAGATGAAGCTTCGCTGCCAGGTAGGAAAAAAATTCATCCCGATACAGAAGCGGATTATTCAGCAGACAAAGCTTTACGTCTGTGCCAAGGGATTCCACCAAGGCTTCGAGTAGGGTAGTCTTCCCAAGACCTACATTGGCTGTTAAAACAAGAAAGCCCTTTTTCCCCAAAACCCCATACTTCAGAATGGCGAGTGCTTCCTGGTGGGCTTCACTCCGGAACACGACCTTGGAATCCGGTGTGAGTTTAAATGGTTTTTTGGTAAGCCCGTAATACGCCTTATACATTAAAGAACTGTCCTCGATAAATTGATTGAGATACGTTCAAGCGAACGTCATAATATCACAATACCACGGCTCCATAAGTAATAAAGAGCTGCAGTTATTATGGCCAGTCCTGTTATAAAATAGAGAATAAAACCTATACTCTTCAAACGGGAGAGCTTTTTTTCCTTTGGCAGTGGCAAATACGGGACAGAGCAGGCGACCGACACGCCTAAATACTCTTCAATCTCCAGGGGGTCTTTAAAGGAGGTGTCCAACAGATCCAAGCCCAGCGCCAGCCCCCCCCCGAGAGCACAACCCAGCCCGATGGCCAGTACCATAATTTTCAAAAAAACAGGTTTTACCGGTTTTTGTGGTAAACGGGCAGGATCCATTATCTTGAACTGACTTCCCTGCTGTTTTTTCTCAAGGTTCTGAACTGAAGACGCTTGAAGATTCTGCGACACTAAAAAATCATAATGACTCTTAAACTGGTTATAATCACGGGTCAATGCAGACCATTCAGCCTCCCTGACCGGTGCGGCTGCGATCCATTCCTCGAGTTTCTGTATTTGTGAACGTAACTCTTTTTCGTCCACTCGCAACACAACAAGATTACGTTCAAGGTCTCTTTGCTGAATGGCAGCAGCCTGCAAAACCGGATCTCGACTCATTAAGGAACGATTAGTCGAAGGACGACTTCCTTCTTTTTCCTCAGTCCCAACATTGTCATTCGCACTTAATTGAGTTTCCAAGGCAGCAATACTTTTACGAATACGTTTTACTTCCGGGTGTGTTTCCTTGTATTTGACAAGCAATGTATCCAGATAGGCGTGCATCTGTGCCAATTTCTGGTAAGGATCTCCACCGGGCACATCCTTACCTTCCGTAGTCGAAGCAACCATGTTGGAACTGGCATTTTGCAGCAATTGCCGCCTTTGCCCGATCTGCTCTTTAAGGACAAGTTTGGTTCGCTCCAGCTCCTGAATGTTATCCTGCACTCCCTGCAGTTTCACCTGCAGAGTATTCGCCCGGGCGACATTGATTTGACGTTGCTCAGGAAGCTCATTGTAATATTTAAGTTTATAATCGCGCATGGCCTGTTCTTTTTTATCCAGACTTTGCTTAGATAACTGCAGTTCATTAGCGATATAGCTTGATGTTTCAGAGGCTCTTTCTTCTCTATATTTTAAGTTTTCTTCGATAAACTTAGATGCAAGGGCATTGGTGACTCTAAGCACCTTTTTCGGATCATTCCCGGAAAAAGTTACCTGGAAAATGTCGCCTTTGGTGGGTGATATTTTTATAACTTTACGCATCGCCTCTATGACATCCTCAATCGGCAATTTTTCGCGCATTTCCGGGTAAAGATTAAAATCCTTGATGATTTTTTCCAGACTGCTCCTGCTGGTTACCTGCTGCATTAAGGTACTGACAATTTCCCGCACCCTGTCCTTGATGTCCGGCGACATTTTTGACGGATTGACCGCTTTTTTTTCATAAATCAACAGTGAAGTTGCCTGGTAGACCTTGGGCATTTTATAGTATGTGGCCAATCCACCAAGCACAGCGACAAAGACAAGAGTGACAATCAGTGCTTTTCGCGCAAGAATGATATCAAAATATTTTTTTACCAGTTGCTGCGTTTTCTCGTTCATAGTCTAGAGCTAGTGCTTATAATAATTCATTATCTTTAAATAAAAAAATTGTCTTTGCAACAATTGCCATCTTCAACCAATTGGATTTACATGGACCACACTGTAGTTATCGGCGACATACATGGTTGTCTTGACTCACTCAACAACCTACTGGACTTAGTCCTCCCCAATGCAGACACCTTAATATTTCTTGGCGATTACGTGGATCGTGGGCCAGACTCATACGGTGTAGTTGAAAGGCTCCTGGCCCTGCAAGCAGATCATCCACGACTCATTACCTTAAAAGGCAATCACGATTTCATGTTCCAGCAATATTTTGATGGTAAGGAGAGTAGTCTTTTTTTACGGGTTGGTGGCAAAGAGACACTTACCAGCTATGGCATCCCGCCCGAAGCTTCTGCAGCTCTAGCATCAATCCCAGCTGCACATATCCATTTTTTCCGTGAACTCCCATTATTCTTTGAAAACCAGCACGCCATTTATGTCCACGCCGGGCTGGAGCCTGAGTGCCATCTCAGTCTTCAGAGTCCTCAGTGGTGTTTATGGGCCAGAGAAAAATTTCTTAACTCTTCTTTCCAGCTTGGCAAGCCGATTATCTTTGGCCACACAGTGTTCCCGCGTCCTTATATTGCAAAGGATAAAATAGGGATAGATACCGGGGCGGTTTATGGTGGACAACTCACAGCACTTATTCTTCCAGACATGGAGTATATCAGTGTTCCTGGAGAACTGAACAAACCCTATATCGCTCCTTAGTGTCTTATGGTATATGATAGATAAAGAAAAAACAATGTGGCTATTGCATAATTCGGACATCGATCGGTAAAATTTCAGTCAACTTTTCTTTTCCCAGTAACAACATCATCACGCGATCAACTCCCAAGGCAATGCCGGCTGTATCACCTAGCCTCTCCAGTGCTTGAAGAAACTGCTCCGGCATTCGCACATCTCGGTCTAGTTGCCGAATCGCTCCCATTTCTTGAACAAAACGCTCTCGTTGAACAGCCGCGTCTACCAACTCTGAGAATCCGTTGGCTAATTCGAGCCCGCCTATGTACAACTCAAATCGTTCTGCCAGGTCCGGGCTGTCATCTTTTACTTTAGCCAACGAGGCTAACTGAACAGGGTAATCATACAAAAAGACTGGTCGCTCCCAGCCGAGGTGTGGTTCAATCTCTTCAACCAAAATTTCTTCAAACCGGTCTTTTGCAATGGCCTCATCTGCAGTGATGTCAGCAAAATGTACAAAAGCGTCCCGTAGCGATAACCGGCTCCATGGTTTTCCAAGAGATATGGTCCTCCCTTTATAAACGATGTCTCCTTTGGCGTTAAGTCCATTTAACCCTGATACCCTGCTAGCTAGAATGTTGAACAGATCTTCACATTCCGACATTAAGTCGGTGTAATCCCACCCACGATGATACCATTCGAGCATGGTAAACTCGGTTTGATGGTAACACCCACTCTCCTCCTTACGAAAACAGTGACAAAGCTGAAAAATCTGTTCACAACCACCGGCCAGCAACATTTTCATGCAAAGCTCCGGGGAAGTTTGCAAAAACCAACCATCACTTGTAAACGGTTGAATATGGGCCTCAGGAAGAAGGACAGGCAAACGGATGGGAGTATCGACTTCTATATAATCGCGATTGAAAAAAAAAGATCGAATAGCCTGCAGCAGCATCGAGCGCTGGCGCAGGCTATGTGGAGTAGACATGCATTATTCCTTGACTCTGGTCATATAGGTTCCGGTTCGGGTGTCTATCTGAATTTTATCACCCTGCTCGACAAAGGGAGGCACCTGTAGTTGAAAACCTGTCTCCACAGTGACGGGCTTTGTGTCGGTTCCAGAAGTATCACCTTTTACCCAAGGATCAGCAACGGTTACTTCCAAGTTGACAAAGGTCGGTAAACTTACATCAATGGGCCGTTCTCCAAAAAAAAGAACCTGGACTTCCATGTTATCAACCAAGTAATTAAGATTATCGCCCAGTTGTTCTTCAGATAAAAATATCTGTTCATAAGAAGTGGTGTCCATGAAATGGTACTCGCCATCCTGAGCATAAAGGAACTGCATTGTCCGTTCTTCCAGGTCAGGCTTCTCAAACTTATCATTGGAGCGATAGGTATTGGAAAATTGATTACCGCTTATCATGTTGCGCATTTTAGTGCGGTAAAGTGCCTGCCCCTTTCCCGGTTTAGAAAATTGAAAATCTGTAATAATATAGGGCTCACCATCAATCTGAATCTTCAGTCCTTTACGCAAATCCGAGGCTGAATACATTGTTATTATCCTTTTATTCATTATTAATTGTTCGGTACGAAAAAAAAACTATGCATATTATATCCCTGATACCTTATCGGTACCCTGTATAAAATACAGTTTCTTTTCCCTCTTATCTTGTTTTCACGGGCTATCTTTAATACATTTACCCCGACACGACAAATGAATATCTTACACGGCACACTATGACTCTTCGAGCTGGGGTACTTTCTGATACCCATCTAATCCGTCCTGACAGCCGTTTTAAAAGGCAAATCAGGCATTGTTTTCACGACTGTGATATTATCATCCATGCAGGCGACATAACAGAACCGACTATACTGGAAGCATTTGGGAATAAATCAGTGTATGCGGTGCATGGCAACATGTGCAGCGCCAAACTGCACAGGCAGTTGCCTGAAGCCACCACCTTTTCTTTCGGGAACTTCACCATCGGGCTCACCCATGGTGCCAGGCTTGGATATGACATAGAAGAACACTTGTGGGACCTCTTTCCCGAAGTAGACTGTATGATTTATGGCCACACCCATAGGCCTGCCTACCACAAAATCGGCCAGGTACTCATCATCAATCCAGGTAGTTTTCAGGCGACGAGCCGTTATGGGGCACCAGGGACCTATGCCATTCTTGAGGCTGGAGAAACCTTGGTGGGAACAATTCTTGAAATTCCTCCAAGCCGATGAAAACCCTTTGGACACCATGGCGGATGGAACATGTTTTGGGTAAAACGCCCAAGACCCAAGGATGTATCTTTGATCCACCTGGCACTGCTACCCACGACAAACACAGCTTGCTTCTTTACCGAGACCAGTGGACGGTTGTCCTCCTCAATCGCTTCCCCTACGCCAACGGCCATCTACTTGTCGCCCCCATCCGCCACCTTGCCGATCTACCAGAACTCAGTCTACAGGAACAGGGAAAGTTAATGCACATGGTTACTCAATGCTGCACCATTCTCAGAGCTACCTTTGCTCCTGACGGCCTGAATGTCGGACTTAATCTAGGCCAAACTGCAGGTGCAGGCATTGCTGATCATCTTCACTTTCATATCGTTCCCCGCTGGGATGGTGATCATAATTTTATGACCGTCTGTGCTGAGATCCGGACCATTCCTCAACATATTGACAACACCTTTGACACACTTCTCCCCCATTTCTTGAAAATGCAGGTTTAACACCATCATGACCACCAACGTAAAAATCACCCCAATGCTCCGCCAATACCTGGAAATTAAAGAAGCATACGATGACGCCATCCTTTTTTACAGGATGGGTGATTTTTATGAAATGTTCTTTGACGATGCAGTCACAGCTTCCAAGATTCTTGGTATTACCCTTACCTCAAGAAGCCATAAAGACGAAGCCAACAAAGTACCTATGTGCGGTATTCCTTTTCATGCCCTGACAGGTTATCTCGGCAAAATGATAAAATCGGGACACCGAGTAGCTATCTGCGAACAGGTTGAAGACCCGAAACAAACCAAGGGGATTGTTAAAAGAGAAGTGGTCCGTGTTGTTTCACCTGGTGTCACAACAGATGAACAAATTCTTGATGAAAAAACAAATTGCTATGTCTGCGCCTTAACCACCCCAAAGAAACAGGGAGGAAAACACATCGTCGGCCTGAGCTTTCTTGATGCTTCCACAGGCGAATTCCTTGTCACAGAACTTCCTTTCAATGCTGATGATGCAACGGAACTTATCGACATCATGACCCGCATTAGCCCGGCGGAGTTACTCCTCAATGAAAAAGAAAGTGAACTCCAGCAAGCTCTTGCCAAAGTGGTTGGAGAGGCCCTCGGTGATATCTGCATGACTCTTCGTCCTGACTTCCACTTTATAAAAGATACCGCCCAGACAACTTTACTCGAACATTTTCACACCACCAACCTTGCAGGCTTTGGATGTGAAAACTTCTCATATGGTATCTGCGCTGCCGGAGCTCTCCTTAACTACATCCAAGACACCCAAAAATCTGCGCTTAATCACATTCAGCAAATCAAACCGCTCAACCAATCCGGCTTCTTAACCATTGATGACTCCTCCCGCCGCAACCTGGAACTTACGGAAACCATTGTTGGCGGTAAACGTGAAGGTTCCCTGCTGGCAGTCCTGGACTTTACAGCTACACCGATGGGGGCGAGACTGCTCAGAAAACGCCTCCTTTTTCCACTGCAGGATAAAGCCTCTATTGAACGCCGACTTGATGCAGTTGAAGAACTTATTGAATCGCCGGATTCAAGAAAAAACCTGCAACAGTGTCTTTCCTCAGTCTATGACCTGGAACGTCTCTGCAGCCGGCTGGTCCTTGGCCAAGGCAATGCCAGGGACATGGCTGCATTAAAAATTTCCCTAGCTCAATTACCCCTGCTACGACAATCAATTCAAACCTGCTCCTCCCTCCTCTTCAACAACATTCACAGCCAGTTGGACGAACTTGCCGAGCTACACGATCTCATTGACAGCAGCATTCGCGATGATGCTCCCATAAGTCTTCGAGAAGGGCGACTTATTAAAGAAGGTTATGATGCCGACCTGGATGAGCTGCTTATCCTCTTACGAGATGATAAACAACTCATCCTCAACCTTGAAGCACAGGAAAGAGAAAGAAGCGGTATTTCTAAATTGAAAGTTGGTTACAACAAAGTCTTCGGTTATTTTTTTGAAATAACCCGAAGCCAGGCGGGAACAGTGCCGGATAACTTTATCCGTAAACAAACTCTTGTCAATGCAGAACGCTTCATCACGCCTGAACTGAAAGAACTTGAAAATTCTATTGCCACAGCCCAAGAAAAAAGACTTGAGCTTGAATACCAGCTGTTTTCCAATATCAGGCAATCCATAGCAGATCAAAGTAAAAAGATTCTCGATGTCGCCTATCAAGTGGCCAGAATAGACTTTCTGTTCAGCCTTTCTACAGCGGCGGTTAAATATCGATACCGTAAACCGTCGATAAACGATGCCCAACAAATATATATCGAGGAAGGCAGACATCCTGTTATTGAACGAGCACTGGAAGCAGGCCGTTTTGTACCCAATGATGTAGAGCTTAACGACCAACAACAACTTATTATTATTACCGGTCCCAATATGGCTGGAAAATCAACGGTCCTCAGGCAGACCGCCCTTATAACGCTGATGACCCATGCCGGCAGCTTTGTCCCGGCCCGTTCAGCAAGCATTTGCATTGTTGACCGTATTTTCACAAGGGTTGGCGCTATGGATGATCTTCGCCGGGGACAATCGACTTTTATGGTCGAAATGAACGAAACAGCAAACATCCTTAATAATGCCACCAAAAACAGCCTGGTGATTCTTGATGAAATCGGCAGAGGGACTTCCACTTATGACGGACTAGCTATTGCATGGGCCGTTGCTGAAGCACTGGTCAATAAAGATAATTCAGGTATAAAGACACTCTTTGCTACCCATTATCATGAACTAACAGATCTCGCTTCATCTCACCAGCGTGTACAAAACTATTCTATTGCCGTCCGCGAGTGGAATGATACCATCATTTTCCTCCATAAACTGGTAAAAGGTGCAACCAACAGGAGCTACGGAATACAGGTAGCATCACTCGCCGGCGTTCCTGAAAAAGTAACCCAACGCGCTTATGCCATACTTGCGGAAATAGAACGTGGAGAGATGCACCACCAAGGAAAGATTAATCAGAATCCGGGTAAACAGGTGTTACAAAAAAAACAACAACCAGCACAACTTCAGCTTTTTCCTAAGGCGCAAAGTCCTTTACTGACCTTACTCACCAAAACAAATCCAGACAGCCTCAGCCCACGGCAAGCCCTTGACTTACTCTATGAAATGAAAGAACTTCTTCCGAGTGAAAGTTAGAGTTTAAGGCTCTTTCTTGCCGGTTGCTAAAAAAACAAAACCACGTTAACGGCCAATAGAGAAAGGGTAGTAACCAGAAAAAGTACAAATTCTTTTACTGCTTCATTTAAATACTGTATATTTAGCCTAGCTCGAATTTCTCATGAGCATTTTGTCATTTTTAGAAAAAATTAGTGGTTTCAGATTGATGCTATTTACAACCTATCAGATATAAAATTAACAAAATGCTCACCAAAGGTCAGTCCATGCGGTACCATCTTCTTCAGTATTTTGGGTGTAAATATAGCCTACTATGATTTACTCCCAAAAACTTTGAACCTGACACCGCCTGAACTGATGAGAAATTCGGGCTAGATTTAATATTTGTTACTCAAATTGACTTTCGACATTCTAGACAATTTCCGGACCCTTCAAATACAATTTTGCCTGTTGGTCCAAAAAAACTAATGGCAAGGGAATCTACGTTCTTTCCTTACCAAAAAAAAACATATCTAAAATGATGACCAGGCAGTTTAAAGCTCTCAATTTTGTGTGCTACACACACATTATCTTTTTAACTGTAGCAGCGACAATGGCATTGATGCTTTTTCATGGTGCCATTGCTTATGGAATGGATTCCACGAACAAGGCTAACAGGCAACAAACTCTTATTGAAAAAGATTACAAAGCAGCAAAGGATTTTTACTATCAGCTGGAAAGAGAACAAGAGCTAGGGCAGGATCGAAAAAACTGGCTCAAAGGTGTGCGTAAATTTAGAAAAATTTATCTCGAACATACAAAAGGACCGTTGGCACCTTCTTCACTGTATATGATGGGTAGGATGCAATACAAAATGTTTCAGCGCTTTCACCTGTCCATAGACCTGGAAGATTCCCTTGGGTATTTCAATGATGTGGCCACCATATTCCCAGAGAAATCGCTAGCAGATGACGCCATATTTAATGCTGCTGAAATTTATCTCAACGACAAAAAAAAAGACACTCTTGCGGCAGAGCAATACCTTAAAATAGTGCAGCATTTTCCCAAAGGCGACAAATACTCACAGGCGTTAAACAGGTTGGAAAAGCTCCAGGAGAATGGAAAGATTCAACTCTCTAGCCATCTTAAAAATAATAAAAAAAACAACAAGCTAGTCAATGTACTTCCCGTAAAATACTGGTCATCGGATGAATATACCCGCATCGTCATCCGGGCCTCAGCACCTGTTCATTACTCGTCAGAGCTCCTTGAAGAAACAACAGGGCAACCCAGAAGATTATATATCGATTTCAGCCCTAGCTATATTCCACCCAAATATCGTTCACCAGTACCCATCGAAGACGGTCTCCTTAAACAAATTAGAACAGGACAATTTAGCGACTCCACAGTAAGGGTGGTTCTCGATATTGAGTCTATATCAGACTATAAAATATTTAGTCTCAGTGATCCGTTCAGAGTGGTTATAGACGTACATGGCAACAAGAAAAAAACGCATTCTTCCCAGACAACAATCACGGCATTTAAACAAAAGTCTGTTCCTGCATTGACAACTTCCGAAAAAAGAAAACAGGGAAAAGCAAAAACAGAAAGTTCCCATCCTTTTATTAGTCTTCAAGACTATAAAAAAAGGAAACCTTCAGACAAGGCGGCATCAACTCTTCCCTCGCCTCCTAAAAAGTACTCGTTAGCACAGCAACTTGGACTTGGGGTCCGAAAAATAGTGATTGACCCTGGCCATGGCGGAAAAGATCCTGGGGCCATTGCCCATGGACTTAAAGAAAAAAATATTGTGTTGGCAATATCCAAAAGACTTGCCAATGTACTGGAAGCCACCTACGGATATGATGTCTCACTTACCCGTACCAAGGACGTCTATATTCCCCTTGAGGAACGAACAGCGATTGCCAATACTCTAAAAGCGGATCTCTTCATATCCATACATGTCAATGCCCACCAAGACATGAGCATAAGCGGTACAGAGACCTACTTTCTTAATCTGGCAACAAATGCAGAGGCAATGCGAGTGGCTGCTCTTGAAAATGCTACCTCAACTCATAATATCGGCGAAATGCAGGATATTCTCTCGAGTTTAATGCAAAACTCTAAAATCAATGAATCTTCACGACTCGCAGAATACGTCCACTCCAACTTAATTTCTGGTCTCAATGCCAAATATCTAACGCGTGATCTTGGGGTAAAACAGGCACCTTTTTATGTTCTTATAGGCGCGGAAATGCCTGCAGTACTTGCAGAGATTGCTTTTTTATCTAATCCAAATGAGGCAAAATTACTTAATAGTACCGATTTCCAGAACAAAGTAGCTCAACAAATCGCAACCGGTGTCGTCTCCTACATAGATCATCATACAACAGCCGCCCTACAGTTGTAATTTTTTCAAAGAATCCGCACTAGAAGGACTACTTAATTCTTACTGACTACCCGATACATACTTTTGCTTCTGGTTGTGCATTTACCAGAAACAAAGACGGTACATACAGATAGCCTTCTCGCGCATACCAAGAAGACCACTCCTGATCTAATGAGTGAACAAATTGTAAATTTGTGTACAATCAAAATGAGCTGATATCTGTCCCCTGTTCAAGCAGTTGCCCTTTCCAAAGAGTAAGTGGATGTAATGAATGCTGCTGTTTTAAGATGCCCTGTAAATAAATACAGTCACTCACAACAGTCAGATAAAAAAACACCTCTTACCATTAATAATGCTTACCAAACGCCATTCCGGCCTGTAATAACAATCCATTAAGCCAAATTCTGCAACGACCCATTCTTTCCATGTCCTGAGAAGGACACAAAAAAAGGGCTACCTTAACAGGCAGCCCTTTTTTTGTGTGACAAATGTATATACAATCTAGCTACGTGCCTTTTCAGCAGCTTTTAATCTGGCCATAGCCCTTTGTAAAGCCGCCTCTGCACGGACTCGATTTATTTTCTCAGCAGCCTGTTGCGCCTGAGCGAGTCGCTTTTCAGCCCTTTCCTTTGCAAGCATTGCCCGATTAACATCAATGTCTTTACCGAACTCAGCACTTTCAACAAGGAAGGTGATTTTATTATTCGAGACCTCAGAAAATCCGCCACTGACCATGAGGTACTTTACCTGCTTATCCTTTGTAAAGCTGAGAGTACCGGTCTTAATAGTACTCAGAAAAGGAGCATGGTTAGCCAGGACGCCAAACTCACCACCCACACCAGGAGCAGTGACGATATCAACATCGTCACTGATCACAGGTCCGGTTGGTGTTACTACTTCAAGATGAATCTGTGCCATAAGAGAGTCCTCTGTTCAGCTCGCTAAGCCTTATGCTTCAGCTTTCTGAGATGCAGCTTTTTCTACTGCTTCTTCGATGCTACCAACCATGTAAAAGGCACCCTCAGGCAGCTCATCATGCTTACCATCGAGGATTTCTTTAAAGCTGCGAACTGTGTCTTCAACCTTAACATACTTGCCCGGGAAGCCGGTGAAGACTTCCGCCACATGGAAAGGCTGAGAAAGGAAACGCTGTACCTTACGAGCACGAGTAACAGTAAGTTGATCTTCCTCAGAAAGTTCGTCCATACCAAGGATAGCGATAATATCCTGCAGTTCCTTGTACTTCTGAAGGGCAACCTGCACACCACGTGCAGTAGCATAATGCTCTTCACCAACTACGTTAGGATCAAGAATACGACTAGTTGAGTCAAGTGGGTCAACCGCAGGATAGATACCAAGCTCAGAAATTTGACGGGAAAGAACAACCGTTCCGTCAAGGTGAGCAAAGGTGGTTGCAGGAGCAGGGTCAGTCAAGTCATCGGCAGGTACGTATACACACTGTACCGCGGTAATGGACCCCTTGGTGGTAGAGGTAATACGTTCCTGCAAAGCACCAAGATCAGTTGCAAGTGTAGGCTGGTAACCAACAGCAGACGGTGTACGACCCAAAAGTGCGGAAACCTCTGAACCAGCTTGAGTAAATCGGAAAATATTATCTACAAAGAAGAGTACATCCTGTCCTTCTTCATCACGGAAATATTCAGCAGCTGTCAAACCTGTCAAGGCAACACGCATACGTGCTCCAGGAGGTTCAGTCATCTGCCCGTATACCAATGCTGCTTTAGGTAATACGCCGGATTCCTTCATCTCATTGTAAAGGTCATTCCCTTCACGAGTACGCTCACCAACACCGCAGAAAACAGAAATACCACCATGCTGCATGGCGATGTTGTTAACCATCTCCATCATGATAACAGTTTTACCACAACCGGCACCGCCGAACAGTCCCATCTTACCACCACGTGGAAAAGGAACAAGCAGATCGATTACTTTAATACCCGTCTCAAGTACATTGACTTCTGTATCCTGTTCGGTGAATAGCGGTGCAGGTCTGTGGATAGGCATGGTCTTTTCGGAGCTAATATCTCCCATACCATCAACAGGGCGACCGACAACATTCATAATACGACCAAGAGCGGATTCGCCAACAGGGATACTGATAGGCTCTCCAGTGTCACGTACTTCCATACCGCGAACAAGGCCATCTGTCTGGTCCATTGCAACTGTACGAACAACATTATCTCCCAAGTGCTGTGCAACCTCACAAACAAGATTGTCAGCGACGTCGCTGATAGCAGGATTAGAGATAAACAACGCGTTCATGATTTCGGGCAAATCACCCGGTTCAAACTCGACATCAACAACAGGACCAATGACCTGTATAATTTTACCAACTCGTGACTCACCCATCTGAAATGGCCTCCTCAATCTTATAAAATACTCTACGGTAGAGCGTTAGCCTTTAAGTGCCGCAGCACCACCGACAATATCCATCAACTCGCCTGTAACAGCCGCCTGACGAGCTTTATTATACAATTGCGTAAGTTCGTCGATCATATCCTTACATGCATTGGTAGCATTGTCCATTGCTGTCATTCGAGCAGCATGTTCGCTTGCTCCAACTTCAAGCATGGCGTGATAAACCTGCACATTTAAATAAAGTGGAAGTAATACTTCCATAATTTCATTTGGATCAGGCTCATAGATATATGATCCGGTCGCGCCATTCTGCTCTTGAGCAGATTCGGCATCGTTTTCTACAGGTTTAATAGGCAGCAACTGTTCGCGTTCAGGTTTCTGAACAGCTACGGAATGAAACTTTCCGTACACTATATCAACCTGATCACTCTCTCCAATTAAGAATGTCTCGGTAATATCTTGAGAAATCTCGCGAGCGTTAAAAATTTGGAAAGTACCCATGATATCATCATAGGATTTTCTCAGTTTGCCTGATTTTTTGAAAGCCTGTGCACCTTTTTTACCTACGGTAACGATGCTTACAGTCTTACCTTCGCTTTCATACTGTTTAACAAGCTTTTCTACGACTTTAACTATGTTGCTGTTAAAACTACCGCATAAACCACGGTCAGAGGTAACAATGACAATCTCTACAGTTTTAACATCCCGTATTTCCATGAGTGGGAGGTTTGCATCTTCCATTCCAGCTGAGAGTTCACTCATTGTTCCAGCGAACTTTTCTGCATAGGGTCTGAAAGACTCCATCTTATCCTGTGCACCTCTCAACTTTGCAGAAGCAACCATGTTCATGGCCTTGGTGATCTGCGCAGTCTTCTTTACACCGGTAATCTTGTCTTTGACATCCTTTAATCCAGGCATAAGACTCTGTCCTTATGATTAATTCAGGCCCTTTGTGGCCTTAAAGGTCTCGCCAAAGGACGTCAGTGTTTTCTTCATTTTTTCTTCAAGCTCACCTGAAATTGCTTCTTTCTCTTTAAGTTCTTGAAAAATTGAAGGTTCGTTAGCTTCGATGTACCCATACATTTCCTGCTCATAGTCAGCAAGTGTGTCTACTGGAAAGGAATCAAGAAAGCCCTTGGTACCAGCGAAAATAATGGTAACCTGCTTTTCCATTGACAGTGGTTGGTATTGGGGCTGCTTGAGAATTTCAACCAGTCTTTCACCACGAGTGAGCTGCGCCTGGGTTGCGGCATCAAGATCGGATCCAAAACCGGCAAAGGCTGCAAGCTCTCGATACTGCGCAAGGTCAAGTCGCAAGGTACCTGCAACCTGTTTCATTGCTTTTACCTGGGCAGAGCCACCAACACGAGATACGGACAAACCTACGTTAATTGCGGGACGGACACCAGCAAAGAACAGGCTAGGCTCAAGATATACCTGGCCATCAGTAATAGAGATAACGTTGGTAGGAATAAACGCAGAAACGTCACCAGCCTGGGTTTCGATGATTGGCAAAGCAGTAAGAGAACCTGCACCAAGCTCATCACTCACCTTAGCAGCACGCTCAAGCAGTCTGGAGTGGTTAAAGAAAATATCTCCAGGAAAGGCCTCACGTCCAGGAGGACGACGAAGCAGCAGTGACAGTTCACGATAAGATACCGCCTGCTTGGAAAGATCATCATAGATGATCAATGCATGTTGCCCATTATCACGAAAATATTCGCCCATCGCACAACCGGCAAACGCAGATACATACTGCATAGGTGCAGGATCGGAAGCACAGGCAGCAACAACGGTTGTGTACTCCATGGCACCATGTTTTCTCAACGCTTCAACAACCAAAGCTACCGTTGATTTCTTCTGGCCGATAGCAACGTAAATACAATGCACATCAGTTTCTTTCTGGGCGATAATCGCGTCGACACAGAGAGCGGTTTTACCAATCTGACGGTCACCAATAACGAGTTCACGCTGTCCTTTACCAACCGGAGTCATAGCATCAACAGCCTTTGCACCAGTATAACAAGGCTCATGCACACCTTTTCGTGCGATAACACCAGGGGCGAGAACTTCCATCTTACTGAAGTTTTTCGCATCAATGGGTCCTTTACCATCAATAGGCTGGCCAATACCATCAACAACACGGCCTTCCATTTCAGGGCCGACAGGAACCTCAGCAATACGTCCGGTTCGCTTAACGATATCGCCTTCTTTAATCTCACGAACGTCACCAAGAACGGCACAACCGACGTTGTCTTCTTCAAGGTTCAGCGCAAGTCCGAAAATATTCCCCGGAAACTCGAGTAGTTCCATGGCCTGACAATTTTCTACGCCATAGACACGTGCAATACCGTCACCCACCGAAAGTACCGTTCCGGTTTCCTTCAGGTCGACATCACTCTCGTAGCCAGCGATTTGGTCCTTAATAATCTGGCTGATTTCTTCGGCTTTGATCTGCATTTGACTAATCTCTCCCCTTGATAGATTCTTTTAATCCATTAAGTTGTGTCTTTATACTTCCGTCCAGTACCAAATCACCAACCTTTGCGATGATGCCACCGATTATCGTCGGATCGACCTCGGTCTGAAGTATAACCTTATTTCCTGTAATTTTTTCTAAAGTAGCCTGGATACTTTTCTGCAGTTTGCTATCCAGTTCTACGGCAGACACGACAGAACCATGACTGATATTCTGATCCATATCCACCATGACTTGTATTTCGCAGGCAATATCCGGCAAAATATCTGCTCTTTTTTTCTCAATTAACAAATTAAGAAAACCAGACATTATTGCATCTGCCTTTGCATTTTTGCCAATTTGTGCCATCACTTTTTGCCGTACATCAAGAGGATATAAAGGATTTGTCAACGCATCCCTTACACCAACGGCCTTGTCATCGTACAATGCTGCGACAGCAGCGAGCAGTTCACTGTATTCTTCAATTTTTCCCTGCTCTTTACCCAAAGAAAAAAGCGCCTTTGCATAACGGCGTGCTAGAATCGTATTTCTCACTGTACCGTACCCACTCTTTCAAGGAACTGTTCTGTTATCGTCACCTGATCTGCGGGGGTGAGATTGGAAACGATTAACTCCTCGGCCATTGCAGCTGCCTGCTCTGCAACCTCGTCACGTAACATCCGCTTTGCATCCTCCAGTTCGCCTTGAATGGAAGCCTCAGCCTGACGTTTAATATCGTCAGCTGCTTGTTCAGCCTCAGCAAGAATCCTTTTCTTTTCATTCTCAGCTTGGGATATGGCCTTTTCGACAACACGGTCCATTTCTTCTTCCATGCCTGCAAGTCGCGTCTCAAACGCCTTGAACTCTGCCTGGGCATCATCACGCTTTGCTTCCAGCTCCTGCAGTTCTTCTTTGATCTGCTTTTGACGACCAGAGAGCCCGGTAGCAATGGGCTTGGCAAGAAATTTAACAAGGAGGATCACCAGCGCGATAAAGTTGACTGTTCTCCAAAAGAGGTCTTTCAGCTTCGCAGGAGCGAGTGAGCCGCCGACTTCTCCATGCCCACCTGTTTCTGCATGCGCATCGGCAGCAACTGCATGGGCGCCAGCCTGAGGGGCAACAGTTTCTATTGATGTGTGGCCAGTCGCTTCACCATGGGTATTCGCTGCAGCAGCTTCAGCATGAACAGCAGTTTTTCCACTCTCGTCGTGGCTCGACGCTGAAGCCAAGACAATTGTTGCCGCTCCTGAAAATAGCAACAGCAACAGAGTAGGTACAATAATTCCGACAATACGAGATTTCATGCTTCCAAGCTCCTCCCAAGTATCTTTCCGGCCATATCTCTAGCAAAACCTTCTGTTTTCGCCTGCAGGTCTTTCCTTGCTGCTTCAACCTGTGTGCGTATTTCCGCCATTTGTTTCTCTTTTTCGCCATCTGATTCCTGACGAATAGCAGCCAGTTTCTCGGCGCCGGCAGCCTGCGCGCTAGCACGTGCGGCATCAAGTGCTTTTTTCGCCTTGCCGCTGCCTTCGCGCATTTTCCTGTCCAAATCAAGCTGGCGGTTTCTTGCCCGTTGCTCCAGCTGAGCGACCTGATCATGCATGGAATCCACTTTTTGCTTCCTTTTTTCAAGGATACCAAGCACCGGCTTGTACAGAATTGCATTGAGCACCAGCATCAACACAATCATGTTGATGATATGTATTACCATAGTAATATCAATTGAAATCATACCAACTACTCCTCATCTCAAGAAGAAAACAGGCCATAACTCTGAAAGTGAATGGCGGTTCATATTACGACAGGATTTCTACTTAAAAATCCTGTTACTGTCAATTCATTTTAAATAAAACTTATATGTTTTTTCAGTTCTGCTTGCCACTCGATAACAAACACGGAAAACAGATGACTTCAGAGGGGTATTATTACCCAAGCACAGCCCTTGATGAGTCATTATTACACAGCCTCGCGACGTAACCACGACACCAATTCCCCCATCCCTTCTGCTGTACTCACCTGTTCCTTGTAACCAAGTATACGTTCAGCCTTCTCATGATTAAACCAGTGCGAATGCGCCAATTGGTGGGCAAGAAAACGTGTCATCTTCGGCTCAGTTGTGCATCTCGCCAAGCCAAAAATTCCTTCAAGGGCCCCCCCGGCCAGGTAAGCAACAAAAAATGGAACTTTTTTATGTATCTGCTCAATGTCTAGCCTTGCATACAGGCTATTTATCCATTCCCAAAGAAGCACTGGCTGTTCTTGCCCAATGAAAAATGCCTGTCCACCAGCTGAACCACCGGCGTGTAAATTTTCTGCAGCAAGAATGTGTGCATGGACCACATTATCGATATAGCTAATATCCACAACATTATCACCCTTGCCGACTACTTTCAGCTCTCCTTGTCTGCCTCGCTCAAGTAATCGGGGAATAAGATGCTGATCACCAGGCCCCCAGACAAGATGCGGCCTGATAGCAGTAGTACCCAATCCTTTTCCATTTGCAGCAAGGACTATTTTTTCGGCCTCGATTTTACTTGCAGCATAGTGGCATAGTGGACGGGAGGCATATGGTAGCCGTTCGTCCGCCCCTTTTAGAGGCGCACGATCAAACACAACCGATGGAGTCGAGGTATACACCAAAACAGGGACGGATGCATCCTTGCAGGCGGCAATTACATTTTGGGTCCCCTGGGTATTTATAGCAAAATATTCCTCTTCTGCGCCCCATATTCCAGCCTTTGCAGCAACATGAAAGACTGTGTCCACACCTTTAAAAACAGATTGTAGAAAATCTAAATCACGAATATCTCCCTGATGACATCGCACCCCTATTTCCATCAAATGGGGATAGCAATTCCGCCCAACTACATTGACCTGCAAGCCCTTACTTATCAATTTCCGTACAATGGCCTGGCCGATAAACCCTCCACCGCCGGTTACCAGTATATTTTTCATAGTCTTTGCACAAACACGTTATTAAACCTATGACCTGACCAGATCACTGATTTTCATCAATCATAACAGCCTACTTTACGTTTGGCCCAAAGGGCCAGCTGCTCACGGAAAATCTTGGCATTGTGCCGTATATCCACAGGAAACCCAGGATGAACAAGGAAGGTCTCTATCCCTTGCGTCAAGGTATTTGCAACAGCCAAGCCTTTTAGTTGTTGAAACAGCATGCCGTGGTTGCGGCTTTTTTGTTTTAGCTCAACTATTAATACAGGTCTTTGTTTGCCAATTTTTCCCACGCCCACCAGAGCAGAACGAAATACAGCTGGGTGTTCGTTAAAAATTGCCTCGCAGGGGATGGTATATAAAGTCTCTGAATCCGTAAAAACCCGATGCGCTTTGCGGCCACAAAACCACAATCGCCCCTGTTCGTCAAAGTAGCCCATATCCCCCATACGATGCCAAAACGTTTTCCCATCCTTAATTTTAGCATGCACATTTTCATGGGTATTGCTGTCATAAGCTCTAGTTACCACAGCTCCTTTGACGACAATTTCGCCAATCTCTCCAAGGGGTAATTCTGTTGTTTTTCCCCACTCAGATACAGGATCATCGCAAGGAGTGATTACTTTAATCGTAATCCCCGGCAAAGGCCTGCCGACGCAGGTCCCTCGTCCGTGGCGAGTCTGTTCCCATGTTTCACCGGTCACTTCATGCCCTTCTATTGCTGCAATGGGGAGGCTTTCGGTTGCACCATAGGGTGTAAATATCTCAGCGTTATCACCCATAAGCTGCTGCAGGCTCTTGATGAGCGTTCCCGGAACCGGAGCACCAGCCATGAGAATCTTTTCGACAGGTAGCTTAACATCGTTTTCCAGGCAATATCGACTAACCACATTCCAGATGGCAGGAGAACCAAACGAATAGGTAACTCCATGCTCTACAATTGAGCTGACGAACTTTCCAGGATCAACCTTTGCAGGGCGGGTCGGATCCATATCCGGAATAACAGCGGTCGCCCCCAACGCAATCGAAAAAAGGCCGAAAAGCGGAAATCCAGGTTGATCAACATCTCCCGCTCCTATGCCAAAATAATCCCTGATCAGTTCCAACTGCGCATGAAAAATGCCATGGGTATACTGGACGCCTTTTGGAGGCCCGGTGGATCCGGTAGTGAAAATAATAGCTGCCAGATCATCTACGCCTGCTTTGAAATGAGGAACACCGGATCTTTCGGATTGAGGTATAGAGTCTTCAATCCTCTCCAAACAGGCCCCACGCCACAACAAAGAAGGACCTACACAAACCCTGGTGCGGAGGGAAACAAACGGTTTTCGAAAGATGGCACTGAAATAAATTGCTGTGGGAATACCGATCAAAATATCCGGCATTACAGCACCAATGCAGCGCAACAAATTTTTGTATCCCATCCCGGGATCAATCAAAATAACTACAGCCCCAAGTTGGAACAGGGAGAAAGTCAGACAGATAAACTCAACCGATGGTCGGACCATCAGCATAACTCGATCTCCTTTCTTTATTCCAAGCTCATGGAGTTCTCCAACAAAATAATTGGTGATGGCTGCGAGTTCCTGAAATGACCAAGACTGCCATCCACCCTTACGCGGCGCGACAAGCCCTCTCTTGTCTGGCATTTTCAGTGCAACCTGTTCAAGAACATTGCCGATATTATAATCTATCATGGCCGTTATCTTGTTGTTCCAGAAATCCTTTGATTAGGGGTAAAATATCCGACAATGCATCTTCCAGTACGTAGTGGCCCGCCTCTGGAAAATAATGCCCCTCGGCAGCAGGAAAACGAGTCAGCCATTCATCATAAAAATGACGGGTAAAACAAAAGTCCTTTCCACCCCAGCATATCAGCATAGGATGCTGCTGTAATTTTTCAAGGGAACGTTCAACTTCAACCAGACACTCCCAGGAAGGGTGATCAGCTGTCAATGGTATATCCTGAACAAACCTCAGGATAGCAACCCTGTTTTTCCAATTATCATAGGGCGCTACAAAACCGGCAGCGATATCCTTGCGCATCTTTTTGGTAACAGCCATAAAAAGAGCGGCCCGGGCAAAACCATTCAGTCCCCTGACCAGAAAATCACCGATAATCGGCCAGCGGCAGACAGCAATCCGAAAAGGTATCCGTTTTGATCTAAAAGCAGCTGTATTCAATATCACGATCCTCTTGACAATCTCAGGATTTCTCCCAGCCCAGCCCATACCAATAGCGCCACCCCAATCGTGGACGACCAGCGTGCACTGCTTAATTTCTAGATGAGCTAGCAGGGCTTCAAGATTGGCAATATGATTGCACAGAGAATAGTCATACTCGACAGGCTTATCAGAAAAACCGCACCCCAGGTGGTCTGGAACGATTAAACGGAATTGACCGGCTAGTTGAGCAACCACATTTCGGTAAAGATACGACCAGGAAGGATTGCCGTGCACACACACAACCACAGGCCCTTGACCTTCGTCAAGGTAGGCCATTTCCCCGCCATCTACCTTGAATCGTCGGGGAGTAAATGGATACTCTGCAAGTTGGTCCATCATGGTTACCACTCTATGCCAAGCATCAGCGAATTAATCCCTGAACCAATTCCAAGCAAGGCTGCTTTTTGACCGGCTACGAGCTGTCCCTGTTCGATCCCCATCCCCATCGTCACAGGTGCTGATACGGAACCAACATTACCGAGAACAGGTAAGGTCTCAAAATTTTTACGAGGATCCAGCTCAAGACGTTTAAAAAGTGCCTGAGCATGGGCTTTCCCCACTTGGTGACAAAAAAATCGATCGATGCCCTCACCCGACCAGCCAAGCTCCTGCTGAAATCCATGCCAGCAATCAGCAGCAGTCTCAATCCCCTGCCGCAGCAGCTCTTCCGAATCAGTAGACATCAAGGTGCCCTGCTCCGAGTTCTGGCCACCTTGGCAAAGATGGTTATAGGCAGTATTGGCTCTACAGCTGCCTCCTATAAGAGAATGACCTGTGTCGCAAACGCGCTTATCCGACATAACAATGGCCACCGCACCAGAGCCGATGGTAAGCGAGGCAAACAAAGGTTTCACACTTTTCCTGGTAAGAGACTGTTCCTCAAGCATATGGCGCATTGTCGATTCTACCAGATCTTCAGCAGTTTCTCCGGCAACAATCACCCCTGATTTCACCTGTCCGAGTTCAATCATATTAGCCAACATGATCATGCCGTTAAGAAACCCAAGGCAAGCATTGGAAAGATCAAAGATATGACAGGAACCTGGAAGTTCCAAAGATCGATGGACAAATGCCGCTGTAGCCGGTTCCATCATATCGCGGCTTACAGAGGTAAAAATAAGACAACCGACATCTGCCCTGTCCACACCGGCACGTTCCAATGCCACGTTTCCTGCCTGAGCAGCCCCTTCACTCGGCCTGGTACCTTTATTCCACAGCCGCCTGCTTTGAATACCGCTCATTAGCTCCAATCGACCATGGGGAAGCTTCAACCGTTCATACAAAGGTGCAAGGCGTACTTCTATGTCATCAGAGGTAAGAGTGACCGGAGGCAACACATATCCGAAATCGTGCAGACAAACATTTGAAAATTGCATTATCTATAAAATGATAAATTGTAATTAAGCAGCGTTAAATTCTTAGTCTTCGGGCGTGTTGAAGCGCTGGGCCCACGTTATCAAGAGGGCTGCAAGGGCAACATCATCGAGGATACCCACAACCGGCACCCATTCAGGAATAAGGTCATAGGGAGAGATAACATACAGCAAACCGCTGCCAAGGATTATTTTCACATACAGCGGTGTTTCTTTGGAGAAAAAGACAGCACCCGTATTTCTGATCATCTCCACAACTCTGTTTATCATGTTCTCCTGCAGCTGCATGTGCGTAGCTTATAGTGCCGGCCTTCCCACATTACCCGTTTTTTTAAAGAGCGGCCTTGGTCACAATCTCGGCATCAAAATAATTCATCCCCATACCAGCATCAACCACGACACACTGCCCATTAATACCCGAGGACCGGGGAGAGAGCAAAAAGGCGGCAACATTGGCTGCTTCTTCGGTCCTGAGCGCCTTTTTACGCAATGTTGCCTTTTCAGCAAAAAGATAGCTGTCAATATACCCCGGAATACCTGCAGACGCGGAGGTCTTCAGCAGACCAGGACAAACAGCATTAAATCTGACTTCAGAAAAAGCGGAAAAACTCTTGGCCAGAAAACAGATCGAGGACTCCAAGGCAGCCTTCACAGGTGCCATGTAGCCGTAATTTTCAGCAGCCATTCGAGTGGTGGAGATGGAAATAGTTACCAGAGCAGCATGGTTTGCAAGCAATGAGCGAAAATGATTTGCAATGGAAATAAAGGAAAAGCAGCTGATGTCAACGGCTTGGAGGAAATCTTTCTTGAGTGTCTCGTGGAAGGGCTTGAGTCCTTCAGAATAATTGGCAAATGCTATGGAATGGACAATACCCTCTACAGGACCATCAACCGCGCGATCAATCTGATCCCGAACCGCAATGATATTTGCTTCATTTTCGACATCACAAATAAAAACCTTGCTTTCCGGAAAGAGCTTTTTCGCCGTTTCTGCTCGCTGTTCAGATCTCACCACATGGATCACCTCAGCACCGGCTTCGACCAATACCCGACCGATGCTGCAGGCAACAGATTTTTTATTGGCTAGTCCAAATATAATAATTTTCCGACCTGCTACACCTAAAAAATCCACTTAATCCCCTTTGAGTGCACAGGCAAATTCAACCTGCACTGCAATTTGCCCACGGACTCTGACATTTCCTTTCAGAAACCAGGCTGATCCAATCCTTTCGGTTAGGTGAGCAGCTATTTCGATTGTATCTCCAGGACCAACCTCGCGCTTGAACCTGGCATTCAAAATCCTGGTAAGCACAGGTATGCCGCCAACTTGCTCTGAGTCGCTTTTTTTTTGCTGCTTATGCATCAACTCGCTGATATAAACGGCACCGGCCTGAAACACTGCCTCGCACAGCAGCACTCCCGGCATAATCGGATAATCCGGATAATGCCCCTGAAAAATGTCCAAATTTGCAGAAATTGTCTTCTTTGCCCGAATCCCCTCTTCATTGATTTCAGTAATTTCATCAAGCCAAAGAAAAGGAGGACGGTGAGGAATCCTGGAATAAAGATAGTGTTGATCATTTAGTTCCATTACAGCCCCCCGGTAACCTCAAGCACAGCGCCATTTATATACGAAGCATTGTCACCGGCCAAAAATAAAACCGCATCAGCGACCTCTTGAGGGGTACCAAAACGACGTTGCGGCACCATCTTTTTATATTCTTTCACCTGACTCTCATTCAAATCATGAATAAAATCAGTGGCAATAAAGCCGGGAGAGACACAATTGACCGTAATTTTTCGTTTACCCACTTCTTTTGAAAGTGATTTCATCAACCCAACCTGCCCTGCCTTTGATGCAGCATAATTGGCTTGCCCTGCAAACCCTAGATGTCCCATGGGTGAAGTAATAAAAACAATTCGTCCATACTTCTGCTTCAGCATCAGGGGCAGTACGCACTTAGACATGTTAAAGCCACCAGTCAGATTGACATCAATGACACGGTGCCAATCCTCTTCCTTCATCATGGCCACTACAGCATCACGCCGAACCCCGGCATTATTCACCAGGATATCCATGGTATCGTAGCGCTCTTCCACCTCGGCAAAGAAAGCAGCAACGGCTTCATAATCACTCACATCGAGTTGTTGAAGCGACAGGCAGCCTTCAAAAGAACTGCATTCCTGTTGCAGCTGGTCCGCTGCCTCTTTGTTGGCACCATATACTCCAACAACATCCGCACCACCGGCGAGCAGTGACTGCGTGATTGCTTTGCCAATGCCACGGGTTGCCCCTGTCACAACAGCCTTCTTTCCCTTAAAATCAGCCATAGCCCTACACAGTTATATTCAAATAAACATTCGGGTGGTTTTTACAGACCACAACGTCCTCACCCTTGCTCACGCAGATAGCCGTCAACATCATGAGCTGCAATCACGCCATAGTTAATGGCTCCCAACCAACCACTCATAATAATACCCACAGAGCCGACGTGATAAAGACCAGGTAACGTCTTATGGAGCGCCCTGGAGATGTCAAGCCCCTCAAATTTAGTACCAAAAGAGGTCCCCCTGGTATGCAAGGTATACCGATTAAAGGTGCGGGGAGTAGCAGACTCCACGGTATCAATCTTCTTTCTTACATCCGGAATATACCTTTCCAAATCAACAAGACACCTCTCGATCATTGCCTGTTTGGCCTGCAGATACTCGTTTGATTCTAAATAAGCCCAATCTGCATAATCGGCATTCATGGAGGCGACAATGGTATAATCAGGTTTTTCCGGTCTGGTTTTGGGATAGTAGACTGAAAACGTTCGGCTCCTGGTCTCCATCGCCCGCATTTCTTCTGCTGAGTACTCTTTGGCTGTGGAGGTAAACAACAAATCACCTATATCGTCTATGGTTTCTCCTTTACGAATGCCAAAATAGACCTGACAACTGGAATTATTTACCTCAACCTTATCATGCTCTGTTAGGAAATCAGGTGGAAAATTCTCTCTTCCTGCAAGATTGTCAATGGTATTGGTAATGCCGGCGTTGGATACAACAGCGGTTGCAGCAATGTGTTTCCCGTTGACAGCAACCCCGCAGGTTTTACCTTTATGGACCAGAACTTTTTCAACCTTGGCACCGGTACAGATGGTGACGCCGTTTTGCTGCAACTCTTTTGCCATCAGACCGATAAGGGTATCAGTTCCACCTTCAAAAGTATAAACCCCCCGGTTCATGAAATTGGAAAAAACAATACCGTAGGTTATGGCTGGTTCATCCATGGTGGACCCATTTGCATAGGAAATGGGCTCCATGAGCAGACGGTGGATATCAGTTCGCCCAGGAAAAAACTTGTCAAACAATTCTCTGGTGGTCATTGTTTGGTCATCGTAAAAATTCATGCCGTCAACAGTGGCAAAAAAATCATGAACTGTCTGAGCCGCGACCCCAAAATTCTCTTGCAGAATACGGATAAAATCGACTTTACTAAAAGTGGTGGTCAGGGAAAACTGAGGGTTATCAAACACTATCTTTGGCAACTGGACAATACGATCACGAATCTCCTTGCCCCAGTATTTTTTACAGGTTTTCACCATTCCATAGGGAAAACCGTGCAGGGACACATCAAAAATATGCCCCCCCCTTTTAAACCAGGTCGCCAAACCTCCAAGCTGTATATGGTGTTCAAGCAGCAACACTGAGTGCCCGGCATCGGCAAGCCTGTTTGCGCATGTCATCCCTCCAAGTCCTGATCCAATGACAATAACGTCATAGCGGTTTTCAAGCGTATCTAAAGAAGAGTATTTCATATGTCCTTAATGCTGTTACGTAGCCGTATCTAGGAAAGAATATGTTGATTAATCACTGTAACGCCGCTGAGCATGGCCCCGACAATACCCAGGTACCCTTGGTCCGTGCCGGCAATAAACAAATTGGGCCAAGGCGTTTTACCGTCTCTTATTTTTAAGGGACTCCCATAGATGGCACCTTCAGCCTTTCTGGTAAAACGTTCAACCGTGAGCGGTGTAAAACTATCCTGGTAAATCACATTCTCGCTGTATGGGCCGATGACATCTTCCGCGTTACTGATCGCAGCATGGGTCCACTGCTGTTTGAGTGTTGTGTATTCAGCAGGAGTTGCCGCTTTCCATAGGGCATAATTAGCAGCATTGGTGTTCCTGATCTGAAAACACTCTTCCTTCTCTAGCCCTTGAAAATTATCAGGAAAACAAATCACTCCCCAGGAAAGGTCAAGAAATGTCGTCGGTCGCTGGTAGTGTAACTGGGATTTTTTATTATAAAAAAGGATTGTAGCCGAACTGTCAAGCCCCTCTCGTGCTTTCTCATCAACCAGGGACACGGTTTCCATAAAACTCATCCGTCCACCGTATGCCTGCTGCGGAATATCCCATCCGCTGAGCTTGATGGTTTCCGGCATGCCTACGGTGGAAAGCACAGCATCTGCTGTTAGAATTTCACCATCGGCCAGTTGTATACCTTTAACCTTGCCCTGTTCCCTATAGATTTCTTTCACCAATGCACGATAACGAATTTCTCCGCCAAAACTTTTAAACTGATCCAGTAACATTGTTAAGAATTCTCGGATAGTCCCACCAGGCCTGAAAAATCCTTCTTCAAAAACAGACCGGAACATAATCACAAACTGCCCCATATCCATATCATGCTCTTCAGGATTACCATATACCATCAGCGGTAACAGCAGCATTTCCTCCAACAACGGGTTCTCAAGAGCGTGCGAGAGAAAAGTACGCGCAGATTTCCAAGGTTGCACTGTAAAAGGGTCATACGCAGCAATACTTTTTTTCAGAGCAATAAATCTGTCAACACTCTCTGGAAAGGCTCCTGCCACCTCCTGTTCAAGAAGCAGGGGATCGTTGGAAAATAAAAGCGAGGCATCGGGGAATCGTATTTCAGAGCCCACCTGCTCATGGGTCGCAAACAGTTTTCTGGAAAGTTTGAGTTGACGAAAAAGAACATTCAATGGAGCACGTTTATTCCCGGCAGCCGCATAGTTGGTCATAGCATGCAGCCCGGTTTCCAGTATTTTCCCCTGCCTGAAATAATAGGAATTCAGGCCTCCTGGGATAGTGTGCTGTTCGAGAAGTAAGGTTTTGACTCCGAAACGCGCCGCACGAATGCCTGCGGCTATTCCAGATAAACCGCCGCCGATGATAATCAGCTGATACTCAGCCATAGAAAAAAGGTGGGAAGGAAGGTAAAGGCAGGACCAACGGGCAGCAATGCCGGCATAATCCTGCCTGCTCAAGTTTAGGCGTCTTTCAGCTTTGGCTCCAGGTAGTTGACACAGCTGGTCAAAGTTGCCAGCTCCGGATATTCGTCCTCAGGAATCTGCAGCTGATAACGTTTTCGCAGTTCCATAACAATATCCAGAAAATCCATCGAGTCCAAATCAAGCTGGTCGCGTAATGGTGCATCTGCGTCAAGGTTATCAAATTCTGCTTCTTCGTCGATATCTTCTATTATTTCAAGGATAACGTCCTTGATTTCTTCCCGAGTCATACTCCGTCCCCGTTGCTTATTGAAAACTCTTCCAACAGTAGCCTTTCAGGCAAGAGTTGCAAGAGTCATATTCGTTATATGGAAATCAGCTTAATAGTCAGTGACTAATGTGTGAGCATACGGCCAGCTCTTCCAGCCCCCAGTATTCATCGAACGGGGACAAAACGGAAGAACTTACCATAAAACACCTCAACCCGCCACAAAACTCTTGACAACAACCACTGAATTTATTCCCAGCATACCAAAGGAATTATTCAACACAGCATCAACACGAGCAAGTTTTTGCGGTTCGCCACTCACCAACCCTTGCATAGCGCAGTCAGGGTCAAGTTGATCGAGATTAATGGTCGGATGCACGTAATGATCAGTAAAAGAGGGAAGGTTGCCGGCAAGTTCGAGTACTCCTGCCGCGCCCATCGCATGCCCGATACTGGACTTGGTATTGTTGATATAGGTGGATGTGCAGCCGGCAAAAGTCTTTCTAATGGCCGAACATTCCTCCACATCACCCTGGCGAGTGCCTGTGGCGTGGGTATTCACGATCGTAATATCACCGGCATCCATTCCAGCCCGCTTCAGCGCCATTTCCATGCACTGTTGCTGCCGGGGACCATATGGTAAAACAAAATCCCTGGCATCCGAATTCATGGCATACCCTGCAAGCTCACCATATATTTTTGCTCCTCTTTGCAGAGCACTGTCCAGTCTTTCCAGGGTAAAGACACACCCTCCTTCTGAAATAACGATTCCGTTTCTCTGCATATCAAATGGACGACTGGCACGAATGGGGTCTGGATGTTCGGCTAAAGCTCCTTGAGACTTGAAAGAGGCAAAGATACCAAAAGAGCCGACACACTCGGAGATCCCACCGCAAAGAGCAAAATCCACCTCTCCCAATCTCAACATCTGGGCCCCCTGAATAAGTGCGGCATTCCCTGCGGCACACGCAGCACCAATGGTATAGTGAGGACCGGTAATACCCAGATTCATGGTAACTTCACCGGCTGGGTTGTTGAGAACGGTTCGCGGGTTATGGTGATGGGTCCAATAGTCCACATTATAATCGAATTTGCTTATATTGTAGACCTCATTTTCCGTTTCCACCGTCCCATGCTCTGTAAGGCCAAGATAAACTCCGGTTGTGCTACGGTCATACTCCTCAAAGGTTATTCCGGCGTCCTCAAGAGCCTCATTGGCGCAGTATACGGAAATACAGCCTGCACGACTTCCGCGCTTGTTCTCCCTCTTTTTACGGTACCTTGTTTCATCAAACGTACAAATACCGGCCGGATGAACCCCCATATACCGAAGATCCAAAGTTGTTATGCCGCTTTTGCCGGCAAGAAGATTCGCTCTAAACTGGTCGAGCGATGATGCACCAGGTGCGGTAAGCCCCACTCCGGTGATGACAATTCGTTGTGAATCAGACTGTTGCATTATCTTACTATTCTTTCGATGCTGCAGGACTATTCAAGGATACTTAAACAATTAGAATCTTCATCCAAGATTAAGGCATGCTTAAAAAATAACAACAGACACATAATTAATATTCCGATGTTTTTTTTTAAAATACAGCAAGAAAGTTGGGTGAAAAGGCAATTATGCAAGATAGCCTAAAAAGTGTAACAGCATCCGAGTTATGGTTTATGCGAAAAACGCATATACGGCCTCAGCCACATATGCGTTCTCCAGCGTTCAAATCTCAAAGGCATCTTGAATTATCAGCAATTTAGTTCGAGGTCAGGCAAGCCATGACTCCGGAAAATCGGGCTAAATGGCAATTATTCAAGATAGCCTTGTTCTTGTCGCCACTGTCAAAGTTTATTTGAGCAGCTCCTCAACAATAGCAGGCACCTTGCTGACAGCCTCATCAAGCTTGTCCGGCATGCTACCGCCGGCTTGGGCCATGTCTGGTCGACCACCGCCTTTGCCGCCAACAATAACAGCGACTTTGTTAACAATATCGCCAGCCTTTATCCTGCCTGTCAAATCTTTGCTCACTACAGCAAGCAAGGCTGCTTTTCCACCAAATTCTCCACCAAGCACTGCAATACCGGTCTGCATTTTATCTCTGATTTTATCACCAATTTCGCGCAGTGTTTTTGGAGAATCCAGTTTCACAGTACAGGCAACAACCTGCACCCCATTTACCTCTACCGCCCCCGCAAGGAGTTGATCAAGGTTGGAAAGGGTCATTTTGGCAGTGATCGCCGCAAGCTCCTTTTCCAGTGCTTTGTGCCTTTTTTGTAAATTGACCACCTTTTCAGCAGCTCTCTCCAGTGGGCTCCCCACGGTCTTGCACAGTTCCGTTGCGTCCTGTTCAAATTTGTGGAGCCATTCCATGGCCTGCCTGCCGGTAACAGCCTCTATACGACGTACTCCTGCAGCAATCCCTGTTTCATGAATCACTTTAAACAGGCCGACATCGCCGGTTGCACCGGCATGGGTACCCCCACAAAGTTCTTTGCTAAAATCACCGATGGTTATCACCCGGACATCATCACCATATTTTTCACCAAAGAGTGCTGTCGCACCAGCTTCAATTGCTTCTTCCCGGTCTAGAATTGCCGAAGACACAGGAATATTCTGCCGAATTTTGGCATTAACTATTTTCTCTATTTTCACAATTTCTTCAGGGGAGACCGGAGAAAAATGGGTGAAATCAAAACGCAACCGGTTACTGTCTACCAATGAACCGGCCTGCTTGACATGCTCACCCAAGACCTGCTTCAAAGCGGCATGCAAGAGATGTGTGGATGTATGGTTCGAGGCAATTTCTGCGCGACGCTCAGCAACCTGGAGATTAACCTGCTGCCCCTGCTCAAGCGTTCCTTCAACAACCTCACCATGATGAAGAATAATCCCCTCTACTGGTGAGAGTGTTTGGGTCACCTCAAAACGACCTCCCGGCCAGGATATTTCGCCTTGATCGCCAACCTGCCCCCCTGATTCCGCATAAAACGGTGTCTGCCGGCAAAATACCTGTAAACGCTCGCCCGCTTTTCCGCTTTGCACCAACGCACCGGATTGATCAATGATTCCCTCAACCACAGAATCGCTGTTGGTGGAAAAATAACCTGTAAACTCGGCAGTCTTTTCCTGATTGACCAGATGTAGCACACCTTGGTCAAGATGGTCCACATCGCTGCCCTTCCAGGACTTACGTGATTGCTCACGTTGCTGCTCCATGGCCAGGGCAAACCCAGGTTCATCAAAGGCGACGCCCCTTTCTATCGCGGCATCACGGACGATATCGACAGGGAAGCCATAGGTGTCATACAGCTTAAAAATGAATGTACCATCAATAATGGCCGATTCTCCCGACTCTGCTTGTAATCTCTGTATTTCTTCATCAAGCTTCTGCAGCCCTCTGTCAAGAGTCAAGCCAAAACGCTGCTCTTCGTTGGCTACCACTTTGGCCAGCAAGTCTCTAGTATCATCCAGATGTGGATACGCGTCGACCATTGTCTCTGTGACAAGCGCACAAACTCCAGGAAAAAACGATTCCAACCCCAGGGCCCTGCCATAGCGAATGGCTCGACGCATAATTCGACGCAGAACATATCCCCGCCCTTCATTGGAAGGCAACACGCCGTCCCCTACAAGAAAAGTGGTCGCTCTGGCATGATCTGCAATTACACGAAGGGACACATCGTCACTTTTATTGTCGTGATATTTTTTTCCTGCCAGCTCGGCGATATAATCAATAATCGGGGTAAATAGGTCGCAATCAAAATTATTGTATTTGCCTTGTAAAACAGCTGCTACCCGCTCAAGCCCCATGCCGGTATCAATGGACGGGTGTGGCAACGGTGTCATTTTACCGTTCTCGTCTCTGTAAAACTGCATAAAAACCAAGTTCCACAACTCCAGAAAGCGGTCACAATCACACCCTAGTTTGCAGTCAGCACGACCACAACCAGCTTCCACTCCTTGGTCTATATGAATTTCAGAGCAAGGACCACACGGCCCGGTATCCCCCATGGCCCAGAAGTTCTCTTCTTCTCCCATGCGGACGATTCTTCCCGGTGGCAACTCTTTGACCTGTTTCCATAATTCATCTGCTTCATCATCGTCATCATAGATGGAAACCCATAACTTCTGTGGATCCAAACCAAGCTCAACCGTCAAAAACTCCCAGGCATAGGCAATGGCTTCCTTCTTGAAATAATCACCAAAAGAAAAGTTACCCAGCATTTCAAAAAAGGTATGATGACGGGCCGTATATCCTACATTTTCAAGATCATTATGCTTGCCTCCGGCTCTAACACTTGCCTGGGCTGTGGTCGCACGAGTGTATGGTCGATGCTCTTCACCCATAAACACTTTTTTGAACTGCACCATTCCGGAGTTAACAAAGAGAAGGGTAGGATCATCATGGGGCACCAAAGAAGAGGATTTCACCCTGGTGTGTCCGTGTCGTTCAAAATACTCAAGAAAACGTTTTCTAATTTCTTTACCGGTCATCTTTGCAAATATGTTTTGTGTTAATGGGTATTCAAGATATACAATCTTAAAATCAAAGGTAACTCTTCAGCAGCACCCCAACTCTTCACGATCAGCTCGCCCAGCATACCGATGTATCGAAGTCGGGGCTTACCTGCTAAATCGGTCAGCTTGTGAACATTTGGAGCACTGCTGATCAGTTACAGTTGGGCTAGCTTGACAGCTTTTAGCTCTTCGCAGAACAGTTAAGAATCAAAATACATTATGTCTGCAGATTACTGACGATGGCGACAAATGTCCAGGCGCTAACCAGAATTTCTCATGAGCATTTTGTCATTTCCCGAAAAGATATGTGATTTCAGATTGATGCTATTAAAATAAATCAGATATAAAATGAATAAAATGCTCACCAAAGGTCAGTCCATGCGGTACCAATAAGCGACGATTCGAAAACATACCACCATGCGCCTATGCTCAACATAAACCAATAGTGTGCAATTGAGCAACATTGATACAATATCGCGAGAAATAAGGGCTAATCATATACATCAACGACGACAATGCAAATAAAAAAACCATCGCGCACAAGGCGAACTACACTTTTCAGTACTTCATCTCCACCTCAACCCTTGCTTGTCCCCAAAAGCCACCCTCAAAAAAGTCGTTCTTCGCCCTTATTGCGTCCCAACTGACGTACATCTTCCAAAGTCTGCACGCCCATACTCTTTAATTTCTTAGCCAGGAAAAGAAAAAGATAAGCGGTCTGCAATGCATCCTCCAGGGCATCATGGGGCTTAAAACGGGGCAATTTAAATTCTGCTGTTAAATCATCGAGTACAAGGGATCCAGGGTTCCCCGCAAAACGAACGCCTCTTTTTCCGGCAAGCTCTTTGTAGAGACGAGCCATGGTCATGGTATCAACGCAAGGATTGGACAGGATCCCGCCAAGATTTTTCCTGATTGCAAGGTTTAAAAAATGAAGATCAAGGCTAATACAATGCCCCACCAAGAGTGCTCCACTGCAATACTCAACAAACCGGGGTAAAACCTCCTCTATACCTGGAGCCTTCCGGAGCTGCTCAGGAGTGATGCGATGGACAAATGTCGCTTGATTTGCATCTAGTTTGACGGGACGAACCAAAGTGTGAAAGGTACTGGAAAGTTCAATCTGTAACCTGGAGATACGAACGGCACCAATGGAAATAATTTCATCTTTACGCTTATGCAGGCCGGTTAATTCCGTATCACACACCACATAATCATAATCAGGTAAAGGAAGGCGAAAATCAAGCCGCTTAAACTGCTCCTCATTGCGCACAAGAAGTGGATCTGGTTTCCTCAACCAGCTAAAAAGAGAGCGCATCCCCTATCGTTGCCTTTTATGAATACCCTTAACCAGGGACTGCAACAGATCATTTAATTCGCCAACCAGCTCAAACCCATCCCGTAACATTTTCTTCTCCAGTTCAGTAAGTTTTCCAAGCGCAATAAAGCTATCCGGCAGAGAGCCGACTTCATACTGATGCAGTTGATGGATAAGTTGTATATGCATCTGGATTTCGCAAGCCTCCTGAATCCGACCGGCCAATTCGCCGTCAAGGCGACCTTCCTTTGCAAGGATTGCAAGCCGGGCAAGGGTGTTCGTTTCCCTAATACCATAATGAAGAGCCAAAATTCGTGCAAAGTGAATATAAGGCGCCAATCCCTTTTCTTTTATATCAAAAAGGCTTTCCTGCTTGCCGTCCTCCTCAACAATAACATCTCTAAAAACAGCGAGCGGAGTTCTCCAGTTGGTACAATCATTGACAGCGCTGATTAAATATCCATTATACTTTCGGGCATCCTTAACTATCTTGGCGCGTATCTCTTCAAAAAGGGGTTTATGACCGTACCCAAGCCGAATGTCAAAAAATGACCCTTTCTCAACCACACCTGCAAAAGGCTCCCCCTTAAGCCAAGTAGTATACTGATCCTTCCAGACACGTAATGGCCGGCACCACCGGGAATCGCTTGCAATAATTTGCTCTTCAGCTACAGGATACCCGCAATTTACCAGATGGTTTATCGTTCTTTTGCTCAACTCCTTAAAATATACGGCTGCTGCCCTTTGCTGGTAATCATCTTCGGGGTCGGCATATACCAGTGCGTTCTCCTGACCAGTCTTAAACGTTAACTCCTTTCGCCCCTCACAGCCCAGCAACAACCAACAATAAGGGACCGGAGCACGACCTAACTCCAATTCCACTAAGCGTAAGAGCTGTGCGAGCACCCGGTCATTTAAAAGCGCTACCATCTGGGCAATATTACCAGCTTTCGCCCCTTCATTTATGAGGTTTCGAACAACACCCGGGATTTTCTGGGCCAAGGAATATAAGGCTGGATAGGAACACTGGGTGCTGATTTCTTTAAACAACATATAGGGAGAATTCCCCTGGAGCAACATGACATCATGAGAGGTAATTATCCCTGTAATTTTCCCGTTGTCCTCCACAGCCAAATGATGAATCCCGGAGGACATCATTTTTATCAGCGCATCAAAACAAACGGCCTGGGAACTGATAGCGGCTACCGGAGATGTCATGATTTTTCTTACCGGCATTGCCATCTCCATCCCCGCAGCAACAACCTTGTTACGAAGATCTTTGTCCGTAATAATACCGACAATATTATCCTCGTCATTCTCATAGAGTAACAGCGAGCCAACACTGAAACGCATCATCATTTTGGCTGCATCCTGCACCGACGCCCCCACAGGTATCCTACGCAGGGTACGCCCTATGATATCCTCGACTTTGATGGAAAAAAGGTACAGATCTTCGTCTCCACGTCTGGCGACCCTGTGTTTCCGCAATTCTGTATACGCGGTGGACACAACTTTCTCGGAAAAACTTTTTAAATAATACTGGGCAAAGCCCGGCTGCGAAGTAATCAAGTCAAGAAAGATGTCTCGTGGCAACAAAAAACAAAAGGTATCTTCCACTGTTTCCACATTCATATTGGCCACAGTGCCTCGTATTATACCAAGAGCCCCTATGTATTCGCCTTCACCGCGGTAATCTTTCAGCGTAGTTTGCCCTTCCTCGTCGGTCAAAAACGATTTCACTCCACCTTGTTGGATCAAATAAAGAAATCGGACTTCACTTTCCCCCATGGTAAGCAGCCATGTTCCTTTGGGAAAAAAGTCGACTCGTACATGCCGGGCAACATCTTGTAAAAGTTGCAAGTCGAGCTCCTTAAACGGCATGATATTGCCAAGAAAATCGACAATCACATCAGGTGCTGAAGGCACCTGCCCATTACTTGCCATATGCCCCTTATCCATAATGACTGTACCTATTTAATAGAGCCTCATGGCTACAAAAAGTCCAAAAAAAAACAGGCAGGACACCGGAGCGTCCTGCCTCAATATACGTCATTTCATTGCCGGTTGCACGTAGCCGGTGGCATCTAAATCAAACTGCTCCTCTTTTACGATTAGCCCAGTTTTTTCTTACCGTCAACGAGCTGATCGACCACAGATGGATCGGCAAGGGTTGAAGTGTCGCCAAAATCTTTAAAATCGTTGGCTGCTATTTTACGCAAAATACGTCGCATAATCTTTCCGGATCGGGTCTTCGGCAAACCTGGGGCCCACTGGATGGCCTCAGGGGTAGCAATGGGTCCGATTTCAGCACGTACATGGCTGCGTAGCTCTGCAAGCAGTTCATCACTTTCTTCAGCCCACGACATCAGGGTAACATAGGCAAAAATTGCCTGCCCCTTGATGGGATGAGGCATACCAACAGCAGCAGCCTCAGCTACAGCCTCATGGGACACCAAGGCTGATTCGATCTCGGCTGTACCCAGCCTGTGACCACTTACATTGATAACGTCATCAAGGCGCCCCATGATCCAAAAATAACCATCTTCATCACATCGAGCTCCGTCTTCTGGGTCATAAATTCCTTCATACCGGCTGAAATAAGTTTTTTTATACCGTTGGGGATCACCAAAAACGCCACGAAGCATACCAGGCCAAGGCCGGCGAATAACAAGGTGTCCACCCTCATTGGGTGCAGCCTCCTTCCCTTCCTCATTAAAAATTGCCGCATCAATACCTGGTAAAGGGTAACTTGCGGATCCCGGCTTCAGCGGGGTTGCATACGGCAGTGGCGAAATCATGATCCCGCCGGTTTCGGTCTGCCACCAGGTGTCAACAATGGGTAGTTTTCCCTTACCCACGTTCACATGGTACCACATCCATGCTTCCGGGTTAATTGGCTCACCAACAGATCCGAGGATACGCAGACTAGACATATCATAACGCTGGGTATACTCAATGCCGTCACGCATAAGCGCGCGAATGGCGGTTGGGGCAGTGTAAAAAATATTGACTTTAAATTTTTCAACTATCTTCCAGAAACGATCAGGAGCCGGATAGCTTGGAACGCCTTCAAACATAACAGTCGTTGCCCCAAGACCAAGCGGACCATAAAGGATATAACTGTGACCGGTAATCCAGCCGACATCTGCTGTGCACCAGTAGACATCGTCGTCCTTGAGATCAAATACCCATTGACTGGTGTGCATGGCATAGGTCAAATAGCCGCCGGTGGTATGGACAACACCTTTGGGTTTACCGGTAGAACCTGAAGTATAGAGAATAAATAACAGATCCTCAGCATCCATAGATTCGGGTTCACAGTACGATGCAATATCAGCCTCTTCAACCTCTTCATGCCACCAGCAATCACGCCCTTTCTGCATGGCTACATCTGTCCCGGCCCGATTAACAACGATACAGCTTTCAACGCAGTCACATTCCTCCATGGCTTGATCAGCATTTGCTTTCAGGGGGATCGCCTTACCCCCGCGAAGTACGGCATCTGCAGTCAGCAGAACCTTGGCCTCACAATCATTGATTCGACTCTGCAAAGCAATCGCAGAAAAACCTGCAAACACAACAGAATGCACAGCACCAAGTCGGGTACATGCCAACAGAGAAATAGCCAGTTCCGGAATCATCGGCATATAGATGGCAACCCGGTCCCCCTTTTTGACCCCTTTTTTCTTGAGTACATTAGCAAACCGACACACTTCGGTGTGGAGCATCTGATAAGTGTAGACCTTTACGTCTTCTTCCGGTTCTCCCTGCCAGATGATAGCGGCTTTATTGCGGCGACCATCCTCAAGATGGCGGTCCAGACAATTGTAGGAAACATTGAGTTTCCCCCCCTGAAACCACTTGACTTCGGGAACAGTCAAATCGTATTCCAGGACCTTGTCCCATTTCTTATCCCAGGTGACGAGTTCATCGGCACGTTCACTCCAAAACCCTTCCGGGTCATCCATAGATCGCTGATAAATCTCCTTGTATTGATCAAGGGATTTTATCCACGCCTCATCACGACCTTCCTGGGGTGGCTCAAAGGTATTCCCCTCACTCAGCAAACTCGTAATCTTATCTTCCATCTCTTTTGCACTCATAGGCCCCCCTTGGACTATTATTTAAGCATGGATTGCAGACACCACACCTAGTAGGAAAGCCTAGTCAAACATGCTTTCCTTTTACTCTTCATTATCATGTATAGGTTGTTGGGTAAAAATAGAGAAAAACAGAACGTTATCAAATACCTCTCTCTTCTGAAAACATAGTAGTAGGATTAATAATACCTTATTCCTTTGTCAAGATATAACAAAATAATCCCACCTCGGCCCCCAGAGGCATCTGTTTTTACGCAACCGGGAATGGTATACTGCGCTCAAAACAAACAAGCGCTATATTACTAAAAAAAACAGACTGTTAACAAGTTTTCCGCTACAAGTTTCATAACAGGGCTGCAAACTAAATTGGTCCATTGTTCATACCAATTTACAGCTATTGCTTTTTTCTGATACCATCCTTCATTATCGTTGATGACACGCCTTCCCACATAAAAAAAGCTTTCGTTACCCAATAAATCTGACCATCTACATGAAAAACGAACATATTTCTTGACAAGCAGCAGGTAACTATCCAATAATTTTCCTATACAGATATTTTTCAGTCATAGACTGTGCAATCAACAACAAAAGGATCTAATAGCTGTCGCTGTTATCCAATCAATAGCTCTTGTCCATTTCACATCAACACTCTCTGCTCTTTTAGCAAGCGGGAGACTACTGCTGGAGAATTTGCCGCACATGCCTACACCTCCAATGCCGACCTCTCCAAGCACCCGTCTACATCGAGAGCCAATGGGCTGATAAACATGCGCAAGGACGTAACTCGCCTCCATAACCACATTGCTGATCACAAGAGAACAGAACTGATAAAAAGAGTATACGATCCCTCTCATAAGGCCCGCTCTTTCCAAAAAACGACGATCTCTACCCGACGATAAGAATGTCCCCCACAACATTCCTGATCCAATGCCCGATCACTCATCCTCGCAAGATAACATGTGTTTTTTTGTTACTCACTGTCCTCAGTATCTTGCTTTTTCTTTCGCATACCCAACAATCAACAACGGCTTTATTGGCCAAGGTACCTCCATGGACAAAAATGCTCCATGCCGAGCAACCAATGGCTGCTCAAGAAATACTAACGGTTGGTATTTTTCCGAATTCTGAGGAAGCAGGCATCTTTACCCCTGCAGCGTTTTCATTGTTCATTACCCTTGACCAAACTCTTCAGTCTTTTGCGAGGGTGACCAGCACCTCGCCACAGATCCTTGCCAACGACTACCTCGCTCCGGGCAACATAGACCTCGCTACCCCAGGTGACCTCGGGGCGGTTACCCTTACTCCCTTTCTGAATGCTACACTTGATGTCCCCCAACTCACAGAGGCAACAGTTCAACAGGCGCTGCAATCCCCCTTGCTGAACAACATATTTATCTCCCAGGACGAAAAAGCTATAGCCCTACGACTCCCATGCCTGATAAGCGGCAAAACCCAAGAAATACAACAACAGCTGCAACACGCTGCCATAAACCAAGATCCCCAAGCTGTTCAGCTGCTCTTTTCCGGGTTGTCGTTTGCTAGAGAAAATTTTTTCAGAGAAATGGAAAAAAACACGCTCCCGCTCATGTGCGCCAGCCTAGCACTTATTGTTGCCGTTTCACTCTTAACCGTTTTCGCTTCCGGATACAGCTGCATATTTATCCTTCCGGTGGCCTGCTCCACTTCGCTCACCCTAGCCTTGCAAACCTTGGTACAGTTGCCGGCGGGCCTTTTTAGTTTCACCCCTCCGCTGATTGCAGCGTGCACCTCCCTCCTCTTCTCCATTTGGCTCATTGCCACTCTTAACAGCAGATTGCCGGAGAAAGAAAAACACCCCTCGTTTATAGCCCGGGAAATGAAAATCCTCCTACCACAGCTTTGGCTCACGTCCCTTGCCTCGGCGGGGGCCCTGCTTTGTTTGTGTTTTTCCTCTCTGGCCACGGTTCGCTTTCTGGGGTTTTTCGGAGCTATTTCCATTTTACTTGCTTTTATCAGCAGCGTAATGGCAGTTCCAGCCACATTTATATTACTGCCCCCCTCCTGGAGATCGGTAAATAAAAATCAAAACAAAATAAGCAAAGGGTTGGCTGTCCTGGCCAAGCATACAACCCAAAGTGCTCTCCCAGGGAAGCTGGCATATATCTGCGCCAACCACTGTTCGCTCACAGTGGCAGCCCATATTCTTTTTCTCGTCCTGGGGATGACAGGCATCATGCTGTTAACAATTAATGCGACCCCTGTACAGTGGTATGCAAAAAAACATTGGATCCAAACAGCAAACCAAAAAATCATTCAACACTTTGCCGGGGTCGACCAGCTCAACCTTGTATTTTCGGCCAATGTTGTTGCTACACGCTCTATTAATGAAGCGCGGCAATGGCTGTCCACTACCCTGAAAAATACCTTTGACGACGCACCGTCATTTTACATCACACTTGAAAAAGATATTGAACAAACCGTTGACCACCTGCATTCAACCACTGAATTCTCAAGCAGACTCACCAGTCTTTGGCGCCGGAAAATGAATGCTCTCCACGTGGAGGATGACGTACAGATTAACCACTGGTCAATAGCCTTGGATACCCTTGCCCAACTGGATAACGAAAAACAGACTTTTCTCAAGCCGGCTGTGCTTGCTTATTTGGCAGACTTACAACAGTTTCTGGAACAATTACCTGAGATAGGCAAGACCCTTTCTATTGTGGATATAGTGAAATCAATGCACCAGGCCTTATTTGAAGGTGCCTCTGAGTACAAACGAATACCTACGACCATAGGCAGCGTTGACCAGACCCTTGCTGCTTTTAAAGAGAAACGGCCGACACAGCATCTTGCACGCTTTATAACTGCCGATGCAACCAAAACAACGCTTACTCTTTATCTGAAAAATTCGTCAGCACGTTCCATAGAAGCAATCGTCCAAGCAACTGCGTCCTATTTCAAAACCACTCCCCCTCCTGTTCCATTGGACTATTTTTGGACCGGATCAGCCTACGGTTTTAAAATATGGAATGAAAAAAAGGTATTGTCTCTGATTCTCTGGTCCACAGTGGGGCTGATAACCGGCTGTCTCATATTTTCCTTTGCACGACGCTCATTGACATGCGGCCTTGCTCTCCTGGCCGTTATTGGCTACCCGCTCATCTGTGCTTACGGGATATGCGGATTAATCGGAATGCGTTTGGCCACCGTTACCATGGCAGCCATCACCATATTGTTCCCTGTCTCGTTCTGCCTAACCTCCATAATGCTGCACTCAGCCGGCAAAAAAGTAAAAGAATATGGCTGTTGTCAAGACAACCTCCAGGAACAGTTAACAGCAACGTATTTCCCGGTCATATGGAGTGTGGCAGCTGTAATTTCTGGAGCTACCCCGGCTCTTTTTTCTGCTTATTACTCATTGCAAACAACGGCATTCATGACTATTTCATTTATGTTTATGCAGGGGATTACATTTTTTACGCTGCTTCCCCTTCTGTTTAATCTGTTGGAATCAAGATTATTTAAAAAAGAACTGCCAGCCCTTGATGAAGCAAAAGAACAAGCAGCAGTAACTGCAGACTGGAAAGACAGCATGGATGAGACAGCGGCACATCTGTCGCTGCCCGCAGACACAGCATCCGTTTCTGAACTGAAAGACGTTTTTGCGCCTCAAAAAAATACTGACACTACATAATGTTTTTTTGCTCACACTTTTTCAAAGGAGTGTAGATTATGGTAATTAATGACTGGATTCATGTCATGGCAGGTTTTTTCATTCTCATCAGTCTCGCACTGGGAGTGTGGGTAAGCAGCTACTGGCTTTTCTTTACCGCCTTTGTGGGCGCAAATCTGTTTCAATTTGGATTTACCGGATTTTGCCCCATGGCCATCATTCTCAAACGCCTTGGCGTCCCTGAACAAAAATGAAACTGGAAAAAAATATGACTCAAAAAGAAATGCACGACCTTGTTATTGTCGGTGGAGGACCGGGTGGTCTAACGGCTGGTATTTACGCCCAGCGTGCGGCACTGAAAACCGTGCTGATTGAAAAAGGATTACCTGGTGGCCAGATGGCATCGACTGATACCGTGGAAAACTGGCCTGGGATTAAAAATATCACCGGCCAGGAACTGGCTGAAAACTTTCTCACTCATGCCAAATCGTATGATCTTGATATTATTCAAGAAGAAGTTACCGCTATAGAGCCGGGCCTGGATTATCATACCGTTCGCCTTGCCAATGGCGACGTATACCCTGCGCATACCGTCATCATTGCCGTTGGCGGCAGTCCGAAAAAACTCAACATCCCGGGTGAAGATGAATACTACGGCAAAGGTGTTTCTTACTGTGCGGTTTGCGACGGTTTTTTCTTCCGCAACAAGACCGTAGTTGTTGTGGGTGGTGGTGATTCTGCAACCGAAGAAGCACTCTATTTAGCGAAGCTCGCCAAAAAAGTCTACCTGGTTCACCGCAGAGATGAACTGCGTGCAGGAATGATTCTGCAGAAGCGGATAAAGGCAGAGCCGAAAATAGATATACTGTGGAATAGCATTGTAACAAAAATAAACGCAGACGACACAGGCGTTTCGGAGGTGGAACTGCAAAATACCCTCACCAACGAAGAGAGTCGTTTAGCAACAGACGGCATTTTTATTTTTGTTGGCTTTGATCCTAACAACCAGCTGATTCCTGCTGGAACGCCAATGGATGCTGATGGCTTTGTCATGACCGACTGCAAGGGCGAAACAACCATGCCCGGCATTTATGTGATTGGAGACTTACGACAAAAATACGCAAAACAAATCGTCGTTGCCTCAGGAGAAGGTGCCACGGCAGCTCTGGCAGCCGCCCACTTTGTGGAAGCCAAAAAAGGCAGTCAGCACTAAAAAAAAACGGGTCTTCTACCGCATGTTTAGAACTCACGCCGACCAGGCGCACTCAAAAGGCGCTTCTGGTCGGCAGAGCCGACCCATAATACACATGCCGGTGTTTTTTACCCAACAGTCTCACTTTTTTGGAATTCAACAATTTTATTTTTGAGCTGCTGGGTTAAGTTTTTAAAGTCGTCTTTGCGTAAAATTTCCTGAAACTGTTCAAGATAGTTACGGATCAGACTGACGCCCTCCACTACCACATCATAGACTTTCCACTGCTCGCCACGTAGCAGCATAATATAAGAAACCGGTATTTTTCTTTCCCCATCGACCAACACCGTCTGCACCTGGGCTCGCTTTCCCCTGATCCTCTGCTTGCCATATTCAACCTTTTGGTTAGTGTAATTTTCCATTTGACTTACATAGGCATATTTCAATAGCTCGGTAAACAATTCTACAAATTGCTCCTGCTCCTCAGGTGAGATTTCCTTCCAATGCCTACCCAGTACTCGCTTTGACATCTCTCTAAAATCAAACCCCTCTTGTGCCACCGCCATAATACGATCAACTTTACTTTCAGCCGCCCCATCATCCCCTGGATCGCTCAACACCTGTATAATTTGAGCGACAAAAGGCCGTAACTGTTCTGTCGGATCCGGGAGTGCCAGTGCGTTATCATATGCCCCGCTCCACATACACCCCGCTACAACTATCACTACTGCCATGAGCCTTTTCTTCATAACAATCCTTCTCTTTTACTCCATCTCAGACAATTATTTTTTCGCCCAATCTTGTTTTTATGCCAATAAATTATCATCCAAGGTAAACGAAGACTCCAATATTCGCTAAATACCTGTGGCATTTTTTTTAGCATGCCTGAATCATGGACGAACGCTCTCGTTATTCAAAATACTGTTCACTGATAAAATCTATCTTTGCCACTCCTTGGCTGCTGTCCAGCAACTACAGCATAGCAAATTTCATACCAAAAAAAATCATCAATCTACGAACCCTTCTTTTCAGTGACCAACAGATGTTGCGCCACTCTTCAACACCGACAAGATAGTTCGTACGACAAGGCACCTCCAACATAAAACATGCCCAGGCAGGAGGTTTATCCGCTCTACTCCTACCCGCCGTTTGCACCTGTCGCAAACAATCACGCTGCAGGCAATATCATTTGTCTTCATCTTTGCTCCACCAGAACGGATCCTCTTTGAGGCAAACCAACCGTTCACGTCTGTCTCCCGGCAGCTAATTTACCTTATAAACTAGACAACTGTCTCCGTGTTGCTCCACCTTCGTGCTTCCAGTGCGAACATCCATATGTTCTGAAACTCTAAAAAACGTACAATAGAGAACAGGAACAATCACCAGCGTCAATACGGTCGCAAACGTCAGCCCACCCATTATGGTAACCGCCATAGCAGCAAAAAAAGCATCCCACAGCAATGGCACCATACCCAAAACAGTGGTAAATGCAGCCATGGAAACAGGCCGAACACGACTCACAGCGGAATCAATGACTGCCTGATATGGATGCTTCCCTGCGGCCAGTTCAATATTTATCTGATCCAACAAAACGATCTCATTCTTCATCAACATCCCGGATAAACTTAAAAAGCCAAGCAAGGCCATAAATCCGAAAGGTTGTTTGAAAATGAGTAAACCAGCAGCAACACCAATCAAGGCCAATGGCAGGCCGAGGAAAATAATAACAGGATGACGTAAGGTATTAAAAAGCATCACCGAAATAAAAAACATCACGGCAAATGCCAGCGGCACCTTGGACATCAATTTCCGATTAGCATCACCGGAGCTTTCATACTCTCCCCCCCACTCAAGAACATATCCCTGAGGCAAATCAATGGCCTCAATGTCTGAGCGAAGTTCTCTGAAAAGAGCATCCGCCGTACCTTTTACCTGCTGACACGACACGGTTATGGTCCTCATCCGGTTCCGGCGCTGAATAACCGGATCTTCCCACTGGGTTACACTCCCATTGGCCACCTGATCAATAGGAACAGCCTGACCAGCTACATCACTCCACACCATGACCTCATGCAGGTTGTCAATACCGGAACGTTGTTGCAGTGGCTGCCTGACAATAATCGGCAACAGATCCTCCCCTTCGCGATATAGCCCGGCCGCTGTCCCGGCAAAATTTGCAGCCAACGCATTCGCTATCTCCGGCCTGGTAACACCAATTTCACGTGAACGTGCTGCAGCCATGTTGACAGAGGCCACTTTCACTTTTTCCGCCCAGTCCGACTGGACAGTATTGGTATTTTCATGTTTCCACATAATAACCTTTGCCTGATCCGCCAGATCACGCAACACTTCAATATCCGACCCGATAAAACGAGCCTCGACGGCCTCACTGCTTGGACCAAGTTTAAAGGCCTCAACCTTGCTCACCGCGTCAGGGAAATGGGTATTGATATACTCTGCCACCTCAGGAATAAGTTGAGCATTTAGCCGGTAGTCCGATACAGAAACAAGGAGTTGCCCATAGCTACTGTTTGGCATTTCCGGTGAATAGGTCAAAATAAAGCGAAGTGCTCCCCCGCCAACAAAGGTTGTGACGTCGGAAACCCCCTCCAAAGAGCTCACATAAGATTCAAGTTTCCTCAACTGGGCTGCTGTTTCCTCTATGTGAGTACCTTCCGGCAGAGTCATGTCGATGGTAAATTGCGGTCGCGGTGAATTAGGGAAAAAATTATGATCCACAAAACCAAAACCGTATATGGCAAGGGCAAGCATGCCGATAACGGCTGAGATCGTCAGCCACCTGAAGGTAATACAAGCCTGTAAAAATGCCCGATAACCACGAAAAAAAACGTTATCATACAAGGCGCCATTATTTTTCGGCTGATCAAGGAGAAACGTAACACAAAGATAAGGCACAACCGTTATTGCCAGTATCCAACTCAGCATCAACGACAGGCCTATGACCTGAAACAGACTACCCAGGAATTCACCGGTAACATCCTTGGAAAGCGATATGGCGGCAAAGGCAAGAATGGCAATAATCGTCGCCCCCAATAATGGCCATTGGGTTTCAGCAACGGTCTGTATTGCTGCCTCCTTCTTGTCAACCCCCAGCTGATGTTTAATAACAATCCCCTCGGCAACTACAATGGCGTTATCTACCAGCATCCCCAAGGCTATAATCAGAGCTCCCAAAGAGATACGCTGCAGGTTAACTTCAAAAATAAACATGCAAATGAAGGTTGCCAGGATAGTCAAAAGCAGCACTCCCCCTATAATAAAACCTTCACGCACGCCCATAAAAATGACTAGAAGCACTACCACAATCAAAACAGCTTCAAAAAGGTTTAGAACAAACCCATTCACAGCCGTATTGACGGTGTCTGCCTGGTAGGCAATGGTATTGAGTGTCACCCCGACCGGTAACCGCCCTTCCAGTTCAATCAGTTTGTCCTTGACCGCATTACCCATGGTAACGACGTTACCGCCCGATACCGTTGATATTCCCAGTCCTACCGCAGGTAGTCCATCGCGTCGCAGGAGCTGCTGCGATGGATCGAGATACCCTTTCTCTATAGTTGCCACATCCTTGATCCTGATCATGGTCCCGGAATCCCCGGAACGGATCAATTGTTCACCAATATCAAGTACATTTGCATAGTCGCCGGACACGCGCAGACGCACATCGTGGGGCCCCACCTTAACCTTGCCGGCGTCGGAGACAGTATTTTGCTGGCTGATGGTCTGGAATATAGCGGCTGGCGGAATACCGAGTTGAGCAGACTTAACCCGATCTATCTCTACATAAACGACTTCCTCCTGCATTCCCCAGAAATCGATCCGCCCCACATCCTCACAAAGCAGCAGCTCTTTACGCAGGTCTTCTGCAATCTCTTGGAGAGCATGTTGCGAATAACCATCCCCTGTTATGGCAAAGAAAATGCCATATACATCACCAAAATCATCATTAATAATGGGGGAATAGCTGCCTGGCGGCAAAGCACTGGCAGCGTCACCAATTTTTCGCCGCAACTCATCCCACACCTGAGGCAGGGTCTCCTTATCGTATTTATCCTGCACTTCAGCATAAATGATGGAAACCCCGGAGCGAGAAATGGACCGGACTTCTTCCAGCTGTTTCAGCTGCTGAATTGCTGTTTCCAGCGGCTCGGTTATCTCCAACTCCACCTCTTCCGCTGTAGCACCTGGATATAGAGTATATATGACGGTTTCCTTAATGGTAAAATCAGGGTCTTCCAGCCTTCCCAAGCGCTCATAGGAAAGATAGCCCCCAATAAATAGAAAAACGATCAACACAAGAATAACTGCCCTTTTTTCGAGGGCGTAACGCACCAATTTCATCCGTCAAGCCCCTCTTTTCCGTCTGCCACCGGTCGGACCTGCATTTCTTCCAACAAGGTATGCACAGCTGCCGTTGCCACCTGTTCCTTTCCTGAAAGTCCTTGCAGGATAACCACCCCATTATTGGTCAGAGAACCGACAGTGACCTCAGTTTTCTTCGGATTACCGCCACTGGCAGGAATGACCCACACATAGGACTTACCATCATTTCCACCGACAAGAGACTCGACCGGAACGCTGAACCTGGCCGCCACACCGGCCGGCTCCAGGGTGCTCTGCAGACGGACAGTGGCTGTCATCCCAGGTAAAATTTCCAGAGAAGCGGGTGGAGATAAAGTTACAACCACTTCATACGTTCTTAATACCGGATCAGACTGCACGCTGTATTCCCTTATCGTAGCAGGGAACCAAACATCCTGTTCGGCATCAAATTTTACCGCAATGGCATCAAACTGCTCTACACCGCCTTTAGCAATCAGCCTTTCCGGCACTTTGGCCACCACCTCAATCATTGTCAGATCTTTAAATGCAACTACCGGTGTACGCTCTTTGACATGCTCATAATTTTCTACATACCGTTTGGAAACCACTCCATCAAAAGGGGCATAGAGAACCGTATCGGCAAGGGCCTTTCTTTTTAACTTTAAATCCGCACCCGCTACTTCATATGCTGTTTGCGCAGCATCATATTTGGCCTTGGATATGACCTTTCGCATATGAAGGTCCTTGGCTCTTTCATATGCCCTTTGCGCATCATTAAATGATGCAAGCGAGGCATCTAATGCATGCTGAAAATCCCGGGGATCAAGCCGTGCCAAGACATCTCCCTTGTTAATATTTTTCCCTTCGAGCACGTTTAATTCTTCCAGTAGCCCGGCAACGGAGAAACCTATTTCAACCCGCCTTTTGGCTCTGACAGATCCGGGGAAAGTACGACTTTCAACTGCTGACATCAGCTGTACCGATGCTGTCGGCACTGGCCTGGCGGCCTTAAACAGTTCAAGAGGACCTGTCTCTTTCTCAGCCATCATGCTTGAAAGAGAATCCTTCCAGGTAAACGCACCGATGGCAGCTAAAACCACCAGTAACAGCAATACATTGTTCCGTTTCTTCATCACATTATCTCTTGTACAAAATTAATGCCTAACTGTTCAGCAGTGCTTTAAATCTTCAGGCAGAGGCAAATCAAGCTGCAGGATCATTGCCCTGGAAACGGTCTTTGCCGCTTCACGGTAAAAGGCGACATCTGTTATTTTCTCACCTCGAGCCAGCTCAAATATCTGCTCCGTTGCTCCATAAAATACAATTTGGGCATGAAGCATATCCATCCATGTATTTGCCTCTTTGTCATCGGCCCCGGGTTTAATTTTCCGATAAAACTCCCGGGTTTTTTCCATGTCAGGTATAAATAAACGCTCAACTAAAAGCGGCATAGCGGATGAGGGATTAACTATCTCACGGATAAGCAACCGGCGTTCCCACCTTGGTTTGTCCGGCTTAAAAAACTCATGGAAATTTCTAAAGACAGCCGTACGGATAATTTCGGCCTGACCGGCAGGATGTTCCGCAAGGATCGGATTCTCCTCCAGCACTTCCAAAAAACCATTGCAACGTTTCTCGGCCATAGCATGCCTAAAGGCCTCTATGTATAAATTCTCCTTACTGCCAAAATGGTAATGAATGCTCCCCAGATTAACACCAGCCTTTTCTGCAATGGCCCTGGTACTGACCCCATCATATCCATGTTCGGCAAAAAGCTCGCCCCCTGCAAGAATAAGCTGTTCTCTCGTTGTTTGCGCCATATTCGCCCTTTATTGATGACATTCGACCTACATTTAAAAACGAAAGACCAATTTATTAAGTCAAACGACTAAACATGTCAACAATAATAATTTTCATCCTTTTTTCCTATAGTCAGCCGACAGGGCAAGGCTTTGAAAAAAGATGAGATTTAAGAAAATGACTACTACCAGGACTGCCTCATCCAGGCGACCGTCTTCTCACGGAAAAATAACCGCTTAAAAATATGGCCGCAGGCAGGTCGTTGTCTGCATGCTGTGTGGTAAAATACGAAGTACGATGGAAGATGATACTAATGCTCTAAACTGAATCATATACTCTTTTTTTAGAATGTCACCCTTCAAGAAAGCAAGTTCGGTGCTGAAAAATGCATCACAGGCATCCACCAAAAATCGGTGGATTACCTATGATAAAAACAACGGCAAAGTAACGCTTTATTTTTTCGGAATTTCCCGAGGGTCAGTCATATTTTCGGGACGAAGCATATCATCAAGTTGCTCCTGGGTGAGCAACCCTTTCTCCAAAACAAGGGAATAGACACTACCGCCTGTTTTAAGTGCTTCCTTGGCAATGGCGGCCGACTGCTCATAACCAATGACCGGCACCAGTGCGGTGACCAGGCCAATACTGTTTTCCACATAGTTTCTACAGACGTCCTCGTTAGCCTCAATACCGGTTACACAACGAGCAGCCAGAGTAACGCAACCGTTTTTCAAAATCATCATCCCGTGGAGCAAATCATAGGCAATGATGGGTTCGGCCATACACAATTCAAGTTCCGATGCTTCTGCGGCCATGGAAACCACCGCGTCGTACCCCATGACCTGGTAACAGATCTGGTTAACCAACTCAGGAATAACAGGATTCACCTTGCCCGGCATGATTGAGGACCCAGGCTGCATAGCCGGCAGATTGATTTCGTTGAGCCCACACCTTGGCCCAGAAGACATCCAGCGCAGATCGTTACAGATCTTTGAGATCTGTACAGCCGCACGCTTTAATGTGGCAGACATGGCCACAAAGGTTCCGGCATTCTGGGTTGCCTCAACCAAATTTTTGGCTCTTCGCAGTTCAAACCCACTGACTTCCGACAATTTTTGGGTGACCATATTGGAATAACCAGGAGGACTGTTGATGCCGGTGCCGATAGCAGTGGCACCCATGTTGATATCCAGAAATTCATAGGCTGCCCGCTCAGTTGCCTTGATGGCAGAATCAATCATCACTGCATAGGCACTAAACTCCTGACCAAGTGTCATGGGTACGGCATCCTGGTTTTCAGTACGCCCCATCTTTAATACATGGGCAAACTCTTCGGCCTTGTTTTCCAGCGCCTCCTTTAAGCCGGTCATTGCCCGGACCAGGTTCCGGTTGGACAGCAGTACAGCCAATTTAATAGAGGTGGGATAGGCATCATTTGTCGACTGAGAGCAGTTGACATGGTCATTGGGATGCAAATACTGGTACTCCCCTTTGTTGTACCCCATGATTTCCAGACCACGGTTGGCAATAACCTCGTTGGCATTCATATTGGTTGAGGTACCGGCTCCTCCCTGAAACATATCCACTGTAAACTGTTCCCGTAACTTACCGGCAAGCAGTTCATCGCAGGCGGCGCAGATGGCTTTCATCTTGGGTTCGTCAATGGCGCCTAGTTCAAAGTTGGTCAAAGCGGCAGCCTTCTTGACCATGGCCAACCCTTCAACCAGGTGTTCGAAATTACTGACAAACACACCGGAAATGGGAAAATTCTCCATGGCCCGTTGGGTCTGCACACCGTAGTAGACATGATCAGACACCTCCCGCTGCCCGAGAGAATCATGCTCCAGGCGGAAACCGCTCATCACCTGTACATCCTGCTTGTTATGATACAGTTGACTTGATAGAACCCGTAGACGGCGATTTATGCCCACCGCCACCCTGGAAATAATCCGGTAAAACATATCCGGCTTCTGTTCGCGCAGCGCCTCAATCTTTTCCCTTGATATCTGCCATATTTCCGCTCCATTTCTGGTAAAGGCACCATTACTGTGCGAATCGCCTTCCAAAAAAGCCCCTTCACTGAGAAGCGCTCCGGCAATCATGGTTGCAACATGACGCGAAGAACCATGCAGCCCGCGGACAAGCTCAATATCCCCGTCCAAAATTATCCCAGCCCATTTGCGAGGCGTGGACTCCTGAAAAAGCCATTCATTGGGTTTATATACTTTCCGCTCGCCCTCCTTAAAAAACAGGATCAAATCTTCTTCGCTGATACCCGAAGCCTTTGCCGCCTGCCTGATAACACTTTTATCTATCTTCATAGGATGTTCCTTTCGATGGAAATGAGGATTATAAAATGATTCCGCCAAACACAAAGCCCAGGCCTACCGCAAAAACAATCGTTAGCGTACCGGGGAGTAGAAAGGGATGGTCAAAAACATACTTACCGATTCTGGTGGAACCGGTATCATCAAACTCTACTGCGGCCAGCAAAGTTGGATAGGTTGGAAGCACAAACAGGGCACTCACTGCGGCAAAGGATGCGATCGCTGCTACCGGGCTGACACCGAGTGCTAGCGCTGCGGGCATCAATGCCCTGGTGGTTGCAGCCTGTGAGTAAAGAAGCATGGCTGCAAAAAAGAGGACCACTGCCAACAACCAAGGCTTGGATTCAAGAAGCGTGGCCGCAAACACATTAATCTCATCCAAATGGGCAGCAACAAAGGTGGTTCCCAGCCAGGCAACCCCAAGCACACAGATACAGGCGCTCATCCCTGATTTAAAAGTGGAAGCATTAAGAATATTTTTCGCCTCCACTTTGCACAACATGGTAATTAGAGTTGCCGCGGCAAGCATAAAGGTAATGATGGCATGATCGCGGGCAAGGACCGGCTCTTTAATGAGACCAACCGTGGAGCTGATGGCGGTCGCGTAAAAAACCACACAGGCAAGGGCAATACCGAAAATAAGGACTGACCGTTTTGCCTCAGGCGTTATTACCTTTTGCGACTGGGTCTCTGTAACATCCTTGACCAAGCCTTTGGCGACCCTATCCTGATACACAGGGTCATCTTTGAGATCCTTGCCCATGAAATTAGTAAACACTGCGCTAAGCATAACCGCTATAAAACTGGAAGGGATAGCAATCATTAAAAGCTGTACATAGTCGACTCCAACCTTTTCCAGCTCTGCTGAAAAAAAGACGACTGCCGCAGAGATGGGAGAGGCGGTAATAGCAATCTGGGAAGCGACGGTGGCAATGGCCAGTGGTCGGGAGGGGCGGATGCCTTCACGTTTGGCAACCTCGGCAATCACAGGCAGGGTGGAAAAAGCAGTATGTCCGGTACCTGCAAACATGGTCATCACATAGGTGACAACCGGAGCAAGAAAGGTAATGTATTTAGGATTACTTTTGAGCACCTTTTCTGCAATATGGACCAGGTAGTCGAGACCGCCCGCTTCCTGCATGGCGGCAATTGCTGCAATCACTCCCATTATGATGAGAATAACATCGGTCGGAATACTGCCCGGCTCCAACCCAAATACAAATCCAAGAACAAGTACACCAAAGCCGCCGGCAAAACCGATACCAATACTGCCCAACCGAGCTCCCAGCCAGATAAATAGCAATACAACCAACAGTTCAAGCACCCACATAAATCCTCCTTCCTCTCATGCAGTAAAGCGAAAGCATTTGATTATTCATTGATACATTCCTGTTTAGGGTAATATATAGGTGCCTTTCAGGCCTTTGGCATATCCTCCCACGCTTTCGAGCTTACCTGTCCCTTGAAACGACAAGGTGGACCATTGAAAACCAAGTGTTCCCTTTATCCCTGCCAAATTGCCTGTGCCACCAACAATCTCGCCGGTAACGAGTGTTCCCTCTGCCATTTGTTTAGCCTGGAGTACAATATACACTTGCTGCCCATCAAGGCTTCTCCAGACACACCTGATATCACTTCCGTTTTGGGTGTCACCAAGGCCAATACACTCTGACCAATAATCCGTTTGAGTACCAACACTGTCCTGGAGGTGCACGAGACCAGCCAACTTAAAAAGTGCGACCTCCCTGTCTTTGCCAAAAGACAAGCCCTCCTTGGTACCATTAGCACTCCAGGTACCGCTAAAAGAACTTTCAGCTTGCGCTGCGTAGCCTTCAACGATTACAAGCAAAAAGAAAAGGCTGAAACAAATCAAAATCATAGCGCGTTGTATGTGCATCTCCGTCCCCCTGTAAGGTTAGCTACCTAAGAAACCGCGTTGTTCCTTCTTCAACAATCTTTGTTCGCTCATACCTACAAATGCCGTCTTCTCATCCCCAGCTCAAGCCCTGTTACATCTCCCATTATCGTCATTGGATATTTTGAAAAATGTTTTTTCAAAATACCCGCGCAGTGATCAAGGGAAGAACCCCTCCACCAAACGCATATGTTTAATTTTTACCAAACAATCATTGAGGGCTTCTTCACCTGTCCCTCCCATACCCTGATACTGCTCAGAAGATTCGACAAGCTGTACACAGGGAATGGTCCTGAACTTGTAAACACTCTCGGTCAACACCTCCTGCACCTTAATAGTCAGGGTTCTATCTGAGCGATAAAGCTTATATGTGTCCACCCGGCACAACACATCACCCGCATTGACATCATACATTGCATCACCTCAAAAAATAGTCCAACCTGCTATATACCGGCAGCATACAGCGAAACCACAAAAAGACAAAACATATCTGGTAGATATATAACCATATCCTCACTAGTTGCCAAGTAACAAGAGAACGCTCAAAACCACGCAGAGCAAACTAACGAAAACAAACTTTTACTAACGATTGGCCACTACCAATCAATTACCAAAAAATAACAGGACAACAAAGAGAGAGGGGAACTTCAAAAGTACAAAAGGGTGACATGAATAAAAGTCTCATTCATCATCACCCACAGGTGGAACGGGCACCTCTTGTCAAGAGCTCTTATCGGTTAACGTGCCGGCTTTCATTCGGGCCGCAGAGAAACATTCACCGCAAGGAATTACTTATTTTTCACACAATGCAACCAAAGAAGGTTCATAGTCAACTGGAGCTTCATACCCCAACAAATTACAAAGGGTCGCGGCAACATTAGCCAAACCAGCAGACTCGATCTTGGTCAGAGTGAAACTATTTGCCTGATTATAATCAACAATAACAAAAGGGACTGGATTCTTGGTATGGGCCACCATTGGCAACTGTTCACCGTTTTTTTGGGTCCACATGCAATCGGCATTACCATGGTCGGCAGTTATTACTGCGACCCCGCCTACAGCCTTGACGGCGGCGAGCAATCGCCCCAGACAAAGGTCCACGGTTTCCACCGCTATCCGCACTGCACCTTCAACACCGGTATGACCTACCATATCCCCGTTGGCATAATTAAGACGGATAAACTTATACTTTTCACTCTTTACCGCTTTGATCACTTCGCTGGTAATCTCTTCTGCTTTCATCCAGGGGCGCAGATCAAAGGTAATTTTATCCGATGGGATTTCGACATATGTTTCTAGTTTCTCATCTATATAACCGGATCGGTTCCCATTCCAGAAGAAAGTTACATGACCGAATTTCTGGGTTTCTGAAATAGCATAAGAGGTAATATGGTTATTGCAAAAATACTCACCAAGAGTCTTGTCTATCTCCGGGGGATCCACCAGATAGTTGTTTGGTATTTTCGCATCTCCGTCATACTGCATCATGCCGGCATAATACACATCAGGGTAACGCTGACGATCAAAGGCTGTAAATTCGGGCTCATCAAATGCTCTGGATATTTCAATAGCTCGATCACCGCGGAAGTTAAACAAGATCACTGCGTCTCCATCTTCAATGGTTCCAACAGGATTGCCATCCTCCACGATCACAAAGCTGTCCATGTACTGATCTGTCATGGCAGGGTCTTCACGGTAATAAGTCTCTATTGCTTCCGTAGCCGAAGCAAAATAACGCCCCTGACCGAGCACATGTGCCTTCCAGCCCCTTTCAACCACCTGCCAGTCGGCATTATATCGATCCATAGTGGTCACCATCCGTCCACCTCCGGAAGCAATACGATAATCCCGCTCACCTGGTGCGGAAAGCTGCTCTAACTTTTCCTCCAGAGCACCGAAGTATTTTAACCCACTTTTTGGTTCCACATCCCGACCATCGAGCAGACCATGTACTCTGACCTTTTCCAATGCGCTACGGGCACACTCCTCCAATAGAGTAAACAACTGGCCGATGTGGCTATGCACGTTACCGTCGGAAACCATTCCTATCAGATGGAGTGTCCCTCCGTTTTTCGCACGGGCGAGAACCTTGGCCCACGACTTCCCCTGAAAGGCCGCACCGGAACGGAGTGCCTCATTAACCAACTTAGCTCCTTGGGAAAAAATGCGTCCGGCACCCAAGGCATTGTGCCCGACCTCTGAATTACCCATATCGTCATCGCTGGGTAACCCGACTGCCGTACCATGCGCCTTCAAACGGGTTGCCAGCGGGGTTTTCAAAACTGCGTCCAAGACAGGAGTGTAAGCAACATGCACACCATCACTGGCATCCTGAGGACCAAGCCCAACGCCATCAAGAATAATGGTCACGACAGGACCGGCAAACGATTTATACCCGGGCAAAGGTAATAATTGTAATTGACTCATTGGTTATAGGTATCCTTTTCGTTAAGCATTTGTTGGTAAGAGAGGATCAAGCTGTATGCCCAGCAAAAATCAGACAAAAATGCCGGCACCTCCCGACTACTCTCTTTTTGGATTCTTCTCTCTCCCATTTCTTCACCTCAAATTGAGTAAAAGAGCCCCAGGCAGCCCACAAGAATAAAGGTATACATTATGGTGACTCCGATACCGGTTTTCATATAATCTTTTGTTCTGTAACCACCGGGACGCATTATCAAAGCGTTAACCTGATGAGTCGGCAGCACAAATGTATTAGAAGCTGAAAGTCCCACCACCATTGCGGCCACCACCGGATTGGAGCCAATGCCGGCAGCCATATTCATTGCCAACGGTACCATCAGCACGGCAGCGCCAACATTTGAGGCAACCAGCGAAAAAAAGGCCGTGAGCAAAGAAATGACGAACATAAGCAGTAAAGGCCCAGGGGTTCCGATTGAATCTAAGAGCGTGGTCGCTAAATATGCTGCAGCGCCTGTATTTTCAAAGGCTGTACCCAGCGGGATAAGACCGGAGAGAAGAAAAACCGTCCGCCAGTCAACTGCTTCATAGGCTCTGTCGGCAGGGATAATACGGGTCAATATCATTCCCAGTGCCCCCGTGAGAAGAGCGATGGAAAGCTTGACATTGAACACAAGAACCAAGACAAGGGAAAGGAAAAGAAAAAAGACAGCACATCGAATACGATCCGGTTTTAACTCTTCACCTAGTATTTCCTCAATAAAAACAACATCCATTTTCTGCTGCAGCAAACGAAACTGAGGCCATTTTCCCTGAAGAAGAATGGTATCGCCTTGTCTGAGTTTCGTTATGTTAATCTCCTCCATGATCAGCTCTTCACCCGAACAATTGCAAGGGGATTGACTTGAAAAAGCTCCCGGAACCGCAGATCTTCCATACTATGATTACTCAGATTGGATTGAGGAATGACGACCCCTTCAACAACCCCGCTTTCTTCTTTTGAATTTTCCTTGGCAAAAATATCGTGTTCATCCTTGACTTTCCACGACAGTTCCCCGGCAGCCTCCCTGATATTGCTATTTGAGCTCATGATCCATAAAGAATCTCCAGGGTCAATACGAGAATCCCGCATCGGTGCCAGGATCTTCTCACGTCCACCTTGCTTAGCGATACCGATGACTGTTAGATGATAAAGTGGTCGTAATTCCAACTCACCCAAAGTTGCCGAAGAGGCAGTAAACGGAACCTGCACCTCATAGCTGTGGCCGACATCATGGCCGTAAATTTCTTCGAGCCTCTTATCCATGCAATCTTCATCAAGGGAACAGGCATCACTTGGCAGTAGTTTTCGGCCCAAAAAAAGAAAGTAAACAAGTACGCCGATCAGCAGAGCAATCCCGATGGGGGTAACAGAAAGCAATCCCAAAGGAACAAAAGGAGCACCATGAACAGCTTCGCTGTTATTGGCCCACCAACCGGCCATCAGGTCATTGAGCATGATCAAAGGGCTTGAACCGACTAAGGTGAGACACCCCCCTGTAATAGCCGCAAATCCCATGGGCATCAAAATCTTACTTGCCGCTATGTTTAACTCTCGGGAGATGCGCATTGTCGCCGGCAGAAACAGAGCTGCAGCGCCTATATTCTGCATAAAGCTTGATATAACCGATACGGTTGATGAAACAATGAGCATAATCCGTGTTTCACTTCGGCCTGCAACCTTAATAATATAAGCAGCAACACTGTTCATCTCCCCGGTTTTATTTAATCCTGCACCTAAAATCATCACTGCTATGATGGAAACAACCGCATTGGAACTGAGCCCGGCAACGGCTTCTTCAGGAGAGACAACACCTGTCAATGGCAGCAGCACCATCATTAACAACCCGACGAGATCAACCCGTAACAAGTCAAAGATAAATAGAATCACAGCCAACCCCAGCAGGCCGAAAACTATTATCATATCAAATGTCATATTTGTAGCCCTCACTCTCCTGCCATGCACTTCGGACAAGAACAGTTCTAATAGTACATAAGGTATCTTGGCGGATACAACCCTGTTATCTTGCTAAGTATCTATTGAAAAAAAAAAGAAAAACTCTCGAAAAGAGATAACGGTCATAATAGACCCATGGCAACCCTTTGTCACCCCTGATTGCACCGGCAAAAAAGAACGTCGGAATTCCCTCATTTTTTTCAAATAGATACTCAACCTGCTCTGCACCTGCATTAATTTTTAAGATTGCATAATCCGTATCATTGTATATCTTTAATATGTATCCGTAAAATATCTTTGTAAAAGATTGTTGTTGTACTAAATGCGTAGGTCCTGATTTGAGAGAAGCAGCCGTAGCAACCATCATTAGCACCGACCCTACCCCTCAGGTTTTAGTGCTCAAACGAACGAGTAACCCTCAAGACCCATGGTCAGGCCAGTATGCCTTTCCCGGAGGCCGAAGAGATTCATCAGACAGCTCCCTTCTGGACACTTGTCTCCGGGAGACCTATGAAGAGTGCGGCGTGGAATTAGCATCACATTCTTTTATCAAAAAGTACCCAGTGCGTAAAGCCGGCAACCATCTTGGAATCCCCACCCCGGTAACAACATATCTCTTTGAGCTTACCCATCGCCCCCCCATCAAACTGCAGGAAACAGAAATCAGTGCCCACGAATGGCTGCAACTGGGATATGCGGCTGACGACACCAACATCATCCAGCGTCCCATGAGTCCACGTTGTCCGCAGCGACTTTTCCCGTGTCTTCCTGCGTCCAAGGGGCTTGTATGGGGCTTTACCTTTGAAACATTGATGATGGTAATTGCTGATCGCTATTCTGACAGCAGCCCTAGTTACAGCATGCCCAATTCGACCCCCACCAACAATATGTAAAGAATATGGCCCCCCCATACATTTCCTCTCTCTTGGGATTAAGGGCTCACTGTTTCTCAATATTTTCAATATATAGCCCACGTATTTTTTTCAGCTGGCTTTTTCTATGTTGTTTAGCAACCTTCTCCTGTGTTTCAACTGTCTCATCACAAGACATACACATCCGGTTCATAAACGATCGCATAACACTCCATGCCGACCAGACCCCGTTGCGACAGATACTGGCAGAACTCTCAATCCATGGAGTAGACATACAGGCAGACCCCACAATAAACCCAACGGTTTCAGTCCACCTGAAAAACGTCCCCTTCAGCCAAGGACTTCCGGCTCTGCTTCGCCCTGTTAACCATGTGATTACCTGGAAAAAGGATGGAGACCACAATTTTCTCCCACATACAATACAAATATTCGCTCCCGGCATGCAGCACCGGATGGAACCTTTCAACAGATCGCATGCTTTCCGTACCATCCGCCATCCCACCACGGGATCGCTTATTCTTGCGGGTGAACTGCTCATTCAAAAAAAAACGCGTGTTTCTGACGCCCTTTTCCAAAAACACATACGCAGCATTGGCGGTCGCATCCTCGGCAAAATTGACGCCACTGGTCTTTGCAGAGTATCATTCCCGCTCGACAGTGACATAGAGGCTCTATTGTCGACGGTAGCAAAGCTTGAATCCGTAGCCTCAACAGAACCTCATTTTGCTTATACCATTCGCCCCTCGCCCTTCTTGGTCGAAGCCTCCCTGCCTGCAAAAGGTGGATCTGCCGCCTTGCCCACTTCGAGCTCCCACTCCATAGCAGTGCTCGACTCAGGACTTACCCCTGAAGCTCTTTCACTGCCATGGGTCGCTGCCACCTACGATGCAGTACAGCCATACTCACAAATTCAGGACCCATCAGGGCACGGCACCCAGATGGCGCAGCTTGCTTCAGGCGCAGTGTCCCCATTAGGTGTAAGTGCGAACCAGGCCGACCAACTCACCTCACCGGTAATAGCGGTACGAGTCTTTGATCAAAATGGGGTTACCTCTAATTTCAGCATCATCCAGGCCCTTGACTTTGCCATGGCCAACCATGCAAAGGTGGTCAGCATGAGCTGGGGTGGCTCAACAAAAAGCGAGTTTCTTGATCAGGCCCTTCAAACAGCAAACGCCAACGATCTCATTCTGGTGGCCGCCGCGGGCAACGAAGCTACAGGTGAATCCATTTACCCTGCCGCCTTTGAAAATGTTATCGGCGTCGGCGCCTTAAAGCCGGATGGAACCCCGTGGGAGTCTTCCAATTTTGGCCCTTTTGTTGAGGTACAGGCTGCTGGTTTTGCACCTTTTGTTCAAAAAGAAGACAATACCCCCATGCTCTTTGCCGGCACCTCCATTTCCACAGCCTATATTGCCCATACCATTGCATCTTTCCTTGACACCCACCCCGATGCTACTCTTCAGGAAGTGCGTACCATGCTGCAAAAACGTTTTTAATTACTCAAGGCAGTACTTCATACACGGTCAACCACTATTATTCCATTTCATCAGCAGACAACAATGAATAATAATTCATAAACGCCTTCCAAAAAACCATGCTATTTCAACATGTTGCACGGCTCAACAATGAGCGCTTGACTTTTTACCCATTGATTTGTATCAATAACGGCTGGTTGCATATGAAAGGGTATATGTGGGCTGGAGTTCTTGTGTCTCTTTTTTTTATTTTTAAACACAGGATCTGCAAGGGTGTATCCACTTATCAACCTTTCCGGGCAACCACACCATTGTCTGACTATAAATGGTAATAATGCCTCATCTTGAGGATTTTTGTTTACGTTACGGTAGATCCCGATACGTTTTGGGCTACCAGCTGTTAAGACAACTTTAGTGTAAGGAGAAAAAAATGAAAGCACCAGTACGTGTAGCCGTTACCGGCGCAGCAGGTCAAATCGCATACTCCCTCATCTTCCGCATTGCCAGCGGCAGTATGCTTGGTCCTGATCAGCCTGTTATCCTCCAGCTCTTGGAAATTCCGCCTGCAATGGGCGCGCTCAATGGCGTTGTTATGGAACTTAACGACTGTGCATTCCCATTGGTTGCCGGCATTGTAGCCACTGATGATGCAAACGTCGCATTTAAAGATATTGATTTTGGTCTCTTAGTTGGTTCTCGTCCTCGTGGACCAGGAATGGAACGTTCCGACCTGCTGGAAGCCAATGCCCAGATTTTCTCCGCCCAAGGTAAAGCACTTAACGATAACGCCAAGCCTGACGTAAAAATACTGGTTGTTGGTAACCCTGCAAACACCAACGCCCTTATCACACTGAAAAATGCACCGGATCTCAATCCACGCAACATCACAGCTATGATGCGTCTGGATCACAACCGTGCCAAATCTCAGCTTGCTGAAAAAACAGGTGCTCACGCCAACGACATTGAGCAAATGGTTGTTTGGGGTAATCACTCTGCAACCCAGTATCCAGATATCAGCTATGCCACCGTTAAAGGCGAAGCTGCAAAAGGTTTGGTCGACGATGCATGGAACGTGGACAACTTTATCCCTGTTGTCCAGCAACGCGGTGCCGCTATCATCAAAGCCCGGGGCGCTTCCAGTGCGGCATCTGCAGCTTCTGCGGCAGTAGACCATATGAGAGACTGGGCTTTGGGTAGCGAAGGCAAATGGGTCAGCATGGGTGTATACAGTGCCGGCAACCCTTACGGCATTGATGAAGATATCATCTACGCCTTCCCTATCACCACTGAAAACGGTGAATGGAAAATCGTTGAAGGTCTTGAAGTTAGTGACTTCAGCCGTAAAAGTATGCAGGAAACTCAAGACGAACTGACAGGCGAAAGAGACGCTATCAAGCATCTGCTGTAAGTTTTAAATCACTCGTTAGTCAAAAGGGGGTACCTACAGGGCACCCCCTTTTTTTATTCCCTCTTTCTCCTCAATCAGTGTACCATCAATAGAATTCTTTACGGTCACGCATCTATCTCCCCAGAGATGTGCTATACTCTCTCACAAAACGTTCACATGAGAGGACTATCCGGGTGTCAGACAACATTGCTCTAATTAAGAAAAAAATAGCAGCAGGCCACATTGTCGAGGCCGGCACCCTGCTTAAACTGCACCCTGACACCATTACGGGTGAACAACGCACCGCATTGCAGCAAGCCATTGCGGAGGTGAAGGCTGCGGCAGATGCGTTGATGAACCAGGCCAATGCTGAAGAAAAAAAAGGAAATGTAGAGGAAGGTATACGGTTGCTTCATCAGGCTGAAAAAATTGCAACTGATCTGCCCGACCTGGGCACAATGCTCACCCGAATGCATGACACGGTCGCTCTCACCCGGGCCTTAAAAAACAGATCACTCCGCCGGACACAGCCACTCCCGCCAGCTAAACCAGCTCGCCCTACGACACGAACACTCAAGATCGCCTGCCTATTGACCACTCTGCTGGGCATCTCTGCATGGCTTATCGGCAACTCGCCCTTTTCACCTCTACGACAACCTGAAGTAATTCCCCCAAAAAAAACGGCTACGAACCTACTCAAAAAAATACAGGTTGCCACCTCATCACCACCCCAATTAGAGGTTACAAACATCCAACGGCCATCTGTAAAACCACCGGCTGACGAGACAGCCAAGAGCCCCGGCTCAGTATCCCAGATAAAAGAAGCGCCAATCCCTGCTGCCGTTATAAGTACCAAAACCAGCACCACAACTACAATAAACGGACAACAGAGTTTGCCCCTGCAAAAGCCCGTCTCCGTTCCGCGGCAGCAGGTAGGCCTCCTTCCGCCACCGTCAACCAGCCTGCCTGATAAAAAAACAGCCAACACTCCCCCGCAAGCACGAGGTACGGTCGAAACATACGTCATTCAGCCCGGAGACACACTCAGCTCCATTGCCCATCGTCTTTTCTGCAACGAAAAAGAAAGGGAAAAGCTGTACAGGATGAACAAGGACCGGCTGGCTGCCCCCAGCTCCATTTACCCTGGCGTCGAGATCAAACTGGAGACCGAAACCATAACCATTGTTAATCTTTGTAATCGCTAAAGGCGTCTAAAATGGCGGCGCAGAAAAAAAGCAAAGTACTCGATCTGTTTCCGGATGGACAAACTGCAACCCTGTTGCATGGAGCAGCATCTGGTCTCCTCGGTGGCCATCACCGTATAAGCTGTCACCTACAATGGGATGTCCAAGGCCTTTAGAATGACTGGAATGTAACCGGAGTTGATGGGTCCGCCCTGTCGCGGGGAAAAATTCAATCTTTGTCCGCTGCTGAAAACGTTGCAGAACTCTCCATTTGGTCACTCCCAGCTTTCCGCATTCAGGATCATAGACCTGGTGTGGCCGGTTATCCGGATCTAGCCTGAAAGCCAGTTCTATTCTCCCTGCTTCTGCATCCACCAGACCATCGACAACAGCAACGTATCGTTTGATCACGGTACGGTTTTCAAACTGCAACGAAAGATGCCGGTGCGCCGTACGCGTCAGTCCGAGCACCATGAGTCCCGAGGTTGCCATATCCAATCGGTGCACTGCCGGCTGTGTTATACATTCCGATACCTTCTTTTGCAGACGGGTGACAACACAGTCTTGTTTATCCGCACCTCGTCCGGGAACAGCGAGCATACCGCCAGGTTTGTTCACCACGGCAAATGATGGTTCCAGGTACAAAATTTCTAGATTTTGCTGACTACACATCGCTTTCTAACCCGCAGAGAAAAAAGCCAAGAATAGGTTCGCACTTTGTTGCACAGGAGGGATAAAAAAATCCGTGTTGTCGTGAGCGAGACGCATTTTCTTTACCCCAGTAAAATTCAGCCAGCCCCACAGGCACGATCTTATGCAGGGCCGCATGTTGCAGGAGTTTCGGCGCACAGCAATCACCTGTACCGGTAGGCGGGCCATTTTCACCATTAAAAATGTCAGTTAACAATTCGCCGGCACCCCGAAAATTAGTCACCCTGTACAAGCCATGAATCTGCTGCATCAATTGCCGAGACAACCGCCGCCTTTTTTGTACGAGTTCTTTGCGCCGATCAGATTGAGGCGAAAGACGGCGGATCTCCCGAGTCAGCCTTTTCACCTCCCGCTCACCGTCCTCGGTCACATTAACAAAGGCCGCAGTGTCAAACACAGGTTCTACCCAGTCAGCCACAGACCAAAGACCATTGTATTGACCGGAAAAAGCATAAAAGATCTTTTCCCTACCCAGTTCATCTCTCCCTACAAGAGCACCAAACATCTTTCCCCTTGCCTCTCCAAACAAATAGTCTGTACGGCACAGTGGATTACTCTGATGGGGAGGGACCTGAAAATCTATGCGTTGATGTACCCTCAGGTTGGTCATCAGGTCCAGGCAGGCTTGTCTCGCAGGTCCTGCCTCCAGGCGATGGTCCTTTTGGCAGTGACGACAATAGCCGCCAATCGTTATTCCCCAAGATGGAGGCACGTTTTCTTCCGTTGAGCTTTGCCTGTCTTTGTTCACTTCCATTACATGATTCAACTGAAGTCTATTTTCGGAAAAACCAGATCAAAACAGAGATGATCACGCTAAACAACAGGCAGGTCGTCACCGGAAAATAAAACCGAAAATTTTCGCGAACAATGATGATATCGCCCGGAAAACGACCAAAAGGAATTTGCTTTATCCACGGCCAGCAGGCGCCAATACAGATGCAGATCACACCTACCCAGATCAATGCCTTATTCATGAACTCATGCCACTTCTTCTTGATTTTTTCGATCCTGACTCAGGATAACCCCACAAAACACCAACACACAGGCCCAAAACTGCCAAAAGGTAAAATGTTCCCCTAAAACCACAAACCCAAGGATAACAGTAAAAACGGGAATAAGATTAATAAAGACTGAAGCCTGATTTGCTGGTATGCGACTAATACCGAAATTATACAGACCATAGGCTCCGACACTGACAAAAACACCTAGATAGAGAATAATCGACACCCCGCTGAGCGATATTGCCTGTGGGACATGCACCTGGGGAAGCAGCAGTACCGGCAAAAAAAACAGGGCTCCCAAAACACATTGCACTGCTGTTAAAAAAAAGGGTGAAAGATCTCTGCTTAAATATTTCATCTGAATAATGTATCCTGTGGCACAAACCATGGCCAGGAATTCTAAAAAATTTCCCAGGACCGGGTTGGGAGCCTGCTGGGTACGTTCTCCAGCCAAAGTGAGCCACAAGGCCCCTGCAGCTGCGAGGATAAAACCAATCACGGTTTTTCGTGAAATATGCTCTCCCAAAATTGCACCAGCAGCAATCGCCACCAGCAGCGGCAACATGGTTGTAATCATTGATGCCTGAGATGCGCTGGTCTGCTGCAGAGCGGCTGCTTCAAAAAGAAAATACAGACAGGGTTCGCAGAGGCCCATTCCCAGCATGGGCAACAGATGTTTTTTTCTGATTGGCGCCTTGACAAAGTGCCGGATAAAAGGAAGAAAGCACAGTGAAGCGACCATAAGACGACCCAATACAACAAGCAAGGGATCAAGTTCAAAAAAAGCGTACTTCATGGCAACAAAAGAGCTTCCCCACAACACCATGGCCACCAACATTGCCAATGTCGGCAGCAAACTCCCCTGGTAAGAGACTACCTGATTTATATGTCCTTTATGTTCCACATCCATAACTTCTCTCGCAAACAGCTTATTGCTCTTTTATTCCTCTCCATTGCGCTCTTTGCAATGCTGGAGGGCAGCACCGCGACAACAGCACACGGAGCCCCCCTTGACTTACAGCATGCGAGTTGGCGACAGACCGTCAGTCTATACCAGAGAAATGACTGCCTTACCAGTGAGCAAGTGGCCTATGGCAAAGAAATTATCAAAGGACTCAGTTATAATAGCCAGCGCGTTTTGCGTATCTTTTGCAGCCTCCCTGCTCTCGGCTTTGCCCAATACCAAAACATCTGGTCACTGCTCATTAACCACCCTCTCTCCTTTGAACAGGTGCGCATTTTTGAGCAATGGAGTGAGCTTACCGGTACTGATTACGACCTCTCACTTAAGGCAGTGCCGGCAATCAGTGCTCTCTCTTATGCAGCGGGCAAAACCTTCGTTGCCTTTTTCGAGCTTCCTGATACGACTCCCGGCTTTGCTCTGGAGTTAATCCCTCTGCTCAACAAGCTGCCTGCTCCAACCCACCAGGCACTGCAAGCTATGCTGGCAGTCAAGGGCATGACTGCCAAGAACATCACCACGGTTTTACTGACCATACACAGACTCAGTGAAAGCCAAGCCATGGCACTCAAGGCTTATGCTCAGCTTGAAGAACTGGATACGACAACCCTTTTTGAAGGACTTTCACTCATCTCCCGACTTCGCAGGGAAGATGCCTGGAATGCTCATTTTCTTTTTATCACCACCCAACCACCCAGCAAAGAAGCCTGGGACTGGCTGGTTATGTTTTTTGCCCTGCCGCCGGACATCCAGGAAACCCAGGTCGCCACCTTTAACAAAGGGCAGAAGAAACAACTCCTCCAAGGCATGCAGGCAGGCGCCCAAACCCTGATATGGGAAATAAACGATCTCCACGCCCTGACAGATCGATTTGGCATGGAACTTTCTTCAAGTGTTCTCCGCAAGATGCCCACCAAAGAACTCCGACGATATTTCCACCACCTTTCACCGGTCATCAAAGTCCGCTATGGCAACCAATTTACCTCCGCAATCACATCCCGGCAGCAAGGCACAGCAATCAATATCCTGCGTGAGGCAACCTCTGCCAACAGATCGTACATCGCATCCAGCCTGACATCGATCAACATCTACGCACTCCTGAGCCAGGGAAGCGAATTATATGATTCTTCCTTCCGGAATATTCTGGTACCAGTCCTGCAAAGGCGCCTGCGAGAAAACTTTTCAGACAATCTCCTCCTTTTCTTTGAAGCCGTTGACCCAACACATTTCCTGGTAGCACAGTTCATTACCAGTTGTGCCCAAAAAGGTAAATTGGCCTCATTTTTCCCAAAAAACAGTCAACAGCAACAACAGGTGCTGGACCTGGTGGCCAAATCCGCTTTTCGTGATCCCGCTTCACTGCTTGTCTTCACAGCTACAATGCAGCCGCTTTTTAAAATCCTTAAAACAGAGGCCCGTTCTTATTTTGTACAAAAGATGATCACGGCTGCAGAAGAAACCAACTCAGAGGTAGCAAGACTACTGATCGCAGCCCTGCAATATTACCAACAACATCAGCAGGAATTTCTTACTCGAGAAGACCAGGAAAAATTGAGCTTGCTTGAGCAAAAGCATGGTCGGCTCTCCTTTGCCCAGTTCCTGCAGACTCCTTTTGCAGAATGGAAGCAGGACAACCAATTAGTGTCGTTGTCTCTTTTCCATCCCGATGACGACGGACGTCAATCGTTTTATTCCTTTGCACGCTATCTGCGGCAAAAGGGTTACGTTTTGGAACCGGCTCCGGCCTATTCAGCGGTTGCAATTTCGCCCTTACAGCGGCAAGAAATCAATACCCTTTCTCCTCAAGATGAAAACATAGGGTCCCTAGGACTACCAAAACTTTTCCGACTGATGGAAACAGAAAAAGCCAGCGTGGCATTTACTCGCACCCTCAACCACATAACCATACGCCACGTACTCTCTGTATATGCAAACCAGGAAGAACAACAAGACAAGCTCCTCAACTTTTTCACAAGTGGTCATGAAATGCTTATCCAGCGAGGGCATAGCTACTGGCGCAAAGAACAAATAACCGATCCAATGACCTCCCTTATTGAACAAAATATGCTCACTCAAAAAATGCTTAAAAACAAGCAACGTTTTTTAAGTATTGGCTCCTGCGGCGGAGTGAAGGTATACTCTCACCTTAATCAACTTTTTGCGGGATCAGTTGATATTTTGGCAACCATCGGCACGGGTCTGGCTGAAATAAACACTCCTTACAACACCTTTTTATTTGAATTTGTCGCCACCCACGGAGAGGCAGCCACCTGGGATAAGGTTACCAATGCCTCTACGCCATTTTTCCAGTCCGGCCGTGGTCAGGACTACTTGCAACCAGGATCACTGCCGGCTATCCTTCATAAAATGTTTATCAACCAGCCTGCTACCCTTCTCCCCCCGAAAAAGAGCTAACCTGTATGCCTGTATACACTCGCGAAACACTCCCCAAGTTACTGGAACAAACCGTCAACAATGCAGCCCAGGTCTACCTCTTTTTTGGTGAACGATATTTATGCAGGGATGCTGTTGAAAAAATTGAAAAACAGCTCCTCCAGCTCCCGGGTACAGTTCACCCTGTTGACGGTGAGCATGAGGACACGGCAACCCTGGTGTACAAACTGCGCAGCTTCAGCCTTCTTCCCGGTCGCCAAATCTTTAAAGTCATTGACACTCGGCTCTTTTTTTCAAAAACTGTTGCGAAAAACATATGGAAAAAAGTTATCAAGGCCCATGAGGCAAAGAAACCAGGACAAGTGACTCGATCACTTAGTGCTTTCCTCAGTGCAGGCGGAATAAAAGCGGATATTTCTGAACATGACCTCAGCCAACTGACCCCTCAGCAGTGGCAGCATGCTTTTGGTTTCGCCAAACCTGATGAAGATCTCTCCTGGACAGTTGAACCGTTGCTGACACTACGCTCACAACCCGACAAGCAGGTCAAAAACGCTGCCGACTCTGCGGAAATACTCATAGCATGTCTTGAAGAAAACATCCCCGCAAACAACATCCTGATCCTAATTGCCGAAGAAGTCGATAAAAGGAAAAAACTGTTCAAATATTTCAAAGAGCACCATGTCGTGGTCGATCTCGGCGTTGAGGCAGGTTCTTCTGCCAAGGCGCAAAAGCAGCAAAAAAGTGTGCTTCTAGCTCTCATCCAACAGACTCTGACCGAGATGAATAAAACCATTGTTCCTGCTGTCGCTGATCGGTTGATAGAAAGAGTCGGCTTCCATCCGGTTGCGGTTGTCATGGAACTGAGAAAAGTTATGCTCTATATCGGAGAGCGTCAAAAAATAACCCAGGAAGACCTCGACGCTGTGGTCGGCAGGACTCGCCAGGAAGCACTTTTTGAATTGACCACCGCCTTGACGGCTAAAAATCTCAGGCAAGTTCTACTCATTGCCGACAGGCTGCAGGCAAATGGGCTCCATCCCCTTGCGCTTATAGCAGCATTGAGGAATACGACCCGCTCTCTTTTATTATTTCGCTCGCTCCAGGAACAATCCCACTTCGGCTACACACCTTCCATGTCTGCCAGCGCTTTTCAGAATCAGTGCCTTCCGCTACTAAAAGAGAATTCCGCCTGGAAAAAAGAACTCAGCGGCCACCCATATGCACTGTATATGCAATTTAAAACGGCGGCCAACCATCCATTGCAGCAACTGCAGCAGTGGATGCGCCTCCTGTTACAAACAGAAATGCGGCTCAAAGGTTCTCCTGTGACTCCGCAAATAATCCTTCAGCATCTTTTTTTCACCATGCTCGCTCAGCAGCAATGACATTGCCGCCCTCCAAAATGAAAGGAAACTTGAAAATTTAGAGGGGAGCATTACTATACAAGTATGAAAGAGAGAAAAAAAAAGTTACAACCCTGTTGTTATTTCAACGCACTTGACACAATTAACACTGTAGATTCGACGGCAGAAACAGCTTTGGGTCTACGAAATATAAATGTAATTAACTGTTCACGATAATGGCCAAGGAACAATCCAACCTTCAAGGTGAGATTCTCGCAGAAGATAAGAAGCAGCTGCAAGAACCACCACTTTTTAAAGTTTTGCTGCACAACGACGACTACACTACCATGGATTTTGTGGTGATGATTCTTGAAACGATTTTTAACAAGGACAGCACCGAAGCCACTAAAATCATGCTTGATGTACACCACCAGGGAATGGGCATTGCGGGTATATATACCCGTGAAATAGGGGAAACAAAAATATCCCAGGTGCATCACTTGGCCCAAAAAAATCAATTCCCATTGAAATGTTCTCTTGAAAAAGACTGTTAACACCACCAGAGGACACCGGACCATTCTTAGGCAAAAGAATGTACGTCCAGTCTCTGTATAAGGATCAATACTATGCTGAGTAAACAATTGGAACTGGCACTAATAAAGGCCATCAAAGAAGCAAGAAATCAGCAACATGAATATGTTACTGTCGAGCATATGCTCTACGGGTTACTCCACGACGAACTGGCCCGACACATTATTGATAAATGCGGCGGCAACAATGCCAACCTTAAAGAACGGCTTGAACAATTCTTTGCCAGTGGTATGCCGGTATTAAAAAACAATGAGAGCGAGCCCTCACAAACAGTTGCCTTTAACAGGGTTCTGCAAAGGGCTGTTAGTCATGTGCAGAGTTGCGGTAAAAAACAGGTCGACACAGGAGACGTGCTCGTATCCATACTTACCGAGCCCGATTCCCATGCCGTTTATTTTCTCGGTTCAGAAGGAGTTGGTCGCCTGGAAGTAGTTGAATATATTTCACATGGTCTCCCTGAAACGCTACAGAGTGAACCGTTTAAGCAACCTTCACCACCTCCCAACAAAAACAAACAAAAAAAGGGCGGTGAAAACGCACTTCAGGAATTTACGGTCAATTACGCGCAAAGAGCAGCAGAGGGAACTATTGATCCTCTGATTGGCAGAGACAGTGAACTACACCGAATGATGCAAGTACTTTGCCGCCGGAAAAAAAATAACCCCTTGTTGGTGGGCGAACCTGGAGTCGGTAAAACAGCCATGGCAGAAGGGCTTGCTCTCAGGATCTACGAGGATGGCATAGCACGTCAGTCCGATCCCCCTGATGAAGATAAGCTAGTACCGGATCTGCTTCAGGACACGGAAATCTATATGTTGGATCTCGGCACTCTGGTTGCCGGAACCAAATATCGAGGTGACTTTGAAAAACGGCTCAAAGAAGTGGTAAGCGCCATCGAAAATAAGGACAATGCAATCCTTTTTATCGATGAAATGCACACCATTATCGGCGCCGGTGCCACCAGCGGTGGTTCTATGGATGCTTCAAATCTGCTTAAACCTGCTTTGCAGGCCGGCACCATCCGCTGTATCGGTTCAACTACTTATGAAGAGTATAAAAACCATATCGAAAAAGACAGGGCTCTATCCCGGAGATTTCAAAAGATAGACATCGAAGAGCCTTCGGTGGATGATACCTGCAACATCTTAAAAGGGTTGCAGCCCCGTTACGAAGAACATCATCATATCCGTTATTCTAAAAATGCCATTATCTCAACGGCTGAACTGGCGGACCGATATATAAACGATCGCTTCCTCCCAGACAAGGCTATCGATATTATGGATGAGGTAGGTGCCTCTTTTCGGCTAATGGGAAAGATAGGGAAAACTGTGGGCGTTAAGGATATAGAGCGTATCGTATCAAAAATGGCCAGGGTTCCTGTTTCGAGCAAGGTCCGTGATGACACCAAAGATCTTCGCAACCTAAACAACAAGCTGAAGTCAGCCATTTTTGGACAAGACGACGCACTTGAAGCCGTTGTCAAGGCTGTTAAGCGCTCTCGAGCCGGACTTGGCAACCCATTGGCGCCTACAGGTTCGTTTCTTTTTGCCGGCCCGACCGGAGTCGGCAAAACAGAAGTTGCGAGGCAACTGGCAGCAGCTCTTTCCATTCATTTTGAACGTTTTGACATGAGTGAATATATGGAAAAACATGCGGTGGCAAGACTTATTGGTGCTCCTCCAGGTTATGTCGGATTTGACCAAGGAGGCCTGCTCACCGATGCCATTCGCAAGCACCCCTATTCAGTACTGCTGCTCGACGAAATCGAAAAGGCGCATCCTGATGTTTTTTCGGTTTTACTCCAAGTTATGGATCATTCAACCCTCACTGATAATGCAGGGCGACGAGCCGACTTTCGCAACGTCATTATCATTATGACCACCAATGCCGGTGCCAGGGAAATGAGTGAACAGACAATAGGGTTTATCGGCGATTCTAAAGGGAAAGAGCAAAAAGCCATTAAAAATCTTTTTGCCCCTGAATTTCGCAATCGCCTTGATGCAACCATCAGCTTTTCCACCCTTGGTATAGATACGGTAGAGAAGATTGTCGATAAAATGACACTTGAGCTGCAAGCCCAGTTGTCCGAAAAGAATATCTCAATTTCCTTAACCCCAAGTGCACGACGCTGGATTGCCAGTGAAGGCTATGAACCCGCCTACGGGGCTCGCCCCCTGCGTCGCCTGATCATGAAAGAGATAGGCGACACCTTAACCGACGAAATCCTTTTCGGGGCTCTTAAAAAAGGCGGCAATGTAAGAATAGGCCGAAAAAACAACAAAATGACCTTCCGCTACTATTAACATCCGTATCAATCACCGGAAGTATTACCCGCTTCCGGTGATTCTCCCTCCTTAAGCCCCACCCTCCCGAGTACAATTTTTTATACTTTTATAGGCTGTCGCATTGACTTTCTTCGGTTATAACGATACTATCGGTATTAAAATATACATAGTGTTCTGTAATTCCGTATAGTTTCAGAAAATTAAGGGAAGAAGAAGGGAGGAGGAAAGATGGTAAAAAAAATGTCCATGCTTGCTTTGGCTGGTTTGCTGGCTTTGCCGGCAACTACCTTTGCCGGTGCAGGCAAAACACCCCAAGATCTGGAAAGCAAGATCGAAGAACTTGCTAGACAGCTTGATGCTTTGAAAGCCCAGTTGGCCGAACAAAGTGAGGCAATGACCGAATACAGTGATAAAGTTAACGACATGGATGACCTGCTGGAGGAAAAATCAGAGTCCTGGGACTTGGCAGCTCGTTTTACCTTTTACGGCGACTTCCGTGCCCGCGGCGATTTTTACAGTGCAAGCAACGTCTTTGATGCCGGCACTCCTCTGCTTATGACCGGCATGGCAAACGGGCAACCCACCTTTGCCACCCAGGCCATGGGAGATCAAGAAAACGATACCATCCTCACCAACCGCTTTCGCCTCAACATGCGGGTTAAAGCGACTGAAAACGTTGAGTTCAAAGGTCGTCTTGCCATGTACAAGGCGTGGGGTATGCAGTCAACCCCGGATAACCTGGCAGGTGGTTTTCCGATCTTTGACGGCAATGTCACCCGTACCCCCAACGACAGCGCTCTTTATGTAGACCGTGCCTTCGTCAATTGGAACAACATCGGCGGTTTGCCTATGTGGTTCTCCATTGGTCGGCGTCCTACCACTGATGGTCCCCCCGCACATTTACGTATGGGTAATGATACTAGAATGGCCACCCCAAGCGCCTATTTTGATTACCCCTTTGACGGCCTCACCCTTGGGTACGCATGGGACTGGAATGCAGAAGCCATGGGTACCAGCCGGTTACGCTTCTGTTATGGCCGTGGGTTCGAAAACGGTCTCCAATATGATCAAGACACCAACCCATATCCGCTTGACGACACCGATTTCGGCGGCTTCAGCTGGGATGTCATGAAGCAGGGGTCAAGATTCCTCAATCTGCAATTCTTCGGCATCTACAACTTGTTCAACTATCCTAATTTCCAAAGCGACCTTGTTCGCCTGGGAGCAAGCCAACCACAAGAAGACGGCGGCTTTGGCGCCCAGAAAGATCTCGGCCAAATGTACCACACCACGGGTATATTCATGGACAAGGTTAACAACTTCAACTACTTCCTTGCTGGTGGATGGAGCCATACCGATCCAAACGGCAACGGCATGTTCAATGATTATTTCGGCATGAGCAGTGGCCAAACCGGGCTCAATACCGATTCAGAAGATGGTTATTCCGTCTACGCCGGCATCCGGTATGACTTTGAAGACCTTGGTCTCAAGCTTGGCGCTGAATACAACTACGGCTCTCAATACTGGGTTGCCTTCACTCCTGGTCATGACGAACTCTACATGTCTAAGCTGGCCACCCGCGGTAATGCCTACGAATTGTACATGATCTACGACCTGCCTACCGGCGAAGCTATTTCCAAATATGCCAAGACGTTTATCCGTCTGGGCTGGCAGTACTATGATTACAACTACTCAGGCGGATTTGACTGGAATGTCAAACCTTACGACCTTGACGATGACAAAGATGCGCTGCAAGCACTTGGACTCAACCCTGTAGAAAGCGCGCACCAAGTATACCTCACCTTTGAGGCTTATTTCTAGTATCTGGCCTGCAGCATAAACACTTCTAACCGGGAAAGCCTTCACAGGCTTTCCCTTTTTTCATTATACGAACGTGATTACATCCCATCCAGGACTCACTTATTGCACAAGCAGTAATCTACCTATCCCCCACGGCATGTTTTGCCGGCATGGCGGCGTCGGTTCAGGACCTTTCAACTCGCTGAACCTCAGCTACTCTGTTGGCGACAGCGAGGAAGCAGTAAAGGCCAACCGCAATATTCTCCGTCAACGCCTCCGGATTGAGCACCTCTGTTCGGCCCATCAGATCCATTCAGATGTGGTTGCAGTCATCCGTTCAAAAAATAATCTAAAGGAAATTGAAGGCGCTGACGCTTTAATAACCAGTATGAAGGGAATCGGCTTGCTCATCCAGCAAGCAGACTGTCAGGCGGTTCTGCTTTATGATCCACAGCAACAGGCCATTGGTGCTATCCATTGCGGTTGGAAAGGAAGTGTCATCAATATTATAGCCACAACCGTAGCCCAAATGCAGAAAGAATTTGCAGTAGCTCCACACGATTTACGTGCTGTTATCAGCCCTTCGCTTGGTCCATGCTGTGCAGAATTTCAAAACTATCGCCAGGAGCTGCCAACGTGGATGCACGCTTACCAGGTACGTAGAAACTATTTTGATTTTTGGGCTATAACCAGACAACAACTCAGACAAGCAGGGATAAAGAACACCAACATTGAGACGACAGAAGTATGCACCAAATGCAATGACCGTTTTTTTTCCTACAGAAGAAGCACAGCAAAGGGAAAAAAATATACAGGTCGCAATGGCTCAGTCATCAGCCTGCCGCAAACAGACCACGATTAGGCAAAACGAAAAATTATAAAAATTCGAAATCACAAATCAATGGAGCATGGTCTGAAAAAGTGACCAAAGGAATCTGGAAATTGACCACCCTCAATTCAGGACTGTGAAGGATAAAATCAAGCTCCATTTTAGGGCTACGACTGGGGAAGGATGGTATTTTTTTCGGATTGGCACTCACCAGGCCGGTGGCGCCGAGAAAAAGGTCAAGTTCTCGCTTTCCCCAAAGCACATTAAAATCACCCGCCAAAATCACAGGCCGATCAACTTCTCGAATAAGCCGATACAGCCGCTCCAGCTGGTATTGTCGCTTGCGAAATGTCAGTGACAAATGAACAAGAAAGACCGTAACCCTTTCCATACATGCCTGAATAATAAGCCTCTTGACCCCTTCCTCAAAATAATGAAAACGGTGACTGATTATTTCGTCATGCGCCAAAATAGCATTACCCTGCGTTCTCAACAAAGGCATCCGTTTCGCTACTGAACCAAAGGCATACTTGGTTTCAATAACATGATAGAGCTTGAGTTGATCTGCTATTTTTTTGGCCTGACACTGTTGCTCAGTTCGAAAAGAGCCGCCGTCCACCTCTACCAGCCCAAGGATATCCGGCTGCACGCTCTTAATAAAGGATACGATTTTGGCCAGTTGGCTTCCGGAACGCTTCAAATACCCGGCATAGGGGAATGGTAGATGAAAGCGGGTACCGTTTCCAGCTGCATAGCGAATGTTGTACAGCAAAAATCGTAATGCCCGTTCATCTTTTGGGGTAACAATCGTCTTAGCCACGATTCCTCAGTCCAAACACGCCTTGTTTTTTACTGCTAAAAGCAGGATTAACCCCCCGTCTACCCGGTTTTTTACTCCGAGTCCCATTTTCAGGCGGCATAACAACAGCTTCCTGCTGATGTTGCTCTTGGAAAAAGCAGTGCGGCTCGACCTCACTCTTGCCTAAGGATTCGCGGTAAATCGCATAAAAACGGGTACAGTCACGATAATAACTCTTCCGTTTTAACCATTTAGGTATTTTCCCTCCATTCTCCAACTGATGGAAGGTCGGTAGATTGACCAACAGGATCGCCAGGGCATCCTTTGCCATCCGCTTAACATTAAACTGTTCCCCTAAATAACTATCAAGATCCGCACGAATTTTGCGATTCAAGACATGATACCCTTTACCACGCAGCTGTACTTCCAGGAGATTGAAACGCCGGATTGCCCAAGGCAGAAGCAAAGCTGCAAACAGCATATATTCAGGAATTACAACTTGCCTTTTTTGTTTACGCAAACCATACAGCCTATCCACCACGCTTAACAGGCTATACAGTTCGTGTATTATATTCTGTCGTTCGTTACTCTTGAAACAATTCGTATACAATGGAAAGAGTATGTTCCAGATGTTATTTTCGATACAAAGCTGTGCCCATTTTTGGCTTGTCCCAGACTGCAGGTCCTTCAAAATTTCATCCCGAACACGTGATGCAGGGCAAAGCAAAAGTTTATCTGCATGCACTCCAATGGCCTCTCGGGTTGGGGAATCTATCGTAAATCCTTTTCTGGCGGCATGGCGGATTGCCCGCATTATACGCACGGGGTCACGCGTAAATCGACGATGAGGATCGCCGACCATACGGACCACCCCGGTATTTAGATCGTTGACGCCACCAATGTAGTCAATAATTGTATTGGTCTCTATTTCGTAAAACAGAGCATTGATGGTGAGGTCTCTGCGGAAGGCGTCTTCCTCCAGAGTGCCAAAGGTATTATTATGGGGCAGAACCTGTTGAGGGCCGTTAAGATCATGTTCGCTCTGTGACCGCAATGTCGAGACTTCGATAATCTTATTGCCTCGAAAAAAGACCTGAACTAATCGAAAACGTCTGCCGATTGTGCGGCTGTTACGAAAAAGTTTACGCAACTGCCCAGGACGAGCGTCAGTTGAAATATCAAAATCCTTGGGATTCTCACCAAGATAAAGATCGCGCACCCCTCCACCGACAAGATACCCTTTAAAACCGGCATCACGCAGCCGGTAAAGCACTTTCAAGGCTTCGATGTCCAGCTGCGATTCTCGAATGGGGTGTTCAGATTCGGGGATAATCAACGGTTCGCACCGCTGATATCCCCGGCCAAGAGCTGCAATTGATGAATCCGTATCCATACACTCACTACAAATGGTTTATACCAGGCTTCTTCACGCTGCCCCGGGTTCGGATGTTTTTGCTGTTTCCTTGTAGACTGATTCGGCAGCCTTGACAAAACGATCAAAAATTTCACGCACCGGCAAAATCTCATTCATTTTATAGGTATTTGCCCCTGAAAAGAATAATCCATTATCAAGATCGCCATCGCATGCAGCCGTTAATCTGTCGTTAATACAATACTTATAACTGCATTTTTTCAGGCATTTAAACCTGCATTTATCCACCGAAACATCACCGCCTTTTTCCATTTTTTCAATAAATGGAGTTTTCACCGCTCGTCCGGTCATCCCCACCGGGGATGGCACTAAAACGATATCATCCTTCTGGGCTTTCAAGAAGGCATCTTTGAACTCCTGAGAAACCGAGCATTCCTCACTAAGGACAAAACGGGAAGCAATCTGGATACCATCAGCACCATAGTCATCCATCATCTCAGCCATCTCAAAACCGTTTGTAATGCCTCCAGCGGCTATCAGCGGAACCTTGGAAACGGCCTTTCGAATTGCCGGGAACATGTCCCTCAATTTTTTATCCGTGCCGAGATGCCCACCGGCTTCAGTGGCTTCTGCAATGATGGCAGCAGCTCCAAGCTTTTCAGCCAGCTTTGCAAAATTGGGGGAAGAAACGATTGATACAATCGGTATATTATGTTTTTTTCCTATCTTAAAGATATCCCTTGAAAATCCAGCACCAGTAACAATCATGTCAGCACCGGCTTCTATGGACCCCATGACCAGTTCATAAAAGTCCTTCATCGCATACATAATGTTCACGGCGATTATGCCCTGGGTGGCGTCTTTGGCTTTACGAATATCCGCCTTTAATTCTTCGACAGGGATCGCAGATCCCCCTATTGTACCTATCCCGCCGCACTCGGCAACAGGCACTGCCAGAGCGGAGGTTGAAACACGAACTGACATTCCACCCTGAATGATAGGTACCTTGGCTATAAATGAGCCTATTTTTAATTCTGGCAATTTCATGCAAATCTCTTGGGTTAGAGGGCTAATATATTTACAGTCGCCGAAACGATGCACACTTCACGCTGCCTCGGCAATTTGCGGTAAAGCCTTAATACAACAGTAACCACTATCCAGTGCCTGACCTTGTAATATTGCCTTTTCAACGACCATATAATCTAAATACCAATCTACTATTATAGTCTTTTTACCAGAAATGCGCCACACTGACTTGACTTTTCATTCATTTTGCAGTTAGATTTTTGTCTTTTTTTATTAAAATCAAGTATCGTCGATGTGCATAATGCATATTTTCTGCAGTCACAATGGAGCACCTCTTTGAAAATTCAGGCTATAAACGGATTTAAAGACATTCTGCCGGACAGCGCCCTCCTCTGGCAGCAAATTGAACAACGGGCCAGAGATATTTTTCAACGATTCGGTATGCGGGAAATCAGAGTACCGATCATGGAAAAAACCGATTTGTTTGTCCGCTCCATCGGTGAGGCGACAGATGTGGTTGAAAAGGAGATGTATACCTTTACTGAGAAGTCGATAACCATGCGTCCGGAAGCAACTGCTTCCATCATGCGGGCTTTTATAGAAAACGGTATGCATGTGCAACAACCTGTTCAGCGGTTATTCACCATTGGCCCAATGTTTCGCCATGAACGTCCACAAAAAGGCCGTCAACGCCAATTCCACCAGCTTGATGCAGAAATCATCGGTGCCCAGGAACCGCAAGTTGACGCGGAATTGATTGCCATGGGCCAAATGTTACTCGATGAACTTGGCATAAACACCAGCCTGGAGATCAACTCACTGGGCTGCCCTGCATGCCGGCCCCCTTTTCGCACAAAACTCGTCAACTATCTGGAGCTGCATCAAGACGCACTGTGCGATGATTGCAAGCGCAGAACTACTACCAATCCGCTCAGAGTACTGGATTGCAAAAAATCTACTTGCAAAGCTATTGCCAAAGACGCCCCGTCCATACTTGACAGTCTCTGCGAAAACTGCAGCGACCACTTTTCCCTAGTCCGACAAGCACTGCAGGACCTTGGCATATCGTTCACGATCAACCGTTTCATGGTACGCGGACTGGATTACTACACCCAGACTACTTTTGAATTTCTGACAAGTGATCTGGGAGCACAGGCAGCTGTCGGCGCTGGGGGACGATACGACGGACTAATAGAACAACTCGGTGGCCCGGCCTTGCCAGGCATTGGATTTGCCATGGGCATCGAACGTATTGTGCTGTTGATGGAACAAAAAAACAACGGCACCTCTCTTACCCAAAATACAGATTGCTTCATCGCAGCACTAGGCCAAGAGGCTAACAAGCCATGCAGCCAGCTGACCCACCAACTCAGACTGCGGGGAATAAATGCAGCCATGGATTACAGCGGCCGTAGTCTTAAGGCACAAATGAAACAGGCTAACCGCGTCCACGCTCGCTTTGTACTGATTGTCGGCGAAAACGAACTGAAGCAAGAGGAGGCTGTTCTCCGTGACATGAAAACTCAGAAACAGCAGGTCTTTTCCCTTGCCGGATCTGTCAGCGAGCAAGGCGAACGGTTAGCACCCGTGCTGCGCGCTTAACCTCAACACAATATTTTCAACCCTGCTGACCTTTCATCAAAACAGACAGCTTGAGTTGCAACGCGCCGTATCGGGCTTAGCCCGGCGGCCTTTTTCTGGAGAAAACTATGGAATCAATGGGAACGCTGCGGCGAACACATAACTGTAATGATCTTGGACTGGAAAACCTGTCTCAGGAAGTAACCCTCATGGGCTGGGTTTTGCGCCGTCGAGATCACGGCGGGGTTATTTTCATAGACCTTCGTGATCGCTGGGGCATCACCCAGATTGTTTTTAACCCTGAGATCAACAAAGACGTGCATGCAAAGGCTCACCAACTGCGCAACGAGTGGGTTGTTGCAGTAAGGGGCAAAGTCGAAAGACGTCCCGGGGACATGGAAAACAAAAAACTGAAGACCGGTTGCATCGAAATACTTGTTGATGAACTGCGCATTCTCAACACCAGTGAAACACCCCCTTTCCCACTGGACGAAGACAGTGATTTTTCCGACAACCTGCGTCTCCAGTACCGTTATCTCGACCTTCGCCGACCCGAGGTGGCTAAAAACCTCATCCTCAGACACCAAGCGCTGCAAACCGTTCGCACCTACCTCAACAACCGGGAGTTTCTCGAAATTGAGACCCCCATGCTCACCCGTTCAACCCCTGAAGGTGCTCGCGATTATCTGGTTCCCAGCAGGGTAAGTGCAGGTAAATTCTTTGCGCTTCCACAATCGCCCCAGCTCTTTAAGCAAATCCTGATGATGTCCGGCATGGACCGTTATTATCAAATTGTTAAATGCTTTCGCGACGAAGACCTGCGCGCTGATCGCCAGCCGGAGTTCACCCAGATTGATATGGAGCTCAGCTTTGTTACCCAAGAGGACATTATCACCATTGTTGAGGGCATGATTGCTGCCCTTTTCAAAGCTACTGTCAACGTCGACCTGAACCTCCCCATTAAACGTATGACGTATGACGAATCCATGCTCCGATTCGGTACTGACAGACCTGACACCCGTTTTGGCCTGGAGCTTGTCGACCTGACCGAGATCCTGAGCGGTTGCGGTTTCAAAGTGTTCAACACCATCATTGAAAAGGAAGGGGCTGTCAAGGCGATCAATGCCAAGGGGTGCGCCAATTTCTCCCGTAAAGACCTGGATGACCTGACAGAATATGCTGGACGATTTGGTGCGCGCGGTATGGCCTGGATTAAAATAAAAGATGACGAATGGCAATCCCCGATCACTAAATTTTTCAGTGATGAGGAAATCACAGCCATGGGCAAAGCTCTTGACGCTCAACCCGGCGACCTGATCTTATTTGGCGCAGACAAAATCAGCACTGTTCACCAGGTGTTGGGAGAGCTGCGGCTCGAGTTGGCACGCAGACTCGACATCATCGAACAAGACACCTATGACTTCCTCTGGATCACAGATTTCCCGATGTTTGAATACGATGACGATGCCAAGCGCTTTTCGGCGGTACACCATCCTTTCACAGCACCCTTTGACGACCAGCTGGACATGCTCGAATCAGATCCTGGAGCAGTAAAAAGCCAGGCTTACGATTTGGTTCTCAACGGCAACGAAATCGGTGGAGGCTCAATCCGTATTCACAATCCGGCAGTCCAGGAAAAGGTTTTCAAAGCCCTTGGAATTGACGATGAAGAAGCTCAGGAAAAGTTTGGTTTTCTCCTCAAAGCTCTCACCTATGGCGCACCTCCCCATGGCGGAATTGCTTTCGGGGTTGACCGCCTCATCATGCTCTTGAGCGGCTCCACCTCCATTCGAGAGGTTATTGCCTTTCCTAAAACCCAGAAGGCAACCTGCCTGCTAACGGAAGCGCCTGCACCTGTTAACCGCAAACAATTAACAGAACTGCACTTACGGCCTGACTGGAAAGAGGATTGAGAGTAATAATCCACACGATACAAAAAAGTCCGAAGCAGCAAACGATGCTTCGGACTTTTTTCTGATTACGCCTTTTCTATCTACCAGCTGCCTACAAAACGGCATTCCCCGCTTTCAGGCATTATCCTTCATCTGACGAATTATCCGAAATACCTCTTCCGGCGTACCGTCCATATTCGGGTCCACATTTTGCGCTGCAAAATGAATAGCAGGCTTACCACAGCGGAGAAACGGGTTGGTGTTCAGTTCAAGTTCCAGGTCTGACGGCGCCCAGCCCTCGGCACTGTTTGCTGCTGCGACCTCGTCTTCCAACCTCTGTATAATAGCACTGTTTGCAGGTTCGAGGGACTTGGCGAATTCAAGGTTCGCTCGCGTATAGTCATGACCGGGATAAATCTTGATTTCGGGCGCAAACAACTCCGTTATCCTTGCCAGAGAATGGTACATTTCCTCGGCCGTCCCCTCGAAAAGACGACCGCACCCAGCGCCGAAAAGTGTATCCCCAGTAAAAAGAGCGTCACCAAAATGATAAAGGGAACTGCCCCGCGTATGACCGGGTGTATGATAAATCTTCCCGTTAAGCCGGCCAACCGCCACCTCCTCCTGGTCAACTAACAGATGGGTTAATGCCGGAATACGCCCGTGATCACTAGCATGCCCATACACTGGAAGTCCCGGATACTCTTCCAGGATATCTTCGATGCCATCGATATGATCCCGGTGGTGGTGGGTACAAAAAATTGACTCGGGCTTGAGTTGATGCTCTGCCAGGGCTGAAACTAACGGGTAATACTCGCACGGGTCGACAATAGCGCACACCCTTGTTGTTTCATCGACAAGCAAATAGGAAAAATTATCAAACAAACAGGGAACAGGAAGAACAAGCATACTATTTTCTCCTGGGTAGAGTCTCAACAGTGTTGTTATCAGGTCTTTTCATCCGGATGTTTTCCGTGATAGGCCATGGCTGACGAACCTATTTCATCGCGGGTTTTACCAAGGGCTGCAAACGTGCCCATTTCCGTTGTCATCTTGAGCGCAGCTTCTATTATGGGAAAAACCAACGCACACCCCGTGCCTTCACCAAGGCGCATATTCATATCAAGCATTGGCTCCAGCCCGGTAATTTCCTTCAAAAGCTTTGCTCCGGGTTCAAAAGAGATATGCGAAGGAATTATATAATCGATTACCTCGGGTTTCAACCGTAGTGCAGTTAGTGCTGCCACATTGGAGATCAGCCCATCGGCAACCACCGGAATCTTTCTCGCAGCACAGGCGAGATAGATACCAGCCATACCGGCAATATCGAGACTACCGACCTTGGAGAGTACATCCAAGGGATCATCACGATCAGGCTGATGCAGATCAACCGCATCCTGCACCACCTTCTTTTTGGCAGCATAGGATTCATCGCTCAGCCCTGCCCCGCGGCCGACAACACGGTCAATAGCAGCACCGGTAAAGGCATACAATACGGCACTGGAAGCAGTGGTGTTCCCAATACCTATCTCCCCGGTGCCAAGCAGGTTGTACCCGTCATCGATAGCCTGCCCGGCAATCTCAATCCCTGTTTCGACCGCCTTGACGGCCTCCTCTCTTTCCATTGCAGGTTGCCTGCGAAAATTGGCCGTACCATAACGAATTTTCCGTGACACAACCCGGGGAAGATCGACATCGACCTGGATACCTATATCAACGGCTATAATATCAGCCCCGGCATGATTGGCCAGGAAATTGACTCCCATCCTCCCAGAGGTTACAAAATCGGCTCCTATCCGGGTTACATCCTGCGGGTACATGGCAACACCTTCGCCATACACACCATTATCAGCCATCATGACAATAATGGCTTTTTTATCAATGGTGTTGTTTAGCTTGCCTGTGATACCAGCAACCTGGCGGGCTATATCTTCGAGCTTTCCAAGGCTTCCGGGAGGCTTGAGACAATAATCTATTTCCCGCTGGGCCTTAGCCATAATATCCCTGTCCGCTGCCCGGATGTGTCCAAGAGTCTGCTCTAAAATTTTCACAAAACCTACCTACCTGTAGTTGAATCGAACCAGAATCGGCATACCGCCCATAAATTCAATTTCGGTCAAAGTGGCATTATCCACCTTAAATTTCCAATATCCAGCGGAGATTGATTCACAAAAATAATGCGCCATCAATGAACGAATACATCCACCATGGGAGACTATTGCCAAGTCCTTGCCCGTATTGGCACCGACCAACTCATCTGCAAAGGAGACAACCCGCTGCTTAAACGAGCCAAAGGATTCACTACCCGGAATCTGGGTCTTTTCCCAGTCGGTCAGCCACGTCTTCCAGGCCTCCGGATACTGCTTTTCAATTTCTTTAAAATGCAGCCCTTCCCATTCACCGAAGTGATATTCCTGGATGCTCGAGTCGGTTATAATGGGCGCATCGCTACCAAAAACAATGGATGCCGTTTCAGTTGCGCGCTGCAGCGGGCTGGAAAAAATAGTGTCCACCTCCAGGGCGTTGAGACGATCCCGCAGATAAGAAGCCTGATTTCTTCCATAGTCATTAAGCGGAGCATCTGTGCTGCCCACCAGCACGCCGCCTTTATTTTGTTCGGTCTGTCCGTGACGGATAAGATAAAGTCTGGTTACCTTCATACCAAAAAGTCCCATGCTAAAAGAAAAAATAAAAAAGAGGTCATTTCACTGAGTTCAATCGTTGCGCCGATGGTATCACCGGTGATACCGCCAATTCGATGCTGCAGATAAAAAGCAAAACCAACAGCCAGGGCAATAGCAATGCCATGGAGGATTACAAGAGACCATATGGCCGAGACCAAAGACATACCTGTAAAATAGAATACTATGCTTGTGAGCAGCAACGAGCATACTGTCGCAGTCAGTGCCTGGGGCAAACCAACACGATCGGTAAACGATCCCATTCCTGATTGCTCCCGTGCATAGCTCGCCACTGTTGTATGCCAGGTTATGGCCATGCGGCCAAGGACTGGAGCACACAACAAGGCGGTCACACTCCCTGCAAGCGGTATATTTTTCAAGGTAATAAATTTGAGCAAGATGGTCAAAACCACGGCTACGACTCCGTTGGTCCCCAAGGTGGAATCACGCATGATCTCCAGAACCCGTTCTTTTGAACGATAACAGAAAAGACCGTCTGCCGAATCACCCATTCCATCAAGATGCAGACCACCGGTAACAGTGATCAGTACAATCAAGGCTAGAAAAGTAGAAACCTCACCACCAAAATAAGGAAAACACAGATAGAGAAGAACTGCGGCAGGCAGACCGACCAAAAAACCGACAATGGGCATCCATTTCATTCCCTGAACAAACCGATCAACAGTGAAATCTATCTGCACAGGGATAGGGTAACGAGTCATAAACTGGATCATCAACAACAGGCTAGACACCGATTCCGTCCCCTTTTATTTTTACGGGAATACCAGACACAACCATAACTACCTCGTCGGCCGCGGCAGCCATACGTTGATTGACCCGCCCACTGCAATCCCGAAAAAAACGAGACAATGGCGTAGCCGGGACGATGCCCAGTCCCACTTCATTGGTCACTGCAAACAAACGACCGGCATACGACGCATGACTTGCAAGCAGGGCATCAATTTCCGCCAGCACCCGTTGTTCAATCTTGGCCATGCTTACCACCGTTGGTTGTTCCCAATCAATGGCTGGATCCTCAAGGATGATATTTGTGGTTAAGACAGTCAGACAATCAAGCAAAAAACCGTCGTACTGCTGGTGGTAAGCCTGCACAATCGATGACGGATGCAAGGGTTCTTCAAACGTCTGCCAAGTTCCAGGCCGCTGCAATCGGTGCCTGGCAACTCGATCTTCCATTTCTGCATCCAGTGCACGAGCAGTGGCAATATAGGCTATATCTTCACACCATCTGCTTATTTGTTGCTCTGCATAGCTGCTCTTACCGCTGCGAGCCCCCCCTGTAATCAATGTCAAACGACCCATTGTAGTCCTGTATTCGTACTATTTCTCATGATACCCCCTGCATTACGTTACCAAGCTGGGACAAGTGAGGATTCGACAGCAGAACCTCCACCACGAAGATAGCTACCCAGGAGAAGTATCTGGCTTATCCAAGAATATTGGAAATACAGTTGCGGGACAGCACGGGATTCACACCCGTTTCCTCCAAAGACATGTCGTTTCAGGACTCTCTTGGACCCTGAAACTAAGAAAAAAAGACTATAGCAAATAACGCTGCAAAGAAATAGCAGCAATAGCTTGAACAGAAGAAAAAATGACTGGATGATAAAACCGGGTCAGCCCACAAGCTAACCTGGATTTCTCATCAGTTCAGGCGGCGTCAGGTTCAAAGTTTTTGGTAATGAATCATAGTAGCCTATTTTCATTGCCAAAATACTGAAGAAGACGATGTTGGATGGGCTGACCTGCAGTGAACATTGTGTATAACTTTTAATCCCATGTGAGTTTGTATACCATGCAGAAATTGTGTCTAATTTGACAAGCTGACACAATGTTCAGGAGAAATCCAGGCTAGTCCACCACAGAGAAACCCTTTTCAGCAATAACCGCCTTAGCTTGCTGCAAATCCACTTCTCCCTCTAACCTGGCCTCATTATTTTCAAGATCAACCTGCACAGCTGTAACTCCCTCAAGAGCTTCCAACCCTTTTTGAACACTGCCTACGCAGTGCTGACACTTCATACCTTTGATTTTAATAATCTGCATTGTAAGTGCTCCTTCACAAGCGTATCTGAATAATTATCGACGAATTTTTTCAATAACCCTGGTCGTTGAACGGTCATATTCAAAGGCGATACGTTCCACCCTCCCCCCGGCAGCCTTCACCTCACGACCGCCAACGATATCATCTTCCGCCCAGTCCGCACCTTTGACCAATACATCCGGCAGAAGGGCTTTTATCAGATCAAGAGGGGTATCATCAGCAAACACAACTATAAAATCAACGCACCCGAGGGCGGCAAGCACCCTGGCCCGATCCTCCTCCCTGTTCACAGGACGAGAAGGCCCTTTTAATCTCCCAATCGAGCTGTCACTGTTCAACCCAACAACAAGGCAGTCTGCTGTGGACCTGGCCTGTTCCAAATAGCTCACATGGCCTGCGTGCAGAATATCAAAACACCCATTGGTAAATGCAACCCTGCCGCCTTGTCGGCCTATGGACTTAAGCGCATCTTGCAGGCCTGACAGCGAAACGATTTTCCCGACATCATTTTTTCGCCAGGGACGCTCTCCAGGAGGACAAAAACGACGGCGGGTCTTTGTGAGCACATCACCATCGAGCTCTGCCCCGGCTATAACCGGAACATCTCCGGCCTCTTGCAGTACGGTACCGTCTGGAGCGACCACCATCGAGTGACCGGCAAGCTCGATCTCACCACTTATTCCACAACCATTTGCAGCAACCACATACACTTGGTTCTCAATGGCTCGGGCCTTAAGCAGTACTTGCCAATGATCAAGTCTCGCCAAAGGCCACTGAGCACTGACCAGCAACAAGCACATCCCGGAAAACGCCTGTTCTCTTGCTACCTCGGGAAACCGCAGATCATAACAAACCAGACCACCCACAGGACCCCACTCAGTCTCCATGGGAGCACAATCTTGACCTGCCTTGTAATACCTGTCTTCCTGCCAGGCAGAAAAAAGATACTGCTTGGGTAAACGACCAAGCACCCCTGTCGGCCCGACTAAAAACAAGGTATTATGCGGCAACCCTCCGGCTACAGTCTGCTCAGCCAAGGAACCGGCAAAAAAAACAGTATAACGGGCTGCCAACGCTCTAAGCTGATCAAGTAGAACAGGGGTTTGAGCTGCCAGCTCTTCAGTTCGCTGATAATCAAATCCGGTTGCCCATAACTCAGGCAGGACAAGCAACGTCTGAGATGATGGACCATTTTGGGCAAGCAAATCAACAACGGTTTGCACATTACGTTCGGGACGGCCCGGTTCAATGGCAAACTGAACAAAGGCTACTCTAGAAAAAGGTAACATTGCCATTTTACAGCATCTCTTGCAGGGCAGAGCCGGCAAGCTCTCCCACAGTAAAGGGCTGCACATCGCCATCTCCATACACGAGCAGCTCTCTTTGATCAGCCACGAGCTCCTGCAACTGCGGCTTAGCTTCCATCATGCCTAGGCTCCCGGTAATCCTGGCAGCCAATCCACAAATTTCTGGATCTGACGAAGCAAGGAAAGGAGCGACATCCTTAAAACTCACCTTGTTAGACAAGAGTTTGGGACGGCTTGCGGCAAGACGTGCCACTCCCCACAGAAGACCTTTTTGCAGGGAAGGCAGCTCAAGAAAATTACCGTCTTGCAGTAACTCATCCCCATCTTCTTGCATGTAGGATACCAGCATATGGCAATACTCCTCTGCAAGCTGCCCCTGATGGCACATAATTTCCGCCAGGCACTCTGGTGCTCCCCAACCGATGCCCCCTGATTCGTCATTAAGGCTCCAGAGGAGGCGACGCATGATAACCCTCGCTTCCTCCATGTTTTGTTCAGCCAAGCGGGCCACCGTCTCCCCCATACAGGTTATAGCCATCCATCGGACCCTCGGCACTTCTCTGCATATGGCGGAAAACAGGACATTGACCACATCTTTTGCAGGCAAGGGGCGCAAACGCTCCAGAATAGCCTGATGGCTTTGCTGCTCCAACATCGGCAGGATTTGTTTTTTCAATTTTCTACTGCTCACCGTTTCCAGTTGCCCCTGCTTTTTTTATTCGCCGGCCGGATCAAAAACCCGCTTACTTAATTCAGCGTCAAGCATAAAAAGTCCGGAGGGATTGTCCTTAATCAATCGCAAACGATCTACAATGCCGCCGACAGTGGCCTCTTCCTCAACCTGCTCTGATACAAACCACTGCAAAAAGATATTGGTAGCATGATCTTTTTCACTGATCGCCAGGTTAACCAAGTCATTCACCAGGCTGGTCACATGCTGCTCATGTTTGAGAATAGCTTCAAAGGCGTCCAGAGGAGACTTCCACTCTGCCTCCGGCTTGGCAATGGCATCCAGTGTCACTCTGCCGCCTCGCTCAACTACGAAATCATAAAATTTCATACCGTGCATCAACTCTTCCTGCACCTGACCACGCATCCAGTTTGCAAATCCACCAAGGCTTATTGATTGAAAATAGGACTCCATCGACAAGTAGAGATATGACGAATACATTTCAGCATTAATTTGGTCGTTCAACGCTTTCTGCAATTTTTTCTTGAGCATATTTACTCCTTTCTTCAGGTAGTTGTTTCACTTTGAGTCTAACACGATTTTCATATCATACGCGTACAACTCTCAAGACTGCCGGCAGTGATGGATAAAGCAGCTTCTGCCGGCATTAAAGTAGAATTAACAGTAATGCTCGACTCATGATTTGCAACCTTGATTCCTGCTTTCTAGTGGAAATAATTCAGCAATCCTTCGCCAACGGCTCCCTGCCAACACACGACATCTTTCCCCAATCCCACCAATATGTGGGTAACTCCGCAAAAATAACCATAAAAGACTTGTCGTAAAAATTATTTTTTTGCTATAATCGCACTTCGTTTTGCAAAATAGGACCCGATGAAATTGGCTCAGCACGTTCAACTGTGCATTCATCTTTTCACGTAGGCAGATTGTTGCCAAGCAGTATACCGACGAGGCCGTTAAAGAGAAAAATATGCGTAGAGTAGTTATCACAGGACTAGGGATTGTCTCACCGCTGGGAAATACAACAGATGATGTCCTGCACTCGCTGCAGCAGATGCGGTCGGGAATTCACTTCCACCAGCCATATCAAGAACTGGGCCTCCGCTCTCAGGTCGGTGGCTTTACAACGGTCAACGTCAAACAGTTCATTGATAAAAAACAACTACGCTTCATGGGCAACGCAGCTGCCTATGCCTTTATCGCCATGCAGCAGGCAATCGAGGATGCAGGCCTGCGTCCTGATGAAATATCCAATCCTCGAACAGGCCTTATCATAGGTTCCGGCGGTACTTCTGCAGAAAACGTTGTTGCAACGGCAGATATTATGCGAAAAAAAGGGCTAAAGAGGCTGAGTCCCTTTATGGTTCCCCGTACGATGAGTAGCACGGTATCAGCCTGCCTTACCAGCGCCTTCCAGATTCTCGGCCTCTGCTACTCTATCTCTTCGGCCTGTGCAACAGGCTCGCACTGCATTGGTGCAGCCATGGAGCAGATTCAACTGGGAAAACAGGACATTGTTTTTGCCGGGGGCTCAGACGAGGAGCACTGGACCCAAACAGCCATGTTTGACGCCATGGGGGCTCTGACCACCAAATTCAACCAAACACCGCAACAGGCATCACGCCCGTACGATACAAACAGAGATGGTTTTGTTGTAGCCAATGGTGGTGGAGTAGTTGTTCTCGAGGAATTTGAACGAGCTCGGAAAAGAGGGGCAACCATTTATGGCGAAATAACCGGTTATGGGGCAACAGCAGACGGTAGCCAGATGGTGATTCCGTCTGGAGAAGGGGCCGTACGCTGCATAAAACTTGCCATGGGAGAGAACTCTCCTGCTGTTGACTATATTAATGCCCACGGAACCTCTACCCCGGTAGGCGATTTAGTTGAACTCAAAGCCATTGCCGAAGTTTTTGGCAAAGAAAGCCCCCTGATAAGCTCCACCAAATCCATATCCGGCCATTCCCTGGGGGCTGCAGGTGTCCATGAAACAATTTACTCGCTGCTCATGCTCACCAACAACTTTCTCTGCGGCTCAGCAAATATTGAGAAGATGGAACCTGAGGCAGCATCAATGAATATCCTTACTGAAAATCGTAATGTTACACTCAACACTGTTATGAGTAACAGCTACGGTTTTGGCGGCACCAACGCCTGTCTCATCTTCAGCGAGGTCTGATCCGAGGGCTAGCAATCAATCAACAGAGCAGCGCTACTCTTCGCTCTGTTCATCAATACGGCGCATACCTTCCATTACCAGCCCCATAAAGCCGCCTATTACCGGTAATGCCGCAGCCTCTTCAGATATACCGGAGGTATAGGAAAAGGTGCCATCTGAATGAGCAAGCAAGCTAAAAAATGCTTCCTTGCCGGCAAGATTATCATGTACAGCCTGCACCAGCTCACCCTCGTTGAACAAAACAGTGGCCTTGCCATCTTCAAAAAGCAATTCAACCTTGCCGGTTTTGGTGCTTGTGTTAATAAGTTGAAAAAGCTCTACCGGATGGATATCGGAAAGTTTACCTGTCATCCCAGAGCTAATGGTGCCGGAGCGAAGGCTGTTGGCTTGGGCCCTCTCCACCAATAGTCGATAAAAGAAAACCTGCAGGATTGGATATTTATTAAGGACATGTTTAAAATCCTTGCTGGAAAGTGTTGCCAGTTTTGTTCGCTCCCGAGAATGGATGGACGTGGTTACCGGCTCTCCTGAAAGCAAGCTCATTTCTCCAAACACATCACCCACTTTCATCTCTGATAAAGTTTGCCCATCATCACTAACCACGGCAACCTTGCCCTCTACTACGATATACAGGCTTGTACCGGGATCACCTTTTTTCAGTATAATCTTATTGGCTCCATACTCTTTTAATTCCAGCAGAGCTGAAAGATCACGAAGACTGTCTTCTTCCAGTGGCTCAAAAATATCGAGCTTACGCAGCAGATCATAAAATTTATCCACATGCTTCATACGCTGCCGCTGTTCTGCCGCAGCCAGTAATTTCATCTGCAGAGTGGCAAACCCTTTTTCCTTCTTAAATTCAAAACGAATGAGCCCTGTACAGCCGCCACAAGCAAACTTTGTTTTCCTGATCCCCTGTGGAGTGAATCGCTCCATACTCTGCCTGTTGGAAACAATTTTCATTACCTCCTGCACCAACAGTAGACATGCGGGTTTTGCTTCAGGGACCGTCAGGGCCATACTTTCGACTTTAAGTTCCTCACCTACGTTGTAAATGGGGCAGGACAACTCTTCGGTAATAATAAAAATTGCGTCACGATACTCCATAGTCCTTGTCCCTTTACTAAAACGATGAGCAATGTTTTTCGTAACTATCCAGCAGCACTCCAACTCTCCACGATCTACCCGCCGGCATACCGATGTCTCGGAGTCGGGGCTTATTTGGTTGATCGGTCAGCTTGTGAATATTTGGAGCACAGCTGAACAATTACAGTTCGGGGTAGATTTTCAGTTTGTAGATCTTGGCTGAATAGTTACATTTTTTCATTGATTGGAAACGTTCAGTCTGACCGACCAAACAAAAGATATATAATAAAGCCTAAAACGCCTGCACCCCCAAAGAGTACCGGCAGCACTTTGTTCATCTGTAATTCATCTCCAACCACCAAAGTCTGCATATAATGGGTACCCGAAGCATACCAGGCGCCCATCAGCAAGCCCATGATCGTTAAATCGCGAAAAGACTGTTTATAAATCATATAAGCAACCAATGCAATAAAGGGGACGAGGAACCATGGATTTGTAAACAAACCGGCGAAATCCACTTCACTTATCTGTTCCGGTAAATGTGTTTTCTCCAGCAGCCCCCCAATCTTTTCAAAAATAGAATCTATGGTTTCCATAAAACCCTCGGTGATTGAACCCAATGACACGCTTCACCTCACTCAAAAAAAGGAACTCTTTAAGAGACAGGTATCCCATCTCTCCATATTCAATAATACAAGTATTATACCTTCCACAGCTCACGAATCAAGCAACCATCAATAAAATCACAGCTACGATAACGTAGCTATAGTGACAATCAATCTACAATATTGTCGGCAAGTTCACACTGAGCCGACACCATCCGTGCCCGAAAGAGAGGTTACAAGATTCTAGTCCGAGTACCTCATGACATTATATTATTATTTAAAAATATGAATACTGCCTTTGGATAGCGTTAAGACCAACCAAATCAAAAATTGACAAAATGCTCACCTCAACTCAGCACCCAGTGCCACCTTCTTCACTCTTTTGGCCGTAAAAATAGTCTACTATCAGAGTCTGCGCTTACCCGGACTCTGCGCTTGCCCGAAGCCTACCTCGTTCCTCTTTGCCAGCAAAAACGTTGAATCCTGCATCATCAGCCCAGAGAAAAAATATGGGCTAATCATTATCCGGCCCAACAAAAAAAACACCACCCCATATTTTGGCACACATCATGCTTTAATAAAGTCACAAGGTCATTATCGCACCTACCCCCTTAGCGGTAATGGCCACCATTTCACACGATGTAGTCATTCTCCAAAAGGCTGCCCTGCTCACCTCCTCTCGGCAGGGCAGCCTCCCTCCTCTCTCTCTGCACATTCAACAGGTATCGTAACTATGCAGCAGCACCCAGCTCTCCACGATCTGCCCGCCAGGCATACCGATCTACAGCCAATCGGTCAGCTTGTGAGCATTTGGAGCACGGCTGAAAAACCCCCCAATATCAAAGAAAAGCACCATTTTTGAAATAAAATCACTCTCACCACTGTACTATCTGAAAATTGCAGACAATAACGCCCTGGATCGTTGATACTGCTCCCCCGTACCATTCCAGACATCAGATATGCAAAAGAGTGAAAATCCCCTTGACAGGTGTCTGATGTGTGATATATCTTGTCCGATATATTTCACATCTTTTACATTATCTATTCATTGTATTCCTACATGAGGTTCAAATGTCTTCTTCAAAACTTGTCCTTAAATTTCTCTCCCAACAAGACATGATTGCAGCGGGTGTCACCGACATGAGTTACTGCATCGATATGATGGATGAAGCTTTCGCTCTGCTCGGCAAAGGCGACTATGTCATGGGCGGCTCTACCCGTAACTCTCACGGCCAGCGTGTATGGTTTCCAAAAGAACCTGCATTTGAAGGTATGCCTAAAGGAGGACCAGACCAAAGATTCATGTCTCTGCCCGGTTATCTTGGTGGCCGTTTTAAAATATGCGGCAACAAGTGGTATGGGTCCAATGTAAACAACCCAAAAAATCATGGCCTGCCGCGCTCCATCCTGACAATGACCTTAAATGATCCGGAAACAGCCCGTCCTCTTGCCATCATGGAAGCCAATATCCTCAGCGGGATGCGTACCGGCGCTGTGGTAGGATTGAGTGCACGTTACCTTGCCCGTGACGACAGTGAAACTTTAGGTGTCATTGCAGCAGGCCCGATTAGCAAATTCTGTACGGATGCCATTGCTAAAGCGCTGCCATCGCTGAAAAAAATTGTTGTATTTGACATTAACGCAGACGCTGCCAACCGTTTTTGCGAAGAAATGAGCGAAAAACTCAACATCGACGTCTCTCCTGTTTCCACATTTGAAGATGCCGTCAAAGGCCAGGATGTCATCACCTCTGCCATTTCCGGAGACCACACTCCCCTGTTTGAAGAAAAATGGCTCAAGGAAGGTTCGCTGCTGACGTTGCCTGGACGTGCCAACGTCGAAGATGATTACCTACGCGGCGCTTATATCGTTCCGGATTGCTGGGAAATGCAGAAGACCTACAAGATCGAAGGCATGATGCTGCCGGAAGATGAACGTGCCATCCCGCACAGCCAACTTCATAATCTCGTTGACAGTGGAGAAATCGCAGAAAGTGAGATTCAGGATCTGGGCAAAGTTGCTGCAGGACTGGCCGACATCGACAAAAACAGCGCAAAGAGAAAATACTTCATCTCAAACGGCATGATCCTTCAGGATATCGCATGGGCAACTGCCATGTACGAAAGTGCTGTGGAGAAAGGCTTGGGCCAAGACCTTGTTATGTGGGACGAGCCATACCGCGTTTAATAAATCGTAGGGAAAATACTCCCTACCGAACCAGTAAAGCAACAAGTAAACAAACGTTGTGCGGATTGCAGCGCAATTTTGTTTATTTTCAAAGCGCAGCTTGCTGCAACACAGAAAATAAGCAAAAGGGCAAGCAAGGTGTATACGTTATTTTTACCTGATGCCTAAGTACGGAAAAGAGTATCAGATGAGCAACGGTAAAAGTAAATTTGCCTGGAACAACCTACCCTCAGAGACAGTCACGATTTACTTTGAGGATGCACCATGTGAGGTTCCTTCCGGGGTTACGGTCGCAGCGGCCTTACTGGGACATGATGACAATCATTTTTGTCGTTCTGCAGCCAAACAGGAAAAACGGGCCCCCTATTGCTTGATGGGGGTCTGCTTTGAATGTCTGGTGGAAATAGACGGCATAAAAAATCGTCAGGCATGTCTTGAACCTGTTCGTGAAGGCATGCATGTTAAACGGCAGCATACCCTGGTAGACGAGAAAAAATGAAGAATTCCTATGATGCCATAATTATCGGCGCCGGCCCCGCGGGTCTTGCCTGCAGTGCAGAGCTGGCCAACAAAGGATTGGAGGTAGCGCTTCTTGACGAGCAAGCCACCCCTGGCGGACAGATCTACAGAAACATAACAAGGACATCATCCCGCCAACGAACTGTTCTTGGAGAAGATTACACAGAAGGGCTCAAGGTTATAGAAAACTTTGAAAAGGCAGCTCCGGACTATCTGCCCCGAGCGCGTGTCTGGCAGGCAGAACCCAATGGCGAAGTTTTCCTTTCCCATAAAAAGAGCTCGAAAAAACTCACAGCCCAGTTCCTGGTCTTAAGCACCGGCGCGATGGAACGGCCGGTTCCTTTTCCAGGGTGGACCCTACCCGGGGTTATGACCTGCGGCGGTATGTCCAACCTTTTCAAGGATTCCAGCCTCGCTCCAACAGAGCCTGTGGTCATCGCCGGCAGCGGTCCCTTACTTTGGCTGGTTGCCGAGCATCTCTTTGCTCTTAATGCACCCATCGCTGCTATTCTTGACACCACGCCAAGCAAACAATACATCACCTCGGCCAGACATATGCCGCAGGCACTTGGTCGTTTCGGCTATCTCATGAAAGGCGTGAAAATGATTGCAGCGGTGCAGTTGGCTGCCAAAAAGGCCAAAGTACCAATGTATCGTAACGTGAAAAACATAGAAGCCGTCGGCAACGAACAACTCCAAAGTGTCAAGGCCACCTGTGGAAACAAACAACTGGAATTCGCAGCCTCCACACTGCTCGTGCATGAAGGCATTATTCCCAACACAGCCCTGCTGCGCCAGATAGGTTGCGAGCACACGTGGAACCCGGTTCAACGCTATTGGCACCCTGAAGTGAATGAGCATGGCGCAACCAACCTGCCGGCTGTTTTTGTTGCCGGCGACGGCACCTTTGTCCATGGAGCGAAGTCAGCTGAATACAAAGGAAGACTTACGGCGATGGCCATTGCCAAACAGCTGCACCGGCTTAGCAAGTGTGAATATAAGCAGCAGGCTGCTCCGGTTCGCGAACAGCTGCACAAAGAATTGCAGCCACGCCCCTTCATCGACGCCCTCTATGCGCCAAGAAAAGATCTGTTTGCAATCCCTGACGAGGCAACCGTTTGTCGATGCGAAGGGGTAACTGCCGGAAGGATCAGAGAAATTGTTGCCCAGGGATTTTCCGATCACAACGAAATCAAGTCAATCATCCGTTGCGGCATGGGCCCATGTCAAGGTCGAATGTGCGGTTCTGCCGTACTTGAGTTGGTTGCAGAAAGATCAGGCATTCCAGCTGAAGAAACCAGACCTCTACGCATGAGACCACCGATTAAACCTGTGAGCCTGCAGGAACTTGCCAATGCGCAACTGGAGGAGACCGATGAAAGCTGATGTGCTTATTGTAGGTGGCGGCATCATGGGGTGCGCCACCGCTATTGAACTTGCGCGTAAAAAGAAATCCGTCATTCTCTTTGAAAAAGACGAACCCGGCAGACACGCCTCCGGTCATAACTCCGGCGGTGTAAGATGCCAGGGGCGAGATGTAAGAGAAATCCCACTTGCTGTTGCAGCGCGGGCCATGTGGGATCATCATGAGCAAACCGTCCAATCCGACTGCGGTTTTCATGTATCTCCTCGTCTTCGCCTTGCTGAAAATGATGCAGATATGGCAGTACTGGAAAAACGCCAGGCACTGCTCAACAGTTTAGGCTATGACCATGAAGTCCTTGTTGATCGTGAACAGGTGCGACGAATGTCGCCTCATGTTGCAGAGCATGTTGTCGGTGGCCTTGCCTGTTACACCGATGGCCTTGCCAATCCACTGCTTACTTCTAAGGCATATGCAGCGACGGCAGAACGTGAAGGCGTAACCATCCTCTCACAGACAAGAGTCATAGATGTGCAGAAAACGGCCAATGGGTTTAAGGTCCGCACAAGTTCCGGCAAGCAATATGAAGGGGAAACATTAGTCAACGGCACAGGCGCCTGGGCTGGTCGTTTTTCGGAAATGCTTGGCGATCCATTACCGATCTATGCAGCGGCACCGACCATGATGGTCACTGACCGCGTACCTGGAATCATGAACGGTACGTCCCTTGGCCTGACAGGTCGCCTGCTTGGTTTAATGGCCGCGGAAAACGGTACTATCATCATTGGCGGCGGGTACCGCTCCCCGCTGGATCTGGAAAAAGAAAAAATCTGGATCGATCCTATGCAGATGAGCAAGGCTGCCAAAATCATGATAGAAGTTCTTCCCGCCCTGCGCAGTGCACAAATGATTCGTTGCTGGACCGCTTTTGAGGGCTGCCTCAAAGATAAAGTACCCATTGTAGGCGCCTCAACAAAAGTTTCAGGTCTGTTTCATGTCTGTGGCTTTTCCGCTCATGGGTTCCAGCTTGCGCCGATGATGGGCAGAGTTATGTCACAGCTTGTTCTCGGCCGGGAACCGGAACTACCGTTGGATGATTTTCGACCTGACCGTTTTGAACAGGCAGCATAGAGCAGTACCACCCTGTATTCGTATACTCACAGAACATTACATTTCATAAAAAATGATCACAACAGCCAAGTGGTCTCAATATACACAGGAGCACAAGCATGGCAGATGGTAAAATCGTAACCCTGGAAAAATCAGAGGTTCTTAAGCACACCTCCCAACCTAAAGTTAACCCTAAGACTGGAGAGCCGCACGCTAACAACTGGACTTACTTTGAGCACAGTTCAGGAAATTTTAAGTCCGGTATCTGGGATTGTACAGCAGGCAGCTGGGAACACAACCACCCCAAACTTGAGTTCTGCTATATTGTTGAAGGCAGTGTCAAGGTTATAGAAAAAGACGGCCCAACCCATGTCTATAATGCCGGTGATGCTTTTGTAGTGCCCAAGGGAACACCAGTGACCTGGGTTGTAGATGACTACGCCAAAAAGATTTTTGTTTCCGCCGCCCACCTGGAAGGGGAATAAGTATCTTCAGATCTCCCTTCACGCAGTGTATAGGGGCAATAAAACCAACGCGGTTTTATTGCCCCTATTTTTTATCGCAGCGCTACCACATTGAGGTTCTCCGCGATAATTGCCCTACTTTTTCTCTCTGACAAGACTCCTTTTTTTCGCAATAATATCCTTCCACGATCGACTTAAAGGTTCCGCCGTAACTCATTGAAATAATTGAAACACCTCGTTCCAGTTAGTTACCGGTCGCCTTACTGCCGTTTTTTTATCACAAAAAGAAGGAGAATATATAAAATTCCCTTGACAGATATCTGGTGTGTGATATATCAGATCGTATGGTTATTCATTAACAACCTGCTCAAAAAGGCAGGTCTCTGCCCCTGTAAAATCAGGGTAAGCAAATATACAACGGAGGTTTTCCAATGGCTAAAATCAAGATGACCACAGAAGAGGCGTTCATCAAGGTTCTCCAGATGCACGGAATTGAGCACGCGTTCGGTATCATCGGATCTGCAATGATGCCTGTTTCAGACCTTTTCCCCAAAGCTGGAATCACTTTCTGGGACTGTGCGCATGAAGGTAACGCTGGTATGATGTCTGATGGTTACACTCGCGCATCCGGAAAAATGTCCATGATGATTGCGCAGAATGGTCCTGGTATCACTAACTTTGTAACTCCAGTAAAAACCGCTTACTGGAACCATACCCCACTGCTGCTTGTAACTCCTCAGGCTGCGAATATGGCTATGGGACAGGGCGGTTTCCAGGAAGTTCCCCAGATGGCTGCTTTCGAAGATATGGTTGCTTACCAGGAAGAAGTACTTCACCCTTCGCGTATCGCTGAAGTACTCAACCGTGTAATCATTCAGGCTAAACGTGCCTCAGCTCCTGCACAGATCAACGTACCCCGTGACTTCTGGACCCAGGAAATTGAGATTGAACTGCCTGTTATCGTTGACTTTGAGCTCCCGGCAGGTGGTGCTGATGCCATTGCCAAGGCAGCGGATCTGCTCTCCAACGCTAAATTCCCAGTTATCCTTAACGGCGGCGGCGTAGTTATCGGTGGTGCTATCGATGACTCCAAAGCACTGGCTGAAAAACTTGATGCTGCTGTGTGTTGCGGTTATCAGCACAACGATGCCTTCCCGGGAAGCCATCCTCTGCACACCGGAACTCTGGGTTACAACGGATCTCGCGCTGCCATGGAATTGATCTCCAAGGCTGACGTTGTTCTCGCTCTCGGAACCCGCCTCAACCCATTTTCCACCCTTCCTGGATACGGTCTCGAGTACTGGCCTGAAAATGCAGAAGTAATTCAGGTGGACATCAATCCTAACCGCATCGGTCTGACCAAAAAGCTGGCTGTCGGCATTGTTGGTGACGCCAAGAAAGTTGCACAGTCGATTCTCGGACAGCTTTCCGCTACCGCTGGTGACGCAGACCGCGAACAAAGAAAAGCTGTCATCGCCAAAACCAAAGCGGACTGGGCTGCAGACCTCGCAACCATGGATCACGAAGCTGATGATGAGGGAACCACCTGGAACGCACGTGCTCAAAAAGCTGATCCGGACAAAATCACCTCTCGCATGGCATGGCGTGCAATCGTTGAAGCACTTCCTGAAAACGCTATTATCTCCGGTGATATCGGCAACAGCTGTGCTCTTGGTGCTGCCTACCCTACTTTTGAAGAAGGTCGCAAATACCTTGCTCCCGGCATGTTCGGACCTTGTGGTTACGGTTTTCCGGCCATCTGTGGTGCTAAGATAGCTAAGCCTGACGTTCCTGTCGTTGGTTTTGCCGGCGATGGTGCATTCGGTATCTCCATGAACGAAATGGTTTCCTGTGGCCGTGATTCCTGGCCGGCAGTTACCATGGTTATTTTCCGTAACTACCACTGGGGTGCGGAAAAGCGTAACACAACTCTCTGGTATGATGACAACTTCGTAGGCACCGAGTTGGACCGCAACGTATCTTACGCCGGTATTGCTAAGGCATGTGGCGTTGAAGGCGTACAGGTTAAAAGCATGGAAGAAGTTACCGAAGCATTGAAAGCTGCCGTCAAGGCGCAGATGGAAGAAGGAAAAACCACTTTCATCGAAATTCTGACCAACATGGAATTGGGCGAACCTTTCCGCCGTGACGCCATGAAAAAACCTGTTGCAGTTGCAGGCATTGACAAAGCTGACATGTGCCCTCAGCAGGGAGCATAAGTCCTGGTTTATTTAATAATTAAATAAACCTTTATGCTGACAAAAGGCACTTGCCGGCCGATATCGGTTGACAACAAAACCACATATTTTTCTGGCAGTGCCTTTTTACATAGCAGGTAATTTAACTCACACTTTCTTATAAAAGCATCCCTTATTCATATACTAGGGAGGAGACCCCATGGTAACATCAAAAGATTGGTTGGAATACGATACTGAAGAAATGGTAAAGGCTGATAAAGATGCTCTCTGGCATCACCTGAAGCCGCACAAAGTATTTGAAAGCCAGGAACAGATGATTATCGTCGAAGGCCAGGGCCTGATGGTAAAAGATATTCGCGGCAAGGAATATCTCGATGCAACCTCTGGAGGTGTTTGGAGTGTTATGGTCGGATACGGCCGTGATTCCATTGCTGATGCCGTTTGTGCTCAACTGAAAAAAATGCCTTACTTTGCCGGCGTGTTCGGCAACATTCCTTCCATTAAATTTGCCCAGACCCTGCTTGAAAAACTTCCTCGGATGGACAAGGTCTACTTCTCCAATTCAGGTTCAGAGGCAAACGAAAAAGCATTTAAGATTATTCGTCAGGCTTCGCGCATCAGCCCTGAGCGCAAAGGTAAGTACAAGATCATGTATCGTGATCGAGACTACCATGGCACCACCATTGGCGCAATGAGCGCTACCGGGCAAGCTCAGCGTAAACAGGATTTTGGTCCTTTTGTTGAAGGCTTTGTCGAATTCCCTCATTGTGCATGCTACCGCTGCCCCTATGACAAAAAATACGGTGAATGTGACATCGAGTGTGCACGAAAAGTAGAGGACGTTATCCTCAAGGAAGGTGCTGACACCATCGGAGGCTTGATTGTTGAGCCGATCACCGCAGGCGGTGGCATCCTCAAGCCTGTCAAAGAATACTATCCAATCCTTCAGGAAATCTGCAAGAAATACGATATCTGGATGATTATGGATGAGGTAGTTTGTGGCTTTGGTCGTACCGGTAAGTTCTGGGGACATGAGCATTTTGACGTAGACCCGGACATTATCACCATGGCTAAAGGCTTGGCAAGCTCCTACGAAGCACTGTCCGCAACAGTTGTTAAGCAACATGTATACGATGTTTTCCTCAATGATCCCAGCAACGAAAACGACCGCCTGAACTACTTCCGCGACATCAGTACCTATGGTGGCTGCACTTCTGCAATGACAGCTGCTCTTGAAAGTACTAGAATCATTGATGATGAAAACCTGGTTGAAAACAGTCGGGTTATAGGCGAATACCTCCTCGAAAGACTGGAAGAGCTGAAAAAATATGATGTTGTTGGTGACGTCCGCGGCCAGGGACTTTTTGGCGGTGTTGAATTTGTTACCGACCAGGCAACCAAAGCACCTATCACCGAAGGCCAGATGGCTACCCTGATGGGTAATGTTCTGGGCCAGGGGGTTATTGTCGGTCGTACCAATTCCAGCTTCCATGGCCTAAACAATATCATGAATTTTGCTCCATGTCTGATTATCACCAAGGAGCAGGTTGATACAATAGTAGGCGCGGTAGCGGCTGCCATAGAAAAAACTTTTTAACTACTAATAATTGAGTGGAGATCAAACAATGATCGTCGGTATATTAAAAGAAATAAAAATTGCGGAAAAAAGGGTCAGCATGTTACCTGGTGGGGTCATTGAGATGGTTCGCAATGGTCATGAAGTGCTGGTTGAAAAAGATGCCGGACTTGGTGCAGGATACCCCGATGCTGAGTATGTAACAGCAGGTGCTACCATTGTTGAAACCCCTGCAGAAATCTATGCCAAGTCTGACATGGTTATGCATGTGAAGGAACCACAGCCTTCTGAATATGACATGATTCGTGAAGACCAGATCGTTTTCACCTACCTGCATCTTGCAGCAGATGAGCCACAGACAAATGCACTGGTCAAGTCTAAATCCATTGCCATAGCCTATGAAACCATTGAAAAAGACAACGGCTCTCTGCCTTTGCTGGTTCCGATGAGTGAAGTTGCGGGTCGCATGGCAACCCAGGAAGCTGCCAAATTCATCGAAATGCCACAGGGCGGGCGCGGTATCCTGCTCGGCGGAGTAACCGGTGTTGAGCCGGGAACCGTGGTTGTTATCGGCGGCGGTGTTGTCGGTATGAACGCTGCGAAAATGGCATGTGGTCTCGGTGCTAAAGTGTACATCCTCGACCGCAATCTGGAAAGACTTGCCTATCTTGACGATATAATGCCTGCCAACTGCTTCCCTGTCATGTCTGACGAAGTAACCCTGCGCAAGCTGCTCAAGGATGCGGATGTTGTTATTGGTGCTGTTTTGGTAGCTGGTGCGAAAGCTCCCAAACTACTCACCAGAGATATGCTCAAGGATATGAAAGACGGTTCTGTTATCGTTGATGTTGCTATCGACCAGGGCGGATGTTTTGAGACCTCAAAAGCAACCACCCACGATGAACCTACCTTTGTTGTTGACGGTGTTATCCACTACTGTGTTGCCAACATGCCTGGTGCGGTTGCCAGAACCTCCACCCGTGCATTGACCAATGCAACCCTCCCCTACGCAATCGAGATTGCTAACAAGGGTTGGAAAGCAGCAATGCAGGAAAACAATGAAATCAAATTAGGTGCGAACGTCATTAAAGGTGCAGTTACCTTTAAGGCAGTTGCTGAGGCCTTTGACCTGGAGTACACCCCGGTTGACAAATTTCTGTAAACCACCTCTGAAGTTGTGATATTTTATACTTTCCTGTCACTTGACATCATCTTACAGTGTTGTAGGATATGGATTTTTGCTGGCAGGGAAGTATAACTTTTGAATTGATTGGAAAGGAAAAAGCTATGGGTGCATTAAAATTTTCGTCTCTGAGTGAACAAGTCTACGCCTATTTACGTACAGAGATGATTAATGGAAACCTTACCCCTGGCTCAACCATTAATATCGGAGAAATCGCCTCTGAACTTGGTATCAGCAAAACCCCGCTTCGCGATGCGTTGATTCATCTTGAACTCGAGGGCTTTGTCACCATTATCCCAAGGCGTGGGGTATTGGTCAACGAACTCAAAATAAGCGACGTCAAAAATGCCTACGAGGCAGTCGGCCTCATTGAAGCTTTCATTGTTGAAAAAGGGATTGAGCACATTACCTCATCTCACATTCAGGAGTTGCAAAAACTCAATGAGATCATGATCAAAGATATCCAAAACAACGATTTTTCCAGGATCTTTGAAACAAACCTTGAATTTCATAGCGTCTATGTTGACAGTTCCGACAATGAGCTGCTGCAAAAATTCATTCTCCCTATCAAACACCGCTTATACGATTTTCCTCGCCACAATTTTATTCCTGAATGGGAGATGCGAAACTGTGAAGAACACAGACAGTTTATCGAGCAACTGAAAAAAGGAAACGGCAAGGAGGCAGGCTCAATCCTGAGGGATAAGCACTGGTCATATGAATATCAAAAAGACTTCATTTATGCCTTTTACAAAAAGAACGTGAAGATGCCAGACTAAGGCCGCTTCTTTTTATTAAAAGCCTCGATACACCTCGCGTTGCCTCACTATTGTTCTATCTTCCATATTCTTTGGATAGAATAAATTAAGGCGAGTATTGCCTTAATCCGCAAAATAGTATTCCGGTGCACTATCAATATACCTTTCTGGTACCCCCTGTTGTTCCAATGATCGACATAGCTGGTTTCTCTTCTGAAATTCCCTGCTATGCTCTTTCCCTTCACATAGTTCTTTCAAGGGTCTTCTAACCTGGATTTCTCATCAGTTCAGGCAGCGCCAGGTTCAAAGTTTTTGGTAATAAATAGGTAAGCGCAGACTCCGATAGTCGCCTATATTCATTGCCAAAATACTGAAGAAAATGGTGCTGGACGGACTGACCTTTGGTGAACATTGTGAAAAACTTTCAACTTCATCTTAGTTTGTATAACATATAAAAATTGTTTGTAATTTGACAGGTTGACACTATGTTCATGAGAAATTCGGGCTAAGCCACCTGCTGGCTAATGTCCTTCTGTCCTGATTCAATTGATGTTTTTTCGCAGATCAAGCACAGCCATATGACTGGTGTCGGAGTAGACGCTGACCTGCGAGCATTGTTTTTTGAAAAAAAGGACAACACAGGTGAAAAGACATTATCCAACAGTCTCCTAGACATTTTTTTCTCATACCCAGCTACTTGCTGATCACTCTACTTCCCTCACCATCGCTCAACGATCTCTCCTTTTTTCTACAGCTTACGGTCATTTCTAACAGTGTCTTGTCGAGCAAACAAGACCTGTCAGCAACTTTTCTTTTAATATCCGCAGGTTCTATCTTTACCGAAAAAAGAGCAACTTCTGATTTTCTCAAGACAGGCTGAAAGCCCTCTCGAACGCCAAGAAAATACTTGACATCTTGTGATACATTGTACTAGATATCTAATATATTAGACTTCTTCATGAGCATAATTGATACATAAACAAAGACTATATCAGAAACATAGATACCGTTTTTTTTATGTTCAAAAGTCAAGAAATACTTGAGTGAAAATACGCAGAAAAAGTCACTTTTTTTGTTAAAAAGAGAAAGTAAGACCTTACTGAGTTGCGCCTTTTATGTTGGTTACCCACAGCCCAGTCTCAACAAATATTATCAAACCACATTGCAACGAACTGATGTTCGATGCTTATCCTATTTGCCCCTTTCCTATTGGCTTTCAGCCCAAAACAAAAAATTGTTCCGTCAGCATCGTTGCTGAGGAAAACTCACGTGTCTTTTTGTTTAGCAGGCTTAAGGTTGTACCATTGAAAGACAGACATAAGTGCTGAGCACTAGAAATAGAAACTACTCACAGCGCCGTGAGTTAGAGCAGGAAACCAAATGGAGTTAACGAGGAGAAACAAGGAGAAACGATGAGTATTGAATTAATCACCCTATTATACTTTGGTTGCCTGTTTATCGGGCTCTTTTTAGGGCTACCAGTTGCCCTGGGATTGGGAGGCACAGCGGTTGCTTTCGCGTTCTTTTTTGAGCCGCGTGCTCTGTTAGCTATCCCCAGTGCTTTTTACTACACTCCATGGAACCATGTACTTGTGACGGTTCCATTATTTTTATTCATGGGGAGCCTTATTCGATTTTCCGGAATCGCAGAAGCCGCATATGATGCGGTGTATAAGCTAATCGGTCACATCCATGGCGGCCTTGCCATGGGAACGGTTATGGTGTGTACTATTTTTGCAGCCATCACCGGTATTACCCCGCCAGCGACGATCACCATGGGCCAAATCGCCTACCCGTCGATGATGAAGTACAAATACAAACGAAACATTGCCATCGGTTCCATCGGCGCTGGTGGAGCACTTGGGGCGCTCATCCCACCCAGTGTTCCTTTTATTTTCTACGGGCTGCTTGCAAAAGTATCCATCGGCGGCCTGTTTCTTGGGGGCGTCCTTCCTGGTTTGATGTTGGCGACCTTTTACATCATCTACATTGGTGTACGTTGTAAAATCCAACCTCATATGGGCCCTGCAATCCCAGAAGATGAAAAATTTACTGTCGGTGAAAAAATACAGGCTGTTGTCGCTATTTGGCCATTCGTGCTCTTGGTTATCATCGTCCTTGGTGCTATTTGGGGCGGAATCGCCACCCCTGCAGAAGCTGCCGCATTCGGAGCCACCGGTTCTTGTCTTATCAACGCTGTTTATGGCAAACTCACATGGAAAGTATTTAAAGATTCCCTGGAAACAACCCTCAAACTTTCCGGCATGGGTCTGTGGATTCTGATCGGTGCAAATGTTTATCTCAACGTCTTCAACTCCTTGGGGTGCCAGGAATTGGTAACTTCCATGGTCCTTGGTATGCCTGGTGGCGAAAACGGCATCCTGCTGATGATGATGTTTATTATCCTGCTGCTTGGCATGGTTATGGATGACTGGGCAATCATCATGCTCTGTACGCCTCTCTACATCCCCATTATTAATGAACTGGGTATCGACAAACTCTGGTTTGGTGTTCTCTTTATCGTTAACATCCAGATTGCCTACCTTACTCCTCCCTTTGGATTTGTTCTGTTCTGGATCAAGAGTATCCTGCCACCGGATGTCAGCATGGGCGATGTATATAAATCTGTTTGGCCGTTCATTTGCCTGCAGGTACTTGGTTTGGCATTGGTTTACATTTTCCCACAGATCGCGTTATGGCTTCCAAGCCTGATGAATTAAACGACGATCATAGAAATCTACAACAAAGATACTTTTAGGGAGAATACTAATGAAATTGTGGAAGATAATAGAAAAAGCTATTGATTTACTAGTCGAACTTATGGGCAGGATCGGCTGGATCCTGGTCCTCTACTGTATGGTTTTTGGTGTGACTGACGTTTTTCTTCGTTACGTCATGAACAAACCATCACTTTGGATCGGAACAACTATTCAGGCAGCCATGGTGCTGATGGCGTGTGTTGGTGGAGCCTATGCTCTCAACCATAATGCCTTTGTTAAGCTTGATCTGTTTTATGCAAATTTTTCCAAAAAGAAAAAAGCAGTCTGCGACATACTGACGGTTGGGTATACGTTCCTCTTTTTATACGTCCTCATATGGAAAGGGTATGCTGCGGCAATGCTCTCCATTAAATTCAAACAGGTCACCCCGACCGGAGTACCTATCCCCATCTATCCGATCAAAGCATTTATCCCAATTGCCGGTTGCATAGTATTGCTTGTTGTTATCAAAAAGCTAATCAATGATATCATCACCCTGACATCTTCTGATGAACAGGATAAAAAATAGCAGATTTAACTGATGTAACGTACCTCTTCAGTTAATTGGTAGGAGATGTTTGTTTGGTAGAATTATAGGTTTAATTCTCAATACACCCATTACAAACAAAAGAGACATTATAGGAGAACACAATGAAAAAAATCACAAATGGTTTAGTTGCTGGTTTGTTCGCCGTCAGTTTGGTTGCGCCTGGCCTTGCATTGGCTAAGGGCGCCGATTACGGCCCTCCAAAGAAAGTTACAAAATGGGTATTCCAACCCTGTTTTGACTCTTCTGATGCAGGTTGGGGAAGCGGACTTGTGCCTTGGGTAAAAGCAGTTGAAGAAGCTACCAAAGGTACTGTTAAAATCAAGCTGGAGCCTGCTGGGGCAATTACCTCCGGTTCTGAAGCATTTGCAGCGACTGCAGCCGGCATGGTTGATGGTTATGCTGGTTGGGCAACCGTTTATGGTGGAGATATGCCTGAAGGCTTCCTCGCCTTTGGTATGGCTATGGGCGCAAACAACTACCGTGATGCCTGGGCCGCCATGTGGGGCGATCCAAAGTATCGCATTGGTGACATCATCCAAAAAGCAGCTAATGATCGTAACCTCCAGTGGGTTGGTTGGACAAGCCAGGGACCAAATGCAGCATTTACCACTTACCCTGTAGCCAAGATGGAAGATTTCCAAGGTAAAAAAATGAGAGCCGGCGGACCACAGGCACTGTTCCACCAGGCAATGGGCGGTTCTCCTGTATCTTTAAACGCTGGTGATATCTATACCGCTATCAAACTCGGTACCATCGACGGCACCTATTGGGATACCGGTGGAATCGATGATATGGCTTTCCAGGAAGTAATCAAGTATGCAGTAATGCCTGGTTGGTGCCCTTCCCAGCATCAGGAAATTTACGTAAACCTTGATCAATGGAATGCTCTTAACCAATGGCAGCGTGATCGAATCAATGAAATATTCGAATCCACTTACTTTGAGACCAGCCGACTGCATGCACAGGGAGTAACCCATGCACTTCAAGTGCTTACCGAAGCAGGCGGCGAAGTTATCCATCTCCCGGAAGAGGAAGTAAAGCGTATTCGCCAGGTCTCTATTGAAAAAGTATGGCCTCAAGTTGCTGCCAAGTCAGAAGGCAACAAAAAGGGTGTTGAGCTTTGGACAGAATTTTTAAAGGACATTGGTGAATTGGAATAATTTTCACCATTGATATTGTTGCTTAGTTAGACTTTAAGGCGTGTCACTCCTCATATATTAGGTGAGTGGCACGCCTTTCTTTATCCATTTTCAGACATTTTCGAGCCCCACCAAACAGTCTTTCTACAACGCGCATCCTCTACAGTTACGCTTTTGCCCTGCTCTTTCAAAAAAAGTGAAGCAGGCTGAATTGGTAGAGAAAGAAGTTGACTCTCTATCACAACTAATATATTAGTATACTAGAATTCAAGATAACTTATCTTTGCTGATCCAGAACAAACCACAGGATGCTCCACCAAGAACCTGAAAAATACAATCAACTGCACACAGCCATTGGTGCAAATTCAACCAAATCGTTAACAGGAGTTAATGGTCATGACCAATCAAAGCGTTCCCAAAATCAAAAATTATATTAACGGTGAATGGATAGAAGAAACCGGCGTTGAGCATATTCCGCTCTACAATCCTTCCACCGGCGAATTAATTGGTGAAGTCCCGCAGAGCTCTGAAAAAACATCTCTTGCTGCTGTTGATGCAGCCTTTGATGCCTATGGAAGTTGGCGGAAACTTCCCATCAGCAAACGCATGGGTTTTTTGTATGCAATTCGTCAGGCAATGATTGATCATGAGGAAGACCTTGCCGTATCTATTGCCGTTGATCAGGCCAAGCACATTTCTGAAGCAAGAGGTGAGGTTAGGCGTGTTGTAGAAATATTTGAGGCAGCCTGTACAATTCCTTCCCTTATTCAAGGTGAGACCCTGGATGGCATTGCCAATAATATTAATGGTCGGGTTGTCAAGCAGCCGCTTGGCGTGTTCGGAGGGGTAGCTCCTTTTAACTTTCCAGCCCTCGTCTTTGGCTGGTTTATCCCCTATGCCATTGGGGTCGGCAATACCTTTATCTACAAGCCATCCACCCAATCCCCCATGTTTATGCAACAAATGGGGGAAATTTTTAATGAAGTAGGATTGCCCAAAGGTGTGGTCAATATTGTGCACGGCAATCGATCTGTACCCGGCACCTGGTATGAACATCCAAAAATGAGTGGGGTCTGTCTGGTAGGTTCCACTCCTACTGCGAAAGCCATGGCAGAAGCATGCGGCCGAGGTGGAAAAAGAAGTATGCTGCTTGGTGGGGCCAAGAACTACCTGGTTGCCATGGAAGATGTGAACTGGGATGTATTTATTGATAACTTTATTCACTCCTGTTACGGCTCTGCCGGTCAGCGTTGTCTTGCCGGCTCTATTATTGCCGCAGTACCGGAAGTGTATGACGAGCTGATCGAAAGAGTGCTTGAAGCCTCTAAAAAAGTTACCTTTGGCGATGCTATGAACCCTGATGTCTACATGGGACCGGTTATATCTGCCAAGGCTAAGGCCAATATTGAAAAATATATCGAAATCGGCATTGAGCAGGGTTCCAAACTGGTGCTCGATGGTCGTAATCCCGAGCTACCGGAAGCAAATAAAAACGGCTATTTTGTAGGACCTACCATCTTCACCGATGTAACCCCATGCAGACGAATTGCGCAGGAAGAAATTTTTGGTCCAGTTGTGTCTATTATGAAAATCAAAGATCTCGATGATGTCCTGCAGCTTATCCGGCAACAAAACTTTGGTAACGGTGCCTGTATTTTTACCCAAAACCAGTACTACGCCGAAAAATTTATTGCTGAGGCGGATGTCGGAATGGTTGGGGTTAACGTCGGTGTGTGTGCACCGCATCCTTACCTGCCATTTGGCGGTATCAAAGACTCCCACCTTGGCACCAATAAAGTCCAAGGTAAGGATGGACTGGATTTCTTTACCCAGAATAAGGTCGCTACTATCCGGGTTACTCCCCCTGAAGGAGTAAACGAAGATGGAGAAAAAATAGCTGGTGATACTTCCGTACGCAGCTGCGTAGCACAGTAAAGTTGCCATCCTCCCCTGCCGGGAATGCACAACCGGCAGGGGAAACTGACTACATAACGATTACAGATGACAATCTTTTTTAGTTGAAAAGGAATAATAAATGAGTCAATTTCAATACGGTTATATCATCAAAGCTCCAGGCTATTCCGCCGATGGTGACTTGAAAGTTCTTGAATCAGAGGCCTTTAAATCAAGCATCATTGGTGTGGCCACTGTTGAAGAAGCCTGTAAAGCGGCACAACAAATGGTAGAGAAGCAGGTTACCCTGATCGAACTCTGCAGTGGCTTCAAGGCTGATGACGCCAAAACCATCTTCGACGCCATTGAAGGCGCGGCCAAGGTAGGATACATTGGTGAATTTTTCAGCAAAGAATAGTATCAGATTGTATACATACTTTTTTTTACGCGGTCTCAACAAAAAAAACGTCTTCACCCTCCTTTCACCAACGACCCGCCATTCTGCTATATAGAGGAAAAGCTGATGCTCAACAATACTCGCCCCGGCAATAACCTGCTCAGGGTTCAGGTATATGATTATCTGGAAAAACAGATGCGGGTCGGCGCGTTAGAACCAGGTGCGTCCATCAGCGTCAATACCCTGATAAAAGAGTTGGGGGTCAGTCGAACCCCTTTACGTGAAGCGCTCCTTCTTCTCCAAGAGCAAGGTTTTGTATCTATCCAGCCGCAGCGTGGGGTTCGGATAAACGAGCTCACCCTTGAGGATGTCCGGGACATATATGAGATTTTGGGTGGAATTGAATCCAGAGTGATTCTTTCCGTGTTTGACAAACTCGGCAGCAAGGAAATCAACCAACTAAAAAAGCTCAATAAAAAAATAAAATTAAGCCTTGTTGCAAATGACATTATTGCTCACAACCAAGCCAATGTCGACTTTCACGAGGTCTTCTTAAACCTGTCGACCAATCAGCGGCTCCTTCGATATGTAAAAAATCTCAAGATGTTACTCTACGACTTTCCACGAAGAGATTATGGAAAACAGTGGAACGAAAAAAACCTGCTTGAGCATGGAGAGTTTATCCAACTTATCGAAAATGGCAAAGCGGTTGAAGCTGCAGACTATATGCGCGACGTGCACTGGGAGTTTGACCCACCTGATTCGTTTATAGTTATTTCAGGAACAAAACAATAACCAGCATCAATCCATATTTGTTTTATGTCGACGACGGAGCAGTTTGCTCTTACAAAAAAGGCCGTTTCATTAAGAAACGGCCTTTTTGTTGCCTGGCTTCCCATCAAGCGAACCTGGGGACATTAAACCCGCCCTCCCCTGGGCAAGACAGCGCCCTACTCGTCTGTGAGCGGTACAATAACCACTGGAATTTTCGATCGACGTAAAACTCTTTTGGCAACCGACCCTAAAAACGTATGGGTAAATCCTTTTTCATGGGCCCCCATGACAATGATATCAGCTCCGATTTCTTTTGATACGCTTAGAATTTTTTCCTCGGGAAACCCTCTTTCCACTCTAATGGTCAGCCGATCAGGATCAATGTATTCTCCACTGCTCAGGGTCGTTGACTGACACAGCGTTTCTACCCTTTGAAACATCTCCTCTTTAGCTTCCTTTTGCTTTTTGCGCATCATCTCTTCCGCATCTCCATCGGAAAAATGCAAGGCTATAGCAAATTTGGCATCAGGAGACAATTCCTCCAATACATGCATGCTCGTTACATGTGCATCAAATTGGTTTGCAAGAAAAATTGCATACTGAAACACTCTTGGTGCCGCTGGAGAAAGATCGGTGGTGTACAGAATTTTTTTCATTTGATACGGCATAAAATCCTCCTTGTGATTGTTACGCTCGACGTGATACCTAATGTGTAGTACATCACACAAAAACATACTCTTTTATTTTTACAGTACGCAACCAAAATTCAACTATCAATCAGTAAAAAAAAAATAGCGCTGATCAAGAACATACAACGGCACGCCTTACCGGAAAGACGATGGCAAAACCGTTGACATATGTGCAGAGCAGATTCTTTAAGTATTGGCCGGCTCATTACTGATAGAGGCATAGTTAAACTGCTTATAAGCATTACAAAACAAGGACTTATAAGTCAAACATTCTTTACCGATATATTTTTAAAGCCGGATAATCAGCAACAGCCAAGAGAGATACAAATGATATACTATTTAGGACTTGTCGGCATAGCTGCCTTTTCCATAACCGGAGTTATAGCAGCAGGAAAGAAAGGAATGGATATTTTTAGTATTGTTTTGCTTGGTGTCGTAACAGCGTTGGGTGGAGGCACCATACGAGATATAATTATTGATGTTAACCCTGTTTTCTGGATAGCTGATTTACAGTATCTTTGGGTAGCGGCGTTGGCTTCGATAATGACTTTTTTTCTGGTGCGGCACATCCACAATGTCTACCGTTTGCTGCTCTTTGTCGATGCATTCGGCCTGTCACTCTTTACCATCCTGGCCACGGAAAAAACACTGCTGCTTGGCTTCTCCAAACCCATCGCGATTTTAATGGGCATTGTTACGGGTGCCGGTGGCGGCATTCTCCGCGATATCTTAACCGGCAGGATGCCACTTATCCTGGGTAAAGAATTTTACGCAACACCTGCATTGCTGGGCGCACTTGTCTTTATACTATTCGATGCTTTTTTCCCGCTTCACGATTTCAACAGAGTCTATGCGATAACCGTTATTTTCCTTCTACGGGCGTCGGCCATCCAATGGGACCTGTATTACCCGCAATGGCTCACTTACAGCCAAAAAAAGTAAATCAACCAGGCAATCAGCCTGGGCGCGGCTCACAATTTTTTCCGGAATCAAGGTGTTTTCAGCTGACCAGGCCCAGCCATATAATCAACATCAGAGTAGGCTTGCTTACATGCGAGCATTATTTTTTTCAAAATAACGCCGATCTGGAAAAAATTCCCGGTCCGACTACTGCTCCGGAGGCATCGGCTACGCTAAGGAGCAATTATCTATCAATCGGGTTCTGCCATACTGCAAAGCGCAGGCAACATGCGCTTCACCGTCTATCTTTTCAAGGTACTCTAAAGTGTGCGGATGAAAAATTTCAAGATAATCTTCTTTGGCATCCGGAACATTCTCCTGCCAATAGTCACGTACTGCCTGTTTGACAGCCGCCACTTCTTTTTCCCCTTCCTTCACCCTCCGGCACCCGACCTGTAATCCCTTATTTATATGCGGAGCCTTGGAACGTTCTTTCGGAGACAGGTATACATTACGACTGCTCAAGGCTAGCCCGTCAGCTTCACGGACAATGGGGCATCCATGAATTTCGGTGGGGATATTCAAATCATTGACCATACGACGAATTATAGCCAACTGCTGCCAATCTTTTTCGCCGAACACGGCCATACTTGGAAGAGTCAGCATAAAAAGCTTGGTTACCACCGTACATATCCCTCGAAAGAAAACAGGCCGACTGATACCGCAAAGCCGCTTTGCCATATGGGGTACTTCAACCCATGTCATATGGTCCTCTACATACATCGCGCCTGCTTCCGGGGCAAATAAAATATCCGTACCCTGGGCCTTTGCAATGGCAGCATCCCTTTCCAAATCGCGAGGATAGGTGTCCAGGTCTTCATTTTCACCAAATTGGGCAGGATTGACAAAAAGAGTAGTAATAAGCTTATCGCTATTAGCCCTGGCATACTGCATAAGACTCATATGCCCTTCATGGAAATAACCCATGGTTGGAACAAGGCCGGTTTTCACACCGGAAAATCGCCATTGGTAGCAAAGGTTTCGTAATTCATCTAAACTTGTAATTATCTGCATATTAACCTTGGTCTGTGAGGAGAAATCATTGACCACTTCTCACTCTTCTAATTAATCTGTTTGAAGTACAAGCAATCATAGGCGCCCTGCGCAAAAAACTCCCGGCAGAAAAAATGAAGCATTGTTGCCTGAACAAGCCATTCCTGACACCGCAATTTAGCAGCGGATCTCGAATCGAAAAAATACTACTCTATCAAAATCAAGAATGTAAGTAATTTATGTCGTTTATCCGGCTCCCCAGCCAACTAACAAGCAAGTTCTCTCCACTTTTCTCCTCTTCTATTTGAAAAATATGAAACCGGCTGCTAAAGCGGAGAATGTCAAATCTCCATCGCCCCTTTATCAAACACCGGTAAACAGCACCCAACCTACCTAAAAATTCTTTTTTCCCAATATGGTACAATTTTGGCTAGGAAAGGATCAGTACCTGTGACTGTCAGGCGTTTCTTTTATTCATCCTTTACCTACATATCATTTTCTCATGAGTATACTGGACCACGAATCTGTATTTTCGGCCATGCTTCAAAACGGCCCTTTTGCAACTGTAAAATCATCCCCCCTTGCAGAACACATGTTTTCGAAAGCTTCAAAATCCTGGGTCGCTGCTCTCAATAATGACCAGCTCATGAAAACCAAGTACAGACTTGTCCGCAATCAAATATTTGATCTACTCGGTATCAACTCGTTGGATGAAACATTGCACCTTATTCATATACCAACTCGCCGCCAGGAAGCTATCAGCAGGTCTCACTCGCTCCTAGCAAACATGTTCGGCATTAGTGGCTCACCTCATGATGTAACTAGACATTTAAACGATTATGCCCGAACAGCAGACGATGTCATCCAGACCCTCCGTTCCAAGGTTCTCGCGCCTTACTCTTCTCATCTTGAAACAACCAATGAAATAACATCCACTAATGAACCGGTAACGCTGTTGCTCTGCCTCTTTGATGATCGTTTCCATGAAAAAGCACGTTTTGAAGCAAAACGAAAACTTGCCTTGATGGGGTTAGCAGGCTCCATTGATCATAGGGAGCGTGAGACGTGTATCGCTGATAAATTCTCAGAATTTATCAATTTCCTCAACATGTTTGTCTGGAGTTCCAATCTCAAGATTGGAGAAATGGAACCAGCCTACCTTTACAGCAAACATAATCCAGATGATTTTCAGTGCGCAGAGGTTGAAACCCTCACTCCTGAGGCAGCTCAGCGTCTTAGCCCACAAAAAGGAACCAAATTGACTCTGATCAAACGTAGGAGATTTAACGACCGGGGAACAGAGATTCCAATTTATGTAACCATTAGAAAGAAAGCCCCGGCCGCGAAAGTTATCAAACTTCTGCGAAAAAACGAAAAAAATCCAGCCACTGCCGTTGATGACGAACTTGGCCTTATGGCAGTTCTCAACTCTGTAAATGATGTCAATCGCTTTGTTCGTCACCTTACCCGGTGCGCAGCAAAAGCCGGCTCCTTTATGACCCTGGAAGATATCTCAGACACTCTCACAGGTGGCCGGTACAATGGCAATGCAACAGGCAGCTCCACCAAAACAGCAATGCTCAAATTTTTTGCCCGTATAGGAGGCATGAGAGTAGAATTTATCATTCATACCAATCGGTCATACCTTAACTATATGTACCAGCGAGATGTCGCTCACGACGAATATGAAGTTAAAAGACTCTTTGACACCGGAGTGGCTGAATTTCTCTTTCCCCGAGACTTTTATCATCTCAATCTCACATCCATCCGTGACCGTCAGCTCGCTCGTTTTAGAAAACTCATTGAAGAAAGCTGAAAAATTACATTATCGTAAAGTCCCCGATCTACTCTTTACACATCCGAAACATTGCCTGAAAAACACCACACACTCCCGGCGCCCGGCGAAAATCATCTTTTCTCGGATTACGCACTCTCTTTAAAAATACATTTTTGTAAATCAACAAAAACATGCTATACAAAATTGAAAACAAAAAATGCTTACACACTTTCACTCAAGGCAAGAAGCACCACTAACATACCGTATAAACTTACATTCCCTTAACAATATCATTTCTGGCACTGCCTTTGCTTTAACCTTTGCGATACTAGCTCTTCTTTTTTATGCAACTTACTCTATGCATCTCAAACAATTACCAGGAGGAAACAAAGTGAAATCCTACAACCCGTCGAATCAGAAAAAAATACTAGGGGGGGCAGCCTTCCTTGCTATCATGGCAGTAGCCATTCCAGCATTTGCAGAAGAAGCACCTACAGCAGATAGCGTTGCGGGAACCCTTATCCAGTTAGCCTACTCCATTGACACATTTTACTTTCTCATGTCCGGCGCTCTGGTCATGTGGATGGCGGCAGGCTTTGCCATGCTTGAGGCCGGCCTGGTAAGAGGCAAAAACACAGTGGAAATTCTCACCAAGAACGTAGCCCTCTACTCCATAGCCTGCATCATGTATTTGATCTGCGGATACAACATCATGTACGGCGATGCCCTGAGCAGCGTTATCCCAGGGTTTAGCTTATTCGGCTTGGCTGACAATACGGTTGGAGACGTCTTGGCATCGGGCGGCGATACGTATTATTCAAACCTGAGTGACTTCTTCTTTCAGGTTGTATTTGTTGCCACAGCAATGAGTATTGTGTCCGGAGCCGTTGCCGAACGGATGAAACTGTGGGCGTTTCTTGCCTTTGCCGTAGTCATGACCGGCTTTATCTATCCCGTCGAAGGGTACTGGAAATGGGGCGGTGGTTTTCTCGATGGTCTTGGCTTCCTTGACTTTGCCGGTTCCGGTGTTGTTCACCTCACAGGCGCTTCTGCTGCTCTCGCCGGTGTTTTGCTCCTTGGTGCACGTAAAGGGAAATACACAGATGGTCGTGTAAACGCCATTCCCGGCAGCAACCTGCCACTGGCAACACTGGGCTGCTTTATCCTTTGGTTAGGCTGGTTCGGGTTCAACGGCGGCTCAGAATTAAAAATCTCCAACATTGAAGAAGCAAATGCTGTAGCCATGATCTTTGTCAACACCAACGCAGCAGCAGCAGCCGGCCTGGTTGCAGCACTCCTGCTCTCCCAGGCATGGTTCGGCAAGGCTGACTTGACCATGGCATTAAACGGTGCCCTCGCCGGCCTCGTTGCCATAACAGCAGAACCCCTTACCCCATCACCACTTGTATCAACTATAGTAGGAGCGATTGCCGGAATCATCGTTGTATTTTCCATCGTCTTCATCGATAAGCTCAAAATCGACGACCCGGTTGGTGCCATCTCCGTCCATGGCGTAGTCGGCCTCTTTGGATTGATTGCAGTCGCCTTCACCAACCCCGAAGGTTCTTTGGTCGCTCAGCTGATCGGCGCCGGCGTTATCTTTGCCTGGGTCTTCACCACCTCATTCATCGTATGGCTCATCATCAAACTGACCATGGGCATCAGAGTCGGCGAAGAGGAAGAACTGGAAGGCGTAGACATTTCAGAATGCGGGCTTGAAGCGTACCCGGAATTTACTAGAAAATAACAGAAGCGGAGGACTCAACTGTGAAAAAGATAGAAGCCATCATCAAGCCATTCAAGCTTGATGAAGTAAAAGAAGCACTTACCGAAATAGGTATCGCCGGAATGACGGTTACCGATGTCAAAGGCTACGGCCGACAAAAGGGCCACAAAGAGGTTTACCGCGGGGCTGAATACAAAGTTGACTTCAACCCAAAAACAAAAGTCGAAATCGTCATTGACGACGACCTGGCAGAAAAAGCGGTCTCTGTTATCCGCGAAGCCGCCCTCACCGGCAAAATAGGCGACGGCAAGATTTTTGTCTTACCCGTGGAAGACATCCTGCGCGTCCGAACAGGAGAAAGCGGACCAGAAGCTATCTAATAACTCCCCCTTCTAGCTGATAGCTTTTCAAAGGGAGGACCGGCGCGCCCCGGTCCTCCCTTTTTTATTGCCGCAAAAGAGTGTCAAAGGAGTACAAACCGCGCTATAGTGGAAACAGCGCATATGGGACCAACACTACATCGAACATAACCTCAACCAGGCGGTCACAATTAACTCTCCAGCAAAGCTGTCCAGCACCCAACGAGAATCACTGCTTACAGGCGCACTCTGCCAGGCATTAATTGTAAAAAAAGAAATTTCCGCCGAAAGATTCCTTCTCCCCGAGATGAAATCGCCGCCTATCCAATGCCCCGATAATTGCCACATCTGCTGCAAATCCTCAGTAACATTGGACCTGACCGCAGTTGAATCATTGATGGTTTATCTCCTGAGCAGGGACATGATCACCCTCACCGAGCAATATACAGCCCTGCATGCCGCCACACAATATTGCCCGTTTCTGATCAAAGACAGGTGCATCATCCATGAATACAAACCCACAGCATGCCAGATGTTCATGCCCTTTGAATACCAGAGCGAACCAATGTGTTATTACCTAGCCAAAGACAAGGGCAACCTTTGCCAGGAAGATTGCAGCGACAGCTACATGAATTCCAACGCCTACGACATCCATGGCTTCATGATGATGACCCAATGCGCGGTTGACGCCTTGCTCCCGTGCAGCTTTTTTAAACATATCTACCAAGGCGTACTCTGGTGGAAAAACAATTACACCATTTTGCCACCAGCCACCAGAATGTGCCTGGAATCTATACTCTGCAATGGCCCTATAGGCTCAACACTCACTGCAGACTTCGAATTTGAAAAGGCCTTGACCACAGGACACGATACATACATCCATATGCTGGAGGAGCACAGAAAATAAAACAGGGGACAGACCACATTTAAAGGCCAAAAGCCTTTAAATGTGGTCTGTCCCCTGTTTTGCCCATCCCCTATTTTATTTTATTCAAGGGATATATTTATCCAACACACCTTCTACATTACCCACCGGTAACGGCTTTGAGAAAAGATACCCTTGAGCGCAATCACATTTAAGCTCTTTTAGTATATTGAACTGTTCCTCGGTCTCCACGCCTTCCGCTACCAATCCCAGATTCAATGTATGAGCCAGAGCGATAATTGTCCTCACTATTTCCTTTGATTCTTCCTGCGCTGCCAATTCCTTGACGAAAGAACGATCGATCTTAAGATCGTTAATAGGAAATTGCTGCAAAGAAGAAAGGGAGGAATAGCCGGTTCCGAAATCATCAATAGCCAGCTTGATCCCAATCTTCTGCAGGTCGCCCAAGAGATCAACTGTTTTGTTGCCGCCTTCCATTATAGCACTCTCTGTAATTTCCAATTTGAGTAGACTGGGATCAAGTCCTGTTTTTTCAAGAGTGCTACGTACGAATTGACCTAGATCCTTTTGCAAAAATTGTTTAGCGGAAAGATTGACGTTTATCTTAATACCAGCCACCTTTGGATGGATTGCCCGCCATCGCTGCATCTGCTTGCACGCTTCCCGAAGAACCCACTCTCCCAATCCGATGATAAGGCCGGTTTCCTCGGCGATAGGTATAAAAGTGTTGGGCGAAACTATTCCCAGCCGTGGGTGGTCCCACCTGACAAGGGCTTCAAACGCTACAAGCGATCTGGTCTGTATGTCTATAATCGGCTGATAAAAAAGAAGCAGTTCATTTGAGTGAATTCCCTCCCGAAGCTCATTTTCCAGTTGGAGTGCCTGCGAAGCGAGCTCATGGAGCTTGCGATTAAAAATTTGAAATCGCGCCTTACCGAGCTCTTTGGCTCGATACATTGCAATATCTGCGTCTCTTAAAATCGCTTCCGTGGTGAGATAATTGCCGGTATTTAATATAATGCCAATGCTCGCGCTCACATGCACATCGGTGTTAACAATAAGAAGAGGGCGCTGAGCTTCCTGTTGCAGTCGATTGGCGATTTCGATCACCTTAGACGATTTACCATAATCCTCCAGAAGAACTGCAAACTCATCACCGCCCAAACGGGCGACAGTATCTCCCGTTCTCACACATGACAGAAAACGTTTTGCAATGCGCTGCAAAAGGTCATCGCCGGCAAGGTGTCCTAAGCTGTCATTGACCCATTTAAAACGATCAAGATCAAGGAGCATCACCGCATAATTATAATCGCTTTTTCGTTTTCTCCTCTCCAGGGCTCTTTCTACACGCTCAAAAAATAAAATGCGGTTTGGAATCTTGGTTAACCCGTCATAGAAGGCTTGTTTAAAAAGTTGATTTTCGAACTCTTTACGCTCAGTAATATCTTCATATATATAAAAAAACCTTCGAGCTGGTCTTTTATTTTTACAGGAAAACTCAAAACCGATACAGGGATTAACGTTCCCGTACTCGTCCTTCTCATTGTTTCTTTTTTCACCAGTTCGCCACTGCGAATAGCCTTTTCCATGGTGAAAAATTCATCATCGTACTCGCCGGGAACTATAAATTCAGCTAGAGTTTGTCCTTTCAGTTCATCCTCTGAATACCCAAAAAGTTTCTCAAATCCCTGATTAAGACTAACTACCCGCTGCCTTGTATCAAGAGCGACAATCGCCTGAGCCGTTCCTTCAAAAAGCTGCTGAAAATAAGCCTTTTGCTTATTGAAACCATCCTGTGCCCGCCGCAACTCAGAAAGATCCATGACCGTAGCTACGGTATGATCGGAGCCAGCTATTCGAGAGATGTTGAGATAGACAGGTTTTACGTTCCCGTACCTGTCCAGGACTTTGCTGTCATAAGCTGAAGGGACCTGACTTGGGTTTGCCCTGCGTTTGACATGAAAATTATAGAGGCGATCCTTCTCATCGGCCGGAAGGAGCTCCATAAAACTCATTTTTTTTTGCTCCATTGCCTCACGACTATACCCGAACAGCTCCTCAGCCTCTCTGTTGACCATTACCAAGGTTGTATCAGAGTCTATCATCAACGTTGCGACTCCGATATTCTCAAATAACTCTCGATATCGTAGTTCAGATTGCTTAAGAGATCGTTCCCTTTCTTTGAGCTCTGTTATATCTCTAAATGTCCCTATACAAAAGCTATTATCTCCGTGACCTGCCTCGGTGATTACAGCCTGCATCGGGAAGAGGGTTCCACATCTCTTCTTGCCGACAGTTTCAATTGTTTTCCCTTGCCAAAGCGGAAACTTTATACTGTCAAAATCCGAGGGTTCAAAAAAATCGCTGAGGCGAAAAGGCTCCTGTAAGGCTCCACCGCTCAATCCGAACATCACCCTGCCGCTTGGATTGATATTAATTACCTCAAGGCTGCCATTAACAAAGGTAACAATGGCGTCCTTGGCCAGAGAGACCACCGCATCTGTATGGGACAGAGCTGCTTCAAGAGACTCCATCACCTGATTATGCCTCGCGGCAATCATGCCCACCTCTGTAAAAGGCTCTACAGGCATCCGTATCGAAATATCTTTGGTTTGCGCCTGCGCATCCATTGCCCGGCATAAATCCACAAGCTCAGTGGTAGCACCGTGTTCGGAAAAATTAAGGCCATTATGTTCATCCTCCTTGGAAACACGAAGGGGAAAAAACTTATTTATCCTGCCAATCAAAAAAAGAGGTATCACAAATGCCATGACAAAGGCTGTGCCGATACCCAAAAGCTGAACCAGCAACTGGCTCCAGAAACCAAGGCCGGTGCCGATTAATTCAGGATCACCAAACACTGCCACTGCAATCGTACCCCATATGCCGCAACCAAGATGCACAGGTACGGCTCCGACAGCATCATCAATCCCCAGCTTAATGAGAGCTATCTCAACAGCAAAACAGATAAGGCCGCCTATGCCTCCTATCAAGACAGCGCTCGGAGCTCCTACACAGTGACAACAGGCGGTAATGGCGACCAGCCCACCTAGAGACCCATTAATCAGGAAGGTAACCCTGGGGACTTTGGTTAGAATGTAGCCTATCAAAAGGTTGCTCAATGCACCGGCAGCTCCTGCAAGCACGGTGTAGACGATAATTTTCGGAACGCTCTCGTTCATTATAAGGGTAGACCCACCGTTAAAACCTATCCAGCCTATCCAGAGGAGACAGGTACCAAGAACGGAAAGAGGGAGATTACTTCCATTGAAACCAAAAAATGCATTCTCCTCACTGAACCTGTGGGCTCGGGGGCCGATGATGATAAGAGTCGCCAGGGCAACCCAGCCGCCAATACTATGAACAACCGTAGACCCTGCAAAGTCTACAAAGCCCAATTTTCCAAGCCAACCAGTGGGATTACCACTCTCCAAGCCGCTCCAGGCCCAATGGCCAAAAATTGGATAAACCAGTGTGGAGAGGAGGACGACGATCAAAAGATAGGATGAAAATTTCATGCGCTCAGCAACGGCACCGGAAAATATAGTGGTTGCTGTACCACAAAACATTGCCTGGAAGAAAAAGAAGGTGGCAGATGTCTCGTTGGTTTCAAAACTGACAAAAAACTGTGATGTGCCTAACACCCCGGCATGAGAGAGGCCGAACATCATACCATACCCCAAACACCAGAAAGTGAGGACTGAAACGATGAAATCGGTGAGATTTTTTACAGCTACATTAATGGAGTTTTTAGACCTTGTAAGGCCTGACTCCAAACACATGAAACCGGGCTGCATCAAGAAGACGAGGGTCGCCGCAATTACAACCCACAGAGAGTTCAGCATCGATAAATCATTCATTTCTATTCCGGTCACCTCGGTTCCATGCAAAGCCTACTCGGATTAGCTTCAAATACGAATACCATCAACCCAAGGTCAATAAACAGCAAGCGACATGCCTAAAACTTACAAAAACTAACAATACTGAAGGGTAACAACCACCGACAAAGACGTAACATGAATAAAAGGGCGCAACTCTCTATTATACTGGTTTATTATATTGAAAAGAGAACGAAATTATGACCTGAAGCAATATGATTAAAAATTGCAAATGGTGGCTTATTCCGGAAAAACCTCTCAAAAACGTAATAAAAGACTATTTTAAATTACGCTTTCGTACACCCCTACCCATTGCAGGAGAGAGCGTAGTGCCACCCACCTAACAAACTTGAGCCTCTACAAATGGCTGAAAACACCTTACGAGATAAAAAAGAAAAGGGGTCAGGGGGGCAGTGTGAAAGTAACCGCCGTGAATCTAATTTCACGCTACCCCAATCGCCCTTGCACCTGAACTAAAGCAATATGCATGTTTTGCATATTGCTATTCCAAACAAGGTCTCTTTCCTAGAAATACCATTCACAAAATTGAAACCAAATAAGCAAATGTTGACCACCCAAACCAAACGGATACAAGCCAAACAAAGGCCACATCAGTTATCCGGAAATACCGGACAACTGGCTATACGCACTTATAGGCCTACAAAGCAGGGCAGTAGTTGCAATATTTGCAACACCTCAATCTCAAACAACTATAAACCTATTAACTTCCCGGTATACCGAAACCGCCAGTACGCCATAAAGCGTTTATTTGAAACGCAATTCACAAACAGTAAAAAAGGTAGGCTCAGAACTAGCCACGCATCGTGAAAACAAAATCACCCCTTTGCCTTGCACTCTGTTCTTCTTTCTTTGCAGTCGTTGCAGGAAGTTACCTGCACATCAGCAACTACGCCTAACTTCTCAGGTTACCGGAAAAAAATTGCACTAAACGAACGAGAGAAAAATCGCTCAAGAGATTGAATTTATAGCACAAGTGGTGACCTCACCCACAACGTAAACACTTTTTTCTATCCAGAGACAATGCTTTGCACTTCAACGACTCCGGGGAGAACAAAACTGCTCTCGTCCCTGAAGACAAGAGGAGAGGTCTACATATAGCAGAAAGGGTTTGACTTTGACTGGGGGGATTTTGTCACATAGCCTGTGCAGAAGCCCTAACAGGAAGTATATCAAGTTGGGCCCAAGGCTCCTGTTGTTATAGTTCACCTTGCCAGTCTCAACTAGGACTCTGGTCGATTAGAAAGTTCTACCCGTCACTGCTCTACCAAAAGATTGTGGAAGATAGGGTGGCATTATCGATCACACGTCCAACCCCATACCGTGGAAGATGATAGAGCGTTATATTTCAGAATCATTTACGCATATTCTCAATGAAAAATTTTGTATATACGAGAGGCTTCACAAGTTTTTATTTTAAGCGGATGTATATCCATAAGCGGCGGGGTACATTATGTTGTATATCTGCAAATCAATCTCTCCGCGCAACTAAAATTTAGTTGCATGATGCCGATAAAGACACTATCATTTATAAAAAATACGGAGATTCTGTGTCCGCTATTACTAAATCCATAAATAGACTCAAAAGCAAACCTAAAGATCTTAAATGGTCTGAAGTCACTAGAGTAATGGGTAATTTTGGTTACAATGTTCTTGAGGGAAGTGGGTCGAGAATGAAGTTTTACCATCCTGAAAAAGACACTTTGGTTAGTTTACATAAACCGCATAATCCAAAAACTCTCCGCCCGTATCAAATTGAGGAGATCTTGAGGGTTTCTCGAATAATTACTACAGCAAAACAAGCGCAAATAGTGTTTTAACTGTCTGAAATATTGATATTATGTTATACTTTTCCATCATCTTCTAAGCCGTTTTTTACTTGATGGAGCCGATATGTTTCAGCCAGGATTCTTCGACCTTGATAATCGGATGCGTAAAATCGACAGCAACGGTGACCCTCTTACCAAAATTAATC
>NZ_JAFFQD010000040.1 GCF_016918565.1 Desulfogranum marinum
GAAGGAATTTTCAAATGACAAGCTGAAAAGGATAGCAAAAGTTTGCTTGCCCTATGAACCGATTGTGTTCGCTGATGCGACTGGCTGCGGCCGCCTTTGAAAAAATTGCTATTTATGGACAGACACTTGCTAGGGTTGACGGTATAATCATCAGCATTCAATACAGGCAGTATCACTGGCATGGCAATTCGGTGGGGTGGATTTATGTTAAAGTGACTTTTCAGGTAAAGGGAAAAGTATCCGTTACTCTGAACCGGTACTGTTTAACTGCGCTTTGGATGTGCATAATCAACCTAGAAAAACGAGAGAATACCTTTGCTTTTGAGGATGATCGTACCCAGGTGGAGTGCTGGGCAATAGTTACCTTTTTAGTAACCACTCGCACAGGTAAGTGGAAACTCCGTGGGTTGCCTGTGAGCAGTTACCCTTGTTAAAAGGGTTTGTCGTCATCCAGCTCATCTTCCCCAAATTCCATGTCATGCATCATCATTTCCGAGGCAAATTTAAAATAGACCCCTGTTGCCTCAGAAAGGTTTTTGATCAGTTCGCTCAGTTTTATACGCTCTTCCAGATCCTTTGAGGCTGCCAGTTCTTTAATAGCCCTGTTCACTTCCTTTTGCAGTTTTTCCATATTTAACATTAAATCTTCCATAGTATCTCTCGTGGGAAAGGTTATGGATGCCCCCTGTCACTGTAATAGCCGGTCATCCAGTCATAATTATGCAAGTTAATCAGTTGTAGTCAATTTGGCAGGCTTGGTCAAGTCATGGAAAATGCTTGGTTTCTTTACCAATTTTTTACTTGTCATTCTATAGTATGATAATTATTTCTGTATATCGGAAGTGATTAATTTTAATGAAAAATTTAAAAAGGAGAATCCTCGTGAAGACTAGACAAAGCAAAAAGATGGGTGCAGTTATTCTTACTATAAGTTTATTGGTTACCCCGGCAACCATCTTGGCCACAGACCTTGGCAAGACCGCTGGATCAATGACGGATATGGCAGATCAAGCTGCTGCCGTAGCACAGCAGCTGAATGTGAATACAGCCAGTGTTGATGCTTTGGCGAATATCCCGGGTATTGGGGAGAAGGTGGGGCAAGCCATTGCCGCCTATCGAGAAGCTAACGGTGCATTTACAAGCCTTGCCGACCTGGTCAATGTGGATGGCATTGATGCGGCATTGCTTGAAAAAATCAAGCCTTTTCTGTCGATTTAAGCAAGACCCATTTTGCCCAAAATGACCGCATCACATTTTTGTGCAGCGGTCAGTTACTTGTTTTACATGAAAAACGTCATTAACAAGGTGCTCTCTTCTGGCTATTTGTTTGTGGCTGTCTATCAAACAGAGTATTTTTCAATTATGGCAGAATGTTGTCTTCCTGGCAGCATTCGCTGCCGGCAAAGACTTTTTGCTACCAACGTGTAAAAAACGTTCACATCGGTTTATGATCCTGTAACCTATTTTTCAATGATAATGGTTTGCGTGGATTTCTTAGCGTTGACCCTTCTTTCCATTTCCGCCTTGGAAAAAGGTTTCCAACCATCAATCACCTTTTGTTCACACCATGGCTGCAGACGCGTGACATCTGGGTTGTCGCTGAGCAGCATATATTGATCAACGCATATGTTGGTTTGATGAATAACTGCCTTGGCGTTGTATTTGGTGCCATATTTTTCCCTGATACGTTTTTCTTCAGCCGTGAGTGCAGAGGCAGTTGTCGTAATCAATAAGAGGGTGAGCAGACAGGCGAATGTTTTCATGGTCGTATGTTATCTCCTTTTTGAAAGAATGTTTAAATTTTCATTGCTTAACAACTATATGTGAACAGCTTTTTGGAATCAAATTGAAAATTTCTATTTATCTGATGAATACACACAGGGAAATATAACTTGAGTGAGTAGGCAGAAATCAGGCTGCAACCCATTTTCAGCTTTTGGCTGGTCAGGTGCCGGTGTGTGTTAAAAAATAAGTGGCGGATTCCTGTGCATGGTTCTAGTATGACTCTATCGTAATATACCATTTTCTTTTGGTCAGGATCACGATATGGATGGTATCTATTCTATCTCAGCTGCTGAAATACTTGATCGTTTACAGACCTCGCAGAAAGGACTTTCTCAGCTAGAGGTGGATAAACGTCGACGCCTGTACGGTGCCAACCGTATACAGCACCAACCGCCAGTGTCTGCCTGGCGTATTCTGATCCACCAATTCACCAGTTTTATTATATATTTGCTACTGTTTGCAGTGCTTTTTTCTCTTGTTCTGAAAGAGTACACGGATGCAATGGTCATCCTTGCTATTTTGATTATGAATGGGCTGATTGGTTTTGTTCAGGAACTCAGGGCAAACCGGTCACTTGAAGCGTTGCGTAAAATGACCACGATTACGGCAACAGTGATCAGGGATAACAAGCGGCTGCGTATTAATGGGGAGCAGCTGGTACCTGGTGATATCGTCTGCCTGGAATCAGGTGACAAGGTTCCTGCTGATGGACGTTTAATCAATGTGACCCAGTTGGAAGTTGAAGAATCAATCCTCACTGGAGAAAGCCAGGCTGTTCCCAAAATAATAGACCCTTTACCGGTTGAGCTGCCTTTGGCAGACAGGCGTAATATGGTCTTTTCCGCTTCCTCGATTGTCAGTGGCCGAGGCGTGGCGGTTATTATCGGCATTGGCTTGGACACTGAGGTCGGCAGAATTTCGCAGATGATCGCAGCCGCCGAGCATCAACAGACCCCGCTTGAAAGAAGACTCGATACTTTTGGCCGTAAACTAGGGCTGGTGATCACTGGAATCTGTCTGCTGGTTTTTTGTCTTCTTGTCGGCCGATCCGTTACCGATGGACAGCAGTTGGACATGAAGGTCTTTATCGATTTTTCCTTTGTTGTCATTAGTCTTGCGGTTGCCGCTGTACCCACGGCACTGCCTGCGGTGGTGACCATTGCGCTGTCAATAGGGACCAAACGCCTGCTTGGAAAAAAGATACTGGTCAGGCGCCTTACTTCTGTGGAAACCCTTGGCAGCTGCGATGTCATTTGTTCGGACAAGACAGGGACACTGACCAGAAACCGGATGACCGTGGAAAAAGGATGGACCATGGAGCGGGAACTTGATCTTAACAGTCCGCCGGAACATAAAAGTTTTTCGTTCACAGAGCGTCTTCTTTTCACCATAGGAGTTACCTGCAACAATGCGGAATCCGGCGACCAGTCAGGCGATCATGTGCTTACAGGAAGTCCGACAGAGTGTGCCCTGCTTGTCAGTGCTGCAACTGCAGGTGTAGCTTTCCATGGAGAGCGTCTGAGTGAGATTCCTTTTGATGCAAAGCGTAAATGTATGAGTGTCCTTGTTCGGACAGAGGGCGGCACGTTTATGCACACCAAAGGTGCTCCGGATCACCTTTTGCAAAAATGTGCCTATTTTCAGAAAAATGATAGCAGCAAAGCTGCTCTTACCACAAAAGAAAGAGCCGTTATTACCAAGGCGATAAACGACTTCGCAGGCCGGTCCATGCGGATTATGGCTTTTGCCTATCGTGAGGCTGAAATCAACGATACTCTGCATGAGACAGGGCTGGTTTTTGTCGGGCTTCAAGCCATGATCGATCCCCCCCGTCATGATGTGGCCGTGTCTATCCAGCGTGCAAGAGCGGCATGCATTAGACCGATTATGATTACCGGTGACCATAAAGAGACGGCAAAGTCGATCGGTGAGCAGATAGGGATCACGGGGAGAGTGTTGACCGGCAAGGAGCTTGACGATATGGATGATGATGTGCTGATCAATGCTGTGCAGACCACCGATATTTTTGCAAGGGTAATTCCACACCACAAGTTGCGCATTGTTCAAGCCCTGCAGCAGAGTGATCACGTGGTAGCCATGACCGGGGATGGTGTCAATGATGCACCGGCTTTGAAAAAGGCTGATATAGGGATAGCGGTCGGCAGCGGAACGGAAGTGGCAAAAGAAGCTGCTGATTTTGTGGTGCTTAACGATTCCTTTACCAATATTGTTGATGCCGTGGAAGAGGGGAGAGGGATTTATGATAATATCCAGAAATCCATCATGCTGCTCCTGTCCGGTAACCTGATGGAACTTTTGCTGGTCTTTCTGGCCGTAATTCTGGGATGGAATTTACCGCTCACCGCTTTGCTCCTGTTGTGGATCAATCTTATCACCGATGGTGCTCCGGCATTGGCTTACACTGTAGACCCTTATAGCAGTGATATTATGCGGAGACCTCCAATTGCTAAAAAGGCACCCATCCTTTCCGGATATCATCTACGGTTGTTGCTTTTTCTTGGAGTTACTGGTGCATTGATAGGGCTGTTCTGTTTTGAAAATGCAGGGGGGGCCAGGCTTGATCAGGAAGAGCTGGAGCGGGCAAGAACGGTTGCCTTTACCTATGTGGTTTTTTTTGAAATGCTGCTGGTTTTTGTCATTCGCAGCAGCTACAGGGTACGCTTGTTTACTAATCCATGGTTGTGGAGTTCGGTTGCATTGTCTCTTCTACTGCAAGGCATTATCCTGTATACTCCAGTTCACCGTCTGTTTGGGGTGGTATCGCTTACCATGGATGAGCTGATACAGCTTGGGGTGTCTGCAGTTGTATTCGGTTGCTGCTGTTTTATCCCCCTTGGCTGGGCACGGTGGAAAACGGCCTTTTCAAGTGGATGAAGATGTTCGTTTGCCAAGAATTCAAAGACGTTTGATATGTTTATGGTATCTCGGTCAAGGACTCGCCTAAACGAATCGCTTCTGTGGTAAGTTGCTCAACGCGCATGATTTTTTGTTTTTCGCCGAGCAGGTACGTCATCTGCTCTGCATAAGGGGTACCCTCTTTTGGGGGTACATATTTGTGCATCCACTGCATCATCGAGGCCTGGGCTTCCTGCAATTTTTGAATAGCTTCCTGCCACCTTTCTCCACTTGCATTGTTCTTCTTTTGAGCTATCAATTTCTGGAGGTTACTTTCAAGTTCATACATATAGCCCATTTTTTCCATGGTACGGTCATGGATGCGCATTACTTCGCTTTGCAGCTGTTCAAGCTCCCTCTGTTGGCTGTTTTGGCATCCTGCAAACAGGCCAGGTACAAGAAGAAGGAAAACGAATACTCTAAAAAGATGATAGCGTCTCATATCGTTACCTCACAGACGGGAAGTTGAAGAATTATTTTGTATTACGGGCACATTGTTTCAGCTGGTACTCTACTTGTTCAGGGGTAATCGTGGTTACCTCTGCAGGTCCGCTGGTGGAAAATCGGGAAGTATAGCGGAGCAGAAGGGCTATTTGCTCGGCATTGAGGGACCTGTTGCCGGGCATGGTTTGATTATAGGTCCCGTTTTGTAAACGGATGGTGCCGGTTAGTCCGTTTTGAATGATGCACGGGAGCTGCATCAGTTTTTGATCAAAGTAGGGTGAGCCATGGAGGGCGGGATAAAGACGGCGAAATCCTTGGCCATCCATACCGTGGCAACCACTGCAGTGGGTCTGGTAAAGTTGCTCTCCGTCATCCGCAGCGGCTGGAGTAAATACTGCGAAGAGCATTCCCACTCCGATGAGCAGAAGGATCAGGTGCCTGATCTTCATTTTACTTTTCTCCCTGCAGTCTCCCTATATCTTTAATAAGTTGGTCCACTTCAGCACTGTCTGTTCCGTCGTAATAACCGCGAATGTTCCTGTTTGCATCTATCAGGCAGAAACTGCCGCTGTGGATGTAGCCGCCGGGAGCCTGGCTCGACTCAACCACTCCCAGCATATATTTTTTGGCCAGGGGATAAATAATGCTTTTGGGCCCGGTAACCATATGCCACTTACTGGTCTCTATTTGCAAACGCTGTGCAAAGTCGTGGAGCACCTCCACCGTATCATGATCTGGATCAATGGTATGCGACAACAACAGGATTGCCGGATTATCAACAAATGCCTCATACACTCTGGTCATTTGGACTTTCATGATCGGGCAGATGGTTGGACAGGTGGTGAAGAAAAAATCAGCCACGTAAATTTTGCCCTTAAAGGTGGCAGGGGTAACTGTTTGACCATCCTGATTAGTCAGTGAAAAATCTTGATCAAAGGATCCTAGGACAGGGAGAGGTGGTGTATTTTGTTTGCATCCGGCGAAAAGGAGCAGGCAAAGGAGGAGGGTGCTGACGGCCGTGGTGAAAAATCGTTGTAAGATCATGTTATTTGATGAAAGTGTACATGGATCATGTTCTTTTTTTTTGAAATAACAATTAATTGGATAGGTGTAAAGGTAATAGTTTGAAATTATATTGTTTTTATATAAGTGACCGACGCCTGGCAACAGGTGAATGCAAGGAGCTGCTACAGGAGAATGACTGTTTATTTATTGGGGTACAGAGATATTTTTATCCTGCAGTTTTTGGATTGTTTGTATGCAACTATTTTTATAGGTGTAGTCTAAACCGTTGACAGCCTGCAGGTGGTCGTCGGCGAGAAAATCAGTGGTGGCGTAATCCCGTACAATACGGCCCTGATGCATAACCACTGTCCGTTTGGTGAGGTTGCGGATGAAAAAAAGATCATGGGTGATGAGTATTGTCGTGATTGGTAGCTGCTCAAGGAGTTCCATAAGCAGTAATGCACTTTGCGGATCGAGGTTGGGAGTGGGCTCATCCAGGATGAGGACAGCGGGCTGCATTGCCAGCACAGCCGCAATGGCCAGTCTTTTCCGCTCCCCACCGCTCATGTGCAGTGGCACGCGGTCATCATATCCCTCCAGTTGCATGGCGGCGAGTGCCTCTTGTACCCGTTGCTTAATTTTTTGTACGGGCAGCTTCATTTGCTGGGGACCAAATGCAACTTCCTGCCAACAGGAGGGGCAGAAGAGTTGATCACTGGAGTGTTGAAAAACCATGCCTATATGCCGGCGAAGTGTACGGCGTCCGGCTTTTGAGAGTGGACAGTCTTGAAACAGGAGGTAACCCTCTCCTTGATGGAGGCCCATCAAACAGTGGGCCAGTGTTGATTTTCCTGCCCCGTTTTCACCAATAAGTGCCAGGGTGTCTCCCTTATTGATGCACAGGTTGATATCCGATATACCGGGACTGTTGTCGCGATAGGTAAAGGTATAGTGTTGGAGTTCAATCAGTGGGGGGGTGGGGAGAGAGGGAGCTGGAAGGTGGCTTTCCCGGCTGTTGTGATCATGGGTATGGTGATGATGGTGATGATGGTGGTGATGGGATTGCTCATGGTGCGTACCACAGCAGGTAAAGCGGAACATGAAGTTGAGTCCATGGTCGTGCAGATGTGTGGGATCGGATACCAGCTCATCCATTGAAAAATCATGGCAAACCCTGCCTTTTGCCAATACAACAGCGCGGGTGCATATCTCATACAAAAAGAGCAGGTCATGGTCTATAATAATGAGCGTACCCTCAAAACAAGTAAGGAGTTTTTTGAAGATTTGCTCTTGGCGGGGGTCAAGATTGGCGGTCGGCTCGTCAAGGATGAGCACTTCCGGTTCCATGGCCATAACTGTTGCAAAAGCAGCCCGTTTTTTTTGGCCGTAACTCAGCAGATGTGCCGGTTTGAACAGATACCGTTCCAGGCCCACATTGGTGAGGTTTGTCCTGACCAGGTGGTCGACTTCTTGTCTGCTTTTTCCTTGGTTCAGAGGGCCGAATGCCACATCTTCGTATAAGCTGTTGCAGAAAAGATGGTTGTCGGGATCTTGAAACAGCACACCAACCTTCAAGCGGATGGCTGAAAGATGCTCGCCTGCAAGTGGTTTCCCGTGGTAAAGGAGTTCGCCTTTTTGTACGGGGAGGATACCATTAAAATGCCGAATAAGGGTGGATTTACCCGAGCCATTGTGCCCCACAAGAGCGATACGGTCCCTTGGGCCAATTGCAAGATCGATGTCATGTAAAGCTGCTGTATTGTCGGGGTAAGTGAAGCAGAGTTGCCTGCACTGGAAAAGTGGAGAAGGAGCTGGAGGAAAAGATCGGCTCATAGGGTGCATTGGCGAACGGTTGTTTGGTTGTAGAAGAGAGATCGGTTACACCCACAGGGCTTGAGCAGAAGCGTCAAAAAGAAGTAAGGCAAGTCCGGTTATCAGCCAGCCACCAGTAGTGACAATATCTTTAACCGAGATCCTGTGTTGGGTATACACGGGAAAAACACCATTGTATCCGCGGCTGAGCATGGCCTCGTACACATGCTCGGTTCGCTCATAAGAGCGGATAAAGAGCATCCCTAAAAAGTTCCCGGTAATGCGCATGGTCGCTATATCGGTTTTGGGGGAGAAACCTCGCAGTTTCATGCTTCTGTGCATGCGGTTTGCTTCCTGTTGAAAAAGGTAAATAAAGCGATGGGTAAGCAGGATCATCTGGATGATGGGCGCAGGCACACCAAGCTGTTGCAAGGCCTGCAGGGAAACCGTTAACGATGAGGTGCCGAACATAGGCTCCATCAACAGTGCCACGCTGCAGGCTTTAAGGCAAATGAGAACAGCGGTCAGCAAGCCGTACATATGGAAAGGGAGGGCTGATAAAAATGGAAAGAGAAGAATGGTCTCGTCCTCTACCATAGGACTGGTAAATGGCATTATGACCAGGAACATGGCAAGAAAGCCGGAAATGGCGACTAATCTTTTTCTAACCCGAATCCAGGGCGTGTGACTGTACAAGACTGCCGAAATTGAGATAAGCAGTGCTGCCAGGCAGGTGCCGAGAGCGTCCAGAGAAGCAACCACAAAACAGAATGTAAAGAGGGTGGCTATTTTTAACCTGGGATCCCATGCATGCAAAAAAGACTGTTTTTTTTCTGCTGCAGTTCCTGGAGCGATCGACCAGTCCGGTGGCGCAGTATTACGATTATTGTTGCTTGCTGAGGAGCGCCATTTTTTTTTGCAGAGCAGGTAGAGCGGCCAGGCGATGAAAAGGCCGATGAGTGCACATGTTACCCAGGGCGAAACAAGAATAATTTTATCTGGCTGCATCATTTGTGTAAAGGAGGGTGCGTGACCAGTAGAGCATTTCAGGTTTTACCCGGAAGATGAAAGAAACTGTAGCCGCCGAGACCACTGCCTCAATCAGGGCCACCGGAATATGGGCGACAAGGGCAAGTTGCGCAACCCTGAAAAAACTTTCACCACTTGTATAAAGTAGGCCGGCCAGGATAAGGGCGGCCAATACGGTCCCCAAACCTCCAGCAATGGCAGCGCCGGCGACATTGCTGCGCAGAGTCGACCCTTGGAAACGAAGAAAAAGCAAGCCGCACAAAAATGCGGGTACACCGATCATCAGGCTGTTTGCTCCCAGAGCAGTGAGCCCGCCGAATTGAAACAGGATGGATTGCAGCACTAACCCAACGACCACACTGAGAAACGCAGCGGCAGGTCCCAGGAGAACGCCCATTAAACCGGGGAGCAGTAGGTGCACGCTTGTTGGTCCCAGAGGCAGGTGAATCAGGGAGGCGACAAAAAAAGACGCGGTGACAACGGCAATTTTGGGCAGGTCCTCCGGGTTTATTTTGCGTAGGCTGTAAGCAATGCCTGCACTTGAAAGGGCATAGGTGGTAAAGATGATGGAAGTGGGTAAAACGCCGTCTGCAATATGCATGATCTATTGGTGTGTTTTGGTCTGTTTTCGCCGGGAGGCAACAAAGGCTGCAGTACCGAAGATACCGAGAATGTAACCTATACCGGCGGTAATATCCTCTATGCCCGGCTGATCCATTTTTTGCTGCAGAGCTGCCATGTCCCGCTTCAGGCTGCGCAGGCTTTGGGTGCACTGTTTGTGCTGGTTTATAATCAACGTTCCCAGTTCGCTGCAGGTGTAGTGTTGTGCCGGCTCTGTCTGTTTTGATTGGCTACTTTTATTATTGTCTGCTGCCCAAAGTATGGCTGGCTGCATAAGTATCATTGTCAGCAACAGAATACTTGTCCGCAAGCAATGTTGTAATGGCTGTAGGCTCTTCAAGCGTACTCACTCCCTTGCTGCTGGTTTGAGGGTAAAGCTGTTTTTGTGACCCAGGCCGGCATCAAGGACAATAGTAAGTGGGCCTTTGTTTGCAGGCAGGGGAAAAGTGAAAAAACCCTGCTTGTCTGTAGTTCCTCGGAGCAACAGTTGCTTTGCTTCGTCTGCTACCTCAATTTTGCCTTCAATAACAGCTCTGCCGTCGGAAAAATAGCTTTCCGTGTAGACGGTGCTTCCGTCAATATAGGCAAAAATATTGACTTTATGGGCCTGTGCAGGGTGGGTGGCGCAAAAGAAATACAGAGAGCAAAAAAAGAGAAATGTAATTGTTCGTGTTATCATTTACTCCATGTCCCTGGTGTGTACCCAGTAGACAGCTCCCAGCTCAACGTTTTTATCCGTTCCATCGTGTGGCAGTTTCCATTGGGCCTGGTTGAGGGCTGCAAAACCCCACCATCCTTGTCGCGGCATGGCATAGGAAAAGATACCCGCCCCATCTGCTTTAATCACTTGGGTGACAAAAGGAGCACTTGGTGGGGTCACCAGGGATGAGTTGTCTTTTGATCCGTTTAAATACTCTACCTCGACCTCGGCAAAGGGAACAGGTTGGCCATTGAGCAGCACTTGGCCGGTAAAGAGGTTATTGGTCCACAACCCGTAGGGCCGAGTCAGGGGAATAATTTCCGTTGTCAGTCCAACGGGTTGATCCCATCCTTGTTCCAGACCAAATCCATGGACACACACTTTCGTATAGTGAATGATAAAGGTATCTTCTGTGGGCTCCCAATATGGCTGCGGTTCCATAAAAAAGGTGTAGTCCCCCGGACGTTTGAGGGTATATGTGGCCCGCCAGCGGGTTACCGATTGGTTCTGATCAGGGGTGTTTTCTTTCGTTTCCTTCAGGGTTGGAAGAAGGTCACTTTTTAGCCCGCCACGAACTACAGCAAATTGTTTCGGCTTTGCCATATTCATCAGCTCTTGTTCCATGGGGTGGAGAAAGGCGACATTCAGAACTACAGAAGGGGGATCCCCTTGACCCACAATGTCAGTACTGGGGATGATGGACCCAAAGTGGGCGTAGACGCTGGTTACAATGGTGAAAAAAGAGAAAACCAGACTGGTAAACAAAAAGAGTAGAAAACGAAGCTTGTTCTTCAATGCAGACTCCTGGTAAATTATTGTTTTGTGAACTCTACCGTGAGCGGTGTGATGATTTTTTAATTCGTAACACTCAATACACTGGTATTCGTGAATGTGTCAACACGAATTATAAAAAATGTGTTAGCTGGCAGTGCAATGTAGAGGGTAACGACATTGCAGTCGGCTTTGAATAATTACATGATAAATTGGGCAAAAGGAGCAGTGTAATCATGCCGAAATCAGTGGATTCCGTGCATCAGCCGCTTTTGGTGGTCAAGGAACTTTCACACACAACACCTGACAACCGTTTGGTGCTCGATAAGGTGTCTTTGACGGTCCAGCCTGGTCAGTTTATCGTGATCACCGGACCTTCCGGAGGAGGGAAGTCCACTTTCATGCGTTTGTTGGTCCGGCTGGAACACATTCAGTCAGGAAGCGTCGCATTCCGTGGCCGGGAACTGACTACGCTGGATGCACCTGCGTTACGGACGAAGATGGTCCTCCTCCAGCAGACACCAATCATCAGTCAAAGAACAGTACGAGAGAACCTGCTGATGGCCTATGGTTTTCAAACGAATCGATCACTTGTCCGGCCATCAAGCGAGCAACTTCGCGAGCAGCTCGACCACTTACTGCTCCATGATGTTGAACTCAAGGCACCTGCAGGCTCTCTTTCCGTTGGGCAGCGTCAGCGTTTGTGCCTGATTCGTGCTTTATTGCTGAAACCAGAGGTATTGTTGCTTGATGAACCGGTGAGTGCCCTTGACCCGGTGAGCAGGAAGGTGGTTGAAAAAGTGACGGAAGACCTCAACAAAGGGGGCTTGACGATAATTATGATAAGCCATGCGCATTTTGTCCCAGAGCAGGTAACTGTCAGAAGGCTTGCGCTTGACAGTGGGAGTTTCCGTGAAAGCAATTGTCACTTGGAGGAGGGACCACGATGACCGGACAGTTCATTGACCTCTCACTCTGGCAGCTGCTACTGGCACTTGGCCTTGTTCTTGTTGCCGGAGGGTGTTCGTGTTACTTGCACTTAGGACTGGGAAGAGACCTGTTGATCGGAACGCTTCGTTCGGTTAGCCAGCTCTTTATTCTCGGGTACGTGCTGACTCTGGTGTTCGGGCATCCCAGTGTGTGGATTTCCCTGGCAATATTTATCATTATGATCGGATCGGCTGTCCACATCATCAAGGGTCGGGTCGGGGAGCGTGAGGTGCCGGTGGCCTTTCCTGTCTTTATTTCGATGTTTTTAAGTTATCTGCTTATTTCGGTTCTTGTCACAGGGGTCATTGTTGGAGCCAAACCATGGTGGAGGCCTGATTATTTTATTCCGCTTGCCGGGATGATAGTTGGCAATTCCATGACTGCCTTGTCCATCAGTCTAGAAAGATTATTTGCGGATTTGCATGCCAGACGTCAAGAAATTGAAATGCAGCTTTGTCTGGGTGCTTCCTCTGCAGAAGCTGGGCGACCCTTTGCGCGGGAGGCAATTAAGGCGGGTATGATCCCGTCAATCAATTCCATGATGGGTGTCGGTATTGTCTTTATACCGGGGATGATGACAGGACAAATTCTGTCCGGTACAGACCCCATGGTCGCGATCCGGTATCAGATTATAGTTATGGTTATGCTCACAGCCTCCACAGCTTTAGGGTCGGTGCTGGTTATTTTTCTGACTGTCAAGCGTTGCTTTGGTGCTAATCACGCCCTTGTCTTTCAACACAAATGAATAGTTTTTTAAGGACGTTGCTGCTTCATATCTTTTTTGCGCTCCACAATTTCGAGCTCACGGTGGCGCAGTATTTCTCTGTTGGTTCGAGTCTGCTGGGGATCCCGGTAGGGAATTCCGCGCAGGGTTTCCATTAAAAAGAGATCGCGTTCCGGTAGCGTTTGGCTGATGATTTTTCGGCAGCGCCCGGCAATGGTTCCGCCTCTTGGGCGGCCAAAGGCATCGGTCTCTCCCACTGTAAAACCAGCAGCCACTAATCCAGCTCTCACCGGAATAGCTGCACAATAGGTGAGTAATGCGCCCGAAGGGTGGAGCAAAGGAAGCAAACGTTCAAAAAAATCGACGGTCCAGAGTTCACTGTTTCTTTGGGTAGAGAAGGCATCGAGCCATATGAGATCAAAGGGACCTTTCACCTGAGTGAGCGTGTGACGGGCATCACCCCATAAAAGGCGGATCGAGCACCCTGCTTCGCTCCATACTCCTTGTTTGCAGAGTGTTTGTAAGCAGTTGTTCCAGTGAAAAGCAGTATCGGTCTCACACATTTTTTCAGCAGCAGTCGCCACAACCCCTCTATCTATTTCCAAGGCAGTTATTTCTACATTTGCACCATCCCGAATCGCCTGTTCACAGGCAGTAAGGCTGTTATAGCCAAGCCCAAAGCAGATATCCAAAATACGGACTGCGCCGTTGCCGAGGCGTTTTTTCAGTTGGCCGGGTAAACAGTATTTTTCGCCGGCCTCTGACCTCGCTCCGGCAAGGGTATGATAATATTCCTTGAGTTCCGTATTCCAGAAGGTGATGCTGCCATCTTCGGTAAGAAAAGCTTCGGGTGGTGTTTCCATCGGTTGCTTGGGGGATTCTTTTCGTGCTGGAGAATGGAGGGACATGCCCTGGCGTATTTGCCTTTTGTGCAACTGTTGCAGCAGGTACTGACGGAACTGGCCCTTGGTCCTGGACCATTGGGGGGCAATCAATACGTCTTGCGGGGTGTCGGTTGTCAGACGAATAAGCGGACGATCCGCAGGAATGAGTGGCAACAGTTTGAGCAGGATTTCAGCATATTCATATTCATCGAAAACTGGAAAGGGATGTTTATTAAAGGTCTTGGCCAGCGTGGTGTTCTTGATTATATGCAGGTTATGCAGTTTTACGGCATCTATGGGGAGTGGGGCTAGAGTGTGCATGGTTTGTTGGAAGTCATCCAGGGACTCGCCTGGAAGGCCGATGATCAGATGAACACCGACAAAGATTCCAGCCTGGTGGAGCCGGTAAATTGCTTCTTTTCCTGACGCCCAATCATGGCCACGATGGATACGTTTCAGGCTCTTGTCATGTACTGTTTGGATACCGAGTTCAACCCATACATCAAGTTGCTCGCTGAGGCTTTGCAGGTAGGTTATCACCTCTGGAGAAAGACAGTCGGGTCTGGTACCAAAGGTTATGGCTCGGAAATGCTGTTCCTTCCTGATGGTGTTGACAAGTTCGTTCAACAGCTTTGGTGAGGTAAAGGTACTGGTAAACGCCTGGAGATAGGCCATAAATGCCTTGGCTTGGTAGCGTTTTTTTGCAAATGCCACTCCTGCGTGGATCTGTTCGCGGATATCCTCAATACTGCCTATCTGTACAGCACGGGCTCCGTCTTCAGGGCAGAAAGTGCACCCTCCGGAGCCATTGCTGCTTCGGTGAGGGCAGCCAAATCCAGCATCCAGTGGCACCCGGTAGAGAACGTCACCGTAATGCTGCCTGAGATAATCACGGTATTCAAATATGGGGGATTGGTTGTTCATCAGATTGTGAAAAAAAGAAATGAGAGTGTACGCTTCGGAGTCTTACCAGGATATATTGGGTGAGCAAATTTTTACTTGTTGCTGGCAGTAGTAAATGAGTCTGGCCCAAAAAATGAGCGGTTTGGCTTTTTTCTAACCGAATGCTAACACACTGGTGATATATTCGTACCCTTTTATTCTACCTCCTTACAGTTACCCGAAGTTACTGGTGGCAAACCTGAAGTTCACAATATTACAGTTATGAAAGAAGAGACAAGCAGCAGTATCGAAGACGTTTTAAAAAGCCTTGATTATCAATCCTGTGAGCCTGAGGCTGACAGCTATTATCATGAGCAGATGTATGCCATATTGCAGGAGCGACATAAGCAGGAGATCATCAAGTCTGCCCTGATAAAATACTATAAAGCAGAAGAACTGAAGATCTACCAGGCGGAGCTCATAAAAATGCAGGCGCACCTGGAGCGAACCGGTAAGAAGATGATCATTCTCTTTGATGGACGGGATGCTTCAGGCAAGGGGGGGACAATACGGCGGATAACCAGGTATATGAATGAAAAACACTACCGAGTGGTGGCTCTGGGAAAGCCCAACCCCGTGCAGCGGACTGAGTTGCACATGAAACGATATATCGAGCAATTTCCCAGAGCAGGTGAAATCGTTCTTTTTGACCGATCATGGTACAACCGGGCAATGGTTGAGCCGGTTATGGAGTTCTGCACCAATGATCAATATAATCGATTTTTGAAAAAGGTAACCCTTTACGAAAATAACTTTATCCTGGATGCGGGACAAACGATTTTGCTCAAGCTTTATTTTTCTGTTTCCAAAGAAGAGCAGGCCAAAAGGTTTGAGCGACGCCGCAACGACCCCCTGCGCCAGTGGAAACTCTCCGAAGTTGACCTCCAGGCCCAGGATCTCTGGGATGAGTTTACCGAGAAGAAGATGGTGATGCTGCAAAAAACGCATACCCGGGAATGCCCTTGGTGGATTGTAAAATCAGATGATAAGCACAGGGCTCGTCTTGAGACCATGAAGCTGATTTTGAGTGCGGTCAAATACAGGGGGCGCAGAAGAAGTCTGGATTACAAACCGGATGCAGAAGTCGTTGTTCCTGGAAATATTGAGTTGCTGAGAATGAAAAATCAAATAAAGGAATATGGAAAACCACTCCTTTAAGAAATGGTGTACGCCTAAAGTGAGCTCCATTATTGACTATTTTCGGTGGAATATATCGTCCCGGATTTATTTACACAGGATAAGCCAACGTATCACATGGTGTAACCGTTTACAATCAAGAGGAATCCGGGGGCGTATGGTGCTGTTGATGAGCAGTGGACGCAGTATGTTTGACAAGACTACCTTCTTTGATCCCAAGACTTGCTATCAGGAAAGCCCTCTGTAGGTGCTGGGCCTGAAAAATGTCTCCACAACGCCATTGGTAGACGTTTTCGTAGCACCTGTGTCGGCCAATGACTGCTGCCGTCTATATCTTGCCATGGCAAGCGTATTAGCCACTTCTACTGCATCGTCAAAGGCAATAAAAGTCCTTTATCAAATAAACAGGATCATTTTTGTGACCTGCCCAGTAAACCTGAGAGCCTTCAACCATTAACAGAAATTCGAGGAAGCGTAGTAACGGTTTGTGACCGGGTTGCGCACGCGGAGGCAGCAATAGCAGAGCTGGTGATAATTGAGCCGGCCAGGTGTGTTGTGACGGCACAGGTCTGCCTACACTTGCACTATGTCGACCGCAAGATTCGGGGTGTACCGTAGGGTGCTGTATAGGTGCCGGTCTCCGGTTTGGATCATTGCTTTGGGTACATTATGGTCTTGTTTTTTTGGAAATTATTTGAAAAAATTATTGATTTTAATAACATATAATGGTGGTGTTAGAGGGTGGATATGGAGCACCAGCCAGAGCTGCAAGAGAAGAAAAGGAAAGGCCTATAGAAAGTATGACAATGCTATAACAGTACCTATGCTATGGAGGACAATTGCTCATGAATACGTCGGATACGTCCAAGTCTTTTCAGAAAGAATTCATCGAAACCGTCATTAAAATCTGTATTCTTGGAACAATGGTTCTCTGGACCTTGCTTATCATTAAACCGTTTCTGATGCCTGTTCTCTGGGGGATTATTATTGCGGTTGCCATGGAGCCCTTTATTGCCGGAGTTGCGGCAATGATGGGAGGACGGAGAAAAGCAGCGGCTGTTCTTTTTGCTTTGGTTGTTATTGCAGCCCTGATTATTCCTTCCGTAAAACTGGTTGCCTCCTCGGTAGATACTGTTCAATCCATTGCAACCGCAATGGAAGAAAATACCTTAAAAGTTCCACCCCCGCCTGCAAGTGTCAGTGAATGGCCGTTGATCGGCCCCTCACTGAGTAAAACCTGGACCCAGGCCTCCATCAACCTGGAAACAGTCTTGAAGCAATACGGCCCGCAGCTAAAAACCGGAGCCCTTACCCTGCTCGGTTCTGTTGGCGGTGGGGTGAAAGGCGTTTTTATGTTTATCATTTCCGTGGCTATTGCTGCCGCATTTCTGGCTACAGCCGAAAAAAGTTCTGCAGCAATTGAAAAAATTATTACCCGGTTTGCAGGTGACCGCGGGGAAGAGATTACCAGTCTTGCCACAGCAACCATTAGAGGCGTGATGCAGGGCGTTGTCGGAGTGGCGGTTATCCAGTCAGTTCTGTCAGTCATTGGTATGGTGATTGTCGGCGTGCCTGCGGCAGGGTTGTGGGCTGCTCTTGTACTTGTAATGGCAGTGATTCAACTGCCGCCCATACTTGTTCTCGGGCCTGTTGCTGCATGGGTCTTCACCGCAACTACCACTGTGCCCGCAGTTTTTTTTCTTATTTGGGCCATTGTGGTGAGTGCCAGTGACGGCATTTTAAAGCCCTTGCTCATGGGGCGCGGGGTTGATATTCCCATGCTGGTGATCTTGCTTGGCGCCTTGGGGGGTATGATGCTTTCCGGCATCATAGGTTTGTTTGTAGGCGCAGTGGTAGTGGCCATCAGTTACACTTTGTTTACAGCCTGGGTTGATGAAGAAAGCGACGCTTCTCTGGCGGATACAACCGACAAGGCAGAATAGCGTAAGGGTAAAAAACAACCATGAATACGGTATGTTTTCGATCATATGTTTATTCTGTGTTTGTTTTGCTCCTGCTTGGCGGCTGTGCGATGGTTGGGCCTGACTATCAGACTCCGGAAGCAAAGCAGCCGACAGGCTGGAGTGTCGACGATACTCCGTTGTTTAAAAAGCCATCAAAAGATGATTCGATAGCCTGGTGGACTCTTTTTAATGACCCTGTGCTGGATCAACTTGTTGCAACTGCCTTTGAGCAGAACCTGGAGCTCCATAGTTCCGGGCTGCGTATTATGGAGGCCAGGGCCCAGTTGGGACGTGTTAAAGGAAATATGTATCCCCAGGTGCAGGAAATGAATGGTGACCTGTTCAGCATCGGAGCAACAGGTCCAGCTGACAACAGGTATTATAATGCCGGATCAATCGGGTTTGATGCTGCCTGGGAGATGGATTTCTGGGGTAAATTCCGTCGTGGAATTGAATCTGCTGATGCCAACCTGCTCTCCACTGTGGCAGATTATGATGATCTGCTGGTCTCGTTGACAGCGGAAGTTGCTCGCACCTATTTTGCCATCCGGACCCAGCAGGAGCGTATCGACCTCGCCCAAAAAAATGCAGAACTCCAGCAGAGATCGCTGCAGTTGGTTATCCTCCAATTTGAAGCTGGGACCGTTACCGAGCTGGACGTTCTCCAGGCAAAGACTCTGCTTTCAAGCACCCTTGCAACCATTCCAAACCTGACTGCTTCGCTTAATTCCTTTAGATATGGATTGGCTGTACTTTTGGGAATGCTGCCTGAAGAAATGGATGCTACTGTTCTTCCCCCTGGTGAAATGCCTCAGCTGTCGACCAAAATAGCAGTTGGGATGCCTGCTGAACTGCTCCGCCGCCGACCTGATATTCGTCGAGCAGAAATGCAGGCTGCGGCTCAAAGTGCCCAGATCGGGATTGCCAGAGCAGAGCTTTTTCCAAGCTTTACTCTGTTTGGCTCCCTTGGCTGGAGCGCAACCGACAGGGGTAGCAACGACCTGGGGGATATCTTTGATGCCAATAGCTTTTCTTATAGCTTTGGTCCTGCCTTTCAATGGAATCTGTTCAACTATGGACGGCTCAAAAACGAGGTCCGCATCCAGGATGCCCGTCTGCAGCAGCTGATCACGGCATACCAGAATACGGTTCTCAATGCCGCCAGAGAGGTGGAAGATGCGATGCAGACACTGGATCAGGCAATTAAGGAAGCTGAGCTGCTCAAACAGGGCGTGGAGACTTCAAGGCGATCGACCGAGCTTTCCATGCTGCAGTACAAGGAAGGATTAGCCGATTATCAGCGTGTCCTTGATTCCACCAGATCACTTACCCAAAAGCAGGATCAGTATGCACAAACAAAAGGTAATATTGCCACTGATATGGTTGCGCTGTACAAAGCTGTTGGTGGAGGGTGGCAGATTCGGGAAGGAAAGCCGTATGTACCCGATGCGGTGAAAGATACAATGGAAAAACGAACAGATTGGGGACGCCTGTTGGAGTATCCGCTCCAATAGAAAATGTTCTGCAGGAGCCTGAGGTTACTCTAAAGGGTATGCCCGGTCGAATGATGGCTGCAACATACGGTATTTTGATAATTCTTAACTGGGTTGAACTATGTCGAGTGAAAAAAATGCCACCAACGAAGAAGCCCCTTTAGCAGGTACTGCACCAGTGGAAGAAGAGGGGACTAATAAACCAAAGAAAATCGATCGAGTTTCACTGTGGACGGCAATTATTGTCGGTCTCTGTGTCCTTATTTTCTGTCTCCACATTTTAGCGGATAAATATACACCCTATACCAGCAACGGCAGAATAGAAGCCTTTGTGGTGCCCATCGTGCCACAGGTCTCTGGCCCGCTCACATCGGTCAATGTGGTTCACAATCAATTTGTAACAGAAGGGCAGGTTTTAGCAGTGGTTGATACCGCTAAGTATGAGCTGGCAGTTCGTCGAGCTCAAGCAGACCTGCAGCTGGCTACACAAACATCGGAGGCGGATATTGCCGCAGTCACAACTGCCCAGGCAAGAGTTGCTGAAGCAGAAGCCAACCTCCGCAATGCCCAGGTGAAAGGGCAGCGCATTATAAAACTGTCAAAACAGGGCGCCGCCTCATTATCCAGGGCAGATGATGCCCGGTCAAGAATTGAGGCCAGCAAGGCAAAATTGGCAAGTGCGCGCTCAGAGTTGGAAAAGGCAAAAAGTCATCTTGGCGAAACAGGTGAGGATAACGCAAAGGTCCGCTCAGCACTGACGGCTCTTGAAACGGCTCAACTTGACCTTAAGCGGAGCACTCTACGGGCCCCTTCAGATGGTATAATTACCAACTTGACTGTTGATGTCGGCCATTATGCTGCTACTGGAGCACCGGTGATGACCTTTCTTGCCACCAAGTTTGTCTGGATCCAGGCTGATATGCGGGAAAACAGTCTCTTGAATATCAAGAAGGACGACCCGGTGGAGCTGGTCCTGGATGCTGCACCAGGCCATATTTTTAAAGGGAAGGTTTTGAGTGTTGGGTATGGTGTGTCTGATAATGCAGGTAACACCCTTGGTGGTCTGACAACTGTGCAGCCTTCTCAGGGGTGGTTGCGACAGGCGCAGCATATGCCGGTGCTGATAGCATTTACCGATGGTTCTGCCAAAGAGTTTAAACGTATGGGCGGGCAGGTGAACGTCATAGTGTATACGAGCAACAAGCCGGTGCTGAATACACTTGGCCGATTTTGGATTCGGATGATCAGTTTTCTCTCCCATGCCTATTGATAGAGAGGCTCCAGAGGAGGACAGGACCATGCTGACGGTAGCTCTTCACCTGGTGTGATAATGAATGTAACCACTGTAAAAATAGTGCGCATGACCGCTGGCCTGACCGCCGCGGTGGCCGTAAGTTACGGTATTGCCTGGCCACTCTCTTTTGTTACCCCTATTTTTGCAGCGATATTTTTGCTGTTTCCTGTCTGGATCGGCTGGAAAATGGCTGTTCAGCTCATAGGTCGCCTTGTATTCAGTCTGTTTATCGGGCTGATTATCAGTGAATATCTGCTCGTTTTCCCTCTTCTCTGCATACTGATTTTAGGCATATTGCTTTTTTATATCTATTATAACGACACGCCTGCCGCACCGCCGATGGCCACCCTGTTTATGACCATAGGCGTTATAATGGTACCAATTATGGGGCTTTCCGGAGCCCAGCTTTCCCACCTGATAGCCATTGGTCTGCTGTTTAACATGACCTGCGGCCTTTTTTTTGCTTGGTTGTTTCACCGGCTCATTCCCGACAGCCTGGCTGCGCAAAAGGCAGGAGGTCCTGCCGCTGCCAAGCCTCCTCCACCGCCGGAACCTACACCAGAAGAGCGGGCGCGCCTCGCCCTTACAAGTACTCTTGTTGCCCTTAGCGCCGTTGTCTTCTTTTTTTCTTTCAATCTTGCCCAGTACGCTCTTGCCATGCTCTATATTTGCCTCATGGCCGGCACACCAAGTACTGTTGCCTCCTTTCAGGTGATGAAGGCCAATTCCCTGGCCACCTGCATTGGCGGAGCTGCCATCATTGTTGCATTCAACCTGCTGGTAGCCGTTCCCACTTATATGTTTCTATTACTGGTGGTGTGTCTGTTTGCCTATCTGTTTTCAGTAAAAATTTTTACCGGCGGAGCGCATGCAGCAGCTTTTACCTCAGGCTTGACGACATTTCTGGTTTTGCTTGGCAGTTCAACCGGAGTCGACAAAGAGGCAAGTATCAACTTTTACCTGCGTATTGCCCAGGTGTTGTTTGCAGGATTGTTTACGATTGTTGCTCTCAGGGTGGTTGATCATATCCTCCGACCAAAAAGAAAACGGATAAAAACCTGATACCTTAACAGGTGTATTATCTGGGACGGGGGTTACAGTACAGATTGTTTTCTGTGTTGAAGTGCTTAATATAAATAATAAATTAATGTTTATACTTGAATGTGCTCTGCCCTGAGTGAGTCTTTTTTCCCGTAGTTGTTGCTATTCGGTTTCCTGATGGTCGCTGCCTGGTCACCGCGGTGCCAGGGAGTACCGGTTGAAGTGTTTTTCAATGTAACCTGGAGAGAGGTAATCATGAAAAAACAGTATCTACTATTATTGGGGATGCTCATCTGGTGTTTTTTGTGCCCAGCGCTGCAGGCTGGTGAAATAGAGCGGATTCAGGACAAAGGGGAGCTCATTGTTTCACTGAACAAGGACTACCCCCCCTTCTCCATGGAGCAGGAGGGAAAACCGACGGGATTGGATGTTGACCTGGCTCGACTTGTTGCAGACTATATGGGGGTAAAACTCACCTTTATCCGCCCTGCGCTGTATGAGGAGCAGATTCCAGCCTTGCTGTCCGGCAAAGCGGATATCATTATCGCAGCGATGACCCGGACCGTTGAACGCGGCCTGTTAGTAAACTTTACCCAGCCTTATTTTACAGTGAGCCAGGCCGCCTTAGTACGAAGGGATAAAATTGACAGCGCTGCAGAATCGTATTTTGATCTGACATCCATCAAAAACATACGGGTAGGGGTCAAGGCGGGGACCACCCATGAGGAATTTGCACGACAACTCTTTGCCCCTGCCTCGATTCAAACCTACCCCACGGTGGAGGCCGCTGCTGCGGCATTGGTCAACGGCGAAGTAGATGCCGTGACAGCGGACTCACCTTTTGTCAGCATATGGAGGGCTACTCACCCCAGCCTTCATCCTCAAATTAAGGCCCTGCTGGCACCAGTAACCCAGGAGTCCTATGGGTTCGCAATCCGTAAGGGCGACCAGGATTTTCTGCACTGGCTCAACCTGTTTATTGATCAGGTTCGTTCGGACGGTACCCTGGATCTTCTTATCCATGACTATTTTGTCGCACTCACCTGGGCCAGGAAAACAGCATCACCAACCTCTCTGACCCCCGCTCAAATGCTACAGAATAGATTTATCCAGCAAAAGAAGGAAATGCTGGAAGAGCGAAGGAGAAAGGCTATCAATGCAAAGGGCGGCAGCTATGAATAAGCAGGGAGAACAATTATGAAACTATTCAACTGGTACTTTAAATCTAATCTCCTGCTCAGAATCATGCTCGGTTTGATATGTGGTGCTGTGGGCGGGTTGGTGCTCGGCGAGGAGATTAGCTGGGTTTCCCCTTTTGGTGATATTTTTGTCAGGCTGTTGAAAATGATCGTTATGCCTGTTGTCATGTTTACTTTGATTGTAGGCGCGGCCAGTGTCCACCCTGCTCGTTTAGGACGCGTAGGTGTCAAAGCGCTGGGCATATACATGGTCACCACCGGATTTGCCGTTGGCCTTGGCCTGCTTTTCGGCAATATTTTTAAACCAGGAAGAGGTCTTGATTTGACCGGTGCCGGGGGCGAAGTTGCCAAAACAACCCTGGAAACACCATCGTTGCTTGATACCGTTATCAATATTGTGCCGGTTAACCCCTTTAATGCCATTACCTCCGGTGAAATTCTCCCCACCATTTTTTTCTGTCTCATGTTTGGTATCGGCATTGCTTTTTTGAGAGAAAGTGAGGACCAGCGTATTAAGCATGCTGCGACAACGGTATTTCATTTTTTTGAAGGCGGTGCGGAAATCATGTATCTGGTGGTTCACTGGATACTTCAGTATGCGCCTATTGGAGTGTTTGCACTTATTGCGGTGGTTTTCGGGACCCAGGGGGCGGAAGCTTTTGGCCCACTCGGAATCACCACCTTAGCTGTCTACCTTGCCTTCCTGGCCCATATGTTTTTGGTGTACGGGGCTGGACTTGCTATTTTTGGCCTCTCGCCGATCAAATTTTTTGCCAAGGCCAAGCAAGCGATTGTTACCGGCTTCGTGACCCGTAGCAGCGGCGGTACCCTACCGGTGAGCATGGAGGTCGCTGAAGAAGAAATGGGTATTTCCAAGGGCGTGTATTCCTTTTCACTCCCCTTGGGGGCGACCATTAATATGGACGGCACTGCCATCTACCAGGGGGTTTGCGCCATTTTCATTGGTTTTGCCATCGGCGCTCCGCTGAGCTTTGAGCAGCAGATGACTGTCATTGCCACTGCTGTATTGGCTTCCATCGGGACTGCGGGAGTTCCTGGAGCAGGTGCACTTATGTTGATGATGGTGCTTAATTCTGTTGGCTTGCAGGTTGAGCCGGGTACCACGGTAGCCATGGCCTATGCGATGATTTTCGGGATCGATGCCTTGTTGGATATGGGTCGGACAGCCTGTAATATCACAGGTGACCTGGCCATAACCTGCATCGTCGGTAAAACTGAACAGGAAATGGATGTGAGCAAATGGCGCTCCTGATTTTTTGTTCAGTTTTCAGGAGAGCCACATGTCCTTTGCATGGGAAACTATTGTTGTTTCTGCCAGACCGAATCAGATGGAAAAAGATGGCTGCCGGTGGAAATGTCTAGAGGGGCGGCAAGCCAATCCTGTGTACTTTCCAACCAGGTTATAAAATGCGGGGTTTCCTTGTGTACCTCAAAAGCCTTTTCACTTGTATAGACTTCATAGAGGTGCAATTTGTTGGGATCAGAGTGGTCTTCAACGATATTGAAGAGCAGGCAATCGGATTCTTTTTCTACAGATCCGCGACCATCGGCAAGCATGGCTTCAATGAATTCTTCCCGATGTTCGGGTTTGATCTGTACTTTGACAATAACAGCAAACATGGTTTCTCCTTTTTTTATAGAAATCCGGGCTTGAGAGTAATGGTACAATGAATCCGCATTAATATTGGTTGGTTGCGAGCATCACTAAAGTACATGCTCGCAGTACCTCAATACCTTCCTCTTGTAACCTTTTTTCAGCATCATCGTCTTCCGTCCCTGGGTTCATAATCACCCTTTTCGGTGCCGATGCAATAACGTCATCTATATGATTCTGGAATCTTTTTGGATTAACATACAAGGTTATAGTGTCAATCTGTTCTGTTATACTGGACACAGAATCGTGACAGTGCTGATCTTCAATTTTTGCCTTAAAAGGATTGACCAGCAGTACTTGATGACCGTGACTGGTTAAAGATTGCATCGCTTTGTAGGCATATCTTGCAGGTTTTTCACTTGCCCCTAAAATTACGACTGTTTCAGCCATTTTTTTACCTCTTGTTTCTTGTGTATCCCGGGTAAGGAATCCTGACAGAGTTATGTCTCTGTCTGGATCGTTTTTATTTACTGCAGAATTGTTTGATTTTTTGCGCCAATTCTTTCCCTGCCTGCTCCATTGCTTCTAAATCCTCATCTCCAGGTGCGCCTTGGAATTCTATACTGTCCATAATGTCCCAGCCGGCCTTTTCGGTTCTCGTTCTAAAGTCTTTTTCCGCACCACCAACCCAGCCATAGGAACCAACACGCAGCACCTTTCTATTTTTGACCTTTTTGATCATTAAATCCTCAATAACCTGCGCCATGGGCGGAAACATTTTATACTCGTAGGTCGGCATCGCAAAGACCAATCCAGCAGCCCTCCATGCGGCGGCAAGGATATGGCCAAGGTCATCCTGCGGAACACGGAAGGTGCGTACTTCCACGCCTTCTGATTTGATGCCCTTTATAAGAGGAGCTATGGTTTTGCCTGTGTTTCCATACATGGAGGCCCATATAAGACAAACCTCAGGTTCTGCCGGTCCCTTAGCGTAGGAGGCATAGCGTTTATAATGGTTAATGATTGCCGAAGGATTTTTGCGCCACACAATTCCATGGGAAGGGGCAATGGCGTCAATGGGAAGAGAGCTTAGCTTTTCAATGGCTTTTTCAACAAAAGGGGAAAAGGTGGCAACAATATTTGCGTAGTAACGGAGCGATTCTTGTTCAAAAAATGCAACACGTTCATCTGAGAGTTGATCATCAAAGGCCTGCTCCTTCACCGCACCATATGAACCAAATGCATCACAAGGAAACAGTATTTTTTCAGACTCAAGATAGGTTGCCATGGTTTCCGGCCAATGCACATTTGGAATCATAAAAAATCGCAAGACCATGCCGTCCCCCAAATCAAGGGTGTCACCATCACCGACAATATCAACTCTGCCCATGGGGACAGAACTGAACTGTTCCAAAAGAGGAGCTGCTTTAGCAGAACAGACAATTCTGCATGTCGTATTTTTTTCAACAAATGCACGCAACATGCCTGAGTGGTCTGGTTCCATGTGGTTGACAATCACATAGTCAATTTCTTCTATGTTGACTCCGGTCTGCTCCATCTGCTGTTCGAGTGAGCTGGTCAATTCATAGATATCCTGGGTTAAATCAATGATTGCTGTTTTATCTCCCTTTATAAGGTAGCTGTTTATACTTACCCCATTGGGAACAGGCCACAGTCCTTCAAAGAGGTAGCCATCTTCTTCAATGTTGACTTTGAGCTGGAAAACCTGATCGCTCATTTGTGTACAATTCATTCTATACTCCTCACTAGTTGCCACTAAACGGCTGAAAAATTTCAAATAAAATATAGTTAATCATTTTAGAAAAAAGGGAAATAAAGAAGAGCATATGATTGCATGATTATTTGCTGTTTTTACCCTTTTCATGGGGGAGTGGAAGCAAATAGCGTAGAGGTAAATGAAAACTATCGGCAATCATAACAAGTCAAGATGAATCCATACCAAGTTGTGAAACAGCCTGAGCAACGATCCAGCATCAAATAACTGAAAAAGAAGAGATCAATCACGGTACCCTCAAAAATTGAGCGGTTATGGACTACGATGAAAAGCAGGGGAAATTCGATAGAGAACAAAGACTAGGGTACAATGTAGTGGTACATTGTTGTTGCACAGCATAAAGCTTCTATCCTGAAAGGGAGGGAAGAGAAGCTTTATGCCGGCAACTTTTTGTGTTAGCCGGGATTTCTCACCAATAAAGTTTTTCGTAGGGCAAAGCACAAGCCACGCTGCTGAAGTGAACTGCCGCAAGTGGTTTGTAACGCAGATCCTGCGGAAAAATCTATTGGCCCGGAGGGGGATCTTTTTGATTGAAAACGGAAAACAGACAGTTAATTGTACAATTACTCTTTAGGCAATAATATCAATTAATTGAGTTTAAAATCAAAAAGGTCATGAGAAATTCGGGTTCTAGGCCGCTTCTTTATTGAGCTTTTTAGCCATGGAAGCATTGGTTAACTGGATAGCACCATTCTCTGCTGCAAGCATGATATGATAGAAGAGTGGTGAGGCTGTTAAAAGAGGATGGGTGGCGTATTGCATGGTTGCCAGTTCCTCTGCGGTTGCACCGGTCTGGATAGCAACGGAAATTGCGTTAACCATGTCGGCCGTAGCCTCTCCACCAATAACATGACCACCAATAATTCTACCGTTATCTTTTCGAAACAGCAGTTTTGCTTTCATTTCGGTAATACAGTCAGGCAGGCTTGCAGGATGTCGATTGGGAGTTGTGGCTTCACCGATCACAACCTCAATACCCTCATCATGAGCGGCCTTTGAAGTTAATCCTGCCGCAGCTATGGAATGGTCCCCTACCTTTGTCGCAAAAGCGCCAAGTGCACCCAGGTTTTTTCGCTGAACCGCATTGTACAAATTGCTCGCTGCAATCATGCCCTCGCTACAGGCGACCGAGGCAAGGCGGATACCGCTTGGTTTGCCGGTGATAAAGGAAGTTTTTGATGCGCAGTCACCGGCAACATAGACATCCGGATCTTTGGTTTGCATGTATTCATTTACAAACACACCTTGACGTGGATCAGCCTCCAAACCACATTTTTCAGCCAGTTCTATGTTAGGTGTTGCACCAATGCAGACCAGTACCAAATCAGCATCCAGTTCACTACCGTCTGCCAGTTGGACCGCATTGACGGCACCTTGGCCTTTAATTTCCTGCACACCACGATTGGTCATGACATGGATACCGAGTTTTTCAAGTTGACCCTCCGCTTGAACACAAAACTCTTCTTCACAGGCCATCATGAGACAATGAGGGAGCATTTCAATGATGCTGACATTGAGATTGCTGTTTGCAGTACCATCGGCACCACCCATGAGTGCGATTTGCTCAGCCATCTCAACGCCGATAAACCCTCCTCCGACAACAACCACGTTTTTAGCTGTCTGCAATGCAGCATACAATGCCTGCAATCGACATGGGTCCTTCTCTACGACAAATACGTTGTCCAGATCAATACCTTTTATAGGCGGCACAAAAGGTTTTGATCCGTTACCAAGAATGAGCTTGTCATATTCAAGAGTGGTACCGTCTGCAAATGCAATACTATTGTGTTTTCTGTCTATACTCTCCACTTCCAGGTACATGATATCTATACCCATATTAAGGAAGTTCTGATCCGGAATAATGTTCTTTTCAACTTTTTTCAATGTTCCGTAGATATACGGAATACCGCATGGAACCGGTGTTTTTTCCACATTACGAATGACAGTGACTTTTTTTTCAGGATTACGTTTTCTTAAAGTAACCGCCGCCATTAAACCTGCCGCAGATCCGCCAATAATTGCTACATCTGTTGATTTCATCTCGTTCTCCTGTCGTAGAATAAGTAATAAATAGACTCAATATAAGAGTAGATTAAAATATTTTAAAATGAATGTTCGTTCTAGTCGTTAGCAAAAAAATAGAACCGTATAACTTAAAGTAATGGGTAAACAATTTGTATGTAGTGATAATTTAGAATGAATGTTCGTTCATTGAGCGGCCAAAAAAAAACTACTCGATATTATTTTTTAATTGATGCCCAGGAGCATTCCCAAATTTCCTCTAAATAGTGAGATATCGGGTGTTCCAGAAAAGCATCCAAATCGAGACGGATAATACGTAACGCTCCCCCAATCAGGCAGGCACTGGCAACCACAGGATCCATATTGCGAATTTCTCCTTTCTCTACCCCTTCATTGATCATTTCCCGTATTATTGCAAAAGGAGGGGAGGAGCAGATGGATTTTTCTTCAGGCATAAACTCCTTGTGCGTGGCATAAAGGAGATAGTGCATTTTATCGGGAGCATTTTCTGCAAGATCAAATAAATAGTTGATAACTGCACGTCCACGGCCCTGGGTGGTTTGATGGGTGTTTCTTATCTCCACCATCGCCATTTCCATATGGATGATTAAGTTGTTGTAAATCGCCCTGGCTATGGCTTCCTTATTTTTAAAATAATGGTAAATGCTGCCTATACTGACATTCGCTTCTTTCTGGATATCGTGAACCGAGGTATTAAAGTAGCCTTTTTCTGTAAAAAGCTTGAGGGCTGTTTCAAAAATTAAGCTTTCTAAATCCTGCGATCGTTTTTTCACGGGTGCTGTCATTGTTTAATCTCTTTTAAAACGAATGTTCATTCTAGAAGACGACAGTAGATCTACTTTTAATAAATGTCAAATTATTTTTTGAGGTAGAAGGGCGTTTGTTGAAATTTATCCTGGGAACAATGTAACCTGCACTTTGGAGAGGGTTGAAAAAATGCTCAAGTTATCATCTGGTTGGAGGCGAGAGTAACTTCAAACTATCATTTTGGGTGATACATTTCGTCTGAAATAATATTTGCTATGTTGAGAGGTGTACAGGTACGGTCAACTCCGGTCAGGTAATCAGGACCTCTTATTTTGTGAGAAGTTGAGTGTTACTTATCGAAATAGAAACGAAATTGATATCTTGGACTTGGCAAAGTTAAGTCCGAATCACAGTACTGAAATCGCCTGACCAGGAAGCGTCTTAATGTAATAACCTCCATTGAATCTTCATATTGTCATTGCGTCTCTTTGTTTGAGGATTTTACTGTATATTCTATTACATCGCCCATGGGAAGGCCGGTTCTTCAACATATTTGAGTGATTCGATTTCAACAGATGGAAATTCCATTCCATTGTTTTTGATGATTGAAAGTGGGCCGTTTATCTGTACCCAGCGGTCATTTTCAATTTTCATTTCGCTTGTATGACTGAGGAATATAAACGCAGGAAGGGCATCGGCCGCACAGCAGGTAATCATATAGCGGTAGCACATTGCTATATTCTCAGGAAGTTTTTCATTAACCAAACTCCGGCACACAACCTCAACCTGTTGCCCCTCAAAGTCTTTTGGTTTACGTAGTATCTTTGAAAACACCATGCCGGATGACTGCGGCTCATCAAAGATTCCAAAAGATGGTAGGCTATTAAGGTACATGCCGTTATCGCTTTGGATGATTCTGTTTTGCAATGAAGTCCCATCAAGTCTTGCTTCTGCTGCAATGGAAAAATACAGAATGGGGACAAGCAGGATCAAAATGCCTGGGAGCTCCATAAATATAGGTTTGTCGCTCTTCGCATGCCTGTTAGGAATAACGAGAGAAACGAGAAATAACACTAATACAACTGCAGCAATGCCGAGGACCCACCATAATCTAGGGTGGAGTAAACGTACTAAATCACTCCTTCCAAAAGTAAGGAGCCAGAAGAGGAAAATAGCCCATACAGAGAGCAATATGCTGTTGAGTATCCTCAGTATCATCAGACAAATGGAGGCAGAAGGAGCTCAATAATAAGCATTAGAGCGTAAACCGTACCAAATGTTACAACTGAAAATAGTAAAATGGCTCGCTTGCGAAAAACAGTGAGGTACATCAGCATAAGCTTAAGGTCCAGCATTGGCCCCAACACCAAGAATCCAAGTTGAGCACTACCTGGTATGAGCCATCTGAAACTTGCAGCAATAAATGCATCCGCTTCACTGCAAAGATTCATAACCACAGCCATCACCATCATGACTAAAATGATCAACCAAGGGGAGGCAGACAGGGCCTCAAAGTTTGCAACAGGAGTAGCAGTGCGTATAAAAGCTGCTGTAAAAGCACCTAGAACCAAATATTTACCTACATCTAAAAAGTCATCTCGTGCATGTCCAATCGCATGTAACAATTTGGATAAAAGTTGATTTTTTTGAAACTCTTCATTGCTGCAGCCGCATTGACGAAGAGACAGCTCTGCAACATTTTCTAATACAAGCTTCTCTGGATTGGAAAAACGGGTAAGCACTAACCCAATTATGACAGCAACTCCATAGCCACAGCTGATTCTCAGCAGGACCATTTTCCAGTTGTAGGTGTAGGCGATTGCTGTAGACCAGGCCACGATAGCATTCACGATCGGGCCACTGAGCATAAAGCAAACAGCAGAAGGGATTGAAACACCCTTGATTATAAGTCGACGAACAATAGGGACTATTGCGCACTCACATGTTGGAAAGAGCAAGCCCAATCCACCTGCCAGGAAAATACCACTTTTTCTATCTTTCCCCAAGAAACGGTCAATGAGTGGCGTTGGAACAAAGACTTCAATGACTCCTCCCACAAGTGTCCCAATCAACATGAAAGGTATTGCCTCTAAAACAATAGAAGTGAAATTTATCGAAAAAAGACCTGTAAAAGAGGCGAAATTTTGATTTTCGGAGTGAGCTGAAAGAAAGAGCAGGAAAGCAGCAACAAGAAAAAATACTCCGACAGTACTTCCTAAGGAACTCGAAAAAACATCTACATCACTATCAGGTTCTGCACCTGGTTTCTGGTAGATCGGTATTGGTGGCGGGGTATCTTTTTTCGCCATATTTCCTCGGAGTTTCCCCTTCTTATCTGAACTGTCGTTTGCGTAAATAATAAAAGGCAAAGGTAGTGGAGCAACCTTTGCCTTGTTAATGCGGGAGATATTCTACTTTATTTTTTCGTCATCTCCTGACCGCAACACTGCAGTGGTACAGTACAACATTTATCTGGAGCGTCAGCATCGCATGTGCACGGCTTTTTGACACTGAGTTCCAAACCGCATTTTTCGCACACAAACACATCACCTTCTTTCATGTCGCAACAGTTAGCCATGGAATTCTCCTGGTTAAGTTTTTTTGTTCGTTTGATTTTTATTTACTGCCTACACCTACTTTTTTCCCACTTTTGCACAATTTTTACATATTCCATCAATACGAATTTCCACCTTCTCAATCCGGCCGGGATACGTCTTTAATAAAGGGGCTATGTCAACGGTTACACTTTCTGGGCTTAAGCAGTCCATCTGCCCGCAGATTCTACAGTAAAAGTGAGGGTGCGGTTTATGGTGTTCGTTGGGAGCAATACCGTAATAAAAGGCTCTGCCGCCAGTACTTATACGATCAACGACACCATGTTCAACCAATAGATCAAGAATACGGTAGACCGTCACACGATTGATAGAACTGGTACGCTCCAGGATAGCGTAGATGTCGCCGGCGGAAAGAGGAAACGTGTTGTTTCCGACAATTTCCAGGACCTGAATACGATTAGTGGTCGCTACCAGGTCAGCATTCGACAACAAGTTTTCATAATTGCATTGGTCACACATAAGCCTTGTTTATAGATATCTCATGACACATTTTATGTTCTGTGGCAAGCAAAGCGTATTTTATCTACAATCAGGGAAAACAAAAATACAACACCTGCAACCAGTATAATCGAAGCGCCTGATGTGAGGTTGTACTGATACGAGAGCCAGAGTCCGGTAACCGTAAAAGCTGCTCCAAGTAAGCTGGACGCCACCATCATCTGAAAAAGTGATTTTGCATATTTTTCAACCATAAAAGGTGGAATCGTCAACAGGGCAATGACCAAAATGAGACCAACGACCTGGATGACCAGAACAACGGTAACAGCCAGCATGCCGATCAGTACAAAGTAGAGCTTTTTAACCGGTACCCCCCTGATTTTGGCGAATTCCTCATCATAGGACATGGCCAGCAGATCCTGATAATAATAAGTAACGAGGAGTATCATCGCAATACCGATAAATGCCATGAAGAACAGATCCGACCTGGGAACAGCAAGTATACTGCCGAACAGATAACTCATGAGATCCACGTTATACCCGGGTGTCAAGTCAACGAGAATAATGCCGAAGGCCATTCCAAGAGCCCATATAACGCCGATGACGGTGTCGGCCCGGTGCTTCATCTTGTAGCTCACAGAAGCCATGAGCATGGCTGCGAACAGGGAAAAACCAATTGTACTGGGCAGATAGGGCCATTTGAAAAATGACGCAAGCCCAATACCACCATATGCAGCGTGGGCGATGCCACCGGAAAGAAAGACAATTCGGTTGACCACCACCAGGGTGCCTATAATGCCACAAATTACGCTGGCCAGCAGGCCCGCAGCCAGGGCATTGCGTATGAATTCAAATTGCAAGGCTTCAATCATGGGGATTGGTTCTCATGTTCTGATAGTACTCGATGGGGGAGGCCGTGGGCCACTAATTCTACAGGACACACCTCCTCGTCAGTACTGGGGTACATGGTTTTCAGCATATCGCCGGTAATTTCGGCCTGGTCATGATAATGCAGTTTTTTGTTGACGCAGGCCACCGATTTTACATAGCGGGATATCACCAGCAGGTCATGGCTGATCACTAAAATTGTAATATCCTGGTTGAATTCCCGGAGAAGCTGATAAAAATCAGCCTGCCCCTTAGTGTCGATACTGGAGGTGGGTTCGTCTAATAAAAGCAGCTTGGGCTTCGTCGCCAATGCCCTGGCAATGAAGACCCTTTGGCGTTGACCTCCGGAAAGGGTACCGATTTTCTTGTCAGCATAGGCTGTCATGTCCATACGTTCGAGAGCTGCCAAGGCATCACGGCGATTAGTTGCTGACCTTCGGGATAAGCGCTGTTTGGGATCAAGCTTTCCCATCAGCACCACATCGATGGCAGTGATAGGAAAGCTCTGGTTCAAATGGATATCCTGCGGTACGTAGCCTATGCACGACGAAGCTTCTTGGGGAGGTTTCCCATCGATGAGAATCGTCCCCTTATCCGGTGTCAGTAACCCTAAAATCAGTTTTAGCAGGGTGGTCTTACCCCCGCCGTTGGGACCAATAATAGCGACAAAATCCTTCTCCGGAATGGCAAGATTCACATCCTTCAGGATGGCTTCTCGGTTATAGGTAAAATCAAGATTATTTATTTCGATCATCGACATGGAAAACCCATTTATCTTATTTCAGTGCGGCCTGGAATTTAGCTGCGACCTGACGTAGATTGGCCATCCAGTTTTCAGCTAAAGGATTGGCAAAAACTACTTGGCCGCCAATCTCTTGGGCAACGACTTGAGCATCTTTGACTGAAAACTGGGGTTGCACAAAGATTATATTTATCCCACTTTCCCTTGCATGCTGGACCAATTCCTTCAACTGGGCGGGTTTAGGACTCTTGCCTTCAATCTCGACGGGAACCTGTTGTAGCCCATAGTCATGGGCAAAATATCCCCAGGTCGGATGAAATACAAGAAACTGCAACCCAGACTTTCCAGCAAACATTTTTTTCAGATCAGTATCCAATTGATCAATCTGCGCTGTAAACTCCTGGAAGTTGGCTGCATAAGCTCTCTTGTGCGCCGGATCAGCCTCCTGCAATGCTGCCAAAATAGCATGAGCCTGTATTTTTACCAGTGATGGAGAGAGCCAGATATGTGGATCTTGCCCAGCGGGTTGTGGCTCTTCATGATGCTCTTTTTCCCCATGATTTTTATCCTTTTCGTGATCATGATCGGCGTCATGATGTTCTTCTTTGTATTGTGCCTCTGTGTGGCTGTCATGGTGGTGGGTTTCCATAGCCAGCTTTTCGATACCATGATCTGTGTGGATTACCTTGAGCTTGGGATTTGTTGCAACGAGTTTGTCCAAATGAGCCTTTTCAAACTCAACTCCTATGCCGAAATATAATTTTGCCTTGGAAATGGCTACCATCTGCTGCGGCTTTGGTTCATACGTATGTGGACTCGCTCCAGGTTCAACCATAACCTGAACATCAACTAAATCCTTGCCAATTTGTTGCACAAAATATTTTTGTGGTACAATGCTGACAAATACCGGGAGTTTGCCGGATGCAAGGCAAGTCAGCGGCACCACGCATGTCATAACTAAGCAAAGTAAAGAACAACGAATAGAGTGATACATTTTCTTCTCCTTCAAAATTAAGTTAACTCTGCAAGCTATTGCATGTGCAACTTAATTGCACTTATGGTAACTACAAATTATACCTTTTTTTAAAGGTAAGCTAAGTAGATAATGGGTCCAGGTATTCAGATATGATGATGCAAATATATTGCATTGCTGCGGAAGGCACAATAGATTTATAACCTAAATCCTGCAATTGGAAATTTCGGAGTCTACGCTACCTGCCGAAGATGTGAGGCACCGGAGGCGCGGACGTATAAAAATACTTCAAGCCTTCGGTAACGTAGCAGATTTGGTGAAATTGCCGATCCCGAAGGGCGTTGAAGGTGAGAAAAAATAGGTTCACTCAAACAGTGAATAGAACTTCAAATCAATTGTCTGCTCAATATGTTGTTTTTTAAAGTGGAATTTATTTTTTCTAACTTTCGACGTGCAGGATTTAGGTATCATTACATGTATAAAAGCTGCTGGGAATACAAGCCTAAATTGATTGCTGGAGAAGGGAAACCGTTAATTTGGAAAGAACACTTCACCATATAAGTGGATATGGCTGCCGTTTGATAGTAGTACATAACGATGGTGGACTCGTAAAAAGTCCATCACACACTAAAGATGGCTAAGTACAAAAGTTCGATATACAAGGCGCAGTGTTTGCCTGTTTTTGCTCGCCATAGCTTCTTGGCGATTTTTTCAAAGTCGATTTTTTATGGCCGTAGCTTTGCAATCAGGTCACCTGAACTTTCACGCCACCGGTAATCTGCTGGAGGTAATCAGGACTCAGGGGGACGCCGGTGGAATCTGTACCCGCCGCTGGATAGATGGTGTCGTATTCATCAAGGGATATGTCAAGTAAAATAGCTACAGGGCTGTCTTCCAAGCCGAAGGGACAGACCCCGCCAGGAAGAAAGCCTGTCGCTTCTTGGGTCTCCTCAGCACTTGCCATCCGGTGTTTTGCCCCGGTTGCACGTTTAAGTGCGCCACTGTTAATTTTCTTATCTCCTGCAGCCACCACCAGTCGGTAGCTGTTATCCTTTCCTTTGAACAAAATAGATTTTGCTATCTGACCAACAGGGACCCCTATTCTTTGAGCTGCTGTTTCTGCTGTTGGCGTTGATCCCGGCTCAAATTCGAGGGCGGAGAGACTGTGATTTTCTAAAAACCTTTGTACTTTTGCAGGGATATTGCTCATTTTCAACACTAAGTTATTATTATACATATTTTATACGACCAGAGTCGAATTACCAAAGCTGGAAAAGTAACGCAACCTAACTTTCCAAAAAAATTGTTGCTCCATATGTACAGCCTCCCCGCAGGCAACATTGCAGATAGACCTCTGCTGTCAATACAACCAAAAAACTCCCAACAGCCGGGCTACCGGGAAACTTTGTTGGCGAAAAGGTTCGGGTTATTATTTCAGCTCAGCCGGTTTCAGATTCTGTTCCGCCATGAACTTGATCATCTTGTTCATCGCTTCCAGATGCTCTTTTGAATCGATGGTGCCTTCGGTGGATACCTTTTCCCACAGTTCCGCTTCACTCATATTCTGGTGGCAGCCCATACAGGTGCCGGCCCTGAGGAAGTTATCAAGCTCTTGCTTGTTGAATGCCCGGGACTTGGGCCAGTGTGTACCTACCGTGGCCAACTGGACACCCTCGCGGGTGACAATCTGTGACCAGTCAAAGTTGAGCTTGGGAATGGCCGAAATCTGTACGCTGTGCTTGGCTGGTATGATCTCTCGGGTAGTAGCGTCCATAAGATCCATTACCACGCTTTCGTCCTGACGGAGTCCAAAGGTACCATTGCCTAAACCAAGTCCGGCAACTTTAGGATTGGTATGGCAGGATTCGCAGGTCCTGGCTTGACGCTGAGCCGTATGGGGCTGTACCGGAGCCATATCAATGGCAAGTGGTACATGCTTCTGGCCAAGCTGCCGGGCCTCTGTCGGGCTCTGGGCGATTTCATTGTTGAGCAGGGTTTCACCCTTATCGTTTATAATAGTGTAGGTCACCTGACAACCGGGCATAAGTGGGGAGACACGGCCTTCGCCGCTGATGCCGAGGACCGGATCTTCGCAACGCAGGTAGGAGCCGGTCTCTACTATTTTTCCCGGAGACGTGATGCCGCCAGATCCAAGGATTGATTCTGCGGTCTGCCCGTTTGGTTTTCGGTCGTTTCCAGAGGCTACCCAATCAATACCAGTGACAGGCGTCCCATCTTTGGGTTTGTAGTTGACCTGTACATGGCAGCCATAACACTGCGGCGCCCAGGAGGCATGGCAAGAGTAGCATTCCAGGTTGGTCATATGCTTGTAAACAGCGTACATGGCCACTTCTGCAGATGGGTCTTTCCACTTTTTCTCATCCTTGAGTACCTTCAGTACTGGAACTTCAAAGTCATTGCCCGTGGCTGAATGGACAATAACCTTGTTGCCACGCTTGATGACGTTACCCAAGGGATTGCCGCGGGAAGTGAGGACAAAACCATCTTCAGCCTCGTAGGGGTAGCCGAACTGTTTGCCGGGTACTAAGCGTTCTTTAGCCACACCACGCGGATTTTTACTTAGGTCCTTACCAAACTCATCCCCATAACCCACCGGCAGTTCCCATGGATACTTGTCGGTCAGGCCATGGCAATCGGAACATTCGATCTCCACCTGGGCAAGAGTCGTGCCGTGGATATTCCCGTCACCATGCATATCAATGGAAGTATGGCAGTCCTGACAGAGCATACCACCTTGAGGGTTGCCTTTACGGCTTGCCTGCTGGTGATGAAGATCGTCAGCGATAAAGAGGTAGCGCTTGGTGTGCAGTTTTGGTTGTTTGTTTCCTTGCTCATTGTAGGGGGAGCCATAGGGGGACTCCATCAAGCCCTGGAAGGATACACCGATTCGCTTCCCGCGGTTATGGCAGGAAGAACAAGCTTCCACCGGAATACCGCCGGTTTTTCTGGTTGCCACTATCTTATGCTTGAGCATGTGACCGGGTTTGTCCTTGGAGATGGTTTTATCGTCGCCCATATAGTACCCATCGGTTCCGTAAAGGACATGGCAGGCTGAACAGCCCATACCCCTGAAGTCGCCACGCTTCTCCCGACCGCGGACACCTATGTGACAACGTTGGCAACTCTGACGTTGGTAAGTGATAGCGGCCATCTTGGGATCAGCATTGACCTCATCCATGGTCACGTTGGGCATCTGTTCAAGGTTTTGAGGATACTGCCGGGGATAGATAGTTCCCTGGTGTTTCATGTACTGCTTGTAGGCAGGAGTTCCGGACAGGGGGGTAAGACTGTCTATATCGTGGACATCGTAGTTGCCCCAGGGAACACTATAGTCCTGAACTTCTTTAAAGCCCCAAGTTGCCAGGTTGCCTTGTATTTTCCCTGCTTCGGTATTCATCAGACCCAGTGTAGAGCGATAAACATATCCTGGATGGCAGGCACCACAGGATTTTTCCGCAATCCATATGGAACCGGGATCCGGGTAGTAATCTTTCGGGCCTGGAGCAATACGCAATGTCGGCGGTACACCTTTATGGGCCTCTTCCTTTTTGGTGGCTTTGGGATTTCCACCATGACACATGACGCAGCCATCCGGGTCACCATGCTGGGAACCGGTAATTTTAAGGGTGCGCATCATTTTATGGTCGGCTGGTTTAATATCGGCAATGCCTTGATGGCATTCCTGGGTCGAGCAGCCACTTGCACCATATGCAGACGTCACGCCAACCAGACACAAGCCAATGGCCGTTGACGCTAGTCCTCTCCATACCTTGAACATAGCTGACTCCTTTTTTAATGGTGAGAGCTGCGTGATATTATGCGTTAAAAACATAGGTAATACCACCTCTTTGAAAAGAGGATGAGTCACAGTTGTTGCTGCGAGCATCTATTTTTCATGCATCTGACCCCGTATCTATGAACAATGTGGGGCGGGGTAGGACTGTGTACGATCAATAATCGGCATAGCTGCCTTGAGCAGCTCACCGGTTGATGGAACATACTGGATAATATCGCCGAGCAGAGTGGGAATAAAGCCGGGAACAACGGACCCGAGCCCTTTTCCGTCCAGATGCCGGGAAGGGTCATGATACAAGATAGGATAAGAAACAAAGTTTTTGCGAAGTGACGAGAGCCGGCTCAGGCCCGCAAGGACATTCAGGTCAAGGGCACCCCTGATCTAGAGTGCAAGGAAAGAGGTGCCACGGAGCCCGAAGAGATGCTGATATGGACGGTAGGCGTGGTTTGACAACGTGGCCGGGATGACTCTTTACCCTCCAAACTGCATTTTAGTCTTGGTTTTGTTCGATTAGAGGCAGGAATAAAGCAAAGCTTGAGCCTTTTGAAACCTCGCTGGTAACAATGATGTGTCCTCCATGGTCCTGAACAATCTGGTTGGTCAAAGCCAGTCCCAGCCCGGTTCCTCCATTTTTTCGTTTGGTTGTAAAGTAGGGATCAAAAATCTGTTGCATGTTTGCCTGGTCAATGCCATTGCCGTTATCACTCACCGTTAGGCAGAAATAATCTCCAGGGAGCAATTTCACCTGCTCGGCCTGTCCCGGCTGGTCAATTAGCGTTCGGGTTAAACTAACTTGAACGATGCCTTTTTTGCCCTTGATGGCGTCAAACGCATTCGAGCATAAATTAATCAGTATCTGGTATACCTTTGTGGCTTCCAAGGTAGTCTTTTCACTGTCAACGGAAATATCCTGGTAAAGCTCGATGCTGGGCGGCAGGGCTACTTTGATAAATTTCAATACCTTTTGCACTAAAGGTCCTAATTTGACAGGCTTGTCACTGCTTTTGCCGGCACTGCTGAATGAGAGAATCTGCGATACAAGATCGGTTGCCCGATCGGAAGCCTCTAATGCCAGGCCAAGATGGGCATGCATCTCTGTTTGAAGCGATTTGTCAAACATTGCCAACTTCAGAATACCATTGATAGTGAAGAGAATATTATTGAAATCATGAGCAATGCCACTGGCCAGATTACCCAGTGCTTCCATCTTCTGGGCTTGCTGTAACCTTTCCATCAGGTACTGGTTTTTTTCCTCCAGGTTTTGATTTAATTCAATCAGCTGATCGGCTTCACTCACGACCTGCCTGCACACACCACCGCCATTTCTCAGGGTATAATCGTCAACCGCTGTTTGAATAATCCGTTTCAGCTCCGCATCATCCCATGGTTTAAAGATAATGTTGTGCACATTTCCCTTGTTGACAGCATTCAGGATAATATTCATTTCCTGGTAAGCAGTCATGAGTATTCGGATAGTCTCCGGCCTCTGCCGTTTAATTTTCTCGAGAAAATCAATGCCACTCATTTCAGGCATGCGCTGATCTGAGACCACTACGGCAAAATCCATTTCATTGAGGAGGCTCAATGCTTCCCCTGCTGATTTACAGGTCAAACATCCATAGGGTTCATCGGCGAAGCTCCACTCCAGAGCATCGAGCACTGCGGAATCATCGTCAATGAACAGTATATTATTTTGCATGGTTATCCGATTCTCTTACCTGGACTTAGTGCAGCACAACAGCCGCGATATCTTCAACTTCGTTTACATCAAGAGGCTTTTGTAAGTATTTGTAAACACCGTACTGGTGAGCCAGTTCTTTGTATTCTTCTTGTGGTAATGCCGTTACGACTACGATGATGGTGGATAAATTCCTCTCAGCTATATTTTTTAATAGTTCCAATCCGTTCATTCGAGGCATTTTTAAATCCAGGAACATGAGGTAAGGCTGATACCGATCCAGATACTGTAATGCATCAACTCCGTTGTTCACCATATACAGAGGATAGTTATCGCCCAGCATGGCATCAAACGAATCCAAAATCCCCTGGTCATCGTCTACGATGAAAATCGAATCTTTTTTTATTGCTTCCATTTCGTACTCCATCTCATAGCTGTGATTGCTTTGAGGGGCAAAGGTATCACTCTGTCCTTCATCAGCATAGATAGTGTTTTGCGCTATATTGAGACTAGCAATTCTTATGCCAGCGAAGTCGTCAGCATGGCAAGCAAATAGGTCGGATTTTTTAACTGAATAGACTTAGGGCCTTATTCTATTTTTCGAACACCTTTTTTGCTGTTCATTGCACTCACACATTCCCTTAAATTCAGCTTTACCCCCGCAAGCGCCTGATAAATCAGTGTTCACTCGCTGCACATAATAATGTGCATAGAACATTATCATGTGCAGTGGGTGTTTTGTCTTTATTTCAATGTGTTATGCAAATGGCTATGCCTTGCCTCACACTACTATGTGCTATTAGCCCAAATTTTTGAAATTTTTCTCCATGCTGATTAATCACCTTTTTTCAGCATGTTAACCTATTCGAGAAGGGCAGCCTCAATTGGCACAGGCCTTGCTAAATTTAAATGCAAACGCGTTAGATCCCAATTGTCAGTTCCAATAGGAACACCTGATTACATGAGCAAAATAGAGCAAAAAAACTACAGGAGAAATTGAAAATGAAAAAGGTTATGATCCAGCTTTTTATCGTCAGCGTTGTGGTTACCAGTTATGCTTTACCCGTTTTAGCACGAGGTGGAGCTGGATTCTAATTGGAGATAGAAGTTTCTCTTGTAACTGTTCAGCAGTACCCCAACCCTTCACGATTTGCCTACCCGCGTATCGATGTATCGAAGTTGGGGCTTATCTGCTAAATCATTTAGTTTGTGAACCTTTGGAGCACTGCTGAACAGTTACTTTCTCTTTATAATTATTGCATCATCGTGATTCCTGCTTGGGGCAACCGGCAACCATAGAATAAGGATTGCCTTCGACACATAGTCGCTTTGCTGCAAACTGCCAGGCAAACCTCGCACTTTCAAGAATGCCAAGAAAAAACTTTCAGACGTCTTTTTCAGGCTACTTTCGCATGAGGGGCTCTTCACAACATTGCTGCTCTATCCTGTAGAGTTGCTGGAAACGCAGTAAATCCAATCCCCTCTGGAAATTGTATTCCATTTTTTGTGTCCGTACATCACCCCACATCTGCGCCGGCAAAGCATGCCGGACAGGGGAGTGCCTCCTGGTAGCTTTTTTTAAGGCTAGACCACTGTAGTTATCAAAATATAATATGCCTGGTGGATAAAAAACACGAATCCTATGATGTATGTATTTTTGTGTAGCTTGAATCCTGAAGACTGCTTTTTACCATCAATCACATAAAGCTGTTACAATAGCATTTCTTATGTGATACTCTAGGTCATTATTTATGATAAAGGGAGGAGTTTGAATGGGTTCGTACCGATTACTTAGGCTGATGTTCATCTGCGTCGGACTCTCAGTAATTTTCCTTACCAGTTCATGTGAGCAGTCGCCTGAAAAGGCCGAAACGATCAATAAGACCAGTCAAATAAAGCAGGCAGCAAAGGGGGGCTTCTACCATGCTCCTTTGTTAAATAATCCTGCCACGCTTGACCCCGCTTATGTACAGGATCAATATGGCACAGCGGTTGTTCAGCAACTTTTTGACGGTCTGGTTCGTTTCGATCCCTATCTTCTTGTCCTTCCAGCCCTTGCTGAAACCTGGCAGGTTCAAGAAAACGGCAAGAACTACAGATTTACTCTTCAGAAAAATGCCCGTTTTCATAATGGTACCATGGTTACAGCCAAGGATGTGGTCTTTTCCCTCAGCCGTCTCTTGCGGGTTTCCCCGACCCCTGCGATCATGCCCCAGCTGCTCAAAATAGACGGGGCGCAAGCATATCGCGACCACCATACTGATGTGGTAGCAGGATTACAGGCAATCGATGAGCACGTCGTGTTAATACGATTGGAAGAACCTCATGCGCCATTTCTTACCGCATTAGGGATGTACCAGGCCAAGATCGTACCCAAAGCAGAGGTGCTCCGATTAGGAGAGACGTTCGGTCGAAAGCCGGTGGGTAGCGGCCCCTTTCGATTTGTCTCATGGGAGCAGAATAAGCGTATTCAGTTAGAGCGTTTTTCAGACTATTTTGCGGGGGAAGCGTTGCTGGATAAGGTGGAATACCGGATTTACCCAGGGGGGGAGATTAATCAGATATTAACTGATTTTCGAAATGGAGAACTCGAAGAGATGCTTGTTTTAGGCAATATCCGAGAGGCGTTGTCTTCGCAAAAAGGTCTTCAGTGGTTCCACCGGCCGGCACTGAGTCTGCTGTTTTACGGTTTGAAGGTAGATCATCCCAATTTGAACAATCCCGAATTTCGTGGGAAACTTTCCGCAGCCATTGATCGAGAAAAATTACTGAGTGAGGTTTACAATGGCCAGTTTGAATCGGCAGAAAGAATTCTGCCACCCGGCATGCCAGGTGTGAGCCAGGAGGAAAAACCGCAACCGCCAGCAGCTAATGTAACAGGGCCCAAGGAGAGTAACAGCTTGTCAGCAGCGGGAAAAGGTGGTGTTCTTTCCCTTGAGATTGTTTCCGGTTCGAAATCTGCCTTTGCACAGGCTGAATTGAGTTTTGTTCGTCAAGCGTGGGCTGAGTTGGGGGTCGATTTAACAATACAATACATTACCGACTGGTCAGAGTTTGAGGCGTATATCAATTCAGATCAGGTACAGATTTATCGCTATGCATGGTTTGCAGATATGCCGGATCCGGACAGTTTTTTTTATCCGCTGTTCGCATCCAGCTCCCCTGCCAATTTTATGGGATACCAGGATGAAAAGGTGAATAGCTTGATTTTATCTGCCCGGGGAGAAAGCGATCCTGCTCAGCGAGCAGAAATGTACCGGGAAATCGAAGCGCTGATAATGGAATCTATGCCTGTTATCCCTTTAATTTATCCAAGCGTTGATCGGGTCTATCAATCTTATGTTCAAGGTGCCCAACCGAGTGCATTAGGAGCTGATTACATGCCTCTGCATCGTGTCTGGATCCAGAACGGTTTGCAATCGCAGTAGATTTGAGTCTGAGTAGTTTTATTCTCATGCAAAATTGGCCACTTCAGCTTCGACTGTTCAAAAAACCCCGCTTCATTCCTCTCAGGTATCGAGTTGTCTTGGCTAATGCCTGCATGCTGATCCTCCTGCTTGGCGTTCTCATTATCACGCTGGTTTGGTTCCAGAATCACAGCATTCGACAACAGCTTGAGCAGCGAGGAAAAGCTATTGCACAAAGTCTTGTCGCCACTTCAACCAAGGCACTGCTCACCTACGATTATATAACTCTTGAACAGTTCGCCAACCAGGCAGCTCAAGACCCTAACATTCTCTATGTTGTTGTGCATGACAAAGAGAACCGGGTAGCTGGTTTTAGTAACCGGCCGGATCTTCAGGGGAAAAAATTAACCGATAAAATCAGTCATGGCGCAGTCTCAGCCACCTCTCCACTGGTGCAAAGGTTTGATACGGAATCCGGTTCACAGCCAGGGCTGGATGTGGCCCTACCGGTTTTTTTGCCGGATTCGATGAGCCGTTGGGGAACGATTCGGGTCGGGTTGTCCCTGACGTCTATGTATCGGCAAATACAGCAGACGATCTGGATCATTTTAGGAATAGGCATCGTCGCATTAATCACCGGAACCGTAATTTCTTTTTTGGGGGCCCAGCGAGTCACCCGGTCTCTGGGAGAACTGGTGTGGGCTACTATGGATATGGCGAAGGGAAACTTCACCCATACGATAGGAATAAAAACCGGTGATGAAGTTGAAGTGTTGGCAGCTAATTTTGCCGTAATGACCAAAGAAATTGTGGCCCATCAGGAAAGACAGGAGGAACAGCTTAAAGAGATCCAACGACTACAGGACTACACCGAAAAACTGATGATCACCATGGCCGATGGGCTCATGTCTGTGGATATGAAGGGGACCGTTGTAACCATTAATCCTGCGGCAAGAACTCTCTTGGGGCTTTCTCCCATTAATGGAATAGAGGGAAAAAATATTGCCGCCATCCTTGGCGAGTCCTCCCAGCTGGTTTTGCTGGTGCAGGAAATCATTCATCAGCCGGCCCCGGTTTCTCACCGAGAGATTGAAATCAGAAAGGACGCAGAAGTCCAGACAATCCTCCTCGGTTCCAGCATACTCCATGGTGCCAAAGGAAACCGTCTCGAGATCATACTGAATCTTCATGACATCACCGAGCTTAAGAAATTGGAAGCGCGTATTCGTCAGTCAGAGCGATTGGCCGGTTTGGGTACATTAGCTGCCGGTATGGCCCATGAAATCAGAAATCCACTCTCGGCCATCAAGACATTTGTCCAATTGCTTCCCCGCAAGATTGATAAGCCCGGCTTTCTTGAAAAATTCAACCGTACGGTCCCCAGGGAAACAGAGCGAATTAATGTACTGGTAGAGGAGCTTCTGGAATTATCCCGAATTCCCAGGTATGAATACGCCACAACCGATATCAATGAGTTGTTGAGACAATCTGTTGATGCAGTAGAAGAAGATTTACAACGAACCAATGTTGAATACCATCAGGATCTACAAGATAACCTGCCGCTGATACAGGCCGATTCCAATCAACTGATTAAAGCATTTAACAATTTGATTCGGAATGCCATCCAGGCCATGCCCGACGGTGGTCGATTGACAACCAGAATCTTTTACGAAGAATTTGCTGATGATGGAAAACAGCCGATTACACAAACAAACGGCAGGATCATTATCATTTTCCAGGATACCGGCCAAGGCATATCCCCGAAGGAACTGCAGCAGATTTTCAATCCATTTTTCACCACCAAAGACAGCGGTACCGGCTTGGGACTGCCAATAACACATAAAGTGATTACCGAACATGGGGGCCGGATTGATGTGGAAAGCAAAAAGGGGCAAGGCACCAAATTCACCATCCAGTTGCCTATAGATGAAAAAATTTCTGTCCTGACACCATCCAGTCCAGGACTGTTGTAAATATTGTCAGGCTGCATAAAAGCCCCCTTTCTTCAGTCGCGGTTACGGATATTTAAGGACTTCATTTTCTGAATAAGGGTATTTCTATGTATTTTCAGCAACCGCGCAGCTTCGGTTTGGTTCCAGTTACATTTTCGAAGAGCCTGCATTATATAGCTGAACTCAAAAGAGTTGCGGGCTTGAAGTAGTCCGATATTGCTGCCTTCAGGCCCTGGCAAATTTTGAACGGTCTTTTCGTGAAAAAGGACGTCAGAGGGAAGATCTCCTTGATCTATCTTTGTATTGTTGGTTCCCAGCACCACCATGCGCTCAATCAGATTTTCCAGCTCGCGTATATTTCCCGGCCAGGGATACGTTTCCAAAACCGCCATCGCCTCAGGTGTTATCGCTTTGATATTTTTATTCAATTTCCGGTTAAATTTTCCCAGAAAGTAATGTGCCAAAAGAGGGACATCTCCCTCGCGATGCCGTAATGGAGGTACATTAATCGGAATCACATTCAACCGGAAAAAAAGATCTTCGCGAAATTTTCCTTCACGGACCATGTCTTCCAGCCTGGTATTGGTGGCCGCAATGATGCGCACATCCACTTTTATTACTTTGTGTCCACCAACACGCGTAAATTCCCGCTCCTGCAACACTCGCAACAGCTGGGCCTGAAATTCACTTTTCAGCGAAGAAATTTCATCCAGCAACAAGGTGCCGCCATTGGCAAATTCAAACTTGCCCGGGGTACGGTGGTGAGCACCGGTAAATGCGCCTTTTTCATGACCGAACAATTCACTCTCAATCAACTCTGAGGGGATAGAGGCACAGTTCAAGGCCACAAAGGATTTTTGAGCGCGCTCGCTGGCACTATGGATTGCCCTGGCAATCAATTCTTTACCTGTTCCGCTTTCACCGGTAACCAGCACGCTGCTGGAAGTGCTTGCCACCTTATTAATGGTGAAGAAAATATCCTCCATCTGCCTGGATTGACTTATTATTTGTGCATGTTTAGAGTGCTGCGCCATTTCGGAGCGGAGAAAGGAAACCTCTTGCTCGAGATATCGTTTCTGGAGGGCTCGGTCAACTCTGGTCAGGATGGTTTCCGGGTCAAAAGGTTTGGTAATATAATCGTAAGCACCTTTTTGAATGGCTGCCGTCGCTTCCAAGGCCCGATCGATGGCCGATACAATGATCACATCAATGGACTTGTCGTAGATTTTAATCTGCTCAAGGGTTTCAATTCCGCCCATTTTGGGCATCGACATGTCGAGCAGCACAAGATCGAATTCCTCTTTTTGTATGGTATTTAAGGCCTCGTGCCCGTTTTCGACACAGACCACCAGAAAATCATCTTCAAGAATAGCTTCAAGGGATTCCCGTGCACCTGCCTCATCATCGACAACAAGCAGCCTCGCTTTTTTGGGTAAATCTATCACTGTCATGAAAGTATCACGCAAGATGTCAGGTAAAGTATACAGTTGAGATCAACTGACCAGAGACCATGCCAATATATACAGGCATACGTATCATGAGTATACCTGCTGGGCATTGGATATACTAGCCATTTACTGTCGGCTATGCCAAAACAGCAGAGCAAACAAAATCTTTTTGTCCATTCTTTTGGGGACGGCTTGTAGTACCATTTCAAGGACCTGGTCGCTCTAGTGATGCGTTAGCTACTAATCTGTAGCTTCTATGAGGTAAGGTTAAGTGGTAGTAGGCACACGATATGGGAAAATATCGTTGCCAACGAAGGCAAAATTTCAAAGGCCTAATAGGCAACATTTCTCCTATGAACCAACACTTCACAAATAATAGTGAAATATGAAAAGATGCGAATAGAAGATTCACGTGGTATCGAAATTACCAATTTTGCAGACTGGGCAAAAATCTATGCTACTCCGCAAGCTTCACGGCAATGGAAGAAAGGTAGAAGTGCATACTCTGCAGCTGAATTTATCATACACCAAGATGGTGCTAGAACCATACGGAACCGTGTTGCAGAAGCATTATGCCACAATCTAAAGATTGAACTTGTGGTTCCTGAATATGAAGTCCGTTTTGATGAGCTTGGTCGTGGACGGGTACACGACATAGCTCTTTTTGGCACTGCCGACAATGGCAAAACGGTATTTATTGGCGTTGAAGCAAAGGTTGATGAACCTTTTGGTGCTTTAGTAAAAGATAGTTACCTAAATTCTAAAGCAAAACAGATAATTGGCACATCAACAAACGCACCAGAGCGAATAGAAAAGTTGTTAGCAATGCACTTTCATAAGCCAGATTCATCTATGTTCGACATACGCTATCAGCTTCTTTATGCTACTGCCGGAACCATAGCAGAAGGTGCTGATATATCAGTGCTATTTGTAATCGTGTTTAAAACAGCTCTTTACAACGAAAGGATAGCAGCCGAAAATTATCAGGACTACATAAATTTCATGCAAAAAGTTGGTGCTTCTTCGATAAAGATCCCAAGTGCAGAATTGCAGGGTCATGAGATATTCTTGCAAGACAAGCGACTCGTCTGTCTGCACGAATATATCGAACTCTGAAAGTCCATATATCTATAAATTGTACCTGCCTATTTGTGCTATTTTGCCTTAATTCTGCGTGAATTATAGAGCTATTTTGAGTGGAATAAACTCCAGAACAGGCATGCGCAAAATATATTCATGAACAAAATAACACGACTGTGATTACAGAGAGTATCTCTTCAAGGTTCCGCCTTTCTGTAGTCAGAACGTTCAGTGGTGACAAAATGGTGTAAAAAAGTTGTCAGTTCGTCACTCATAACGTCGGGAGCCCGTAACACCCGCTGTCTTTCGTTACACACTTGGTGTGAGAAAAGTGTGAGACTTTTTCTCCAAAATGAACAAAATGATAGAAAATCGGGTAAAATCAGCTAAACGGTTTTTGCTGTTATTTCAATGAACTACCAAAAACGATGAGGTCGTGAAGTTCAGAGGATTATGACTACGAATCCGTAGGTCGGGAGTTCGAATCTTCCCTGGCGCGCCAGTAATCCCAAGGGGTTAAGTCATTTTGGCTTAACCCCTTTTTTTGTTACAGGCAATCTGTTGTATTCTTGTCCAGCCTTTGCATCCAAAAAAGAATGTTTCCACTCTAGTTTCATTCCACTCCCCTAAAAGCCAAGCTTAGTTAGAACACCTTTTCGAGAAAATTTGTGAAGGTACTGGTCTAACAAAAAAGGGAGATTGTCTGCATAAGTCCAACCCATGCGATCTGACTTCACATATCGTATGGTTAATTAAGTCTGAGATTTTCCCCGAGAGCCGCCGAGTCTAGTTTGCAGGACAAAAGCTCACCCCAGCCTCTGCATACCAGCAGTTAACCTTACCTCATAACACCTCTACTTTCAGTGTCAGTGGATCTCTTGAACGACAATCCTATCTCACAGCAGAAAAAGAAAATTCTGGCAATCTGTTAGAAGGTGAATGTTAATACCTGAAATATATTTAGGCCCAATCTCCTCAGCTTCTTTTTTTAAATTTACTTAATTCTGGGTATAATTTATTTGCACATTCAGGACATATACCATGGCTGAATTCAGCCTCAGAGTGATCCCTTATATAAGACTCAATTTGGTTCCAATAACCTTTGTCATCGCGAATCTTTTTGCAAGAAGCACAAATAGGTAAAAATCCGGTCAACAACTTAACCTTTGATAATGTTTTTTCTAGCTCAGCAACAAGATTTTCTCGTTCTTGTGCCGCCATTTTTTCCTGTGAGATGTCCCTGGCAACATGTACTGACCCCATCAGACTGCCATCATCGTGTAAAAAAGGGGCGCAAGTAACCAGCAGCGGCACGCCAATTTTGGGGTCATTAATTTCAACTGTAACGGTTTTACGGGTCTTAACTGAGTATTCCAGAGCAATCCGGCCACTGATTCCAGGGGATTCCGGCCGGTGATTCCATTTCATTCCGGCCACCCATTCCAATTGATTCCGGCCAGGGATTCCATTCGATTCCGGCCATCGTTTTCGG
>NZ_JAFFQD010000041.1 GCF_016918565.1 Desulfogranum marinum
GCATCCTTGTTGTTATTGGTGTCACCGAGCAAGGGAGAAAAGAATTTATTGCCATTGAAGATGGCTTTAGAGAGTCAGAGCAAAGTTGGTCTGAGTTGTTATTGAGGGTGAAAGCTCAGGGGCTGAAACGCGCTCCTAAATTGGCTGTTGGCGACGGTGCAATGGGCTTTTGGAAAGCATTAAGAAAAGTCTACCCCACAACAACTCATCAACGTTGCTGGGTGCACAAGACCGCAAATGTATTGAACAAGCTGCCAAAGAGTATTCAGCCCAAGGTCAAGCAGGCACTTCATGAGATATGGATGGCGCCGACGAAAGAAGAAGCTTATTCGGCCTTTGACATTGCAACGTCAACCTATGAGGCAAAGTACCCGAAAGCAATGGAATGTCTCGAGAAAGATAAAGACGACATGCTGGCGTTTTATGATTTTCCAGCAGCCCATTGGCAGCATATACGGACTTCAAACCCTATTGAGTCGACTTTCGCGACGGTTCGTCTTAGGACTGCAAAAACTCGAGGCTGCGTTGCCAGGCACACAATTTTATCCATGGTTTTTAAGCTCGGCCAAAGTGCTCAAAAAAGGTGGCGAAGGTTGAGAGGTTTTAAACTGCTTGCAGATGTAATACAAGGAGTTCAATTTAAAGATGGGGAGCCTGTGGCTCCAATAGTGAGCGAAGAATCTGACAGAGCTGTCGTTTAGGAATCATTCTTCGAACACCAGACTTGACTATAACTCAAGTAAAAGTTCACCAACCAACATCAACTCCTTCCCAAATCCATTCTCAATCATCTACCGAAAAAAAAATTGCACTGTTCAGGCAACTATTTCGTGGAAGGGAAGATGTTTATCCCAAACGCTGGGAATCAAAGAACAACAATTCTGGATATTCCCCGGTTTGCAGCAATGAATGGAATCCGGCTTATTGTGACAAACCTCGCACAAAATGTAATAAGTGCCAAAACCGTCAGTATGTAGCTGTTACGGACAATGTGATCTATGACCATCTTGCAGGAAAGCAAACTATCGGTGTCTACCCATTATTACCAGGAGATTTGTGCTGGTTTCTTGCTGTTGATTTTGATGGTACAGAATGGGTTGATGATGTTTCAGCATTTTTAGATACGTGTCATTCTCTAAAAGTTCCAGCAGCATTAGAACGCTCCCGGTCTGGTAAAGGAGGACACGTTTGGATTTTCTTCAATGAACCAGTACAAGCATCACTTGCAAGACAACTCGGTAGTGCTATCCTAACAAAAACGATGGAGAGAAGGCACCAGATAGGACTCAAATCCTATGACCGTCTATTTCCTAATCAAGACACAATGCCCAAAGGAGGTTTTGGCAATTTGATTGCTTTACCTCTGCAAAAAGCTCCAAGAGAAAAAGGAAATAGCGTATTCCTTGATGGAGACTTCCAACCATTCCCAGATCAATGGGCGTACCTTTTTTCAATAGAGAAATTCACTCCAGAAAAAATCGAAAAGCTTGTTTCACAAGCAGCAAATGAAAAATCAATTCTTTGTATAAAAGGCAGCACACTTGAAGAAGATAATGCCGAAGACCCATGGACACAGCCACCCTCTGGTGCCCAGAAACTATCTACAGCAAACTATCCAGTACCGAAACAGATCTCAATCGTTCTTGGAGATTTAATTTACTTTGAGAAAGAGGGTTTATCAGCTGGATTACAGAACCAACTGATCCAACTGGCTGCATTTCAAAATCCTGAGTTTTATAAAGCACAGGCAATGAGAAGATCCACTTACAATCTAAGCAGAATTCTATTTTGCTCAGAAGAGTTTCCAAAACATATCGGGCTACCACGAGGCTGTTTTCCAGATGCAGAGAACTTATTCAACAGCCTCGGAGTCGAGATCAAGATAATCGACGAACGTTTCAAAGGGAAACCTTTACGAGTAGGCTTCAAAGGCAAGCTCAGGACACAGCAAAAGCACGCTGTAAAAGAATTACGAAAACATGACATAGGGATACTCAGCGCGGCAACTGCATTTGGCAAGACTGTTGTTGCCGCAAAACTGATTGCTGTGAGAAAGAGAAACACCCTTGTCCTCGTACACCGAAAACAGCTAATGGACCAGTGGAGAGAAAGACTTTCAGTATTTCTAGGAATTGAACCAAAAGAGATTGGCCAACTAAGTGGAAGTAAAAAACATATTACAGGCAAGCTAGACGTTGCTGTCATCCAAAGCTTATGCCGGAAAGGTGTTGTGGACGATATTGTCGCAGAATATGGACACGTAATCGTCGACGAATGTCACCACGTTGCAGCTCTAAGTTTTGAGCAACTGATGAAAAAGGTGAAAGCAAATTACGTCCTAGGGCTAACAGCTACGCCAGTCAGGAAAGATGGCCATCACCCAATCATTATCATGCAATGTGGACCGATCAGATACAGATATAGTAGCAAGGAGGCAACTGCAGACAGTACGTTCAATCATTTTGTAAACATTAAACAAACTGGATTCCATGTCCCATTTGAAAATGAACAACCAGCTCTCTATGAAATTTATCAAAAACTCATTGCCGATAAAACCAGGAATGACTTGATCTGCGAAGATATTCTTGAATCGCTTAAAAGTAACCGCTCTCCCCTGTTACTCACAGAAAGAACTGAGCACCTTCAAATCATAGCGGATCTTTTAGAAGGTAAAGTGAAAAACATCGTCATCCTTAAAGGTGGAATGAGCAAGAAGCAACGAGATTCTGCCTACGAACAACTGAAAAATATCGATAAAGATGATGAGCGTATTATCCTCGCAACTGGCCGTTATATTGGTGAAGGTTTTGATGATGCAAGGCTCGACACCTTGTTTTTAGCTCTCCCTATTTCATGGAAAGGAACGATTCAACAATACGCAGGGCGACTCCACCGTCAGTATGATAGGAAGAAGGAAGTTCGTATTTATGATTACCTGGACGAGTCAATACCAATGCTTGCAAGGATGTATAAAAGAAGACTCAGTGGCTACAAATCTATCGGGTATGAGATTACTGAACCGGGAAACACTACTTGAAAATTAGCTCCCCTGCCCACTAGTCGCGGAGGCAGGAGGTCTCAAACTAATAGGCCCACAAGCAGTATCACCACTTACACGTTGATATTACAGGAAATAATCATCAACACAAAAAACTGGAACAAGCGACACCCTGCCTCGAATTTCCACAAAAAAGAAAAAGCCGAACAGCATGTAACTGTTCGGCTTTTCTTATATAAATGGTCGGGGCGGTAGGATTCGAACCTACGGCCTCCTGCTCCCAAGGCAGGCGCGCTAACCAGGCTGCGCTACGCCCCGACTCGAAGTGCTGTTCACTGAGAGCCCCGCTTATCTACTCTGTTGAGAAAAAGATTGCAAGCATTTTAAGCTAACTTATTTCATTTTTTTGACTGGACTGAATGCAACCTGTAGAAAACATCTCGCTCTTTTTAAAACTGGCCGGCTTGCCCTATTGCCCCACATACGATTTCAGGGTCTCTTTAGCCGGCTCATACACATTTTGCTCAAAATGATTCAACAAATCGAGTCAGCTTTTCACAAATGCTATCTGCAGGGATACAATAAGTGGTTACCGGTGACAATTAAACTGCAGCTCCCCCCGAGGGAAGCCTTGACTTCCCCACCCAGCACTAAGTACTCAGCAGATGACAAAGAGAAAAAGCCCTCCTGCGCTCACCCATTGCCTGTTATGGAAGCGCCCTTAGCGAAAATATCCGGTAAAGCCCTGATAATATGAGATTACCTAAACTTTACAGACATAAATATCCTTTCATTTTCAGGCTAAAGCCAACCTGCACAGAACTAAAAATTGATTTTTATGAATAGCTAAGCATTTTTTCTCTTGACGTTCTCTCTCTGTCGGGATATATACCCCACTCACAATTTGACAGTTCGCAGCATCAAACATTTGTTCCTTGGTAGCTCAGCTGGTAGAGCAGGTGGCTGTTAACCACCTTGTCGGGGGTTCGAGTCCCTCCCAAGGAGCCAATTTTAGCCCGGTCATTTATTGACCGGGCTTTTTTTTTGCTTTTGATTCCGTTCGCAAAATTTCCCCGCCACCGGCAGTCTCATTCCATCCTTCGCTTGCGCATCCACCGTAAGAGTGGTATCAACCGTTCTTTTATGGTAATTGCTCACAGGTCACCCATCTTCGGGTGATCACGATTGTCCGCATAGAGGGGCTATAGCCGGAATTTTCATCAATAAAGTTTTTCGCAGGGCAAGGCACAAGCCGCGTAGCTGTAGTAAACTACCGCAAGTGACTTGTAACGCAGATCCTGCGGAAAAATCTATTGACCCGAAGGGGGAACTTTTTGATTGAAAACGAAAAACAGACTGTTAATTGTACAATTACTCTTTAAACAATAATATCAATTAATTGAGTTTAAGATCAAAAAGTTCATGAGAAATCCGGGATAGCTGCCAATCGCGCTTACCCAAATCTTGGCAACCTGAGAGCAGTTACAGATTTAAAACTAGTGAAACCAGGGATTTACATACCCCGTAAGTTGTCACCTTTTATGTTGAGTAGTAACAAATCATTTTTCAAAGCTTATCAACAACCCCATTTCATACCATGAGTACATACTGTATTGGCATCGACACCGGAGGGACCTTTACCGATGCGGTCCTCCTGGACACGGCAACGGGAAAGGTTGCCCAACAGGCTAAAGAACGCACCACCCATCATGATTTAAGTATTGGCGTTGCCAAAGCGCTTACCAAGCTTTTTGCCGCTGACATTGCGCCGGAATCTGTTACCCAGCTTGCGGTCTCCACTACATTGGCAACCAATGCAGTTGTGGAAGGGCATGGGGCGCGGGTGGCACTGTTTGTCCTGGGCCATGTACGCCATTTTAAACTTCCCATAGTTGCCAACATCTTTCTCAAGGGTGGCCATACAATTACCGGAGAGGAAGACCAGCCCCTTGACATGGAAGAGTTGGTAGACATGCTGCAGGGTTTGCGCAACGAAGTTGACAGCTATGCGGTGTGCGGTGCCATGTCGATTCAAAACCCTACCCATGAGCTTGTAACGGAAAAAGCCATATCACTTGTGGACCCTGGAAAGCCTGTTTTTTGTTCACACCAGGTTTCCACCCACCCTGGAATGCTTGAACGATCTGCAACAGCCTGCCTCCATGCCAAACTTCAGCCGCTGATGGTCAGCTTTCTGTCATCCATCCAGCGAGCAATGCTCGCCCTTGGCCTGGAGTGTCCGGTTACCATTATATGCGGCGACGGGACAGGTGCTTCTCTGGAAAAAACCGTTGCGCGCGCTGCAGTCACCATGGCCAGCGGTCCTGCCGCCACTGCACGATTCGGTGCAGCAAGTGAACATAAAACAGCATTGATCGTTGACATCGGAGGGACAACAACCGACATCTGCCTGGTCAAAGACGGCGCACCAACCATGAGCAAGGAAGGGTGCCGCATAGGGCAATGGCGCACCCATGTTGATGCCGTAGACATGTACACCGCAGCCGGAGGCGGTGATAGTCATATCAAGTGCGACCGCAAAGGAGAGATTTCGCTCCACCCTTACCGGGTACAACCACTGGCAATGACCCCAGACCTGCCTGATCCTAAGCAGTGGCTCAAGACCGGTAAAGATGCCTACCTGGTTCTTCCAGTGGAAACAAACAAGGACCAGCAGCTCGCAGACCCTGTTGTCCAATACTTGGCGGCTAATGGACCTGCCAGCCCCAGTAAGATTGAGATGGCAACAGGCATCCAGGGTATTGCTCTGGAAAAAAAACTTGAACGACTTGCCTATGACCAGCATGTTATTCTCGCTGGGTTTACGCCAACAGATGCTTTGCATGCCATGGGCCTTCTTTCCATCGGTAATGCAGCTGCAAGCCAGGCAGGAGCCAGAGTACTGGCCGCTGAAATGAGTCTGTCACCGGAAGTTTTCTGCAAGCAGTCAGTTACCACAGCCGGCAATGCGATTGAAAAAATAATTCTGACCTATCTGGCGCGCACCACATGGTCCATGGAGCAGGCCGCAGTGCTGCTCAACAAACAAAGTAGCGATTTCTTTTCCATTCACTTTTCGTTGGATCTCCCCATAATAGGCATTGGCGCCGCAGCAAAATATTTTCTTCCTGAAATCGCCAAACGTCTGCACACCACAGTTACTTTTCCTGAACATTTTGAAGTGGGCAACGCCATTGGCGCGGCACTTATAGGAAAAGAACAGGGCCACCCGAATTACTCATGAGCATTTTGCCATTTTTGAAAACACCTCATTTCAAAGTCATGCGTTAAAATGAATAAAGTTCAAAATTAACAAAATGCTCACCAGAGGATTGATACATCCCCCCTGCTTCTGCTCATCTTCCGCAGAAAAAGCAGACAGGGTATAATTTGACGAAAAATTGACAAGTTCCTCTCTTTTTAAACTACCTGCGAATTTTCTTTTTTTAACCATCTAAAATTACAACAGAAAAACAACGACTTCATCTTGGCTCACAATGTGCATGCCCCTGTAGTTCCAACTCTTCACCCTCTTATGTATAAAGACTACAAGGAATGTATATGAAAGCAAGATACGCCCTGCTCACAAGTTGTTTGACGTGTTTGATTTTCTCTCAGGCCAGTGCCGGAGAACAAGGCAACATTGGAGTCGGTGTCAAAGCCGGTACATTAGGGATTGGAGCAGAGGTCGACCTCGGGCTAAACGAAATACTGCACCTTCGGGGCGGTGCCAACTACCTTCAATTTTCTTTTGATTCGACTGTCTCCAACATTGATTATGAAATGGAACCAGAGTTTAAAAATGCTTCTCTGCTTCTGGATGTGTATCCATTTTCTGGCAGTTTTCGTATTACCGGTGGCGTTTTCATCAACAACAACGAGATTGCCCTGACCGGTTCTCCTCGAGAAGAATTCTGGGGAGACAGCACAATTCCCTCAAATTACAGCAGCGTTGTTGATCCCTTAAAAGACTCCATCAAGCTCAATGGCACAGTAGAGTTCAACACCTTTGCCCCTTATGTAGGTATCGGCTGGAACAGCAATGTAGAGCAGGAAAGAGGTTGGGGGGTTTCCTTTGAGATGGGAGTACTTTTTCAAGGCGCACCAACGGTCTCCAGCTTAACGCTAGCAGCAGCACCACCACTTGACGCATACACTGACAATCCAATCATCTTACAGGCCCTTGAGCATGAAAAAAAGGCCATTGAAGAAGATTTAGACTATTTTCAATACTATCCCGTAGCCTCTCTTATGTTTCATTACACTTTCTAAACGGCTTGAATACATCAAGCCCCCGGTCAACCCTGCCATATAAACAGGGGCAACAGGATATCCTCAGCTTGCCCCTGTTACATCAAAACTAACATTACCAGACAGTTGGATAGCCGAACTCCAATAACTTCCACCTAAAACTCCTTTACTCAGCCCATTAGCCGCACCTCTATTGCCGTTCTACCCTTTACATTCACTTGCAACAGATTATTGTGGAATGATTATCATTAATGCTAAGGAAATCAAAACACAACCCTGTCTCAAAAGACCATTCCCATACAGTCAATATCCTTACCTACGAATAGAGCCATGGAACATTTTTTAAGTCAACTTGAAACAACGCTCCAGACATCACTGCTACTCTCCATTGGCATAGCCTACCTGGGCGGGTTACTGGCAAGCCTCACCCCCTGTATCTATCCAATGATCCCCATTACTGCCGGAGTGGTCGGCCATTCAAATATCGGTGGATCGAGAGCCAGAGGTTTTTTACTGTCAGTTACCTATGTTTTCGGCATGGCAATCACCTACGCCGGATTGGGAATTTTTGCTGCTGCAACCGGCCGTTTTTTCGGGACAGTAAACAGCCACCCGCTGACCTTTCTCCTGGTGGGCAATATTATCCTCCTTTTCGGCCTCGGCATGCTCGATGTCTTTACCATGCCCTACTTCAGCCATAACATTACCGCCAAGACCAAGGGTTTTTTCGGCGTGTTTTTTGCGGGTATTTTATCGGCATTTGTTGCAGGTCCATGCACAGCTCCAGTTCTGGGGGTACTACTTGCTTACGTGGCAACCACTCAAAACATTTTAACTGGTGGCCTGCTGCTCTTTATTTTTTCTTTTGGCATGGGGACAATACTCATTGGAGTCGGTACCTTTTCCAGCATACTGGCAGCCATTCCGAAATCAGGCTCATGGATGGCCACAATTAAAAAAGCCATGGGCTTTATCATGATTGCCCTGGCTGAATATTTTTTCATAAAAGCTGGAATGCTTTTTATTTGATGCCTATCATTTTGTTTCATCTACCACCAACTACTAGGAAACGAGGATAACTCCATGCGCAGAAGTCGTGTTCTTATTTTTCTTTTCGCTTTTCTTGTCATTTCCCCTGCCTTTGCTTCAGCAATACAACTGGGAGAAAAGCTTCAACCGTTCAAGCAAAAAGACTTGAACGGCAATGTTATCGACATGAGTACAATCATTGGCAAAAAGCCGGTGATGCTTGTTTTCTGGGCTTCCTGGTGCCCTAACTGCAAAGTAGAGGCGCCAAAAATTAACCAGCTGGTAGAAAAATATAAAAAACAGGGAATGGAGTTTATCGGCATCAACATCGCCGTCAACGATTCGATCAAGAGGGCGCGCTCGTTTGTGAAAAAAACAGACATGGCATACCCGACAGTTTTTGACGCAAACAATGCAATTACCCAGCAATATATGGTTCGCGGAGTGCCAACTATTCTGGTTGCGGACAGCAACGGCAGGGTGCAGTTCAGAAATTACGGTGCGCCCGATATAACAGAGGCAAACTTCAAACGATTGATGGGGAAAGAGTAGACTAAACGATCTGCGCCAGGTTTACCCCCCGGCGCAGAGCACGAACACTCATGAAAAAAGGAGCTTATGGCTCATCTTCTTCACTGACCATCTTATAGACTTGCTGCACTTCAGGAGGAATGGAACGGGGACGGCCGCTTGCTATATCGCAGAAAATAAAAAGCGTCTCAGCCCTGGCAATAACTGTATCATCGGCAGGCCGGTAAAACTTAAATTTACGAAGCGACCTGAATTTTTTAATTTGGTTAACCCAGGTGTAGACGATTAATGTATCTCCGGCATAACTCGAGTGCAGATATTCTATGGAATGAGAACGTATAATCCAAGTCGCACCGTATTCCACATATCGCTCATAAGGCCATCCCAAGGATGCAGAATGGGCCATTGCCGCATCCTGCATCCATTGTATATAGTGAACATTGTTGACATGCCCATTGGCGTCAATGGCCGATTGGTCAACAACCAGTTCTGAGGACCCGATGGCAGCCATTACTCTTGTCCGTTTTCCATAACTAACCCTGTAAGATTACGACCAGTTGCCGAATCCAAACGCTGCAAGGCTCGGTGGTAGCCGACCAAAGCCTGTGCCAGTCGTCCGTAGGTGGTGCTCAGATCCCGTTGCGCCTCATTAAGCCGTACCAAGGAGGCTTCCCCTGCCTCATATTCATTTTTTGCCAGATCACGATTTTCTTCGACTAAACCAACTGTTTCCCGCTGTAGCCGGACCTGCTCCTGAGCGGCTTCGAGCAGGGCAATGTCCTGGCGGATTTCAGAAGCGACCTGATTCCGTAAATTAAGCAGAGCGTAACGGGCTTCTCTTTTTGCCTGTTTCGCTTCAGCCAGGCGAGCCTTGTCTGCTCCTCCGGCAAAAAGGTTCCAGGCGATATTGACTGAAACGCTATTGCCAAAATCATCACCGGTAACGCTTACATCACCCTGCCTGGCGCCATTCACCGCACCAGCAAGCTGAACGGTCGGGTAAAAAGGCGCTTCAGCAAGACCGGTGCCTGCTTCGGCCTGTTTAACATTCAATTCTTGGCGACGTACGTCTGGACGAGCAACAAGCGCTTCTTGAAGAAGTTGTTCAACATTTTCCTCAAAATTTTCAGTGACAAATTCACGGTCCAAGGCTTCTAACCGCACATGGGCTGGAAAGGCGGCGTCAGGTATACCCAGCAAAGCCGCCAAGCCGTATCCTGCCGCTTCAAACTCTCGCTGATTCAGCATCAGGTTCGTTTCAGCAGAGTTCAACTGCACTTTAATATTCAGCACATCACCCCAGGGACCGGCACCGACATCGTATCGGTTCTGCGCATCTTCCAATTGTCGTGTGTAAAAGGCTTTATCTGCCTTGGCAATATCAACATTTGTCTGAGCAAGCTGGGCATTCAAAAAAGCCTCTGCAACTGATACCACCAACAGCCTTTGCGAATTGAGCAATCCGGAGATGTTTGCTTCTTCATCGTAGCGAGCCTTTTTTTCGTTAAAATTACGAAAAAAACCATCAAACAGGAGCCAGGTTGCCTGGAGACCAGTACTAAAATTGTCATTTGTTCTATCAGCGGTGGCTCCATACAATGAGGCTAACGCCTGACTAGTCTCGTATGCGCTGTCTGAAAGCCTTTCTTTCTGACCAACAGCGGTCAGATCGACACTTGGCCACCATGCGGCAACAGCCTGATTCACCCTGGCTCTAGCCTGCTCAATCCTTGCCTGGGCAGAGACCATATCCGGGTTGCCTGCAAGCGCTATTTCCTGGGCAGTACGCAAATTCAACACTTCAATCCTGGATAAATCCGGGACTTCCACCTGCTCTTCTGTTGCCTGGGCCTTCATGCCGACAAGCGACAGGCAACAGGCAACTACCAGTATATATTTTTTCATTTATTCCTCCTGATTACCAACTCTCCTGGTTGAGGATGCCACCCCACGCAGGGATTAAGAATCATCTGTCCATACCATGAGCACCCTTCAAGTCCAAGACTTTTCAAAAGCAACACATGACATAAAAACTAATAACAACATCAATTCATTACCATTCTATCTTCCCTTCTCAATGCAGCAGGCTCTACCTCTTCACGCTTCGGCCAGCTACCGGTTTTCACCCTTCTCACCCCTCTGCGCATATCATTGACAATGACCAACAAGCTCGGAATCAGCACCAGGGTAAGAATGGTAGCAAACATAACCCCTGCTGCCAGGGACAGCGCCATGGGAATAAGAAATCTTGCCTGCATATCAGTTTCCATGATCAGGGGAGCCAAGCCACCCACCGTGGAAACCGTGGTCAGAAAAATCGCCCGAAATCTTCTTCGCCCAGCCTGTTTAACAGCCTCTAGAAAAGGCATACCTTCGGCGACATTTTCATTCACCCTCTCGATAAGCACAATCGCATCATTGACCACCACCCCGGTCAGAGCAACCATTCCGAAAATAGACATTATAGAAAGATCGTAGCCCAGAGCAAGATGTCCAAGCACTGCCCCGATAATCCCGAAAGGTATGGTAAAAAGAATCACCATCGGCTGAATATACGAACGAAAGATGGTGGCAATGATGACAAAAATACCTATGATTGCCAATGGAAAGGTGACCCTGAGACTGTCAAACGACTCACGTTGATTTTTTTTCGCCCCCTGTAAAGATATCTTTACGCCTGGGTGCTCTTCCATAAGCCGGGGAAAATATCCTTTATCCAGTTCGGCAAAAATTTCATTGGCATTGGCCCTTTTCGCATCCACTTCCGCAGTGACTGCCACTCTTCGCAGCCCATCCGTGCGCGTAATGGTTGAATACCCAGCGGCCTTTTCCAGGTCAGCCACCGACAATAGCGGCACTTCTTTCCCACCGGGCGTTCTGATCCGCATCGCTTCAAAACCGGCAAGGGTACTGCGCTCATCCTTTGTGTACCGCACCTTCACGCGAATATCATCCTGACCGCGTTGCAGCCTGAAGGCCTCTTTACCAAAAAAGGATGCATTGACCTGCTCGGCCAAGTCATTGACGGTCAGGCCTAGCGTCCGGGCCTGGGGTTTGAGCTGGAGGCGCAGCTCGTTCTTTCCCGGGCTGAAATCGGAGCGCACCTGAAAAACGCCGTCAAAAGTGCTGAGCTCCTGCTGCAGATTGTCTGCAGCATCATTGATTTCTGCCATATCATGCCCCTGAAGCCATACTTCAATCTCCGCTCCAGCCGGTCCTGCAGACAACCCTTCAAAGGTCAGTGACTTTACTCCCGGAATCGCACCTATTGCCTGCTCCCACTTCACCATCAGATCGTTGGAATGAACCCCACGGTATTCGGACCCAAGGAGCAGGACCTGGACTGAACCAAGATTAGGTCCAACTCTGCCCATGGTATTGCTCAACGTCTGCCCGACCAGGGAAAGACGTTTTTTTATCATCGGCTCGCCAGTCAGTGTCGGTGTCGTATCAGCCACCTCTACAAACGCAGTCTCGATCCGTTCCAGTGCATTTAGTGTTACTCCTGGAGGCGTCCCATCAGGGAATTCAACAGTGGAAGTAATGACAAATCCATCAATTTTAGGAAACACTTGAAATTTCACCAACCCTGCCTGAACCAGCCCCAAGGTAAGCAGCAAAATGGACAAGGCTGTTGCCAACGAGACATAGCGCCAGCGCAGTATATGATCGAGCAATCGCATATATTTGCCGTCGACAAACCGCTCCATCCCCCTTTGCATGAACTGTTGAAAGCCTACAAGCCCTCTTGATACAGGATTTTTATATCTTTTGGGCCGGCTCATATCCGGCAAATGACTCAGGTGCGCCGGTAGTAGAAAAAGACACTCCAGCAGAGATATCAACAGGCAGGAGATAACCACTGCCGGCAAAATAGCTATAAACTTCCCCATAACACCGCCAACCTGGGAAAGTGGAAAAAAGGCAATCACACTGGTGAGAATGGCAGCAATAACCGGCATGCCGACTTCGTCCACTCCATCTACCGCAGCACGGAGGGGTGGTTTGCCTTGCAGGCGATGCACATAGATCGCCTCTCCTACTACTATCGCGTCATCGACCACAATCCCCAGCACCATAATGAAACCGAACAGGGAAATCATGTTGATGGATTCACCAATCATCCACAGCACAAAAAAACCACCGGCAAGGGAGATGGGAATACCAAGCCCTCCCCAAAAAGAAAGCCGCAGATCCAGGTAGAGCCAAAGCAGAAAAAAGACCAACGCCATCCCGATAATGCCGTTTCTGGCCAGCAGGTTCACCCTGGCTCTGAGAATTTCGGTATTATCATAAAATTCCACCATTGATATCCCGGGCGGCAGCATCTGTTGCTTGGTGGCAACATAGTCGGCTACCGTATTGGAGATCTTCAGGGAATCCTCTTCCGTTGTTTTAAAAACCATCACAAAAACCGACGGAATCCCGTCGATAAGCGCTTGAACAGGATCCTCGGTAAACCCGTCATTAATTTCCGCCAGCCGGCCCAATCGAACAAGTTCGCCATTTTCCCCGGTTAAAATAACGATCTCAGCAAGCTCTTCGCCGGTATATTTACGCCCTACGGTTCTTACCCGTATTTCCTCGCCCTGGGTCCGTATTGTTCCCCCATGGAGATTAAGGCTGGAACGGCGTATAGCATCAGCTACTTGCGCAAAATTCAATCCATATTGCTGGAGCCGATGTTCGGCAAGCTCAATGGAAATTTCAAAATCCCTGGAACCAAACACCTCTACCTGGGAAATACCGGGCAGTGCCTTGACCTCGTCCTTGACCTCGTCGGCCCACTGTTTGAGCTGTTTTTCAGTCACGTTGCCGGAAAGCGCCAGCATGGTCACCGACTCGCGCATTAGGACTTCAGTAATAACCGGCTGTTCTGCATCCAAGGGAAAGGTAGAAATTGCATCCACTTTTGACTTTACGTCATTAAGCACCTTGAGCACGTCATATCCGCCCTGAACCTCGAGAGATGCAGCGGCCATATTTTCCGAGGATTTAGTGGTAAACTGCTTAATCCCTTCAACCGACTCCAATGCCTCCTCAATTTTTATGCTGATCCCCTCTTCAACCTCTTCAGGGTCGGCCCCGGGATAGGCAACATCAATCGAAATCAGATCCAGGGAAAACTGAGGAAAGGACTCGCGAAGCATATTGGCCCCTGCCAAACCGCCGGCTATAAAAATCATGATCAACGCAATGTTGGCGAAAACCGTATTTCCCGCAAAAGCGGCAAGCACCTTCCTCATGGGGTCTTTCCAGAAACAGAGATGTTGACAAGTGAATGCTCCAGGGGATTTTCCAAGCGGGTAATAATTACGGTATCCCCTGGATTAAGCCCGCCACTGATGTATGCGTTGTGGCCTTCCATCCGTAAAACCGTAACCGGAGAGGTCCGGAGACGTTCTTCTACCACCGTATACACAGTATGCTCATTGGTCACCGCCTGCCGCGGCAGGATATATACCCCCTCAAGAATCTTTCCCGGCACCTCCACCTTACAGAACATGCCTTCTGTTAAAGGAAATGGGGCACTGCTGTTTGGCTGTAGCCTGACAGCCACCACCAGGGTTCGTGTTTGCTTATCAAAACGCACAATTCGATCAAGCCAACCTTTGCCGCTAAGGCTTTCATTTTCGGTCCAGGTAATCCGGCAAGGTACGCTTTCCGGTCGGCCGAACCAATTGACCGGCCCGCCACTGGTCTTTGCCTGCAGCTCTAGCCAGTTGGCAGCCTCCCTGCTGTCTAAAGCGACCTGTACCTCCAGAGTACTGTCATCAACAATGGTTACAAGTTGCTTGCCGGCGGTGACATATTCATCTTTTTCCACACTGACCTCTACAATCCGACAGTCAAACGGAGCGCGAATGACACACCGCTTACGACGTAATTCTGCAAAATCACGGTCCTTCTCTATCTGACGCATCTGGTTGACAATAGAGTTTACCGCCGCTTCTGCCTGCTCCAGACTTGGCAGGGTACCTACTTTATTTTTGCGATAAAGCTGGGTTAATCTTTTCAGTTCATTTTCAGCAAGGGTAAGGTCCCCCCTCAGTGTCTTTAGCCTGGAGAGTGCTGTTTCGTAATCAAGTTGAAAATCCTGCTCATCGAGATTGATCAGTACAGTGCCCTTGGCAATGGTCCTCCCTGCTTCCAGTTGCTCATGAGTGGAAACCACCCTCCCCGCCACCTCAGATGAAAGCACCACCTTGGTTGTTGCTGTTATCTCCCCGAATCCCCCCAGCATTACACGCCTGTCTGTTGGCTGGGCCTTCATCACCTCTACAGCCAGGGCACGTTCTTTGACGGGTTTCATCTGCGGCGGCTGTTTCAGCTTTTTTAAAACGAAAAACCCGCCGCTCCCTGCACCGAGAACAAGCAAGACAACCAACAGACGAATAAAGATAGATGGTGAACGCTCCTCTTTATTGCTCACGAAATTCTCCTTTGGTTTTCTCTGAGTACTCCCCGTTTTGCACGGGTTGCAGAACTTGCTCGACTTTGGTCAGCACTTCTTCCCATTTTTGGGCAATTTCAGGACCAACATCCTCCAACAACTGAGTAAACACATGCAGCACTTTTTCTTCCATGGCATCCAAACATGCCTTTTCATCAGGGCTCACCCGAATAACGACTTTGCGCCGATCCTGTTTTGACCGATCTCTGGTCAGAAGACTACGATCAACCAGCTTATCGACCATAACAGAGACCGAAGGAGGAGAAACATTTAACTTTTCTGCAAGCTCTTTTACCGTGATCTCACCTTGATGACGAACGGTCATCAGCAATTTAAACTGGGAAACAGATAACTCTAACGGCCCTCCGCCGCCCTCGGTTTCAGTTTCCAAACGGGCAAAGGTGGAAAAGATGTGATGCTGCACCATCTTCCCAACCTTGAATATGTACCTTGCCTGCTCCTGGGATTCTCTTTGCACTGTTTGCGACCTCTGCTTGCTTAATAAATATAATAATTAGAATGTCTAATTATTAATCAGGCAAATAATTGTCAACTGTTTTTTAATAGTGTCCAGCAGTAATAAAACATCTTCGCTCCTTCCTTTCAGTGGTACTGCCAAGGTATTAGGCTTGACTTTTGCGTTCCCATTTGTTCAGAACATTCGTTTTCCTTCATTCATCCAAGGCGAACTCTACCCCGGAGTCCTCATCAACACTTTGCCATCTTTGAATTAAGTTTTATTTTCAGGATGATACAGTGAAAGCAAACGAGATATAAAGGGAACAGAATGTTCACCAAGGGCTAAAAACAATCATGAAAATTAAAAATCTCCACCTCCTTGAAGGCCTTTGCCAATTACGCCTGACAGGCCCTATCATTCTTGCCCAACTTTCGCAAACAGCAATGGGATTTGTCGACACCATCATGGCGGGCAGGGTGAGCCCTGTTGATCTGGCAGCAGTGGCGGTCGGAGCTTCCATTTTTACACCACTGTTTCTTTTTATGGTTGGTCTGCTTTCTGCTGTTATGCCGCTTGTTGCCCAAGCGCATGGCAGAAGCGATGCAAAGGGGATGCGCACCGCAATGCAGCAAGGGCTGCTTACCGGTGTAATTACAGGGATAGTATTAATGTTCCTGCTCATGTCTATTTCACCTTTTCTGATATGGATGGATGTGGATGCTGCTGTCATCCCCCTCACCGAAAAATACCTCTTTGCCGTTTCCCTGGGATTTCCCATAACCGGCCTTTTCCTGGCATTGAGAAATGGGAGCGACGGCTTTTCCAAGCCACGACTTTCCATGTTTGCTGGGTTTGTAGGGTTGACGGTAAACGTGATTGCCAACTACATATTCATCTATGGGAAATTCGGCATACCTGCCATGGGCGGGGTCGGGTGCGGCTGGGCAACCTCCCTTTCCATGCTCGCCATGTTTATTGCCATGGCCTTCATGTTGAGCAAAAACCGCAGCACAGCTTCCCTGGGCCTCTTTAACCACCTTGCCCCGCGCTTGATACGAACCATCCACATACTTCTTTTTCTCGGCCTCCCCATAGGGCTCTCTCTGTTTGTGGAATGCTCAATTTTTGCTGTCATTGCCTTACTTATCTCAAGGCTTGGAGCAGAGATCGTTGCTGCCCATCAGGTGGCACTTAATTTTACCTCTCTGCTTTTTATGGTGCCATACAGCCTTTCCATGGCACTCACTGTACGAGTCGGCTTTACAATTGGCAGACAACAAAACAGACGGCTGGCCAGGGTAGTGAAAAGCGGCCTGACAATTGCCCTTTGTTGTGCGATCATCACCTGTCTGTTTATTATCACCTCGGCAAAATATATTGCCGCAATGTATACACCGGATCCAGACGTCCAGGCATTGGCAGCATCCCTGATGATTTTTGCCGCCTTTTTTCAACTACCCGACGCCATTCAGATTAACTGCGCAGGAGCCTTGCGAGGCTTCAAGGATACCAAAATTCCTATGGTACTAATGGTGGTGGCGTACTGGGGTATAGGGTTGCCGGTAGGATATATGTTGGGTTTAGGGGAGCTGGGTGGCAGGGAACAGGGCCCTGAGGGATTCTGGATCGGCCTGATCTGCGGCCTTACGGCATCTGCCTTTTTCCTGAGCAGACGCCTCCATAAGCTGTTAGTAGAAAAAACTGCCCTGATGCAGCAAAATGGCTCTGCGCAGAAAGTACAGTAGGGACGGAAATCAAAAGGGAAAAATATACAGGGTTGATTAATATAAACCGTCCATAACCTCCAGACACATGTCGGCCTTATTGAGTGTGTAAAGATGAACACCGGGTGCGCCACCTTCCAGGAGTTCTTTTACCTGCTGCCTGGCATAGGCGACTCCTATTTTATAAACAGCTGCATTGCCGCCTTCATCGTTTGCCTTCATCAAGGCATTCACAAGCTGTCCAGGAACTCGGGCATTACAGAGCTGAAGAATAAACCTGAGAGACCCCATATTGCGTATGGGCAGTACTCCTGGAACAACAGGCACGTTGATTCCTCGATGCCGAAGGCGCTCCACATAATCAAAATAGACCCTGTTATCAAAATAGAGCTGGGTAATAATAAAATCCGCACCACTGCTCACTTTCTTCTCCATTACATCAAGATCCCCGGCAATGGAGGGCGATTCCACATGCGCCTCTGGAAAACCTGCTACTCCAATCCCCAGTTGCGGGCAACGCTTACGGACATATGCTACTAAATCAGAGGCATGGGGAAAGGTTGAAAAAAGCTCTTTATCTGTACCTGAAAAATCTCCGGGCCGATCTCCCCGCAGTGCCAGCACATTATCGATACCCATTGGTGCCAGAGCTTGTAGAAAACCATCAATCTTCTTCTCATCTGCTGCAACACCGGTAAGGTGCGGCATCACTTCAACCCCGCATTCCTCAATCAGCTTTTTACAAATTTCCAGGGTATTATCCTGTGTCGAGCCACCGGCACCATAGGTGACAGAGACAAACGACGGATTCAAGGCCTTTAATTTAGTTGCAATGTCCAGAAATACAGGCCACTCACTTTGTAATTTTGGGGGAAAAAACTCTAAAGAAACACGAGGTTCAGAGTTCTTAATTATCTCGGGAATACGCATAATGACTCCAAATAATATTATCCTGCCGACACACCTGTGTCGCATACAACATAGCTCAACAAAAAAAACAACATATGAACAACCCCCATCGATTTTGTCAAGCAAGGTAGAAAAGGACTGCCTATCCAAAAAGCAACAGCTTGTATTTTTTTTCAAAAAAAACGGAAAAAGAATTTACAAATGTATCAAAAGTTCTTATGAAACGTGTCTAATATATTTAACGTAATAGAGGAAAGGTTAGGAAAAGAGATTGTGACACAGCAACAAGCAATCAAAATACTTATGCTCAGCCCCTGCTATTGGCTGCTGAGCCCTGCTGCTCGCAAAGAGCTGGTGCTTGAGTATTGTGCTGAGTATGATGCTGTTGCAGCTAACCTTTCCAAAGCAAAAAAAGAGAGCGAGAATAACACCAAAAAATTGTAGTCGATTGTAACCCAGCGATTATTCTCCTGGTCGATACCACACCTCGTACCCTCCATTCTTGTAACTCTTCAGCGAAGATCTAAAATCTCTCAATCTACCCCGAGCTGTAACTGTTCAGCAGTGCTCCAAATGTTCACAAGCTGACCGATTAACAGATAAGCCCCGACTTCGATACATTGATATGCTGGGCGGGCAAATCGTGGTGAGTTGGGGTGCTGCTGAATAGTTACCCATTTTGTCCAGACTCTTTTTGCTCACTGCCTTTTCCGGCTCACTCTCGAGCTCCCTTTTCCCCTTGCTACCATATTTCACACGCAATGGAACGATGACAGTCAGCTTCGGCATTATTTACGCCTGCGGCCCCCGGTCCCCCACAGCGGGTCTTCTCCAAAACGCTCCTGCCACCATTCCTCAGGATCATATTGGTCGACCTCGGCCCTGCCGGGAGAAGTCAAAGGAAATCGGTACTCCGCACAATATTGCATGAGTTGCTCATAGGCTGCGGTGAGCTGATACATTTTGTCTGCATCACCTTGCCCCGTGCCATCGACACTGTCGGGATGATATTTTTTCGATAATCGATGATAGGCACGTTTAATTTCCGCCAACGTGGCCTCATCGCCAAGGCCGAGAATATCTCTGGCCCGTTCAATCGTCGCCCACTTGCTTCGGCTCATATGCTTATTCGCTCTTTTTCTTCCAACTCTTCTCTGCACCGGAAAGCAAACGACCTATATTCTGATAATGCTTTCCCCAAATAAGGACAACGATAAAACCAGCTAACAAGATCTTCCAGGTGGATGCTCCCAAAAGCAGCAACAGGCCGACAATCGCAGCGGAACCGAGCAAAGAGCCCAAAGATACAAAACCGGAAAAATAAACTGCTGCAACAAAAATCAGCAGACAGCCAAGAATTGCAATCGGAGATAGAAAAAGAAAAACGCCCAGTGCTGTGGCGACCCCTTTCCCTCCTTTAAAGCCCAAATAGATGGGAAACATATGGCCGACTACAGTTGCAGCACCGCAGAGGGCAACAACCAAATGAGCGTTGGCCTTCCCTTCCATGAGCAGAGTTGCGATAAAAATTGGCAGGAACCCCTTTAAAACGTCACCGCAAAGGGCTATTACACCCATTTTTTTGCCAAGCAAACGTGTTACATTGGTAGCACCGATATTTTTACTTCCCTGCTCACGAATATTAATACCGCTGCCGCGAGATACCAATAAACCGAAAGGTATGGCACCAATGCAATAGGACAAGACAATATATAGTATTTCAACAAAACTCATGATAGTTTTTTTCTATAAAATTTGGATCAAAAAACTTGATGACCTGTAAGCAATTACAGGTGTTAGGTATACTAAATCAAAGAGGTATCACCCCCTTGAGTAGTTACGCTTCAGCCTTTATTACGCTTGATCACCAAATTGAGTTCACAGGCCGCAGCATAGGCCGCAATTTCTTCCTGCAACACCTCCACATACGGACAATCTATAATTGCCAGCAACGTCCTGCGCAACCGTTGAGCAATGATCTCCCCATCTTCACCGGTAACAGGTTCCAAAATATAGGAAAATATTTGTGGCCTTCGACAGACCTTCGGTCGATCGATATACACCGTGCATCGACCGGTTTGCGATTCAAGATTGGGACAACTACTCATTTTCGGCAGGATAAGGCTCCACCCCTTTTGCCAATGGACAAGCGCTGAAGTTGTACGTGCAAAGAAATCTGTCCCCTCAACCTGGAGAGGAGGTTCATCCATGGCATTACATTGCTTTGCAGCAACTGTTTCAATCTTCTCCACTGCAAACAAATCAACTTCGCTCTCGCGCAGCGGGATCTCAAAAAAAGCCTGTTCCATATCCCGGTCAGGACCAACGCAGCACAGCGTGCACCCACATGGCCCGCAGAGTGCGCTGTTAATCGCCTCGAGCTCCATGGTCAGGATCTTCTGATCGACCAAGGCTGTCCTAGCGGTTGTCAGGTCTACCTCTTCACCGTTCTCTGTAATTACCGGCCACGATGGCTCAGCCCCCTGTTGTAGTGCCAACAGCGTCTCCAACTGCTCAAGATAGGGTTTGAGCAGTTCTGCCGGTTGGTCATAACGGGCATACGCAGTTTCAATAGGGTCAGGCAGTTGTTCTACTATCTCGGCAACAGTTGCAAAATCTCCGGTCAGCAGAAAAAACTCTACCATTGAGACCAGTGGCAGCACTGGTTGTTTCAGTAATTCCAGCCCTTGTTTCAAATTTTCTTTTTGTACCATACATTCTCTCATCTGCTTTCAAAAGGGCTCAAACCCTACACAATTATAACCAGGAAGACAAGCGGCTGCCCCTGCCATCCTTTCCATTGCTTCTCTTGGCTTTACAGCGCCGGGGAAAATGGTTACATATAAGACACGATGGCAATATATACACCTGTTTTTCTCCAAAAAACTAAAGCAGTAACGTAGAAATTCTTCCCCCACAATCCAATGGCACTCCTAGAAATTATTACTTATCCCCACCCTGTACTCCGCGAAGAAGCAAAAGAAATCACCGTGTTTGACGATGAGTTGAAAAAACTTGTCCAGGATATGAGCGAAACCATGTACGATGCGCCAGGCGTCGGGTTGGCGGCTAATCAGGTTGGCGTAGCGCAGCAGGTTGCACTTGTTGATCGCTCGGAAATCCCTGACGAAAAAAAATTCTTAGTCCTTGTCAACCCTGTTATCTCCGATGGTGAAGGCACTATTGTCGATGAAGAGGGTTGCCTGAGCGTGCTTGAATGCCAGGCAAAAGTAAAACGATTCCAAAAAATTCATGTCACAGCCAAAGACATCGACGGTAATCCCTTAGAATTTGATGCTGAAGACCGATTCGCACGCATCATCCAACATGAAGTGGATCATTTACGTGGCACCCTTTTTATAGATAGGCTCTCTTCCCTCAAGCGCACCCTGTACAAGAAAAAGCTGAGAAAAATCCTTCATCAGCAGGCATAAGGCAAGCGTCTCTACTGGCTGCATATGCTGTAAACAAGCTTCTCTCCATCTTTACCTATCCACTATTTTATGACCTCCCCTTTACGCATACTTTTTATGGGCACCCCTGATTTTGCGGTCCCTTCCCTGCAGGCTTTGCTCGACGGTCCGGATCAGGTCGTTGCCGTTGTCTGTCAACCGGACAAAAAAAAAGGGAGAGGCCGAAAATTGCAGCCGCCTCCTGTCAAGGTTACAGCAACAGAGGCAGGCCTGTTTGTACTGCAGCCGGACAACATCAAGACTGATGTATTTTTCAAACAGGTTGAAGAAATCGCGCCAGACCTGATTGTTGTTGTCGCCTATGGCAAAATCCTTCCCGCATCACTGTTGCGCTTGCCCCCCATGGGAGCTATCAACGTCCATGGGTCACTGCTGCCGAAGTACCGGGGCGCTGCCCCCATTCAGTGGGCTGTACTCAACGGCGAAAAAGAAAGCGGTGTGACCATCATGCAGCTGGATGAGGGAATGGATACAGGTGATATTCTTTACCCGGTCGCCATTCCTATTGAAAAAGACGACACCGCAGGCACCCTGTTTGATAAGCTTGCCCATCTTGGTGGCCGGACACTTGCCAAGGCGGTCGAGCTGATGAAGCTGGGGCAACTGTCACCAATTCCTCAAGATAACACTAAAGCCTCCCATGCCCCTATGCTGAGCAAAGCACAAGGACATATTGATTGGCAGCAAACAGCGGAAAGTATTCACTGCATCATCCGTGGACTCGACCCCTGGCCGTCTGCCTACGGCTTTTTAAACGACAAACGATTCCGTTTCTTCGCACCGGAGCTGGTGGCAAAAAGTGCCACCGAGGCTCCTGGAACGGTCTGCCAGGCTGATGCCCAGGGACTGCTCATTGCCACAGGCAGCGATTATCTCCGTATCCGTGAAATCCAACCGGAAGGAAAAAAACGGATGAGCGTCCAGGCCTGTCTTTGCGGGACCACTATTGTACCTGGCGACCTGTTCACATGATGAAGCGCATTTACCTCGACTGTTTCTCCGGTGTCAGCGGCAACATGTTACTTGGTGCCCTGCTTGACGCAGGTGTCCCGCAAAAGCTACTCCAAGACACCCTGCAACAGCTCAACATAAAGGGATTTGAGCTCAATATTGAGCACCTCCAAATCCAAGGTTTTGCTGCATGTCGTGTGAAAGTCACCACCGATGAACACCATCCTCACCGGCACCTTGCTGATATTAACTCGATTCTGGAAGCCTCCAGCCTGGAACCAGCGATATCAAAAAAGGCAAAGGCAGTGTTTCATCGTCTGGCAGAAGCAGAGGCGGCAGTCCATGGAACCACAGTTGAAACCATTCATTTTCATGAAGTTGGAGCAGTGGACGCTTTGGTGGACATCGTTGGCGCGGTAGCCGGTTTTTATTTTCTGGGTCCGGCGGAGATTACCTGCTCTCCATTACCCATGCCCGGAGGTTGGGTACAGTGCGCGCATGGCGAAATACCTCTGCCCGCACCGGCAGTATGCAAGCTGCTCAAAGACGTACCCGTGTACGGTGAATCTCTGCAACAGGAATTGGTCACTCCCACCGGCGCAGCTCTGGTAACGGAACTGGCAGCAGACTTTGGCCAAATGCCGGCTATGATCCTCCAAAAAACCGCCTATGGTGCCGGAACCATGCAGCGGGCAGATTCCCGCCCCAACCTGTTGCGAATCCAGGTTGGTGAAGCCTTGGACGTTATGGAGTCGCAGCAGGTTGATATCCTTGATACCCATATTGACGACTGGAACCCTGAACTGTGGCCCCATACCAGTCAGCTGCTGATGGATGCAGGTGCCCTTGATGTCTGCCTGATCCCCATACAGATGAAAAAAGGCCGACCCGGCTTTCTTGTGCGGGTGGTCTGCTCCCCTGCCGACACGCTTCAGCTGAAAAACTGTCTGTTCACGGAAACCAGCACCATCGGCATTCGTTGTCGCCGAGAAAGCCGATCAACCCTGATGCGGGAGCCGGTCACCGTGGATACGCCCTGGGGCCCATTAAAGGCTAAAAAGATTCATCGACCCTCTGGGGTGGAAATCTCTCCTGAGTACGAAGCATGTCTGCTGGTGGCCCGACAACATGGCATCGCTTTGCAAACGGTGTATACTGCTGTACGGGACTGCCGGCTCAACTCTTTTTTGACGGACAAGTAAATGGATAAAGTGTTCATGTTTATCGCCACAGGGGCCTACAGCGGATACTTGCCCAAAGCGCCTGGAACATGGGGGTCTGCGGTTGGTGTTTTTGTATGGCTGCTGTTCTATCGGCTGCCGCTGCCCACCTATTTACTTGGCGTTGCCATTTTATTTGTTCTTGGTGTTATTTCTGCCGGAGCAGCCGAAAAGATTGTCGACCATGGCGACCCCGGCCTGGTTGTGATTGATGAAATTGTAGGCCAGCTGATTGCCTTGGCTACCATCCCGTTCCAACCAATACCGATCCTCCTTGCCTTTATTCTATTCCGTATTTTTGATATACTTAAACCCTTTCCGGTAGGTTGGTTTGACAGTCATATCCATGGTGGGTTAGGCATCATGCTCGATGATGTCTTTGCCGGACTGTATGCACTCGTTATTCTCAAATTCGGTCTTTATTTTTTCGGGAATTGATCAAAATGGGTAAAATGCAGCCATGACAAAAATCATCGATTTTCATACCCACGCATTTCCTGATGCCATTGCTGCCGGCGCCATCGCCTCTCTGGAAAAAAGCGGCAATATCAAGGCATTTCTTAACGGTACCATTGCCAATCTGCTCCAAGCCATGGATCAGGCAGAGATCGAGACGTCGGTTATCTGCTCCATAGCCACTCGTCCCCAGCAGTTCCAGCCTATTTTGGATTGGTCTCTGGCCATACGATCCCCACGGATTATCCCCTTTCCTTCAATCCATCCTGCTGATCCGGAAATCCAATCGCGACTACAGCAGATCCATGAACTTGGCTTTAAAGGAATCAAGCTGCACCCCTATTATCAGGATTTTTTTCTCGATGACCAGGCATTGACTCCACTTTACCAACAGGCAGCGGAACTAAGGCTGCTGGTAGTGGTCCACACCGGTTACGATATCGCCTACCCCAGAATCAGAAGAGCCGATCCACAACGCATCCTCAATGTCATTCGCCAATTCCCTACTTTACAGCTTGTCACCACCCATTTAGGTGGTTGGGAAGAATGGGACGACGTCAATGCCAAGCTGATCGGCAAACCAATATATATGGAGATTTCCTTTGCCCTTGATTTTCTGGAGCAGGATTACATCAAAAAGATGCTCCTTTCCCATCCACAGGAATACATCCTTTTCGGCTCGGATTCACCATGGGCTGACCAGCAAACCAGCTTAAACATGCTCAGAAAGCTCAATCTCCCACCGGAGGTTTTCTCTGCAATCACCAGAGAAAATGGGGCCAGACTTCTGGACCTGTAAAAAAATAGAAAAAAGGAATTTCCTGGCGACAACAAGAAGAAACACAGGACGAACAAAGAAAAACGGCCGGGAGGGGGACGGTGACAGCCACCACATGGGGCTGTCACCGAAAAAAAAATCAGCTTAAGGCACTACTGATACGATCCATAGCTGTGATAACATTTTCACGGGAGTTAAAGGCTGAGATACGGATATAGCCCTGGCCGCATTTTCCAAAGCCTGCTCCAGGGGTACAAACAACCCCGGCTTTATCGAGCAACAAGTCAAAGAAGTCCCAGGAATCACGATCACCCCAAATCCAAATATACGGAGAATTATCTCCGCCAACATATTCAAATCCCAGCTGGCCGATGGCTTTGCCAATGATCTTGGCATTTTCCAGGTACCCATCTATCAGCGCTTTGGTCTGCACCTTGCCTTCAGCAGAGAAAGCAGCTGCGGCTGCACGCTGTACAGGGTAGCTTACCCCATTAAACTTGGTGCAGTGACGCCGATTCCAAAGAGCGTGCAATGCGTGCCGGCCTCCGTTCTGGTCATATGCCATGCACTCTTTCGGCACCACAGTATAGGCGCAGCGGGTCCCGGTGAATCCTGCTGTTTTTGAAAGGCTGCGAAATTCGATAGCGACCTCGCGCGCACCTTCTATTTCATAAATGGAATGGGGAAGACTTTCATCACGGATAAAGGCTTCATAGGCGGCGTCAAACAAAATAAGCGCTTTGTTATCCCTTGCATAATCAACCCATACCTTCAGCTGCTCCTTGGAAATAGTTGAACCGGTCGGGTTATTTGGAAAACAGAGATAAATCATGTCCACCTGCTCCTGGGGCAGATCAGGGACATAGTTATTTTCCCTGGTCGACTCCAGGTAGACAATCCCGTCATAGCGGTCATCATTATAGCCACCGGTTCGTCCTGCCATCACGTTGGTATCAAGGTAAACAGGATACACCGGGTCCGGGATAGCCACCCGCGTATCAAGAGAAAAAATCTCCTGAATATTACCAGAGTCGCATTTGGCACCATCGGAAACAAAAATCTCATCACTATTGACTTCAGCACCGCGGGCCTGAAAATCATTGGCAACGATTGTTTCACGCAAAAAATCATACCCCTGCTCCGGGCCATACCCACGGAAGCCCGCTTCGGTTGCCATTTCATCAACAGCATCATGAAAAGCCTTCACACAGGCAGCAGGCAACGGGTTGGTAACATCGCCAATACCGAGTTTGATCACGTCTTTATCAGGATTATTTTCCTGAAAGGCGGCCACTCGCTTGGCAATGTTGGAAAAAAGATACGATGCCTGCAGTTTTAAGTAATGTTCGTTGATTTTTATCATGCAAAAGGTCCTGTTTTGTTTCGTTGTTATTTATTGCCGAGTTCCTCAAAAAAATACTCCCTGCTGTGCATTTTTTCAGCATTCAACTCCTTTTTGTGGAGTTACAGCATGCCGGGAACATTGTTTTTCCTGTCTCTCTTTGCCTGTTTAATCGTTGCTAACACACTTGCCGAAATCCTATCCATGCCGCGATTGCATTACAGCTCAACTTTCACCCGATCGCTGAAATCGTATCCATCGGTGGAGAGATCATAGTCCATCCGCCCTCCCTCAAGCCTGAAGCCGGGGCCTTGTAAGTCCACATTACCAGGGCTGACGGCCATTTTCGTAGCATCGTAATAATGGAGGAGATCTGTATACAGCACCTCCTTGGTCTCTGGTTTGCTGATCACCACATCATCAATGAGGATAAGATGCCGGTCATCGATGAAGTACTGCCCTTGACGGCTAACGATATGGGTTGGTGCTTTGTCCTTCCCAATGTAGCGGGCATTCACGACTTCCATCTCGATGATACGATCAGTTTTCCCCGTTTTTGCACGTTCTGCGTTGATCAACCACTCTTCCTTACCGTTACTGGTCAAGGTGATCGTAACCGTATCCATTTGAAACTGTTGAGAATTCGTAGCCTGACCGCCAACTTGCTGCTGACCAAACTCACCACGTGGTTTCAGAAAATCAGCCACTACAGGTTGCCAAACGGGACTGGTGACAAACAAGACAAGTGGCACCACCCAGAGCAGGTCGCGCGGTTTTTTCATCATCTGTCAAACCTGGCAAACATCTGTTGATAGGTACCCTGTGACTCCATGATAAGGTCACAGACTTCACGGACGGCTCCCTGACCACCGTTACGTTTGGTAAGATAATGGACCCGCTGCTGGATCTCCACCCTCGCATTGGCAGGAGCGGCAGCAAATCCGACCCTATTCAAAAGCGGTAGGTCAACCCAGTCATCGCCCATGTAAGCGGTATGCATTGGACGAAGGCCTGTCTTTTTCAACACTTCTTCATATACCGAAAGCTTATCAAATTTCCCCTGATACACATGGGTTATTTTGAGTTCTTCCGCTCTCCGGGCAACAATCGATGAATTACGGGCAGTAATAATACCAACTTCAATCCCACTCTCCTGCAGTAGCTTGATGCCAAGTCCATCCTGGGTATGAAAACACTTGGCCTCTTCTCCACTTCCCGTATACACAAGGGAACCATTGGTCAAGACACCGTCAACATCAAGCAGCAGCAATTTGACTTTTTGCGCCTGTCCCAGCGCAGCCTGCCACTCTTTAGTTCTCTCAACGGGGGCGTTCCGTTTCATTGCTCTGGTCCGCAGTGCTTCTGTGAGCTGACAATCCGAAGGATAGTCACCTGGATTAGCCGGCGAACAACCATCAGATATCATCAGCAACTCCTTCGACTGCGTTACGAATTTTCAGCAGTTCAGTCAACAAAGGCTCGACATGTTCAAGCGGCAGCGAGTTAGGTCCGTCACACAAGGCCTTGTCAGGGTCAGGGTGGACTTCCATAAACAAACCGTCTATACCTGCGGCCATGGCAGCCCTTGTCAATGGAGCGATGAAATTTCGCTGTCCGCTGGAAGACTTGCCGGCTCCTCCCGGCAGCTGGACCGAGTGGGTAGCATCAAAAACAACAGGACAGCCAAGGGAACGCATCACCGGTAGAGATCGCATATCAACCACCAGGTTGTTATAGCCAAAGCTGGCACCCCGTTCGGTGAGCAGAATTTTCTCACAGCCACAGCCTCGCAGTTTATTGACTACATGCTCCATGTCCCATGGGCTTACGAACTGTCCTTTTTTGACATTGACCACCTTACCGGTTTTTGCTGCTGCTGCCAGCAAGTCTGTTTGCCGGCATAAAAAAGCAGGTATCTGCAGGATATCGAGACTATCAGCAGCAAGCTCTGCATGGGCGGGTTCATGAATATCAGAAACCACAGGGATGCCCATCTCTGCCCTGAGTTGCCCCAGCTGGCGCAACCCTTTTTCCGGACCTGGGCCACGAAAGGAATCCAGAGAGGTTCTGTTTGCTTTATCAAATGAAGCCTTAAAAACATAGGAAATACCAAGCCGGGTGGTAATACTCTTCATTTCCTGGGCAATTTCCAAGGCCAACTCCGGTGATTCCAACACACATGGCCCAGCCATAAGCAGCAACGGTTGACATGGACCAATACTAATGGTTTTCCCTGCAAAAGGATTAAAAACGACGTTTTTCATAATTGACTGTCTTTATCCAACAAAGTAACTATTTTTTATTGTCCAAAGCCGCTTTGATAAAGGCCTTGAACAATGGATGCGGTCGCATAGGCTTGGACTGAAATTCAGGATGAAACTGACAGCCGAGAAACCAAGGATGATCAGCAATTTCAACAATTTCAACTAAGGTATTGTCCGGTGAAGTCCCGCTGATGACCAGCCCGGCTTCTTCCAGTGGTTCACGAAAGTCGTTGTTAAATTCATATCGATGACGATGCCGCTCACTCACCTCTTCCTGCTGGTAAGCATCCGCAGCATGGGTGTTTTCATGCAGAACACATGGGTACGCGCCAAGACGGAGTGTACCGCCCATATCCGAATGCTCATCTCTGGTTTCTGTTTTCCCAGTTCTAAAGTCGTACCATTCCGTCATCAAATAAATAACCGGGTTGGTAGTAGCACTGTTAAATTCAACCGAATGGGCATCAGCAATCTTTGCAATGTTGCGAGCAAACTCAACCACAGCTAGCTGCATGCCAAGACAGATACCCAAAAAAGGCACCTTATTTTCCCTGGCATAGGTGATAGCCCGAATTTTCCCTTCCATACCTCGGCTACCGAATCCACCTGGAACCAGAATGCCGTCGCACCTTTTCAAACTCGAATCATCAGGATTCTTTTCGAGATCTTCAGCGCTGATATACTCCAGTTCAACCTTGGTATCATTGCCGATACCTCCATGCACCAGAGCTTCATGGAGACTCTTGTAGGATTCGGTGAGATCAACATACTTACCAGTAATACCTATGGTAACAGTGTGCTTGGGATTTTTGATTTTATGAACCAGGTCTTCCCAAGGTTTCACATTGGGCGCACCGGTCCAAATGCCGAGTTTTTCCAGAATCCTGTCATCAACCCCTTCGGCGTGGAGCTTTAAAGGCACTTCGTAAATATTATCAACATCCACCACCGAAATAACGTACTTTGCTTCTACATTACAAAACAAAGCGATCTTTCTTTTCAGGTCGTCGGTGAGCGGTGCTTCGGTACGGCACATGAGAATATCCGGCTGAATACCGGACGCGAGTAGTTCTTTTACCGAGTGCTGGGTGGGCTTGGTCTTGACCTCACCCGCTGTCTTTATATAGGGCACCAGAGTTAAATGAATAAACAGAGAATATTCCTTGCCAAGATCTGAACGAAGCTGGCGAATTGCCTCTATAAAAGGTAATCCTTCGATATCGCCCACAGTACCACCAATCTCAATAATGGCGACATCCACCAAGCCATCGAGCTGAAGGACAGCTTCTTTGATTTCATCAGTGACATGGGGAATAACCTGCACCGTACCGCCAAGATACTCTCCACGACGCTCCTTCATGATCACGGAATAATAAATCCGACCTGAAGTATAATTATTCTTCTGGGCCATCACTGCATTGGTGTAGCGCTCGTAATGCCCCATATCCAGATCGGTTTCAGCACCATCGTCGGTAACGTAGACCTCCCCGTGCTGAAAAGGATTCATGGTTCCAGGATCTACATTTATATAGGGGTCCAGCTTCTGGAAGGTAACTGTCATCCCTCTGGACTCGAGCAACGATCCAATGGCAGCTGCAGACAGGCCCTTTCCTAAAGAGGAGAGGACACCGCCGGTAATAAAAATAAATTTCGTCTTTTTGCTTAACGGTTGCTTCATGCGTTCACCTGATCAATTCTGTAGGGGGGAAAATAAGTCAGCCGGCGGCTGTCATTTTTTGGCTGGAAGAAAACTATACACGATCTGTTGCCGGTTGACAATACAAGGAGGGCGGGGTAAAGGCATAATTCCGTGACCATAGAAAGGTGTGCCTCATCATATCCACCATCTGCACGGAACCTGCCAGTCGCCGTTTTTCGAACTTCTTCTAATTTCACACACAAAAACATACTGTTATGCAGAACTACACCACCAACATTGCCCGTGAAATGACCATAAATCAGGGCCAGGTAAGCGCAGTGTGCGAACTGCTTGACAGCGGAGCAACCCTGCCCTTTATAGCCCGTTACCGAAAAGAGTCGACAGGTGGTCTCGATGAGATTCAGATTGCTGCCATCCGTGATCGCCTTGAACAGGTCAAAGAGCTCAATAAACGACGCGAAAATATCCTCAATTCGCTCAAGGAAAGAGAATTACTCAACCCTGCCCTTTGTGCATCTGTTGAGGCGGCACAAACTCTAAGCGAACTGGAAGACGTCTATCTTCCCCATCGGCCAAAACGTAAAACCAAAGCTGCCATTGCCAGACAAAAAGGGCTGGAGCCTATGGCTAGGGCCTTGTTCAACCAACAGTCTGATATTCCTCGACCGGAAACTTTTTTAAACCAGGAGCATGGTCTGCTCATCGCAGAAGATGTCATGGCCGGCAGCCGGGATATTATTGCTGAATGGATGAGCGAAGACAGCGGCACCAGGAACAAACTCAGGCAGTTGTTTGCCACCAAAGCGATCATCACTTCACGCGTCATAGAAAAAAACAGAGAGAACGGTAAAAAGTTTCAAGATTATTTCGATCGCCAGGAACCCGCCGTAAAGATACCAGGCCATCGCCTGCTGGCAATGTTCAGGGGAGAACAGGAAAAGATTCTCCGCCTCACCATCCGCCCGCCGGAGCAAATCGCCATGGAGTTATTGCATACCAGATATGCAAGGCGAAATAGCGTTGCTGACCAACAGCTCCAACTTGCGGCTGCTGACAGTTACAAGAGGCTGCTTGCGCCCTCGCTGGAAAATGAACTCCGTGCCCAGTTAAAGGATCAGGCAGACCAGGAGGCTATTGCTGTTTTTTCCGACAACCTCACAGAACTTTTGCTGGCTCCCCCTCTTGGACAAAAGTCAGTCATGGCACTGGACCCCGGCTTTCGAACCGGGGCCAAATTGGTCTGCCTGGATCGCCATGGTGCCCTGCTCCACCATACAACTGTTTTTCCGACTTTATCGCACAAGCAGCAACAGGAAGCTGCAGCAACAGTGCAGACACTCTGCAAGCAATACGCTATCGAGGCAATTGCCATTGGTAACGGAACTGCCGGCAGAGAAACAGAAGCCTTTATCCGCAGCCTTGGCCTTCCGCCAGAGATCATCGTGACCATGGTTGACGAGAGTGGGGCTTCGATCTACTCCGCATCGGAAATTGCTCGTGAGGAATTCCCGGATCATGATATCACGGTTCGCGGTGCGATTTCCATTGGCAGGCGGCTACAGGATCCCTTGGCAGAGCTGGTCAAGCTGGACCCACAATCCATCGGGGTAGGTCAATACCAGCACGATGTGCAACAGAAGGCGCTGCAACAAGGACTTGATGATGTGGTGATGCGTTGCGTTAACATGGTTGGAGTCGATGTCAACACAGCCAGCCGATCTCTGCTCACCTATGTGTCGGGCTTAGGACCAGGTCTTGCGAAAAACATCATTGATTTAAGAAACAAACAGGGAGCCTTTACCTCCAGAAAGGCCCTTATGCAGGTACCTCGCCTGGGGGCGAAAGCCTTTGAGCAATGCGCTGGTTTTCTGCGCATCAGCAATGCTGCCAACCCACTGGACAACTCTGCCGTCCACCCGGAAAGATATGGCCTGGTGGAACAGATGGCTAAAGACGCCGGCTGCAGTGTCCGCGACCTGATTGCGTCTAAGGAGCTGCGTCAGCAGATAGACATAAACAGATATATTACCGCAGAGGTAGGTAAACCTACCTTGCAGGATATTCTCGCCGAGCTGGACAAACCCGGCCGAGACCCACGAACCTCCTTTACCGCTTTTACCTTTACCGAAGGCATCAATACCATGGAAGACCTGGAGCCGGGAATGGAGCTACCTGGAATAGTGACCAATGTCACCAAATTCGGTGCCTTTGTCGACATCGGCGTCCATCAGGACGGCCTTGTCCACATCAGTCAACTTGCCGACAAATTCATTAGTGATCCCAGTCAAATAGTAAAAGTTCGTCAACATGTCCAGGTCCGTATCCTTGAGGTTGACATTGCCAGAAAACGGATCAGCCTGTCCATGCGGAAAGACAGGTAAAAGCGCTCTTATTTTCAGGGGATTAACCGATTTCCTCTGCTGCAGGAGCCTGTTGGATAACAGGATTTTTTTCTCAAATCAGGTAAGCCCCGCCTCCGAGGCATTTTCAGGAAATAACACCGATATGAGAGAAAAAGACATTCTTCGTTAGACTCCTACCCGGTAGAGAGCACATCAGCCAGTTGTTGCCGACGATAGTCGAAAATCCTGTTCAGGGTTTTCTCTATATGCACCCAATGGAGTACGGTTCCAAGTGGACCGAATGGCGGCTGATAATGGACCCGGTCTAAAAGGAGAACGTGGTCTCCCTGTTGCTGGATCTCGTGATAATGATACCAAAAACGATAGGGCCCCAGTCTCTGCTCATCAACAAATGAATGGTGCTCACGAATGTGCTTAATCTCTGTAACCCACCCATGGGTGCCCATGAAAGGAATGCTCACTCGGTATTCTACGATGAGCCCGTTGTACATGATGTCCGGGGTATCTGAAACAATTTGAAAACGAAGATCCGGGGGCGTAATCCGGTTCAAGTTAGCGGGATTCTGTAAAAAATGCCATGCCTTGTCAAGGGATGTGCTCACCTGTTGCTCTCGTTCCAGTATATACATGCGCAACTCCATTAAAATGTTTTTTTTTCACATCACAATCATCTTCTCAACGCTCTACCTTTTTGCGACTACGAACCTCAGCCCCATAAAGAGAGCGTCGGATGTTCGGCCACTGCTCGGATGATATCTGTCCGAGTAACGATGCCCACGATCCGGTCAAAATTATCGACAATGGGTAAACTGTTGAAGTGGTAGTCATTGAGCACCTGGGCTACCCGGCGAATATCTGAAACCGGGTCAGCTGTTATTACCTTGGGCGACATTATTTCCGACAACGGTTTATCAGCAGGTCTGATAATAGTCTCACCGTCGACAATCATCTCCTTGAGTAAATCCTCTTTGGCTAACATACCAGCCAGCAGCCCCTTATCACTGAGTACCGGCACCTGGCTGATTTTATTTTTCCATAATATTTCCCAGCAGTCCTCAGGTAAAAAATTATCGCGTACCGTGATAACCGGAGATTGCATGACCTGGTTGGCATGATAAATGGTCCGTTCCTTTGGGAGCTGCAGGGTTTTCTTGTAAGCACGGATAGCGGATTGTGAGACAGACGAGGCAAATTGTTGCTGCTGCTCCTCTTCTGCTTTACGTCGATGGGAAGAAAGAGTGGATCTAACGCTATTAACTCGATATAGTTGCTCAAGTGAATCCCTGAAGCTTCGACCTGTTACATCATAAATGGCAAACATGTATTTTCCCCTCAGGTTAAAAACAGACAAACAAAAATTATCTGCCTTATAACAAGATAATCAGCAGGAAGTACTTATCAATCCCAACCCCCACCATAGCATATGAATACATCGATCTATAGAAATCTAGGTATGGAACTTGTTCGGGTTACCGAGGCAGCAGCCCTTTCCGCTGCAGCTTTTATGGGCACAGGCGACAAGGAAGGGGGTGACAAGGCTGCAGTAGATGCCATGCGGGCCGTCCTGAAAAGTGTGGATATGCACGGCGTGGTCATCATCGGTGAAGGTGAGAAAGACGAAGCGCCGATGCTGTTTAATGGAGAAAAGGTTGGCAACGGCAACGCACCTCGTCTTGACATTGCTGTTGATCCGGTTGAGGGTACCAGACTCCTTGCCTATGGCAGGCCGAATTCGATCGCAGTCATCGCTGCCTCTCCGGAAGGCAGCATGTGGGATCCAGGCCCCTCTCTGTATATGGATAAAATCGTTGTCGAAAAAGCGGCCGGAGAGGCGATAGATATCACCGCGCCGGCTGCCGATAATCTGCATAACATCGCGCAGGCCCTTCATCGCCACGTAACCGACCTTACGGTTTTTGTGCTCGATAAGCCACGCCACACAAAGCTCATAGAGGAGATCCGAAGTACCGGCGCTCGTATTTCTCTGCACACTGACGGGGATGTAATGGGAGCCCTCATGGCTGCGGTACCGGGCACAGGAGTGGATGTGCTCATGGGGATTGGTGGCACTCCGGAAGGGGTTATATCTGCCGCTGCAGTAAAAGCACTGGGCGGCGGCATGCAGGCCATGGCTGCCCCCCAACTTGCGGCAGAGAAAGAGGCCCTTGCTGCGGACAGCACTTTTCTCCCAAACCAGGTTCTCCAGTTAAACGACCTCATCCATTCCGACGATGCCTTCTTTGCTGCCACCGGCATCACTTCCGGTTCTTTTCTTGAGGGCGTCCATTTTGACAGGGCTGGAGGCGTCACAACCCACAGTATAGTCATCCGGGCCATAACCGGTTCAATCAGACATATCAAAGGCATCCATCAGCTCAACCCGGAACACGTCTTTGGGGAGCAGACCAAGTAACCCGGCAACAGTATTTATGAGTCGTGGCAAACTCCATCAACCTGAGCGACTGGCCGCTCAGGTTGATGGGCTGTTCCTGGAAAATGTGGCTCAGGCAGTCAGTTCCTTCACCACTGCCCGCATAAAATCCGGTAAATCATCAGGGGTGCGACTGGTGATTATCTTTCCATCAACAACCACGGCCTCATCCACCCAGTCGGCTCCGGCATGAATCAAATCATCCTTAATGGCGAAAAAAGAAGTCACCCGCCGGCCTTTGAGGACCTTGGCTGACGCCAGCATCCAGCCTGCATGGCAGATCGCAGCCACCACTTTGCCTTGCTCTACTCCTTCGGCAACGAGCTGTACCATGGCAGGATAACGACGCATCATATCCGGGGCAAAACCACCGGGGATGATGATACCGTCGAAATCTGCAGCCTTAACATCATCAGCAGAGACATCCTGCTGCACATCGGTTCCGGGCTTACCGTTATATGTGTCAGTTCTTCCCGAACCGACAACCACGACCTCGGCCCCTGCCTCTAAAAGACGATAATAGGGGTACCAGAATTCATAGACGTTGAACAGTTCTTCCACCAGAATCGCTATCTTCTTACCTGCACACTCCATACACTCCTCCTTGGGTTAAGATATCCTGCAAAACGTGGTTACACTCCTCGCTACAGTACTTAAAAATTTTTCGCAGCCTCCCTGAGGCCAACCTGGACCTGATCATTGAACCAACAATCAAGAAAAGCTGCATTTTGGGCTGCCGCTTCCTGTAGATAGCGCTGCCTGACAGGCTCCGTATAATTGGCTTTGATGGCAGCAAATGCCGCTGGTTGTAATTTTGCCATGGCAGCAACTTTTTCCACAGCTGCTTGCTGAAGAGTCTCGACAGGATGCAATTCATCAACCAAGCCAATTGCTTCAGCCTCAGGCAGGGACATAAACGCACCACTGTACATCATGCGGATCGCTCGTCGCTCTCCCACAACCTGTTTGAGCAGCATGTCGGGTAAAAAAGGAACCGGAATGCCCAAGGTAATCTCGTTCAATCCGATTTTCCGACTTTCACTGGCTGCAAAGCGGTAGTCACTGGTGAGCGCCAGAATATTCCCTCCAGCCACGGCATGACCGGCAACAGCACTGACAGCGGGCAATGGAAATATATAGAGATCGAGAATAAGCTGATTAAACTCTTCCCAAAATACGGCCATCGCTGCTTGGTCTAATTCAATTAAAGCGGGTAGGTCAAGACCGATAGAAAAAAATTTCTCACCACCGCATAAAACCAGCCCTTCGGAATCAAACTGTATCGTTTTCAGCGCTGCAGAAAGCTCTTTAACCATTTGCGGGGATATTGCGTTGGTAACGCCATTATTCAAGCTTAGCACAGTAATATTGCCTTGCTTTGCCACCTCTATCGTCTTTACCATAGCTACCCCTCAAATCTGAATTTATTATATAATTTTGTGTGCTTGCAGGATAAAATATCCCTTACCAAGGCCACTGTAAAAAAAATAACAGGAAAAAATCATTAAAAAAGCTGCGCAAACAAAAATAAGCCTCCGATAAAAAGTATCGCTAAAATATCGTTTCCCTTTGGCAACTCCGAAAGAAATAAGGCTGTACCAGGCAAGATCGGCCAAAATATGGCCTGTAAAAAAGGCACCAATCCCCAAAAAACCAAATTTGGCGGCATACATGATATAGCCGATGCCGATCGTGGCCCACCAGATGAACCAATACGGGTTGGAAAGACTGAGCAGGATACCGGCCAGAACAAGGCTCCTGGTTTGCTCTTGGTTGTCGACATCATGAAGCTGCAAAGTAGGCAGCTCTTTTATCATCGAGCAGGCCATCCACAATAAAATAATGCCACCCAGCAGGGAGACGACCACAAAGACATCATCCCTGGTAAAAAAAGGCGCAAGGCCGGCCAGCAGGGCAACAACCAGCGTAAGCTCCAGCAACCCGTGGCCAAAGATCATCAAAGGACCTGCCACCACGCCTCTGCGCGTGCTTTCACTCACGGTAACGGTAAGCACCGGCCCAGGCATGAGAGCGCCGGACAAGGCCAGGATAAAAGAAGTGGAAAAGATGGTAATCAGAGAAAAGAGCATATTTACTCTCACATTTTTTTGGCAATAAAGCTAAACTTTACCCATCATATATAAAAAAACACCTATATTCTAACGTCAGCAACCTATTTTATCCAGGTGTTACCATGATCCCATCTCTCCAATACCTAGACAGATATCGTAACGAAGGAACCAGAACCTATAGCAAGCATTCAGCGTACACTGAGGCGAAGGAACTGTATCGCCCCAATGCATCGCAGAAAAATTTCATTGTCAATGCTTTTGCAATACCGCGCCAGGACCTCCTGATTTATACCGCCAATCCTCCCCAGGAGCTCAGCGTCTCTTATCTTGGCAAGGAGAAGGCCCTCTTCTGCATTCACCCCCAAGTGCTTGAAGAATATACCACCGACCCTTACGTGCAAGCTGTTATAAAAACCAGTAAAAGCAGACGGAAAATAGAAGTTATTCCAAGCTCTTCTACGAGAACACTCTACGTCAAGTCAGCCTTCCCCCACGCTATAAAGCTTCACTTTCCTTTTCGCGTTTCCCGCTACAATAGAAAAATGCGCGATGAGGTGATTGAACAGGCGGTCAATGTCTCCCGCGACATGGAATACGGAATAGATAACTTTGACCCTACGTTTGCCTACCTTCGGGAAGTAATCGGCATCTCGTACGCTAACCTTAATACGTCATCATCCCGTGGGGAAAACTGGGGATATCTGATACGCGACATGCGCCCTTTCCCCGTCTGCCGGGAAAAGAGAGCATTGATTCCAGGCTTTGCACTATACGGCAAAGATTTTTTTACCGCTGAACAAGCCCCCCTTCTTTATAGCCTTATTGATGCAGCAGATCCTGTGGAATTTATTCTTGGCCGGATAATGCTGCCCATCATACACCATTGGGTGCAGTGCTTCAGCACCTTTGGCTACATGCTGGAACCCCATGGGCAAAATGTGCTCCTGGAACTGGATGATGAGCAAAATATCACTCGCATAGTGCATCGAGATTTAAGCGTAGGCATAGATATGCGCCGCCGTCAGGACCTACAGATTTCGTCTACCCATCTCAATCAGTATAATCGGATGGATTATGGCCAATTTCTCAGTATTGCCTATGATATGTTCATGGGGAGCCACTTTTTTGATCGGATCGTTGCCTGCTGCCGCGAAAAATTTCCAGGACTCACAGATGAAGATTTTCGCAAGCCCTGCCGCCAGACATTTGAAAAAATATTCCCGGAACATAGAAAATACTTTCCGGCAACCATTCATTATTTCAGCGAACAAAGAGATCGATACAACAAACCACTATACAAGGATACAGGCAAAAAACCTCAGTGGCGCCCTTGAATGGAAAATAGCTACAATCCGTCACTGTTCAGCAGTGCTCAAGGTGATTTAGTGGTATATTACTTTTTTACGCTTAACAGCACCTTCAAAAAAGGACAATTATGACAGTAGAACAAGCAAACTTAATCGCTACAGTGATAGGCCTGCTCGCAGTCTTCGGTATTATTGTAATGTTTTCCTCTCTAGGTAATTCCAAAAAAGATGAGGCTATCCCCCTTCCAACAGGGCCTCTTCCAACAGGAGCGGCAACACTTATTGTAGGCTCGCCGGTGTGTGAAAATGCAAGCTGGGTGTGGAGATATGCATCAAGCATGGCTGACAACAACGTGAAAAAAGCAGAGGCGGCGCTTAAACATTGCACTATTATTACAACAGCCAGCCCTATTAACATCGAAGCCTGGAGTGACAAACAGCGAATAGCTAAAATAACCTATAACGGTTCCGTTGGCTTCACCCACGCTGGGGCTGTTGAGTAAAAACCATTCAAGGCACCCGACGTAGTTAGACCATGGCAATCTATTTCACAGATCTAAGCAAACGGAGGTCGGGCGAGAGTCATCTTTCAAAAAATAAGATGTGAAAAAGTATTGATAGCCTGTTGCCATAAACCCTTTCCTTCTTTCCTTCATATTGCTTTCATTTTTTCCTTTTACCTTGTTTCCATCGCCGAATTACTTCGGGAACATCAAGAATCAGGAGAAGAAAATGAAAGGTTCAACACGAGGATATATAGCTCTTTGCTTTTCCATCTGGTTTGTCTCGCTGATCATTGCCAGTGCCGCGTGGCTCAATACACTAGCGGAACTGGAGACACCTATAGCCATGCCTGTTCAGGCTGGAGAGCAGTATGCAAATATAGGCGGCACCACCATACATGTACCTGCCAACAATCACAAAAATTTCAAGCGGATTTAAGGGTACTTTGAAAAAACAAGTTTCCGATCAAGGTCAGCCGGGCATCTGTTCAGAGGAGCACAATGATGCTATCTTGAAGGATTTCCACCGGGTTCGATCTCCTGTCGTTTTGCGCTTACCTTGTTATGCTCAACATTTTTTTATATATTTTTTCTTAAAAGCACGGCAAGGCACACTACTTTCACCTGGAGAATCCCGCATGATAAATCTTCAGTAAAGAGGATCTTCGAACTGATTTGCCAGAAAAAGGAAAAAATAACTCTTTCCCATAAACCGGAAGGCGTAAGGCAGAGCTTATCAGCTCTGCCTTTTTTTTCATATCTTCAATCAGCCTTACATGTGTGATTAGCATCACTCATGGTAAAGCTTGACAACCCTACACATTAGAATTAACTAATTTAGTATATTCTAATTTAAGTTATACGCCATTATGGAACAGATTGACCCTAATAAATTACAAAAAAATGCGAAAAAGGCTGCCGGCCTGCTTAAAAGCATGAGTCACCCAAGCCGACTGATGGTGCTTTGCCATCTGATGAATGGGGAATGCCCGGTGAGTGTACTGAACAAGGCTGTCCCTTTAAGTCAGTCGGCTCTATCGCAGCACCTGGCAAGTCTACGTGATGCCGGTCTTGTGGAAACGAGGCGTGAAAGCCAGATCATCCATTACCGGCTGAACAGCGAGGCCGTTGCAGATATCCTGCAAGTCCTTTACCGCATTTACTGCAAACCGAAAAATGAGGAGGAATTGACATGAGCGGACAATTAAACTGGTTTAAAGGAGGCCTTTTACTGGGAGCGGCCTTTCTCTTCGCTGTCGCATTGGTGAAGCCCATCGGGGTTTCCACTCAATTTGTCATAGCTGACGGCATTATATGGAATCTTTTTTCCGATACCATCGTCCAGGAAAATCCAGAAAGGAAGACAGGCTATTCCAGCCCAAACGCCTACTTGGACAAAAGCGACGGTAAATACGCGAAAAATATAGCGAACCCAATTAACTACAGCTTTATTTTTGTTCTTGCCATGATAGCAGGAGCATTCTTATCATCCAAGTTGGGCGGCCCCACCCCCAGCGCACAAGACCGCCAAGCCCCCCAAGTCTGGCGACAGCGCTTCGGGGAAAACCCTTTCGCCCGTTATATAATAGTATTCTTTGCCGGAATTCTTGTGCTTTTCGGTGCCCGTCTGGCCGGAGGCTGCACCAGCGGCCATATGATGAGCGGCATGATGCAGACATCCCTCAGTGGATATCTGTTTGCCCTCGGCGCTTTTGCTGCAGCCATTCCGGCAGCCATATTAATCTACAAGAGAAAATAAGAGATTTATCATGGATACTCTACTAGCGATCATCCTTGGAATTTTTTTCGGTTTTGCCCTGCAGCGGGTGGGGGCAAACAACCCTCAAAATATAATCAACATGCTGCGCCTCAAAGATCTGCATCTCATGAAAGCCATCTTTTTTGCTATTGGCATCAGCAGCACTCTGCTTTTTCTGCTTATGGCCGTCGGCATCATCGATAGCGGACACCTCTCAGTGAAAAGCAGCTACTTTGGCGTTATTCTCGGCGGTGCACTGCTCGGGCTGGGATTTGCCATAGCGGGCTACTGCCCCGGCACAAGTCTAACTGCTCTTGCAGACGGCAGGAAGGATGCCCTCTTTTTTGTCGGCGGCGGACTGGTTGGCGCCCTGGTATATACTCTGGTTTACGGCACGATCGAAGAGACCTGGCTGTTCGACAAGATTGCAGGAGGCAAGGTGATGCTTGCAACCGGGTCTGAAAAATTTGAACCACTGCTGCCTATGATTCCCGGCACCTTGCTGGCCGTAGCCATTGGTATTGTTTTTATGCTTATCGCCTGGAAATTACCGGAAAAAATCTGATACCGTTTTTACCCCAAAGCCCATTCTTTGGACGGGCTTTGGGATATTTTCCGATGATAATTACATTTTTAAAATGCTCAACACCAACGATGAGGCCAAAAAATGTATAGACGTATGATTATGTTATTTCTTGCAGCTTTACTCGCTATTCCGACCATTGGAATTGGTTCCGAGATCTCTAAAAATATGTTTATTGTCGTAACAACAGACGATCCAATTACCCAGTTGATGTCAATGGTGCTGGCCACACAGACATCGAAAAAAGGAGCAACGGTGGATGTCCTTCTTTGTGGAGAAGCAGGTTCACTGGCTGTCAAAAATTCACCGGAGGTACTTTTAAAGCCAAAAAACATATCCCCGCAGATGCTACTGAAAAATCTACTTCAAAATAGCGTTAGTGTAGAGATTTGCCCACCATATTTGCCGAACAAAGAAAAAACAACAGCGGACCTAATAGATGGGGTGGCTGTTGCAAAACCATCTCAGGTAGCAGATAAACTTCTTCATAAAGACACACAAATTTTAAGTTATTGATGGATGGTGGTTCAGCCACGTCCATCGCCTTTGAATAATGCAAATAAGGCTATAACGCGCTGAACCATCTCACTTTTTTAAAGTCTACCAAGACTATATTAGGCAACTATCCAAAAAAATCTGGTCACTTACCACTCCAAATCACAGGCTGTTTGCCCCAAAGGGTGTAGGCACTTTTCCCTGCTTTTTTGGAATCATACAGGGCCATATCTGCTTTTTTGAACAATTCACCGAAGTCTCCAACACCGGCATCAATGGCACCCCCGATACTGACAGAAATATTGGTATGCGGAAACTTCCGGGTAACTTTTGCTGCAAACCCTGCCAACAGGTGCTCTGCCGAATCTTTCGGCCGGTCCTCACCATCAATTTCGGTAAGCATAATGGCAAATTCATCGCCGCCAAGACGAAAGAGATTGTCAGCAGAAAACAGCTGCAGCAGCAAGTTGGAAAAGGCTATCAGCACTCGGTCTCCTTCATCGTGACCATGTCGATCATTGACTTCCTTAAAGTTATCGAGATCGGCGAGCAACAGTGCCGTCCCTGGTTGACACGGGGTTTTCCTCATAAAATCCTGAAGACTGCGTCGGTTATTCAATTTGGTTAAATGATCGGTGTTGGCATCGATGAGCAGCTTGTTTTTGTATTGATGCTCAAGAGTTACATCGATAAAAAGATAGACATGGCCTGCCAGCACGTCAAATACATCCAGCAGTTTTTCGTCATGAATTTTTAAAACTTTATTTTTTGAAATAAGCAACGTGCCGTCAGCTTCCCTCTCAATAAGCCATCTCTTACTGCGAGTATATGATTTGGATTCATCGATCAAAAAATCAACTTTTTTACCGATAAACTCGGTACGATCAAGAACAAAGATATCGATAAATTTTTGATTAACACTCGTAATATTCCTGTCTTTGTCGGTTACCATGACAGCAAAAGGCAGGCCTTCAATCAAAATATTGAGCTCGATCAGCAAGTTCTGCAAGTCAGTTACATCGTGAGCAAATCCAACCGTGCCGATAACCTCACCATCGATGTCAAAAATCGGTGATTTATAGGTTTTAAATTTACGAAGTTCATCACCGCATTTCACCGTTTCATCAAACAAACAGGTTTCCTTTTTATTGAGAACAATCTCTTCAGAATCTAGGCAAATAAATTCCCCCTGGGTGTATTCATCTGGTTCAATATCCCAAATGTAGTAATGCCCGCGGCCTTCTACCTGAGCCTTGGTCTTATTGACGGTGCGGCAGAAACTATCGTTGACTTTAAGGTGGGCTCCTCGGGCATCTTTGTACCAAATAAGCTCGGGCAGACTGTCTATCAGGGTATCCAGATATTTTTGGCCCAGGATCACTTCTTCCCGTTCTTTAAAACGCCTTAAGATCCCGGCAAAGGAGGACTGGAGTTTATCATCAGCAAAAGGTTTGATCCAGACTTGGTCAAACAGATGGTAATGCTCTGCTAAAACAGGAAAGCTATTGCGGGTAAAACAACCTATCACGGCAACTTTGTCATTCTTGATTGTCTTAATACGATCCAAGGACTTGGGGGCAGCGGTGTCGAAATCCAGGATAATGACCGAGTAGTCGCTAAAGTCGATTTCATCGACATTATGTGAACAAAGAAACTGATGGGAAAACCTTTCCTCGGGTTCCACTCCCTGAAGAATCATTTCGAGTTGAGGATCATGAGTTGCAATATAGATTTTTAGTAACCGATGATACATCGCTTAACCCCTCGGCAAAAAAAGCAAAAAAGTATTAAATACCAGACGCATCCAAGGATGATGTAAATTTAAAAAAATATACTCGCAAGAAATCCGGAGAACAGGCCGCAGCATCCATGAAAATTTAATCTACAAAATTCTATCCGAAAATAAGGCTTTATTCAAATTCAAGGTATGTAAATAAAATTTAGGGTCCGCTATCTATGATAGCTTCGCCACTTTAGAAAGCGGGGGAAAAAACTTTATTAATATAGAAAGATACCTCTTGGGTAGGAGCACTTCCTGTTTATCACTATTTTTTAGAAAAATATGGTCATATTTTGTCTGTGCAGAATAGATTTAGCCGCCCTGTTTGTCTATCCTGTCTAAGGCCCCTGACCACTTCTCAGTTGCCAGGCTAGAAAGAGATATTTGCAAACTGTTGTTAATGAAGAAGGTGAAACAGAAACCTATGGCATAGTCGGCAATGACAGCAGCGTCAGCAAAATTTTGCTATTGTTTTATAGATGAAAAATTGAGGCATTAAAAAGTAAAATAAGTTTTTCGGAGTTACCTAGTGAGTATTAGACAAAAATATACATATCACTTGGGCGATGACTACAACAAGGTTCATAGGAATGCCCATTGCATCCTTCCTCGGTACATAGGAGAGGATAAACCTATTAATTTCCATGACCAAGAAAAATAGGTTTCGTTTTTCAGCAAACGACTTGTACCCAAAATCGACCCAAGCAGAACCACAGTTCTCCTCCTATTCTCCAATCCACATCCTCACTCGATAAGCCAAATCCATTTTGGAGCTTCATGGCCGATGCGGGCTCGTTTCACATAGATTCTATCGATCCTACAAAACTACGAAAAAAGTTTCTTGCCAACGCGAATGATGAACGATTTAATCTTATTTGTTACTGCTGCTATGATTTTCCGACTGAAAAACCAGACCAGATAAAAGACATTTTTGGTCCAACTTGCTGGGAAAAACAAAAAGAGTCAACACTTAGTGGAAAAATCTCGCCTTTAGAAAAATCGACTTCCGGGGGAGATTATATAAACGAGATGAGCCAAGCAAAGATCTGCCCCCTTAGACTTCATAAAACAAGGTTCACGCTGAACCAGTACATGGGAGAACACTGACGACCACATTGAAATCTTCAAATATGTTAATTATTGTGGTTCCCGACATGAACACTTTCATTTGAATCATTAATAAGAGGTAACCTTATGCCATACAGTGATGCTGCACACGACCTTCTTGCTGAATATAAATTACTTGAGGAACAAGAAGCTGCAGCAACAAAAAATATGAATGAATACTTACAAAAGGGTGGAGATGATATTTTCAACTTAACGAAACTCTCTGAAAAAATGGAACAAGTTCACTTGACCAAGATACAAGTGTACGAGCAATTGCAACAATATAGGATCGATGAGGAATGAAACCATCATCTCAACGACTTCCCTTTTAAAAGGGGCCATGGGTAAAGATTTTGGTGTGCAGGTCAGTGGCACAGGGGTTGGTCAGCACAGACTCCCAACAAAAAACACTCAGTTCAAAAAGACACTAGAAGTCTTGATATAACGGGAACTTTCGGAGGAAATCGTTCCCCCATGCATCAACAGAGAATTAAGCCGTGGGCTGTCCCCAGATGATGTACTTCAATACTATCAATGGTGCCATGAAGCAAATACCGGCAACATGGAAGGTATTTGCAGCTTTGGAGGTTCAATGTATGATGGCAAGTTGGGATGAAAAAAAAGCGTTCAGGACGCTGGGATTGAAATGCGATGAACGAAACAATACCATCATTTTTAGTAGTCTTATTCCTTGTACCAGCACTTTTGGTAGAGGTGGATAATAATGACTAAAGACCTCACCACCTCTTTAGTTGCACGGGAAAATGTCCTTAATTGCAGGTCAGGAAATACCTTCTGACCTAATCATGCTCAGCCTGTATAACCTTGAACACTTTATATTCAGCTAGGTAAGCAGAGGTCAATACCCATGTATACGGGGGTATCTTGAAGGTTTAGCTTCCGTACCCCAGGGTATACAGAAAGGGCCACCCAGTATCTACAGAATCGATACTACAGAGTGATACTCAATACCTGGCCCATGTTGACTCTGGAGTCAGTTGATTAGTTCTACAGGGGATCAAGAAGGTCGGATGATGTAGAGTTCTGTCTGGTGCAACAGTAGAGGGACAAGTGAAAGTCAACGAACAGGAGGATAGACAAAACAAAGATACAACTTGCTTCACTATAGCTTAACCAAGCTAGTGTCTGTCCGCGAGAAGCTATTTATTTGATTTAGTAAGAGAAAATCGCCTTTTAAGGGGTGCTCTTTTTACGATTCCTGGTAAAGTTTTTTTAGTAAGTCGCTAAAATTACTTGATTAACTATTTCCGGAAATCGAAAAAGATGCGAAAAACTCACAATCAACAGCTACCTTTAGCAGAGGCTGCCCCTGACCACCCCAAGGC